>JBAQLS010000025.1:0-232392 GCA_049302075.1 Carboxydocellales bacterium | reverse complement strand
TCTTTATCAACTCTAACTCTCTCTACTAATTTTCTTAGGAAGCCCTCTTCCAAACAAGCGTACAACTCCTGCTTTAATTCTCTCATAATTCACTCTCCGAAATCATTTTCCTATTTCGTATAACGTTTGCCTCCATTACCGAACTCACGGTAAGTTGGCGCGACCTTTGCTACTTTAGTCCCCGCCCCACACCGTAAAGGGCGTGACAACGAGTGAGTTGGGTGGAGCGCAGCGGAACCGGTAATGGAGCTGTTATGTGATGTAGGGGTGGGCATCCGCTATTTTGGAGCTACATTTCTTCTACTTTTAAATTCAACTGATTAAAATAATCAGCAATAAGTTCGTCGGCGGCTCTAACAAAGTCTAAACATAATGATGTAGTACCGGAGACTATCTTAGAAAAATAATCGGATTCATTCTCGTCAACAGGTTTTTTACTTATCATTGTATTTATTACCGTTAAGTCTGCCAAATCATAATGTACGGTTTTCCACGTGTTATCATCAGTCGAAAATAGTACACATTCACTTGAATCTAGTTCTTTAAGGGTATCTTCAATAACGTCAGAGAAAAAATGAAAAGAAATGTGGTTTCTTACGTCTCCGATTACTGAATCTTTAAGGTCTTTATATTTTTGTGATTTCCTTAGTTTTACGAAACCCTCTCTAAACTTGTCATTACTAGAAAAATACTTTCCTAGCCTATCAACAACCCTAAATCCTTCATGCAAAATACCTACAGCCATGAAAAAAGAATTGGTTGTGTCTCGATGAGCTACAAAACCTTCACCCATGGACCGACCAGACAAAAGTATAAACCTCATAGAGTTAACCACTCTGGCTAGACATAACACCTCAGCAAACTGTTTATCCATTTTTAAGTCGTCGAACTGTTCTTTTGACAACCGCACCTTGTTTGACATAGTAACTCATCCTTTTTTCTTTAGACAGAATTATGAATCCTAACCCCTATTTCACATAACGTTCCAGCCGGTTACCGAACTTGCCGTTGGCGCACCTTTTGCCACCCAAGCCCACTGCCCCAAACCGCAAAAGGTGTGACAGCGAGCAAGTTAGGTCGGAGCGCAGCGGAGCCGGTAAACGGCCTGTTAGACGAAGGGACAACCTCCCCAAAGAACCGCTAATAAATCTATTTATCCAGCTTAAGTTCAATAGGTATTCCCGTAGTGTCAAATCTAGCTCCTACTTTCGATTTAATAATCTGGACAAGTTTAGGAAACCGATCAAGGGTTTGACTGATTTCTATAACTCCCTGGTTACTCTTAACAAGAAGCGACATAGGGCTAGCAACTTTTTCTGCATTTGTAAATAGGTCAACCCATTCAACTTGAGTAATCTCTACCCAAGGAATCTCTAACCTTTTGCCCTTTTCCTCATAAAGTATAATTTCGTCTGTGACCTTAATGACAACATTGCCAGCGAAAAAAAAGTTTCGAAGGCAAATAAGCAAAAGGAGCGCAACAACACCGACAAATAACGAACTAGCTTCGTAGCTAAGAGTGACTATACCAGGAATAAACTTGTCGATAAACCATTCAAATGAAACTAGAATTAAAATCAAATATGCAGCAAGAAAGAGATACTTAATTGAATGGCTTTTCTTATATCTAAACACCGTTTTTACTGATATGCTCATTCCCCACCTCATAAGAGCAACCATACACATTGGCTATAGTGCCTACTGAAAAAATAAAAATCTTATAAGAATGCTCCGACATTGTCCTTTCGCCTAACAGTTTAAAAACGAACAAGTTCGTTTATTCACCCAAAAATCTAATGTAGAACGAATTAGTTCGTTTAAGAAACCTCTAAGCGGTCAATCTTTTTTCAGATTCAATTTATCCAAAGGGCTTTGGATACGTCTGATGTCCCTTTCGGTCACATGGGTGTATATTTCAGTAGTCTTTATATTCACATGCCCAAGTAACTCCTTTATATAGCGCAAGTCAGTCCCTCCCTCCAAAAGGTGGGTTGCAAAGGAGTGCCTTAGCGAGTGCACTGATACATCTTTCTTGATGCCCACTTTTTCGCACCCTTGGTCAAATATTTTTTGAACCGCACGTTCAGTAAGATGCCGTCCTGGTTGAGCCCCTGGAAATAGCCATTTAACAGGTCTGTATTCTTTGAAATATATACGTAAAGTCTCTAAAGCAACTTGAGACAGGAGGGTAAAGCGGTCTTTCCTTCCTTTTCCTTGCCGTACATGAATTAATCCACGATCGCTGTCAATGTCCTCCTGTTTTAATCGAACAACTTCACCAACACGTAGACCAGCAGAATATACCAGCAAAAGGATTGCCCGGTGTTTTAGATTTGTAATGTTCTCCATTAACCTAGTTACTTCATGCTGGCTTAATACATCAGGCAACTTCTGCTCTTTTTTGGGTCTGGGTAGTTTTGCAGTTACATCTGTTCTTTGCAGTACTACTTTAAATAGAAACTTAAGAGCACTCACAGCTTGAGTGACAAAGGAATGGGATGCTTTTTCTTGTTCCAAAAGTTGCAGCAGATATTGACGTATTTCTAAATTACCTAACTCCGTTGGACATTTGGAATAATAACCGACAAAATTCTTGATATGCCATAAATACGCTTTGCATGTTTTCTGACTATAACCCCGTAATCTTAGTTCACTTTCTGCTTGCCTAATAATTTGATTTCCGATCTGAGCTTCATTTTTATTTTCGAGATAGCCTTCATTTTGATTTTCTTCCTTAACGATCTGTATACTCATTTTACTTCTCCTCTGGCAATATACTCCCCGATACTTTCTTTCCTTTTACAAACATAAGTTCCAACTATTCCTATATTATCATTCTTTTGTATAGGCGTAAATGGACAAAATATAGCCCTATCAGCATATTATTATCCTCAGCTTCATTTTGCTGAATAAAACTTTATATTAAATAAATACTAACCTCAAAAGGGGGTTTTGAATTTGTATAAACACGATAAACAATTATTGGCAATGGTTAAGGTGGAAAAACCAAATCCCAACTATGCGGTCATGTTACAAGAGCAACTTGGCGGCCCACAAGGTGAACTAACTGCAGCGATGCAGTACATCTCTCAGAGTTTTCGGATAAAAGATCCGGCAATTAAGGACATTTTTATGGATATAGCCGCTGAAGAATTAAGTCACATGGAAATGTTAGGAACGGCAATCAACATGCTCAACGGTCATGATCCAAATGCTGAAGCAGCGACAATTGGTAACATCGAAGCCCATGTATTAACCGGACTAAATCCTATGTTGTCCAATGCTTCCGGACAACTTTGGTCCGCTGCTTATGTAAATGTGACCGGGGATTTACCGGCAGACTTGTTGTCGAATATTGCCTCAGAGCAACGGGCTAAAGTTGTCTATGAATACCTTCACCGCCAGATTAACGACAAACATGTACGTGAAATGATTGATTTCTTGCTTAATCGGGAGGAAGCCCACAACACCATCTTCCGTGATTGCTTCCAAAAAATCCAGGATACCGGTTCTAACCGGGACTGGGGGGTAGATGAAAATGCCCGGCTGTACTTCAATTTATCCACACCCGGTAATTATGTAGGTGCCCAGTTGCATAACCCCAATCATCCCTCCTTCACAACGCCCCAAGGTAATTCTCAACACTAAAACGCTTAGGTATTTCCAGAATGGAAATCCATCTTATCCGAAGGATAAGATGGATAAAATGGATAGAGTGGATTAATAGATATTTCTTAGACTTTAAATGGGCTATCCTCCGGGGGCACAGAGTGCCCCTAATATTTGTATTCTGACCCAAAGCAGGCAGTTAATAAACCCGTATAGCGCGAAGCCAGCTATGACCCAATACCCAAGGCGTACTCACTGTACGTTGACGATATAGGGTCATAGCTGGCGACAAAGCTAGACGGGGAATTTTAACTGCCTGCTAGGTCTTTTTTGAAATGCTGCCAGCGCTCCTCCTGCCCTTCCAGCCAATGGTTATACAGGCTTCTAGCCCTTTCCCATTCTTGATACAGGTTGGTCATGGCCAGGCTTAAAACTTGGGAGCGCCCAAAGTCTAGGTCTTTGCTGGCTTTTTTGGTTTTGGACTTGAGAGTTTTAACCGTTCTTTCCACCGTATGATCTAATTCCCGGTAGCAATCATGGAGAAAGCGAATTTCTTGCTGGAACCATTGGGACATTTCCCGGTACAATTTCCGTTCGGCCTCCATATGTCGGTGCTTGAGGGGAAGAGCTAGGTTATCCGGACGATCTTCCTGTAGATAATTACCAAGTAAATCAGCCTGCCAAGGAGAAATCAGGGTAGGTATGTCTCCGTCTAACTCTTTAATGGTGACACCAAGAGCTTGATCCCATCTTTCCTGGCTTTGAAATACCCATTTGCTATAGGAATTTCTGGGCTTTTCCCAACGTTGCTGGATAATGGCCAGAGCTTCCTGAATGCCCCTGGATTTGGAATGATCACCGGCCCGATATGCAGAATTAAGTTCCTCGTAAAGATAGCGGGCGGTTTTATCCATGGCGGTGCTCAGTTCCCGGTAAAGATTGGCTAACTCCCTTTTTTCGACTTTTAGCCAATTACAAAGGCCGTTAAGTCCCTTTTGTTCGTGTTCAGCTTTCTGCTGGTTGAGCACTGCTGCTTGCTCGGCATGCTCTTTGCGCTGCTCAATAAATTGTTTTAAATCATCGAAAAGTATCCGATAGCCCCCAGTTTCACCCAAATCAATAGCTGGGAGCAAACCATGAGTAACTAATTTGCCCACCGTTTCCCGGTCCAAACGAAACACAGCCGCAACTTCTTCTAAAGTTAACAGGCGCACAGTTACCTGTTCATCTGAATCAGTCATATCCCTCCCTCCCTGTAAAAATGGCTAACTTCCATAGCTATAACATAGTTTATCTTGACTAGGTCTTAAGCCAGCCAGCTCCCGATAAACTTCCAACGTACCCTCGGCGGTTTTTTCCCAGGTAAACTTTCTAGCTCTTTTCAGGCCTTTTGCACTGAGTCTTTGGCGGAGTTCTTCATCAGTTAGGACTTTGTACAACGCCTCTGCTAGTTGTGAGGCATCAAAGGGATTGAAAAACAAAGCAGATTTACCTATTACTTCTGGAAGAGATGATGTTGAGGTGGTGATAGTTGGCGTACCACAGGCCATTGCTTCCAAGGGTGGTAGACCAAAGCCTTCATATAAAGAAGGATAAACAAAAACTTCCGCTCCACTGTAGAGATATGGTAGATCTTCCACGGGGGCAAAACCGGTCCAAACTACCTTATCTTGAATACCAAAAGCTTCGATTAATACTAACAATTCGTTGAATTCCCGAACTTGTTTACCCACTAGGGCCAGTTGCACATCTCCCTTTAAATCCGGAAGAATTTCTTTAAAGGCACTAATTAGTCCTTTAACATTTTTACGTGGGCTGAAGCCACCAATATAGAGGATATAATCCTTATGCAGACCATATTTTTCTGCAGCTAGTTTTTTGGATTCATGCTTATCCATAGGCTGGTAAATTGGCTCAGGGGCCTCATAAGTAATGACAATTTTATCAGCTGGAACACCTAAAATACGCTGAATATCCCGTTTAGAACACTTGGATACGGTAATTATCTTATCGGCTTTTTCCACTATTTCCGGCATCTGGGCCAGGAAAACCTTCAGGTAACTCCTACCTACCGTTTCTGGGTAGACATAGGGAATTAAGTCATGAATGGTAACCACCACTGGACAGGTCTTGGTCAAGGGCAAGCCAATTCCATTTTGAGGAACATGATAAATATCAATATTTTCGTCACACAGGCGGGCTGGAATGTGGACCTCTTCCCAGAATTTATCTTTGCTTTTCTCTATACTGTTGAATACGCTTTCATCTTTGATGTCCAAATCCTTGTATTCGTCACCTGGCCAAAAATACCGGTATGCTAAGCCTGGTATTTTTAGCTCGTACAAAGAGCGAATTAGTTGATAGGTATAAGTACCGATACCTGTACCCCGGTACCAAATTGCCGCTCTGGCATCAATGCCAACCTTCATCAAAACTGTCACCTTCCTTATTTTTTACTAATCGGCAGCTTAAAAGCCAAGTGGTCGGGACCGGTGGACCACACCAGTCCTCATCCACGGCATTGCCTGTTCGGCATAACACTACAATGCTAGTTACTGCTGATCAATGCTAGTCAAATGCTAGTCAAATGCTAGTCAAATGCTAGTCACTGCTACTATGTTTGCAATCACTGCTATGATGCTTATACTCGTGGCAGTACTTACAATGATGTTTTTTATGCTTCTTACACCTTTTGTGTTTTTTGTGGTGGCATTTTTCCTCACACATCATGCACATTTTGGGATACATGCAACCCTCCATCCCCATGGGATACATCCCCCAATTATAGTACATAGGAAACATACTATAGGGATAGTTGTTCATGTAATGGCACATGCCCGTCCCAGTCATTTCATGGCTGCACATGTTACTACCTCCTTTTCTGGGAGCCTTAATTTTATGTCGTTTACACTTGGCCTAACCATCCTTCACTAAGTTAATTGCCTGTGTTACAGTATATGAATCCCTTAGAGCAGTGGTGAAGGTTTAGCAGGTTAATTTGGCATGGTGACCTTGAACAGTTCATATATTTATTGGAGAGATATTGAAACTGCTAACCAAGATAGTTTACAGTTTACTGACCAAGCTGCTGGTCAGCTAAGCGCCTAGGCATAACCATTGTCGTGGTTAGTCCTCCAAGGACCAGGTTGACAAACTACTGGGCTGAGCAGCCAAAGTGGCTAATGATTCAGCAGGCTGTTGAAATTCCCCGCCTAGACATCCATGCCACTAACGTGGCACCAACAGTATATGAAAATTAAGTATGAATTTTCAGGATAGCTTTGTCGATATAGTTGACAATATCCTCAACGTACAGCAAGTACGCCTGCGGTCTTGTCAACTATATCTTCGCGCTATACGGGTTTTTCAACAGCCTGCTTGGAGTCTTAGGTATAAGTGGTTTTTGAATAGCCTGCTCGGGTATAAAAAAAAGGGTTTCTCAACAAACTGACCCTGCGTAACGAGGTACGCAGGGTCAGTTTGTTGAGAAACTCCATTCTCATATAGCCACAAAGCCAGACGGGGAATCCCCAAGCAGGCTGTTGAAAAACCCGTATAGCAAGGAAACAAAATTGACAAGGCCGCAGGCGTACTTGCCGTACGTTGAGGACCTTGTCAATTTTGTTGACAAAGCTAGGCAGGGAGTTTCAACAGCCTGCAGGCACAGGATAAGGAAAGACCACCTGACCCGTTTCCGGCTCCAGATAAACTAACCAGTAGCCTAGTCCTGGATTTTCTTCACCTCTGTCGGCTAGATGCCAGTAAACATACCCGGTTGTACCTTGGTGAGGCTGATCCTGACGTCTAAATTTCCCTTGGATGCCATGAACCAAGTATTGCATTTGGCCATCCTGATGGAAGGTCAGACCTAGTATTTGCTGTGGTTTAGCATTAGTGGCGGCCACTGGCATTTGGGATGCTAGCGCTGGTTGCTTGGACAGATTACTTTTATTATTTGATTTCCCTAGCTTTCCTTCCAGAATAATTGATTTGCCCAATTCCGCTAAGTTGGGAGAGCCGCTAACTACAATGGTCACCCGGTCAAATTCTTCTAATCTTCGACCACAGCCCTCCACATTATTGGGGTTAAACTCCCATTGTCCGCTACTTTGTCCGGAACTGTCCGGTCTTAATTCCCCCAGGGCAATAAAGTGGTCCTGGTCATCCCAACTACCGGACAGACCTACTCGATATCCTGGTCCGCTTTGGACTTCAGAGGGGCGAAGATTAAAGACATTACAAGACAGTGCACCTCGGTCTTCCCGTTGTTGCACCATGCTTACTCCCATTGGCCCAAAAAAGGGCTGAAAACCATAACCCCTGAGCTTTTCACTTAATAAGCCCAGTAAGGTTGCCCGGTATTTTTCCTTTTTGCGGCGTGACACCCTTATCTCCTCCTAAGCATTAACAAATCTCTCGGTAGACGAATACTATACACAAAAGTCCTACTGAAAGGGGGGTAACCTGGTTTGATGTTTGAGCATAAAACCAGGAATAATATGCGTATACTCCACGAAATTAGAAAATTAAGCCTAAAAATTCTGGGTCTGGCCGCAGGGTTACTAATCATTAAACTACTGGTGTTTCCCAATACCTTGGATTTAATCATTTTGTTATTAATTTGTGCTGTACTGGTTTGCTATACTTATGATTAAAAGGGGCCAATAAGTTACTTAGGAATCCACACGGTGGTTCCTGGCTCTAACACTTGGTCGGAAAGCCGGTTTCTTGCTTTAACTACCTCCGCATCAACACCATACCGTTGGCAGACACCGCCCAAGGAATCTCCGGGTTGAACTATGTATAATTTCCATGTACCTAGAGGCTTTGCTCCGGTTACTTTCTCCTGCCCTCGATAGGCTTGGATAAACTCTGTCCGACTAAGGGCTTTCCGAGATGAAGTCTCCGGTTCAATTAACAACTCTGGCACTGGGAGTTGAGTAGTTAATTGCTGTTCAGTTGGGCGGATATTTTGGATAACCTTTCCAGGGGTCAAGCTTTTCCTGCGGGGAAAGCTTTTGTCATTGGCAGACACAGCAATCTGACCGGACAAAGTCTCCTGATTAATGTATTTAAGCTGGGTTAAACTTCTACGTTCCCGTGGGGAGCCTTCCGTTGGTATCGCTTCATTTACTCGATGGTTAAGCTGGAAATTCTGTTCAAAACTAGGGTGGTCTCGGTTGGTAAAATCGGCCATCACCTCTTCTAAAGTAGGAATTTCACCTAACATCATATCTAGTTTGGAGAAGAACTCCAGGGATGAAGGGTTAATATCTTCGCTACTCATCCCCAGCAATTTATCCTGCTCCTCTTTAATTATATTGACCGGTACCGCCCATTCCCCCTCCGGCATCCCCTTACTTAGTTCGGCCTCCTTGCACTGCCCATCGGCCCAATCTTTAAGCCAAGCTAGGCTGCAATCTTGCATCTCCTGATCTGCTAAGGCAGGCATGATTGGTTCTTCAGGTGGCATTGGGTTGTCAGGAGTAAACTCATGCTGAGGCTGAAACTGCCCAGTTTCCAGTTGTTCCGGGCTGGACACTGGGGCAATATCCAGATAGATGGATCCTAGTACTGCTAAACCGTCTGAATCTTCCTGAACCTTGCTAATGGCAACCTTAATCCCGGTTACCGAATTTAGCTCTGTTTCCGGTGGGATTGGCAAGCTCCAGAAGACTGAGCTTTGAGTATTTACATTAGTAAAATCCCGATCCCCACCTTCTTTTTCTACTCCAATAACCTGAATAACTAATTCACCATTAATTAAAAGCTCATTATCCCGGACAGAAACCTCTCCGGCTTTAAACCCTACCTGCCATTCTAAAATTTCCGCCATGCCCGGTGGCCAAGAGGAAATAAAAAGAGGATGCCTAAACTCTAGTCCACTTGGCGGAGATGCTGCTTCCCCCCGGCTGATAATTTGCTCTTCTAATAAAACCACAGCGGAGATATCCAACACTCGCTCATCGCGCAATTTTAATTCTACATCCACCACCAAAGGCACTAGGATATCCGTCTCCGGTGATTCAACACTGTCAGCGGGGCTATAGCCGGTAAATTGAATTAGCTGCTCAAATGTTTGGGTCTCCAGGCCATTATTTAACTGTTCTGGATCAAAGCCCTCTTCGAGAAGAATAATTTCTTCTTCGGCAAACTCATCATGATCGCTAAATCCGTCGTCGTAGAAATTCTTTTCTACATTAGTATCCTGATTACCAGCTGGGTCCCATTTTTTTATTTCTGGGGTTTGGGAATTACTTTTCAGGGCAACATAGGTTACTTTTACCTGAAGCTCCCCGGCAAACCGCAAGTATTCCTCTTCCCGGGAAGCAGACCGGAGCTTGGGTGTAACCACAACCTGTTCCACCTTCTGCACTCCCGGTAAGCCTTCTGGAATAACCACCCGGTTATTTAATAACAGCACTCCCCGTTTAACCCCATGACTCTGGGAATCGGACATAAACATTCCCCCCCTAAGTACTACCTTTTGCTTATTTAATATTGGGCAAGGTCGCAGTTTAGAACTGCATATTGCCGTTAACCATAGTCAAACCAAGCTGGCAAAGGCGGTTAAGAAAATCTGCCGTTCATAATTAAGCTTAATAGCCCTTTCCAATCTGCTAAGCGACTCTTTTTCCGTTCTCCCAATATCCTCCCGATAATAGGTCCAGGCCGCCTGCCAAAAATCCTGAGGGAACTTCATAAAAGCCAACATAACTGGAAACTCCTTGGATAATAAGGGATACTGCTGGTGGTAAAATTTAATAATTTTTTCCGCCACAAAAATATCCCAGTTATATTTTTTCATATTGCGAATAAGTAGACTGGTTAGGTCATGAATGCGCATATCGCAAAGACAATAGTCAAAGTCAATCAAAAACCCCTGACCATTTTGGATAATCACATTATGATAAGCGAAATCATGATGGCAAAAACCGCATTCCTGTTGGGCAAGCCGGACCAATTCCCAGTATGCAGTACCTGCCAAAGCCGATTGCGCCACCTGAGCTTCTTGATAAAATTCATCTATAGCCCTTAAGTACATCCGGTCAAAGGTGGTTTTCTCCTGCTTCCGTTTAGCTTCCCAAGCAAACTCTAATAGCTGCTCTCCCCGACGGTGGAAATTTTCCGGCCAACGACCAAGTTCGGTTTTGAGGTAACTACCCGGCAGAAGCTGTAAACCTCGAGAGGCTTGGTGTAATTCAGCCATTGTTTTTACAGTAGCCTGGAGGTCCCGTTCTAAATCATAGTTTGACTCTCGCCCGCTAATCCATTCTGTCACGAAGTAATAGCTTCCTCCTTGTGGAACAAAGGGTAACCCTGCTTTGGTTCGGACAATTCGGGCTAATTTGCTAAATCCCCTGGACAACAAATGCTCCATGGCGGAAACCATAAACAGTAGTTCTCCTATGGGATATTGTACCCCTTTTAGCGCTTTGATCCCTGAATTAGTAACGAGCTTAAAAACTGATTTCCGTAACTGTTTAACACCTTGAACCTCAAAGGAGTATTGCTGAAGTATCTCAGGGTCAAGCCCCCTCTTGTTTAAATCCACTCTAAAATCCCCATTCCGGCCACCCATTGGGTTAATCCTCCTTTACAAAAACCGCTCCCAAGCCCTGATAGTCCACCAGAGGTGATTAGATAAAGGATTGGCTAAAGGTTGTATCGGTTGTAGTGGCAATAACTCCCCTGGCAAGAATAGGCGATTCCGAAACTCAGCAACTATCGGCACCGGGGTTGAGCCGGTCACAGGGGTTGAGTTTGTCACCGGGACTTCAGTAACCGTTGCTGTTACGGAGTCCTCAAGCTCCAGTGCTTCCGGTTGCTGTTGGGTTAATACTGCTGGCCCGAAAACATCGGAAAAATTAAAATTTCCCTCCAGTAGCATCTCGCCCTTGCGGGCGTTGACTTGTAATTTCCATGAACCAGCTGGGCTGCCCTTGAATTCTCCCCCTACGGAAGGCAGAAAACCAGTATAGCGTTTTAAGGCTTTAGTATTAGCCTGATTGGGGTTTAAGTTTAGAGCCAGGCCAGTTAGCTCCCGGGGAGCAATAATAGCAATTTCCGGTTCCCCGCTATAAATTTCTCCCGGAAAATACAAGGAAATACCTGAAGGACTCCCCCCCCGCCTTTGCACCAGAGCATGACCAGTGGCTCTAGCCCGCCCAGGAGCTGAATTTAAGGTCTCAGACTGTTCGTATAATGGTATCACCACAAAGCTATAGGCTTCTTTGGCCTGCATTGCTTACCATCCCCCCTAAAATATCTGTGCCACGACTTACCAATATCACGCAACTACCAACATCATGCAAATTACCAACATTATGCAAATTACCAATATCTACGTAATTCGGGTGACTTAACCAGTTTGACTAATTCCTTGACCTCTTGATCCCTCTCCCGTTGGCAAACCATTACCACATCTTTGGTCTGCACCACAATTAAATCTGTTACACCCAAAGTTGCCACCAGTTTATTATCCTCTCCTACAATAATACAGTTGTTAGTATCAAGCCCCACATGCAGACCCTGGACGGAATTACCGTTACTGTCCTGTGGCAGCATATTACCTAATATTGACCAGCTTCCCACATCATCCCAGCCAAAATCACAAGGGATGACCACAATGTTATTGGCCTTTTCCATAATCCCAAAATCAATAGAAATTTTCTCCATATCCCGATAGCTTTTGCGAATTTCACTATCCTGTTCGGTGGTGCCAATAACTTCCTCAATCCGATTCAAGCTTCTAGCCAATCTAGGCATATATTGAGCAAGAGCCTGCTGCATAACCTCTACTCGGCAAACAAATATCCCACTGTTCCAGAGAAAGTTGCCGGCGTCTAAATATTCCCGAGCTCTTGCTAAACAGGGCTTTTCGGTAAACCCATCTGCTTGGTACACTGGTGTATTACCTCCAGCTAAGCTAATTACGGCATCACCTATGCGAATATAGCCATAACCAGTTCTGGGTTGAGTTGGGGTTATCCCCAAGGTGACTATATTATCAGTTGCTATAGCGATTTCTACTGCGGCTCTAATATCCTTGATAAATTCTGCTTCCCGAGCAATGTGGTGATCCGAAGGCACAATTACCATCACCCCTTGTTTGTGTACTTTGGCTAAGAAGGTGGTGGTTAAACCGATACATGAAGCAGTATCCCTGCGCATGGGCTCAACAATGATGTTCGCCGGAGGCAGGGTAGTTAGTTGGGTGGTAACTCGGTTGGCATAGCGTTTATTAGTTACGATATAAATTTGTTCGTTGGGAACTAGGGCACTAAGTCGTCGATGGGTGGCCTGAAGCAGGCTCTCCTCCCGGTTAAACTCCAAGAATTGTTTAGGAAAACGGGAACGGCTCTTCGGCCAAAATCTGGTTCCTGTACCCCCAGCCATGATTACGGGGAGAATCATTAACTAAAACCTCCTCTGCCATGGGAAAAGCAGCTTAAACAAAAAGCTTAGGAAATTCTCCTAGGGCTATTTCATCATATGAACTCCCATGGTTAGGGGTGACAGCTTTCATAATAGGGATTTCTCCCGGGTTAAATGGGCATTTCATCCATATCACATTTGGCAGGCAATGCATAAAATATGGGTGAATCTGCACATAAAAAAGGAGGAGTGTGAACATGGGAGACAAAAAGTCTGCTCATAAAGAGCGGGAAATGGAAAAGATGATGGAGGAAATGTGCCATTGTCTATCCAGTAACGTATACCAAATGATGTGTCATATGGTGAACAAAATGTGTATGCACATGTCCTGTCTGATGGAAACCCAAACCCACCGACTATCCCAAGGCATGATGTCTGGTCATTATCCCATGGGAATGATGCCCGGGTCAATGGGGCACGGTATGGCTATGCAACCCGAGCAGATGAGTTATGGCATGCCCGTACTGCCAGGATATTCCGGTTGTGAAATGCCAGTTTCACCCATGCATATGCCCTATGAGATGCCTTGTGAACAACCGGTAATTCCTTACCCGACTTTTCCCCCTTGCCCGACAATGCTGCCAACCACCATCTTACCCACGGTAATTCCACCGACACTGCCACCTACTTTACATCCGACACTGCCGCCTACTTTACATCCGACACTGCCGCCAATGCCTACGGCCACTTTACCAATAATTATCGTTCCTCCAACCACTGTTTCTCCGGTAATCCCTACAATGCCAACCTTTGGTTAAAGTCATACTCAAAATACCCAGGCTTACGTCCTGGGTATTTTTTTGCCTATTACTGCTATGAACTAAATTTCCAACTTTAAGCCTAACTTCCGCTCGGCTGCGAATTTTATTAAACACTTTTTGCGTAGCTCATCCTGTAACACTTCCTGCTGAAATTTGCCTGCTATCTTATCCTCCTGACCAAGATTATTAAGGGCTGGAGAAAGCTCGAGATATTGATAGAGTCGATGTGGAAAAGCCAAATAAGCAACTAGTGCCTTTTGCTCCAAATCATCCAGTTTCCGGACTCCACAATACCAATCTACCAGCTGATGGGCGATGGTTACATCCCATTGATATTTTGGTAAAGCACGTCCCATTAGCCTAGCTAAGTCCCAGACCTGGACATCATGAACACAGTGATCCAAATCTACGATATATGCTCCCCCTACCCGTTTACTGAGAATGATGTTACTTGCAGAGTAGCTCCGATGACAAATGGTTCCGCTTTTCCGTTCCCGCTCCACCAATTCCGGAAAATTACTCTGTTCTAGGAGACTCAGAGCTTGGCTTGCCCAGGCATAAATCCCGGATGCTTGAATACTAATTAACTTTTCCAGTTCGCTAACGCTTTTGCGCTCTTCCAAAACCTTGGCCAGCTCTTGAATGCGGTCAGCCTTTTGGGTAAATACTTCTGTCCAGCTTCCCCATTCTTGCCGAATCGGTTCACCACCAGCAAACTCCCTAGCCGCCTGATGAAATTCTGCCAGGGTGAACACCGCTTCCTCCAAATGGGGAAGTCTGCTTAAGGTACATTGCTTACCCTCAATCCAATCGGTTAGGTAAAATAAATTGCCCTTATCTAGGATAAAATGGTCACCAAACTTAGTAATTAAAAACCTAGCTACTCTTCTAAAACCATGGTTAGCTGTATGCTCCAAGACCTGACGAACAAATTCCAGCTCCTCTTTAGTACATTTAGAGTGCTTTAAAAATCGATCTCCCCGATCGGTAGTTACCTTCCAAGTCCCTGGCCCCCCCTTAATTTTTTTAATGGCCTTAAGGTCATATTCCCGAAGAATTACATCTTCTAAGTACTTTAATTCTGCTTGCTGTTGGGGGTCTCTCCCTTTATTGCTAGTCATCAGACACCTCCTGCTCAGCTAGTCCCAGCCAGATAAATTAGCCAGATAAATTTGGCTAGATTGATTTAGCCATATGATTTAGCTACTTAGCTTAGTTCACGGTCCAACTCATCTAGAAATAACTGTCTACCCTGATGCTCCTGAATCAGGCTTTGCAATTGGTGGCAAAGCCTGGTGGCAGACCAGGTTCCCTCTTGGGCTCTCCTAAGTAATCTCCACCAAGCATGGGGAAAGGTTAGCAAGGCCAAAAGCAGCCATCTGTCATAAGTAGTTAGAGGAAAAACCTTGTGGTAGGCTATTAACAGGGGTAGTAACCTTGAGCAATCCCAGCCAAGTCCAGGCAAAACTTTACGCAATAATCGCCCCACATCGGCTACAGGTAACTCCAGTGCGCAATATTCAAAATCAATCAGGTGGACCTGCTTGGAAGAATCAATAATCAGATTATGGTGGACAATATCCCGATGGCACAGACATCCCAAGTGCTGGGCCTTTTCCACTTGCTGGCGATAACTTCCTTTAGTCTCTAATAATTCTAAAGCCTGCCTGCCCTGAGTAATTAACTGAGGGAGAATGGCACGGATAGTGGGGAGTTGGTCATTATTTTGCTGCACTTGTTCTGCTTGCACTATTTGTTCTGCTTGCACTATTTGTTCTGTTTGTTCCGTCAGTCTTTCCAGTTGTTTCAGCCCTCCAGCAAGTTCCTCCAGTGCTTTAACCCATTGCTGAGGCCATTGACCTAGGCTATTTCTGGACCACTCTCCAGCAGGTAAGTTAAACCCCAAACTGGCCAGATGCATTTTCCCCATTAGCTCTGCAGCTAATAGCAGGTCTTCCCCCCACTTAAAGTTAGCTTCCCGACCCTCAATCCAGGGGCTTAAGATATACCCAGCTGCTCCCTGAAGGTGGAGGATGGCTCCGGTCTTGGTGGTTAGCCAAGGTACAGCAGCGCTAAAGCCTTGAGCTCGCAGGTACTCAATAACCCGATAAGTAAACCTAACCTTTTCCCTTTCGGGAGTTACCTGTTTAAGGGCATAGTTACCATTAGGGGTGTAAACTTTAATTGCCTTTCTAGACTGTGCTAAGCCTTCTACCTGCAGGCCAAAGGCGGAAAAAACCTCACTAGCAACCAGGCCACCCTCTGGCGGAATCTTCCCAGGCGGGGAAAAATTACTACCCAACATGTGCGGTCACTCCTTACTCGGTGTTGGCATAGTCCTGAAGCCGATTTAAAAACTCCACCCGTTCCCCCTCGGAACGGATTGCACGCTTTAACCGGTCGACAAGCTCACCGCTTTCCACCTGGCCTTTGGTGTAATAACGCCGACTATATAACCAAAACTTGCGGGGAAAGGTAAGCAAGGCGAGTAACGCTTTTTTCTCCCCTCTGGTCAGGGGTCGGATGGAGGTATATTCAGCTAAAACTGCCTTGGCTTTCGGCCAGTCCCAATGGTTGCCGCTACCCATTTTACGTAGCAAGCGGGATAAATCATATGCTCTCAGGTCACCGATACAATAATCAAAACTGTTAATAACCAAGCTCCCTTCCTGACACAAAATGTGCTTGCCCTCAATATCGCGAAAACAAAATACCCCTAAGGTGCTTTCCTGTTCTACCAAGGCTTGATACTCCGGTCCATCTAATAACTCCATGGCCTGCTCCCCTTGGTGGAGGTAGTAATCCAGATTTTCCAGGTATAGTTTGTCAAGTTTACTCTTAGCTTCACTGGCCTTGGCTTGCTCCCCAAATTGACGGAGTTCCCGCAAACGAAAAATAAATTTATCCGGCCACTGGCCCCAAACCTGCAAACTTGCGCTGCCTGGTTCAGGTTGAAAACCCTCCGCAGCCAGATGGAGTTTAGCTAATAATCTAGCAACCTCCTGAGTCTGGTCCGTTCGGGAAAAGGAGCAAGGTCGTCCATGTAACCAGTCGGTAAGATAAACAGCCCGGCCCGATTCCAGAACACTAAAGGGTTGCCCATGTTTGTTCCGAATCATCCTGGGCCCCTTCCTTAAGCCTTGTTGAGCCAAATGTTCCATGACAGAGTAAAGATAGAGTAATCTTGGTTCACTGAAGCGCACTAAGTGCAAGCCTCGAATCCCCCGGTCAGTAATCAGCCGCCAAATCCCATTACCCTGCTCATCCGCCCCATCCACTTCCAGATCATAGTCCACCATCAACTCGGCAATTTCCTGAAGAGTTAAGCTGGGCGGCCAAGCTTGAAAATTATCCTTACGATTACGCGCCTCTCTGCCATCTCTCGCCACATTGCCAACTCCTTTCCTTCGAAAATGACCAGCAACGTACACTTACTTCACCAATAATTTTATGAGGTAAGGGTCTAAAAAAGACTGGTTTCATAGGGAGCTAAGCCAATTTTCTCTTTTGTCATCCTCGCCAAATCATCACCTCATGCTTACCAACAAGAAGCTTAGATCTTAAAGTGGGCAACATAACTTTAGACCTCCTGAGCCATTTTGGACAGTTCTTGGGCGGAAGAGGCAATTTGCTCAGTACTGAAGGAAATCTCTTTCATTGCCAGAGCGATGACCTCCACTTCGGCTCCGGACTAGTAAATTAGTTTGGGCAGCGATATCATCGATTACCTGGATGATATCGCTGCCCAATTTGTTGGAATTGTTTCCCTAGTTCAGTAATTTTATCGGCCGAATCTGTGACTGCACCCTGAATTCTTTTCATCCCATCAATGGCTTTGGTCACTGCCGCCCCACCTTTTTGGGCTATTTGGAGGTTTTGCACTGCTGCACCCTTGACCCCTTTGGTGCGAACTGCCACCTCCTGAACTAGTTTGGATACAGCAGCTGCCTGGTTCACTACCATGGTGGCCAAAGGTATAGGCTAATTCCTGAATCTCATCCCCAGTTTTAATCTCGGGAACTGAGCGGGTTAAGTCACCCCGGGCCACTTCCTTGGCTATCCCAATTAAAATAACTACTGGTTTGGAGATAATTCGGGTCAGGAAAATAGCGCCAGCGAGACCGAGTAAAACGGCTAGAATCATAACAGCGATGGAGAAAGTTTGAGTGATACCGGCCTTCATCAACCTGAACTATCTTGCCATCGATGGTTTGCTCCACCCTTTTGACCCATTGCTCGGAAGTTGCTTTGAATAGACATTTGTGCGTATGTTAGTGAAAAATGGCAATAGATATAATTCCTCATTTTGTTCTATTCTTCCTGCCTCTGATAATTCGAACAATTATGCTATTTTTCGACATTTGAGAAATAACTTAAGCAGCCTCCATCAGAAAATATCCAACCAAAAACCCCTAAAGCAGACTTCGGCTCATCACCGCATCTCTCCCTTAGGGGTTTACGCATTAATATAAATTTTAAGGAGCAACCAAGCTACTCCCCAACTCCGCTCTACTTGCCTTCCTTTTTCTTCAGCGAATCCTTAACCTTCTCCAGCTCAAACTTATTATGTAAGGCTAGCACGGCTAGCTTGGCCTGAGCTGCTCTAATGATACAGGAAACCTTGATTTCCGAGGTAGCAATCAGCTCAATGTTTATCTCTTCGTCAGCTAAAGCTTCAAACATTTGGGCAGCAACTCCGGGGTTACTGACCATCCCGGCGCCGACGATGGATACTTTGGCCACTTGATCGTCATAAGAGAACCCACCAGCACCAATTTCCTGACATACCTTTTCTACTACCTCTAAGGCTTGTTTCAAATCATCCTTGCTACAGGTAAAGGTAATATCATTTTTCTCATTACGCATTGAACTTTGAATAATCATATCCACATTGACACAGGCAGTCGAAAGGTGCTGGAACAACAGTTTAGCAATCCCCGGACGATCGGGAACATCGAAAAGGGCAACCTTTGCTACATTTAAGTCATGGGCAATCCCGCTTACAACTAGCTCTTTTTCCATATCCTCATCTCCCTTCACAATGGTCCCTGGGTTATAGTTAAAACTGGACCGGACGTGGACTATCACGTTATAGTGTTTGGCAAACTCCACAGCCCTAGGCTGTAATACTACTGCACCTAGGCTGGCTAATTCCAGCATTTCATCATAGGAAATAGTGTCTAGCTTCTGAGCATTGGGAACAATCCTGGGGTCGGCAGTAAATACTCCATCCACATCGGTGAAGATTTCGCAGACATCCGCTTTAGTTGCTGCGGCCAGGGCTACTGCGGTGGTGTCTGAACCCCCTCGGCCCAGGGTGGTTATATCGCCAATATCATTGAAGCCTTGAAAACCAGCTACGATAATGATTTTCCCCTGTTGTAACTCGGCATTTAATCTTTGGGTATTAATATTTACTATCCGGGCTTTATTATAAATATCATTGGTTTTAATTCCCGCTTGGGGTCCGGTTAAGGAGATTACCCCATAGCCCATTTTGTGAATGGCCATCGCCAACAAGGAGATGGAAATCTGCTCCCCGGTGGATAATAGCATGTCCAATTCTCGGCCGGGAGGATTGTCGGTAATTTGTTGCAATAAATCCAGCAGTTCATCAGTGGTATCGCCCATAGCGGAAACCACCACGATTACATCGTCGCCATTTTGCTTACATTCTACAGCCCGCTTGGCAACACGCCTGATGCGGTCAGCATCGGCTACAGAACTGCCACCAAACTTTTGTACTATCAGGGCCATGTTTGCACCTACTTTCAAATTGAGTTGGGGTTTTGGATCTCCGCTCGGGGCTGCCTGTCGGTTCGGTGCTCCGCGCTCTGTTTGGTGCAGCTCTAAGCCAGTTCGGGTTAATAAAATCGACCGACCTGGGCGACGGGTCGTCCTTGACCCCGCCCAGGTTGCCGACATCGTGTCGGCAAGGTCGATTTTATTGCCCTCCTGACTAAGAGCTGCAACCGCACTCCGCGAAGTCGCCCTTCACCGACAGGCAGCCCCTCGCTGGGTCGAAAACCTGGGGGGGAGCGTGGGGGAGAAAAGCTTTATGTATTCTTCTGTGTGGAAAAATATTTTATAGGGTAATATATCTAGTGATAAGGATAAGACCACTAGAGCACTAAAGCACTAAAGCACTAAAGCACTCGTGCTCCTTGCTGATCTGGTTCCAACACTGTTATCTCAGCTTGCACTCCGTGAGCGGCCCAGGTGTCCCGCATGGTACAGGCCACTTCTGCTTCCTTGCCGGCGGTAAACGCAATTAAGGTTGGTCCGGCGCCGCTTAAGGCAACTCCTTTGGCCCCGGCTTTTCTTACGGCGGTGAGCACTTCTGTCATGCCGGGGATTAGGTGGCTTCGGTAGGGCTGGTGGAGACGGTCTTCTGTGCCAAGATTTAGACCTTCTAGGTTTCCTTTAGCTAGGCTAGCCACTAATAAAGCTGTCCGGCCTACATTAAACACCGCATCTTGAAAAGATACTTCCGTGGGCAATAAACTTCTGGCGGTCTTGGTGGCCATGGGAAATTTCGGAACGGCTACTACCGCCCTTAAGTCTTGGGGGGGAGTAAAGCGAAAAGACTCTACTCTGTTTCCTTGGGCTACAGCTACCACAATTCCTCCCATCAGGGCGGCGGCTACATTATCCGGATGACCTTCTCTAGCGTTAGCCAAAACCAGTAATTCGGAAGTGGTTAGCTTTTCCCCAGATATTATGTCTGCAGCCACTATCCCGCCAATTATCGCGGCAGCGCTGCTGCCTAGTCCACTGGAAACCGGGATATTGTTAATCAGCTTAATCCGTAAACCCTTGGGGCGATAACCCACCCAGTCAAAAGCTGCTCTAGCCATCTGGTAGACCAGGTTATTCTCATCTTGAGGGATGATATCGGCACCCTGACCTTCAACTTCAATTACTAGCCCACCAGGTATTTCGGTCATTTCCACAACATTATATAACTGTAATGCCATGCCTACCGCGTCAAATGCCGGACCTAGATTAGCAGTTGTGGCGGGAACTTGAACCCTTACCATTTATTTGCCAGTCCCTTCAACCCGGATTGCATTGCTGATTTCAACCACACTGTCCATAACTTCTAGAGTTTTTAAGGCCTTGCGGATGTTGCCTTCTTTGGTTCGGTGAGATACTAGTACTACTTCCGCCTGTTCACCAAGGTTTTCTTTCTGGATAACCGACTGGAGGCTTACATGCTGATCCCCGAAGGCGCTGGCAATAGCCGCCAAAACTCCGGGCTGGTCAGCAACTATTAGGCGGATATAGAACTTGCTTTCCACCATATCCATAGGCTTAATTGCTTTATGTTCAAAACAGGTACAGGTAATTCGCCCCCGATCATCCTTAATAATATTCAGGGCGGCTTCCATAATGTCTGCTACCACTGCGCTAGCGGTAGGCAATTCGCCGGCTCCTCGGCCAAAGAACATGGTATCTCCCACCGCATCCCCAGAAACGAAAATAGCGTTAAAGACATCATTTACCGAAGCAATGGGGTGGTCTTTTGGCACCAAGGTGGGATGCACCCGTACCTCAATACCGTCTTTATCCTCTTTAGCAATCCCCAGCAGCTTAATGATATAGTCTAGCTCCTTGGCATACTGGATATCATGGGCAGTTATTTTGGTAATGCCCTCAACATGGACATCACTAAAGGTAACTCTGGTGTTAAAAGCAATGGAAGCCAAGATTGCCAGTTTGCGGGCTGCATCATAGCCCTCCACATCAGCGGCAGGGTCCGCTTCAGCATAACCCTTAGCCTGAGCTTCCGCCAGCACTGCGGCAAAATCACAGCCTTCTTGAGTCATTTTGGTTAACATATAGTTAGTGGTTCCATTGATAATCCCCATTACCTGTTGAATCCGATTGGCGGCCAGGCACTGCTTCAAAGGCCGGATAATAGGAATTCCGCCTCCTACACTAGCCTCAAAAAGCAAATCAACATTGGCTTGCTCCGCCCGTTCAAACAGCTCCTTACCCGCCTGAGCTACTAAGTCCTTATTGGCGGTAACTACACTCTTGCCATTTTGCATGGCTTCCAATACATATTCCCCCGCCGGGGTTAAGCCCCCCATTAGCTCCACTACAATATCAATTTCCGGGTTGGCGATAATATCCTTAATATCGGTGGTAATTACACCCTGGGGAAGTTCCACACTCCGGCTTTTATTAATATCTCTAACCATAACCTTGGCTACTTCTAGCTTAGTCCCGACTTTTCTCTCTAATAGGTCACCGTTGTTTTGGATGATTTTAACCACTCCACTGCCAACTGTGCCTAGGCCAATTAGTCCTAATTTGACAACATCTTTCCTCAACTTAAGTCCCCTCCTAGTTTAGCCCGCATATTTTGCTACAGCTTTGTGTGATATTTTTGCCCAACTCTTTTACAAAACCTTGCGCCATTTTCATCCCTTTAGTTTTGTCCGACTAAATCCACACTTTTCACTCCATCAATTGCTTCGATAGAAGACATAAGGGTATCTAGTCCTTCCACTAATTGAGCGGTTTCTAGGGAAATTGTCGCCGTAGCCATGCCCTGTAAGGGTAGGCTTTGGTTAATGGTCAGGATATTACCGCTAACCTGGGCTATAGTGTTTAGTACGGTGGAAAGTACCCCCGTCTTGTGCTCCAGCAGTAAACTCAAGGTAATAATTCGTCCCTGGCTGGCCTCAAAAAAGGGAAATACCCCATCCTTGTACTTATAAAAAGCACTTCTACTAAGCTCAACCTTTTCTACTGCTTCATTCACAGTAGCCGCCTCGCCCCTGGCTAACAGCTCCTTGACCTGGGCGGTTTTTAAAATCGCCTCGGGCAAAATATCCGCCCGCACCTTTAAGTACTTGCCTTCTGGTTTACTCATACCTCACCCCTCTTTGTCCTCTTGGAGTGGATGTTTATCTACCAACGGTAGACATTATACCATTAACCCTTGGGATAATCAAGTCAATTTGCCAAAAATGTAACCTTTTTTCTGGGCTGGGGTCGACCGTCGGATGCCTGACCATGGGGCGTTGCTCTTAGGCTAAGTGTCTTGTAGCTGTAGGCTTGAGTGGTCTAATATAAGCACCCAGACCTCGCCGATTCATCGTCCGTGATTCAGCGGCGAGGCGGCCAACGTCCTGTTGGCCGGGGTGCTTATATTGCCCACTCAAGCAAACAGCTACTAAGACCCACCGCCATGAGCACTGCCCCGCGGACAGGCATCCGACCTGGGTCATAGGCCCGTGATAGCAGGATTATCTTTTTGCCCCCATACTCCCCCGCCAAACCTCATCCCAATGACTAAGCTACCAGGGGCCACTGTTATAACAGTGGCCAGTTCGTATTTATTGCCCGCAGACAGACATGATAGCGCCACCATTTCCACACATCCTACTTTCACGTCTTTTACCCCCACGCCCCTCTCTGGTCGCTTATGTCTCTTTTTTTGCCTGGGTATGTTTTGGGTCTCTAAGAAGGGATGACCGATGGGGTGGTTGCCTGCAGGGTACATTACGAAGCAGTTGGTGGCAATTAATTGCCACCAACTGCGGGAAGTATGCGTACCCGGAAGGCAACCGCCCCATCGGTCATCGACCCCACTAGACCCCAAATCAATACCCAGACAAAAAAAAGACGGTCATAACGACCGTCCCTAAATGATGATGCAGATTAGGCCACCGCTGCCCTCATTAACAATCCTGGTTAACGTTTCTTGCAGCTTAACCTGGGCATTTTCCGGCATCCGGTGTAGTTTATTTTGAATCCCTTCTCGCACTAAATCGTTGAGGGTCTTACCGAAAATCTCTGATTGCCAGATTTTAGTCGGATTCTCCTCAAACTCATCTAACATATAGCGCACCAGTTCTTCGCATTGCTTCTCAGTACCAATGATGGGAGTTATCTCTGTAGTTATATCGGCCCTGATGATATGTAAGGAAGGTGCACTTGCCCTTAAGCGGACGCCAAATCGACTTCCTTGCCGGATTAGCTCAGGCTCTTCTAGGTTCATTTCATCTAACTTAGGAGTAACCACACCGTAACCGGTATTCCGGACATCAGCTAGCGCTTCGGCTACTTTATCAAACTCTCGCTTGGCAAAGCTTAGTTCTTTTAGCAAACGGTGGAGATCATGCTCGCCTTCGATTTTTAAGCCGGTTGATTCCCGCAGCACTTCGTAGAACAGCCCGTCCATAGCGGTCAATTCTATGGAAGCTGTACCTGTACCCATATCAATGGTACGTAGGATAATCTGCTGGACAAAGTCAAAGGTTCCCAGCGTTTCTAATGCTTCATCTACATCCCGCAATCGTCGAATGTGGCGAACTGTATCCCGGACTGCATCTTCAAACTTCTCCCGTAACCAGTGCCGGGATTCTAGTTCCTCAATCCATTTAGGCAGGTTAATATTTACCTCGTTTACGGGGAATTCATACAGCACCTGCTCCAGAATGGTCACCACATTGTCCTGGTTTAGTTCGGCACAGTCAAAGGGTAGTACGGGAACATCGTACTTGGCCTCTAAATTTAAGGCTAGTTCGTGGGTGTTGGTTGAATTCGGCTGAGTTGAGTTGAGCAGGATCAGGAAAGGTTTGTTTAGCTCCTTTAGCTCCTCAATGACTCGCTCCTCAGCTTCTAAATAGTTGTCCCTAGGTATTTCACTAATTGAGCCATCGGTTAAAACCACTATCCCAATCGTGGAATGATCGGTAATTACTTTCCTTGTACCTATTTCGGCGGCTTGCTGAAAAGGAATTTCTGCTTCAAACCAAGGAGTCATCACCATTCTAGGGCCTTCATCTTCTTCGTAGCCTAATGCTCCGGGGACTGTATAACCTACACAATCCACCACTCGCATTTTTATTTTGACATTGTTATTGATGGCAATTTCCACTGCTTCATTAGGAATAAACTTTGGCTCTGTGGTCATTATCGTTCGTCCGGCACCACTTTGGGGCAGCTCGTCTCTGGCCCGTTCTTTATCATGGACATTCTTGATGTTGGGGATGACCATGAGTTCCATGAACCTTTTGATGAAGGTGGACTTTCCGGTACGAACCGGTCCAACAACACCTAGATAAATATCACCACCGGTTCGTTCGGCGATATCTCGAAAGATATCCATTCTCTCCATGAACACGCCTCCCTCCTCACATAATTTGGTAAACCTTTGGCTTTAAGTTGTACTCCGGTCATCCCTCCCTTAAACCAGTAAAACTAAAATGTCAAACATGGCAAATTGTATTTGTTAACAGGGTTTTCCAATGTTTAATTTTTAACATTAAATATATATGAGCGTGTAACAGGAATATGACAAGGTCAAACAAAAAACAAGCTGTTGAAATTCCTCATCTAGCGTTGTCACCATAATTGCCAAGGTCCTCGATGTACAATCAGTACACCTGCGGCCTTGGCAATTATGCTTCCTAGCTAGACGAGTTTTTCAACAGCCTGCTTGGGTATTAGATAATACAAAAATAGGGGCTTTAAATCCATTGAACTACTTGCATGCTCTAATACCATTATTGCCCCATTGAGTTTATGTCTAAATCGCCGCTAGGCCTCGGAATTTATTGTACAAGCTTAACATATCCTTTTTAATAACACTTTAAGGCCACCTAAATGGTAGCCTTAACCGCTTAATTGCTTATTAATCTACAATTAGGATTAGTTTTTTACATGCCTATATTGATAATTGTGGCATATCATCCCAGGTTTTACCGAGTAGTGTCCTGCCAGATTTTTTCTTGTTTACACCGCCCCATTGTTTAAAATAAAACAATACTCGCTGGCACTCGCACTCATCTTTTAATTTTAATACCCACTCCTGCTTCATTTCCCTGGCCCTAAACCCGCTTTCTCCTCCAATAATTGCCCAGTCAATTCCACTAAGGTCAACATTAATTACCTCACCCACCAAAGGCTCAAAGGATATGAATCTTACTTTTGATGGAACCGTTCTTAAATAATCAATCCTATTCTTATACTGTCCACTTTCAACCGTCACACCTTGCCAAATATTATCAGTCCAGTTTAGGAACCTTGATACCTCAGCCAGACGTTCTGCCCTCTTAGTCAATACTTGAAAGGTGTGCCTTGGAGATCTATTCATTACGTCAAAAACCTTCACTATAAACTCAAGTGGAATGTCTTCGTGAAATAAGTCAGACATTGAGTTAACAAAGACCAGAGAAGGCTTTTTCCATTTAAGTGGGTCCTCGAGACAGTATTCGTGAAGGGTAATGTCGAACCCCTTCAAATATTTGGCATTACCCATCAATTTCAACCTATTTGCAAGAGTAAATGCATAACAGTTCCTACACCCCTCAGAAATCTTCGTACATCCAGTTACTGGATTCCATGTGCTCTCCGTCCACTCAATTTTGGAGTTTACTGCCATAAGCCAAACACCCTTTCCAGCCAGGTCTATGATTATAAATTTTTATGAGTTAATATATAATTTGCTACTTTCAGAGATAAATTTATTGCAGGCTTCGATGGATTGCTCACAGCAAAACATAATAAGAATAGAGGTGAGTTATTCTGTGGGTTCCTTAGAACCAAAGCCTTTTCTGAGACTCCGTGGAAAATAGTATTTAATCTGCTGATAACGTATTTACGAATCCCTTCTATTGGTAACCTTTCTGTGTCAGGTTTCCCGAAAAGAGACAACTGAGGAGACTCAGGGTAGATTTCTTTTTCCCATTCATTAGTCCCAAGCAGGTATGTGATCTTTTCTTTTGTTGATTCCGGTATATTACCACCCTTTGGTAGGACTCGGCTTAGCGCAGAAAGTGGAAACAAATACCATACATCGAAAGCCTTAGTTTTCGCAATCGACTCCAAAGTAGACCACCTAAGATTCATTGCATAGGGATCCAGGTTTATAGAAAAAGATATTAACTATGCAAACAGGCTGAGAGAAATCATCAAGAGCAGGGGTAAGGGTGATATAGCCGAAATTAGTACCGGTGACTGTAATGAGTTACTACAAACAATTAACGGCTATAGGTGGATTAATAATGGCTGGCGCGGTGTGATTTAAGCTAGAAGTCTTGGAAAACTACTTAAATTTTTACATTACAGCTATAGGGAAAAAGTTTAAACTGTGTTATATAGATGCCTTCGCGGGAAGCGGAGTTGTATCAGTAAAAGGCGTTGGTCCCATTTCGGGGTCAGCTGTTAGGGCACTTGATCACAATTTCAATAGATATATCTAATAACGTCCAACGGCCACCAAAAGACTGTTCCATACCATATCACCCTATCGAAACCATTTGCGAACATCAGTTCTTGTTGTATATGTTCTATATTAATCCGTAATTTCCTCCCACCTCAAAAATATTTTCTTGACAAATTATAATTCGCCTTTACTTATGATACGGTTCACCCCGCAAAATTTTAAAACTTCGATAAATCTATTCCACACAAAAGTCAGCCGCATCAAGTGGTGAGGAAAAGTCATCCTAGAAAATAATTGCATAGTTTCCTGGTATACAAAAACCCACTGAAAATTCAGCCGGTCAGTTTGTTAAGTAACTCTATTTTTTAGTGTTTATGAAAGTATACATCTTTGGCACTACTCAACTAATGCAAGTAGTTCCGCATAAGTGCAGCTAAGGCTTGTACCAGCGCTTGCGCTTGGCACAAGCCTTAGCTTTTTTTATCCCCACAAAGCTAGCCGGCGGGTATTTCGACCCCAGGCAGGCTGTTGAAAAACCCGTCTAGCAAGGAAACAGAATTGCCAAGGCCGGAGGCGTACTGCTGTACGTTGAGGACCTTGGTAATTCTGTTGACAAAGCTAGACGGGGAATTTCCCGACCCCAGGCAGGCTGTTGAAAAACTCGTCTAGGTAGGAAGCAGAATCGCCAAGACCACAGGCGTACTCTTTGTACGTCGAGGACCTTGGCGATTCTGGTGACAACGCTAGACGAGGAATTTCAACAGCCTGCTATTTGTTCATGAGTCTTATCTCGTAGCATAAGTCGACCCACTCCTTCTAGAGGACTCGCTCCACCAAAGAGTACCTCATAAGCTTGTTGGGTAATGGGCATATCCACCTGAAGCTTGCTGGCTAACTTGTGGGCTACTTTGGTGGTGCGTACACCTTCCACCACCATTTGCACACTGTCCATAGCCTGCTGGAGGGATTTACCTTGACCAATTGCTATTCCCGCCCTCCGGTTCCGGCTGTGCATACTAGTACAGGTTACAATTAAATCCCCTACCCCTGCCAAACCAAGGAAGGTCATGGGGTCCGCCCCCATAGTATTGCCTAGCCGGGTAATTTCTGCTAACCCCCTGGTCATTAAGGCCGCTTTAGTGTTATCTCCAAAGCCTAGACCATCGGAAATACCACAACATAGTGCAATAACATTTTTTAAGGAACCACCTAATTCCACCCCGATTACATCGGTATTGGTATAAACTCTAAACTTAGGCGTCATAAACAAGTCCTGAGTTAGTAAGGCGGACTGCTTATTACTGGAAGCTGCCACAATAGCAGTAGGAATATCTTTGCCTACTTCCTCAGCATGGCTAGGCCCGGAAAGCACAACTATCCGCTGAGCAAAGCTAGCGGGTAATTCCTCAGCCATTACCTGGGATAATCTTAAGGTTGTACCCTCTTCCATTCCCTTGGCTGTATTGACTAAAATCTGTTGCTCCTGTAGAAATGGTCTAAGCAAAGCAGTGGTTTCCCGAACTGCATGAGAGGGTACACCTAAAATTACGCCTTGAGTACCGGCTAAGGCAGCTGCAATATCATTAAAAAAAGTAACCTGGTGGGGAATAGTTATTCCGGGCAAGTACCGCTGGTTTTCCCGAATAGCCTTTAGCTCTTCCACTTGTTCTTGGCGCCGTGACCACAGGTTAACTTGAACACCTTTTTTAGCCAATAATACTGCTAAGGCGGTAGCCCAGCTTCCCGCACCTAACACGGAAACTTTATTCATCTAGGCACCCCCTATTTATTGATTTTCTGACCAATTTTATATTCGGTTCCTGCCCGCAGACGTTTGATATTAGGAATATGCTTAAAAACTACAAAAGTTACCCCAATTAGTCCGAACAACTGGTGGGGCAAGGGACTATTTAATACAAACAGCAGCATGGGTACAGAGCTAGCAGCTAAGACTGAAGCCAGGGAAACATACCGGGTGATTCCAACGGTAATCAACCATAGCGCCAGAGCAAAAGCTGTTACTTTAAAAGATAGAGCAGCTAGCACTCCCACCCCGGTGGCTACCGCCTTCCCGCCTTTGAAATTTAAGAATAAAGGATAAATATGCCCGGCCATAACTGCAAAGCCAGCTAAAACCGCTAACCCATCCCCTCCAAAATACTTGCCCAGCCAAGCCGCCAATACTCCCTTGCCGGCGTCTCCAATAAAGACGAACAGACCAGCTTTCCAGCCCATTACCCGCCAAATATTTGTCATCCCAATATTTCCGCTGCCAAATTTGCGAATGTCAATCCCAGCTCTTCCTTTGGCTATTAAATAGCCAAAGGAAACTGAACCTATGAGATAAGCTAACAGCAGAATTAATACACTCTCCACCTTGGATACCTCCTACTCTTCTTTTTTGCTTCTAACTATCATACGGAGCGGAGTACCTTCGAAACCAAAGGTGCTGCGTAGTCTATTCTCGATGTAGCGCAAGTAGCTAAAATGCATCAGCTCAGGGTCATTGACAAAGAGTACAAAAGTAGGGGGCTTAACTCCCACCTGGGTTACATACATGATTTTTAGCTTTCGTCCTTTATCCGTAGGGGGAGGATTTAACTGGACCATTTCCCTAACCAAGTCATTTAACTGACTGGTACCTACCCGCATGGCATGTTGTTCATCGACGTAATTGACCAAATCAATAATTTTATGCACCCGCTGTTTTGTTTTAGCAGAAATGTAGATGGTTGGGGCGTATTGCATAAAACCCAGCCCATCACGCAAAATCTCGTTAAAGCGCAGCATAGTTTTATCATCTTTTTCTAATAGATCCCATTTGTTAACTACCAAAATACAGCCGCGGCCAGCTTCATGAGCATAACCGGCAATCTTTTTATCCTGCTCGGCTAAACCTTCTGCTGCATCAATCAGCATTAGTACCACATCACAACGATCAACTGCCTTTAAGGAGCGCATTACACTGTAGCGTTCAGTAGGCTCGTCGATCCTACCCTTACGCCGCATTCCTGCTGTGTCAATGAGTACATAGGAACGTCCATCTCGAATAAATATCGAATCAATAGCATCCCTAGTAGTACCAGGTATATCACTGACAATAACCCGTTCCTCCCCTAGCAAAGCATTAACCAGGGAGGATTTGCCCACATTGGGCCGGCCAATTACCGCAATTTTAATCATTTCTTCAGGGTACTCTTCCCCACCACCCTTAGGCAGGTGAGAAATAACTTCATCCAATAAATCCCCAATATTAAAGCCATGGGATGCCGAGACCAAAATGGGTTCCCCTAGTCCTAAAGCATAAAAATCGTAAGCCACAGAAGGGTCAGAAAAATCTTCGATTTTGTTGATAGCCAAGATGACAGGCTTTTTGGTTTTGCGCAGGATTGCCCCAACTTCCTCATCGGTGCCAGTAAGGCCTTGTCGGCCGTCTAGAACAAAAATAATGACCTCCGCATCCCGGATTGCTAGTTCAGCTTGAAACTTCATTTGCCTGCCAATCTCATCAGACACTTCCCGAAATTCAATCCCCCCAGTGTCCACCAGGGTAAACTCCCAATCCAACCAGGAAGCATCGCGATAAAGTCGGTCCCGGGTAACTCCCGGCCGATCTTCTACGATGGCCACCATGCCTCCGGCAATCCGATTAAACAGGGTAGATTTGCCTACATTTGGCCTACCCACTATAGCCACAACCGGCTTGGTCATAAACAGTTCACTCCTAGCTAGTTAAAGAATATTCAAGAATAAGCCTAATTAAATCATCCGCTTGGTGGGTTAAGTCTATTATCCGGATGGGACGACCCAGCTGGTTGGCTAGTTCGGTTAAGGTCATACCATCAAGGAAAATTTCCTCCCCAGCTTTGAGCATTACCGAGGGGATGCATATTACACTATTTGCGTTTGCGTTTGCATTGGCATTGGCATTAGCTTCAGCATTAGCTGTAAGGTTAGCGTCGGCCGCTAAGTGATTAGCCAGGGTATAGGCAATATCCTGCCCGGTAACTAGCCCAGCTACAGTCACCGTTTCCCCAAAAAAGCGGTTAGGGACGCTAATTACCTCTACCTTAAGTTTATTCACTTGCTCCAACTCTTTAGCAAGGTTAGTGAGAACTTTTTTAGCCGACCTGCCGGTTACCAGCAAAAGTTGAATTGTTTGGTCCATACTGGCTGGTAGTTTGGACTTTTCCAGGTTAAAGCTATCCAAAAACAATCTGGTCAGGCCAATGCCGTTTTCCGTTTGAGGAAAGTCCTCATAATATTCGGCTGGTGGGATGGCCTGGTTGGCCAGGAGGTAAAATTCATCAGCGGCGTAGACTAGATACCGGCCAAACTTGGCTTGAAACTGCAGCTGAAAGTTTTCAACTTGCTTAATTAACAACTCTGCCTCTTCCGGCGCAAATAGCCTGAGGGGATAAAGCCCCTCCCGATACCCGGTCAATCCAACAGGTACCACGGCAATAGACTGAAGGCCAGGGTACAGACCCCCAAGTTCCCTCAGGGTGCGTTCTAATTCCGTCCCGTCATTTAGTCCGGGACTAGCTACAATCTGAGTATGGATTTCAATACCCGCCTCGGTTAGCTTGGTAAGCTGGCTGAGTATAGCTCCGGCCTGGCGACTGTTCAGCATTTTCTCCCGAAGACGGGGATGTGTTGTATGTACAGACACATAAAGGGGCGAGAGCCGAAGCCGGATAATCCGGTTTAGTTCAGCTTCGCCTACATTAGTAAAAGTAATAAAATTGCCATGGAGAAAGGACATTCGGTAGTCATCATCTTTCACATGGAGGGTTTCCCTGGTTCCCGGCGGCATTTGATCCACGAAACAAAACACACATTTATTAGCACACCTTTTAATTCCATCAAAGGTAGACTGCTCAAACTCCAGGCCTAAATCCTCATCTAATTCCTTCTCAACATCTAGAACCCATTCTTCCCCATTAGCTTTCTCTATTTCCACTTCCAGGTACTCATCGGAAAGCATAAAGCGGTAGTCGATTAAATCTTCTAATACCTGGCCGTTAATCTTAACTAACCGGTCCCCTGGCTCCACTTCTAATTGGTGGGCAATTGATTCGGGGACTACGCAGGAGATTACAGCCCCCCGTTTACCCATGTGCCTCCGCACCTCTTTCAACCAAATTTCACCGAAAAACTGTTAATTAAAGAATAGTTTTTACTTAACTCATTATGCTTCAACTGACTTTAGAAGTCAAGGCAACGCCCGTTTACCAGCAGTTAGCGTATATTATTGGCGTATAAGAAAGTATAGCTCTCAGGCACTACTCAACTAATGCATAGTATTTCCGCATAAGTGCAGCTAAGGCTTCCACCTGCGCTAGCGCTTGGCGCAAGCCAAGCTTTCTTTATAGCAGAAAAGTGATGGAAAACCCATCATTCTAAAGATTACGCTTACTGTGTGGAGAATGCAGGGATTGTATCTAAATAAGCTTTGGTAGCACTAACCATGTCGGCTATAACTTCCCGATTACGGGATAGGGAGTTGGCAATCAGTGCTTCCCCTAAGGGACGTATTAAGGGGAGCCCGGCGATTTCACTACCCGCTTTCACTAATTTACCCCCATAGTCCGAGGTATCTACAAAATAATAATCCTGGCTAGAGTAATTATATAAGCCAAACAGGTCATGAATAGCGTAGCAAAATATTTGTCTTTCCATAGCTAGTCCGATAGTAAAGACTTCCCGCTGATGTTCATCGCAACCCCAGAATAAGGGTTGACCAATTTGCTTATAAGTCAGAGTACCATACATGGGCATTTTGGCTCGGCATTCCTGAAATTTAAGCTTACTGTCAAACCAACCAAGGTGAAAGGCAGCAGCAAGCAGGGAAGTATGTACTCCGGTAATACAACCATACACTACTTTCAAAACATCACCTACTCTGGACGAGCAAATTATCGGAAGCAACAGTTAGCTTAATCTTCATGACAACATTAACAATATCCCAAAAAAACCGTTCTACACCCCAGATTACAACCGGCCGACCCAGCTTCACCAGCCCAAGTTTTCGAGAGGTATAACCACCTACCATCATCAACCAGTTTACATAGGCTAACACATCCACCATTACTAAATCCCCGGGAGCTCCGATTATTTCTGCTAAACCACAAAGCACACCGGAAATTTGTTTTCCGGCGTTCCGCCTGCCCATGGTGTAGATTTCATTGCCATATTCGTCCCGGCCCATAAACCGGATTAGTCCGTGATCCTTACCCACAGTAACATCAAACAAATTTAGACGTTGGAATTCTGCTGCTGTGGGAATACGGTCGGTAGGGACTTGACCCAGATGAACACCGGCTGCCACCACCGAAGAATGAGCACCTCCGTAACAGTGGTACACAATTTTCACTGCCTCACCACCTAACTTCTGCCAAATCCTTCATAGGTTTCCCCTGAGAAAAGCTTTTATACGCTAAAGAATCTCCCTCTAGGCGAAGGAGATTGAAAGACTGCCTGTTAACTTTTGACTGGCCTGCTAGCATAACTAGGCCTTCTAGCATAAGCTGAGAGGTTTATTCCCCGCTGTTGAAGCCATTCGCGGCTTTTGCCGGTGATTACTAAGGGATGCCGGCGAATTGCTTGGGTATCCTTAGCCCCGCACATGACATAAAGCAGCTTTAAGGACGCCATCCACCGCTCCAGAGTTTCGATTAGGTCTGCTTCCGAATGAAGGCATAAAGTGCGTAACAACTCGCCCACAACTCCAAAGGCTGTTGCTCCTAGTGCTATGGCTTTAACCCCATCTAAAGGTGAAGTAATTCCACCGGTAGCAATTAGTTCACCAGGAACACCCTCGGTATATACTTCAACAGTGCTGCACACTGTGGGAATCCCCCAACTTTCTAGTCCTGATGAAGTTAAACCCCGGCGGCTTTCTTCGATGGCAATAAAATTAGTGCCTCCGTGACCACCAACATCAAAGTGCTGAACTCCCAAACTTTTAAGTTCAGCCACCGTCTCCCTGCTAAGGCCAAAGCCAACCTCCTTAATAATCAGGGGAACCTGAATATGCTGTACTAATTCGACAATATTATTACGCCAGCCGCGGAATTTCCGTTCTCCTTCGGCCATAGCTAATTCCTGGGGGACATTAAGATGAATCTGCAAGGCATCAGCCTGGAGCATTTCCACAGCCCGAGCTGCTTTTTCCGGGTCCAAATGTGCTCCCACATTGGCTAGTACTAATCCTTCCGGATGCTCCTCCCGTACTACCTGAAAAGATGAACTCTGTTTAGGGTCAGTCAGGGCTGCTGTTTGTGAACCTACAGCCATAGCTATCCCAAATTTCCGGGCACAACGAGCCAGGGAGCGGTTAATTTGTTCCACCTCAGGAGTTCCACCGGTAATAGCATTTATTAAAAGGGGAGCCGCAGCCCGCTTACCAAAAGCTGCCCAACTTAAGTCTACCTCATCCCAGTCTAACTCAGGCAAAGCATTATGTACCATATGGACATCAGCGAAACCACTTGTACCCGGCAAATTATTTAAGGCTAAAAAGTGCTGAATATGCTCTATTTTGCGCCGAGAACGGCTGCCATGAGGTTGTCCAGTTACCTCAGGCCTGGACCAAGTCCAGCCTGGCTGACCATATTTTTGCATTAACCTTGCCACTATTGCTTGATCGGCGGGAGGGTATTGATAATCTTTCAGCTGGTCAGGCCGGACCCAGCAAAAGTCATGACAGTCCAGAGTTTTAGCCTGGCCAACCGTATAATAACACAGGTAACTTAGGAGTACCACCGTCTTTTGGGAGCTGTGGTGACATTCCACCTGAAAAATTTCCCCCACGGTAATATCTAGGTCCAGTTCCTCTTTGATTTCCCGCTGCAATCCAACGGTGGGTTGTTCGTTTGGTTCCAGCTTGCCTCCAGGGAATTCCCAGAGCAGGCCATGTTCATCCCCAGGATTGCGTTGGGCCAGTAGTATTTTTCCCTCATGTAGGATAATCGCCGCAGTAACTACAATCTGTTCTCCCATAATTACCCCCATTACCTAGCTCCGGTCAAATTTCCAGCCTTTCAGGCAACCTAATACTGGTATTGTATTCCTCCAAGGCATCAGCTGTCAATGCGTTAACAACAATCTGAAGTTTTTCCTTTTTCTCCACATTTGCTACAAGACCCGCTGCAGGCAACCATCTTCAGCAAGGGCTTTAGACAACGAGGACACCTGTTTAGCTTAGGGTCACTAATTTTATTACCACACAGGGAACAGGTAACTATTGATGTGGTTATGTTCTCTTGGTTTGAATTGGCCATTTCCTCCACCCCCTACAATATGTGCTTGGCTTTTAATAGACTATCTTCATCCAGGCTAACCTAGATATCCCCATCCGGACTAACCGGCTTCCGACGCTTCCCGAGGAATAAACCCAAGCCAACTAACAGGACATAAAATCCGAACACTGCAGTTAGAGAATGAAAGGCTGCATAAATTTGGGCAATTACACCACCCATGGCAAAGGCAATAATTAACACACTGGGCATTATAATCAATGCTTCTCTTTTGCCCCGTTCCTTAAAAATCACCAGGCAGGAAGCAATACAGGGAACAAAAATTGTAATGGTAACCAGTCCTACTAAGCGTTGCAGTTCAGTTAGAGGCATATGGGCAAGTCCAGCCGCCCCAAAATCCCGGCGAACAAAACCCATGATAAAAGCAGTAGCAGTTTCCTTAGGCATTTTTAACAGGCCAACAGTTATTGGAGCCATTAGATTTTGCAGGACAATTAACGCTCCACTAACCTGGAGCACACTAATCAGCAAGGCTCCAAAAGCAAACAGGGGTGCTGCTTCAAATAGGAAGTGGCTGGATTTGTTCATGGTTTTCTTCATAACATTAGCCAGTTTAGGCATTCTTAAAGGTGGTAAGTCTATTAACAAATCGGAAGATTGACCGGGTAAAAACCTATTTAAGGTAGTCCCGACGAAGATTAGCAAGCTAAATATGGCAAATAGGTAAAGTAGTACATAAGTTGTCTGCATCCCGGCAAGCAGACCGATAATTACTCCTAATTGGGCTGAACAGGGAATGACCAGGGCTAGTAAAAAGGTGGCAATTCTCCGTTCCCGTTCCGAACCTAGTACCCTAGTGACAATGGTAGCCATAGTTACACAACCAAAGCCAAGGATGATAGGAATTACCGCCCGGCCGTTTAGACCAACCCCTGTCAACATGCGATCTAACAGCGTAGCAATTCTGGGCAGGTAACCGGAATCCTCGAAAGTGGACAAAATTAGGTAAAAACCAATTACAAGTGGTAACAACAAGGCAAAAATATAGGTTACCGTCATAGTTAAAATACCAAATTCTCCAAACAAAATGACCCCAACTACTGATTTTTCAGGGATAATATTACTAAGTAAACCTGTAATCCAGGGCTGATAATAACCCTTCATTAGTGTTCCCTCAGTGAAGTTCACTAAATTCTGAGCAATTAGCACCGCAATTATTTCGTACATTCCCCAGAGAGCTAAAATTAAGATAGGTATCCCGGTTAGAGGATTAAGCATCCACCGGCCTAAACGGGTACTAAAGGTAGCACCTTGATTGGTTTCAGTGACTACGTGACTGATTACATCATTAACCCGCTCCCGACGAAGAATGTAGATTTCTTCCCGTTCAGTACCAGGTTGCAGACCATGCCTCTCGGCAACTATGGGATCTCCCTCTAATATTAGTAGAGCCTCCCCTTGGTTGCCTACTCTATCAAGTAATTTGTTCAAACGTTCCCGCAGCCTGTATTCCATGTGCCCCTTTCGGGCGCAATCCAGATGTTCGATTACTTGATCTATGCCTTTCTTTTCCACAGCCACAGTGGCAATAACCGGAACATCCAACAGGTCACTCAGCAGGTCGATATCGATATTAATCCCCTGGTGTTCCGCCTCATCAATCATATTCAGGGCAACAATTACCGGGACTCCGGTATCAATAATCTGTTGAGTGAGAAATAAATCTCTTTCTAAGTGGACTGCATCGACAATATTTAACACAATATCCGCACCGAGGATTATATCTCTAGCAATGCGTTCCTCATCATTAAAGGAGGAAATTCCGTATACACCTGGAGTATCAATAATTATATCCGACCCAAATTTGCCGTAGGATATCTCTAGCGTTGTTCCTGGGTAGTTGGAAACGTCCACATACATTCCAGTAAGGATATTAAAGAAAACTGATTTCCCCACATTCGGGTTTCCGGCTAAAACAATTTTCCTAGCCCCTTCTGGAATGTCTATAGCTATCCCCATATCATGACAATGCATTTTGTTCACCTCATACTTTCAACTTTTGTTAAGTATAGTTGATAACTGTCACTAATACGTTAGTTAATTAGTTCCACCAAAATTTTTTTAGCCAAGCCTCGACCAATTGCAATTTCCTGCTTGCTTTTACGCACAATTATTGGTCCAGCGGGAATAATCTCCGCACAAACCACCACTGCACCTTCAGCAATCCCAAAGCGGATGGCCTGAGCCCGGATTACATCACCGGGAATTAAACAAACCTTAACTGACTGTCCGCGTTGTACTTTATCTAGTGACATCACAAATTCAACCCCCTGTCCTCGTCGCAATTGAATTTCATTCTCAATGGCTCATTATAAGTTCTCATTGATAAATGTTCTCAGTTACATTTTAACTAATCTGCTCCCTGCTGTCAATACCCTAAATCTGGTCAAAACTCAAATTTAACTTCCCCGTTTACTAGGACTAAGTACGCGGCAAATTTTCTTCCGCTTTTGGCTGTAAAGCCCTGAATCAGACTAGTCTTTTTTTTGCTCAATAGGTCTTGGAGTTGTGTAATGGTCAGCTGTTTGCCGGCAATCACCTGCCAAATTACGAACTTACAGCCCTGACGCCAATTTGCACAGCCATAACCCTTTTTCCCTTGAATTATTTGCCCTCCGCAAAGGGGGCAGCTGCCTAAATCCCCACTTTCAGCATCTTTTTCCCCACTCTGCTCCCCTTTTGCTGAGCCGGCAGGGGTTTTAATTACCCTGGCAGCGGTATGCGGTTTGGTGGTAGTTTGCTGTTGGGTGGCAGTCTTGCTGCGGGTGGTTTTACCTGTAGTAGTCTTTGGACCCTTGGCCCCACCACCACTTTGCTCCGGCGCTACCGCTACTCTGGTAAAAGGCATGGCCAAGGTCGCCTTAATCATCCGCTGGATAAACTGGTTAATTTCAACCATAAATTGTTCCCGGGTAAACAGCCCTTTCTGGATATCAGCCATTTTCTTTTCCCAAACCCCAGTTAGCTCCGGGGAAGCCAGTTCGGCAACTGGAATTACTCTGATTAAATCTTTTCCCTTGTCAGTAGGGATTAGGTTCTTTTTTTCCCGGATCAAGTACCCTACAGCCAGCAGCCGTTCAATTATGGCCGCCCGCGTGGCCGGGGTGCCAATACCGCTTTCCTTCATGGCTTCTTGGAGTTCCTCGTCCTCAATTAACTTGCCAGCAGATTCCATGGCGCTAAGCAAGGTAGCTTCGGTAAAACGCTTAGGTGGTTGGGTCTCTTTGGAGAGCACTTGGACTTGCTGAACTATTACCGGCATTTCTACAGCTAAACGGGGGAAATTACCCGTCTCATCTTCCTCCAACTGAGCCCCGTATACACCCCGCCAACCAGGCTCCACTAACACTTTATTTTTAGTCATAAAGGTTTCGCCCTGAACCAGGGTGATTACTTCGGTATGCTTAAGCAGAGCTGGGGGATAAAACACAGCGATAAATCGGCGGACTACGGCATTGTATACCTGAAGCTCATCCTTGGACAGCTTGGCTAGGTCCGGGGATTTGGGGGTGGGGATAATGGCATGGTGGTCAGATACTTTAGCATCATTGACGATACGACTATTTATCGGCAGCTTGTCCTGCTGTAAAACAGGCAAAATTAAGGGGCGGTAATCACCTACAGCCACCTGGATTAAAGTTTTTTTCAGGGTAGGAATCATATCCTTAGATACATACCGACTATCCGTCCGGGGATAGGTCAGCAGTTTTTTTTGTTCATACAGTGCCTGAGCTACCTCTAAGGTGTGTTTAGCTGAGAAGCCAAAGCGCTTGTTCATTTCCCGCTGCAGTTCGGTTAAGTCAAACAGCAACGGTGGGGGTTGTTTTTGTTCTTTTTCGGTATACTTCTGGATTTTGCCCTGCTGGTTGGTAACTTTGGCGGCTACAGCTTGGGCAGCCTGAATTTCGCTAAACCGGTCCACTTTACCCCGAAACCAAACTCCTTTGTAGACGGTATCCCCTTGTTGCTCACAGGCAAATAACGCCTCCACCTGCCAATAAGGTTGGGGCACAAAATTAGTTATTTCCGCTTCCCGATTTACCAGCAAAGCCAAAGTTGGGGTTTGGACCCGACCTACGGAAAGCAGTGTCCCGCACTTTTGGGTAAGCCCACGGGTGGCGTTAATTCCTACCAGCCAATCACTTTCACTACGGCAAAGGGCTGCTTCCCTTAAGGGAACCATTTCAGCACCATCCCGGAGCGCAGAAAAACCGGCCTGAATGGCTTCCTGAGTCAAAGATGAAATCCACAGGCGTTGAATAGGTAGTTGGGCCTTGCTTAACCGATAAATGTAATAAAAGATTAATTCCCCTTCTCGCCCAGCATCACAAGCATTAATCACCTGAAAAACATCGGGGTGATGCAAAAGTTTTTGCACCACCCTAAATTGTTTAACTGTTTTCTTTTGGGCTACTAGCTGAAATTCCTGTGGAATAATGGGTAGGCTGGATAAACTCCAAGCTTTTAATTGAGCGTTATATTCTTCTGGAGCAGCCAATTCCACCAAGTGACCGATGGCCCAAGTAACCAGATAACGATCATTTTCCAGATAGCCATCCTGGTTGGTCAACTTTCCAAGGACTTTGGCTAAATCCTTGGCTACACTTGGCTTTTCTGCTATAACCAGCGTCTTTTCCATACCTTAAGTTCAGCACTCCTCGCGGCTTGATGTTTCTGCCCATAGCGGCTTTACTCAGCTCTTTAACTGCTGTGCTTATTCTTCAGTAGCTTGAGGCTGGTCTGAGGGCAGACCACCGTCAGCATCCTTAAGACTTAAGCTAATCCGTTTATCCTGTCCTTTAACATCAATAACCCTGGTCTGCACTACTTCCCCTACCTTAACTATTTCTTCAGCCTTAGTAATTCTACGTTCAGAAAGCTGGGAAAGGTGAATTAGACCGTCCACACCCGGCTCTAGCTCTACAAAAGCACCAAAAGGGGCTAACCGGACTACTTTACCGGAAACTTCACTACCGATGGGGTATTTTTCTTCAACCTTTTCCCAGGGGTTAGGAATAATTTGTTTCAAGCCTAAGGATATTTTTTCTTTAGAAATATCTACGCCTAGCACGAAAACGTCAATTTCGTCTCCCTCACTGAGAATTTCTGAGGGATGGTTAACCCGATACCAGGCCATCTCCGACACATGCAGCAGTCCATCAATTCCACCCATATCCACGAAGGCGCCAAAGTTAGTTAACCGGCGCACCACGCCTCGGCGAACTTCGCCTTCTTTAATGTGGGCCAGCAGTTCCTGCTTTTGACTAACTGCCTTTTCTTCTAAGACTTGCTTACGGGATAGCACAACTCGCGGTTTAGCAGCATTAAATTCAATTATTCTGCCTTCAACTATTTGACCAATAAATTGGTCAAGATTCTCTACATAGCGACGATCTACATGGGAGGCAGGGAGAAAAGCCCTAACACCCACATCCACCAAAAGTCCGCCTTTAACCACTTCAGTAACCCGTCCAGAGATTATATCGCCATTTTGGAAAGCCTGTTCCAGACCCCCCAGGGCTTTACAAGCATCAGCTTTTTGTTTGGAGCAGATAATTCTACCTTCGTTATCTTCCACCTTTAAGACCATAACTTCAACTATATCGCCTAACTTAACAAACTGTCCAGCATCATTGCCCACACTACAGGAAAGCTCTCGGATGGGAATAACTGCTTCTGATTTGGCTCCGACATCTACTAATACCTCATCATCCCGGACTTGGACTACCGTTCCTGCCACAACATCTCCCCGACGGACATCTTTAAATTCCAGAGCCTCAGCCATATATTCCTCTTGGCTTTTGGTTCCTTCTTCATTTTCTGGTTCGCTTGCTTCCATATCCTTTAGTTCAGTCATTTTCTTTATAACCTCCTCTATAATCCAGTCGGGTGTAGAGGCACCCGCCGTCAATCCCACTTTGGCCTTCCCCTGGAACCATTGCTGTTGAAGTTCCTGGGCAGTTTCAATATGATAGGTGGGTGTTGTAGTGTGCTGGCAGAGTCCAGCCAGCTTTTGCGTGTTAGCGCTATTGGTTCCCCCAACCACAATCATAATATCAACTTGATTGGCTAAATCCACCGCAGCATCCTGCCGTTCACCGGTAGCCTGACAAATGGTGTTGAAGGCTCTTAACTCCAAACACTTGCCTGCAAATTCCTTAACTATTGCTAAAAAGTTTTCTAGCGGTTGAGTGGTTTGGGCTAAGATGCCAATTTTATTAAAACGGGAAAGACCCCGAATTTCTTGGGCATTCTCTATAACAAAAGCCTGACCCCCGGTCCAGCCGACAATTCCGGTTACCTCGGGGTGACTTTTATCTCCAACTACAACTACCTGGTAGCCTTCCTCTTGAAGTTGGTTAGCTATTTGTTGAGCTTTTTTCACAAAGGGACAGGTGGCATCAATTATTTGTAGTCCCATAGCGGTAATGTCTGCTAATACTTGGGCTCCTACCCCGTGGGAACGGATAATCATGGTACCCGAGCTGATGTCAGTTAAGTCTTCTACTGGCTGAACTCCTTGTTGAGCAAGTTTGGCCACAACCTGACGGTTATGAATCAATGGACCATAGGAATAAAGCACTGGGCTATGTCTGGCAGCTTCTTCAGCCATTTTGATCGCCCTTTTAACACCGAAACAAAATCCCGCTTGCCGGGCTACCAATATTTCCATTCAATCACCTCAGTTACAGCATCCTCTACCTGAGTTTGTTCATACTCTACCTTATTTCTCGACCTAGATGAAAATTCCTGCTTGTGCCCAAAAAAAGCTCTTATTCCGTCAGTTGGGCAATTTCCAGCATTATTCTACCGGTTATTTCTTCTAGCGTCTCTTTAGAAACCTTTTCTTCCCACAGGTCAGGAAAATACATGGGCTGCCCAATGTTAACCCGAATATTACGGCACTGCTTGGAGCCGATAATACCCACAGGTACTATGGGAACCTTGGCCTTAACAGCCAACATAGCTGCCCCCGGCTTTCCGGCTTGAAGCTTGCCATCTGGACTACGGGTTCCCTCCGGGAAAATCCCAAAAGCATGACCAGTAGTCAGCAGTCGGATAGATTCCCGGATAGCTCCCCGGTCACCAGAGCCCCTCTTTACCGGAAAAGCTCCCATTTGTCTAATAAACCAAGCTATCAATGGGTTGCTAAACAGCTCTTCCTTGGCCAGATAGCTTACTTTACGATCAAAGCTGCAGCCAACTATTATGGGATCCAAATAACTGCAATGGTTGGAAGCAATAATTACTCCACCAACAGCAGGCAGATTGCCCTTACCTTGGATTTTCCACCGACCCACTACGGTTAAAAAAATTCTCCATAACATCCGGGCGAGGAAATAAACCACTACTTACCACCCCCTTGGATATAAGCCAGCATTGTGGCCACCACCCGGTTAATACTAAGCTGGGAACTATCAATTAAAATAGCGTCTGGGGTCTGTACTAAAGGAGCAAATTTCCGCTCTGAATCCATCAGATCCCTTAAAGCAATATCTGCTTTTATTTGTTCCAGGTCCACATCTTCTCCTTTATCTTGAAGTTCACCTAACCTTCGTCGAGCCCGTTCTTCGATGGAGGCGGTTAGAAAAAATTTAAAATCAGCCCCTGGCAACACAAAGCTGCCAATATCCCGACCGTCCATAATTACCCCACCATGCTCGGCCATTTTCTGCTGTAGACGAACCATTTCCAAACGTACTCCCGGAACTGCCGAAACCTGGGAAACATTCCGGGTAACTATGGTAGTGCGAATTTGCTGAGTAACTTGCTGACCATCCAAAAACACCCGTTGACTTCCTGTGGAATCTAAATCCAAGTAAACCTTGGTGTTCTGCACCAAACTAGTTAAAGCCTCCCCATTGTTTAAATCGACGTTATTCTCCAACGCCTTAAGGGTTACTGCCCGGTACATAGCACCTGTATCCACATAGACATAGCCTAACTCGCCGGCTAAAAACTTGGCAATAGTGCTTTTACCTGCCCCAGCAGGTCCATCAATGGCAATACTATATTTTTTCATGTTTCCCTCCCCGACATTAAATAATATTTTCTCTCTAGCTAATTTTTTCTCCGTGTTAACTAGTATTTCCTCTTTATATGGATAAATCAGTAGGGGGGTATGTGAAAAATTCAGGCTGTTAAATTAAAAACCTAGAGGTTTGTCTGGGAATCTAAATTATAGTATAATAGTGAAATCAGGAAGTTATTGGAAGGCAAGAGGGGTGTTTTTGTGATAAGTATTTTTAGGGAAATTGATTTATTACAAAAAGAAGTGAACAGTTATAAACCTCTTTCCAATGATATAGTAAAACAATTAAAAGCTTACTATAGAATTGGATTAACATATTCAAGTAACGCTTTAGAAGGTAACTCATTAACTGAGACGGAAACTAAAATCATCCTCGAAGACGGGATTACTATAGCAGGAAAGCCGATCAGGGACTATTTTGAAGCTTTGGGTCACAGTGCAGCCTTTGATTATATATACTCCATAGCAAAGAGTAAAAGATTTGACGAAACAATCATCAAAAAACTTCATAAGCTCTTTTATCGGTTAATATACGATAAAGAGGCTGGTAGATATAGAAAGAAAAAGGTTTTTATCAGTGGCTCTGAATATAGTGTCCCAAATCCCGAAAAAGTCCCAGGTCTTATGGAAGAATTTGTAGAAAGAATAAATAGTACAAGGCAAGATTATCATCCGGTGGAATTGGCCGGACTTGTGCATAAAGAGTTTGTTTTTATTCATCCCTTTGTTGATGGAAATGGCAGAGTGGCTAGACTATTGATGAATTTAATCTTGTTGCAGAATGGATATGCAATTGCCATTATTCCACCTGTTTTACGAAGGGAATATATTAGCTTTTTGGAGAGAGCACATAAAGATGACAGGGAGTTTATTCATTTTATAGCTGAACGGGTAAAAGAAACTCAAAAGGATTATTTGCGTTTACTAAAGTAAGCCAGTAAATCAACTACGTCGACTTAACTTTAAAGAAAGCTTGGCTTGCGCCAAGCGCCAGCGCAGGCGGAAGCCTTAGCTGCACTTATGCGGAACTACAATGCATTAGTTGAGTAGTGCCTGAAATTTATACTTTCCTATACGCCAAGAAATCCCGCCCCACTTTACCGTGTGAGGCGGGATTTTTTAACAGCCCTTATCCAATTACCAGTCTCGGCTGCTTCCCCCTCCACCGGAGGAACCTCCGCCAAAACCGCCACCACCAAAGCCACCCCCGCCACCACCACTTCCTCCCCGAAAGAGTCCAAACAAAAAGAGCATTTCCAGGACAGTGCGGGTGATTCTAGCCCGATTAAAAATCAGGTCTAAAATGAACATGGCTATTAAAATATACGGCAACCAGCGTTCTAAAGGAGAAGGAACCCTGCTCCTAGTGTTTTTCGTTACCTGGGGTTTTTCCGGGATGGGCTTAGCCTGCGGCTCAGTCAGCTGCACCTGATATTCCTGCGCTACATTGGCCGCCAAAACCCCATACCCCCGGTAAACACCGTTGTCATAATCCCCTTGCCGGAAAAAGGGTACAACCTCTTCATCCAGAATACGTCCGGTCTTAGCGTCGGGTAGGGCACCCTCTAAACCGTAGCCCACTTCGATTCTGACCTTACGCTCTTCTTTCGAAACCAGGAGGAGTACACCATTGTTTTTTTGCTTCTGGCCAATACCCCACTTGCGAAAAAGTCCAACTGCGTAGTCTTCCACCGGTTGACCTGCCAGATTGGGTACGGTAACCACCGCAACTTGGGCGGTAGTCTGTTGCTCCAGTTGGGCTCCTAAGGCTTGAATAGCCTGAACTGTTTGAGGACTGAGCATTTGGGCGAAATCGTTAACATAAATATTACCCTCCGGCTTTGGCGGATAAGGGTCAGCCGCCCAAGCGAAGGTGGAATAGATTAAGCCAAATACCATTACTATCAGGAGCATGCATGCGGTAATTCTTTTCATGTAAACACTCCCCTTTGCCGGGATTTTACAGGCTGTTGAAATTCCCCGTCTAGCTAACTCTTACTTGGTGCCAAAATCCACTTTGGGAGCAGTTTTAGTCCCTTCCTCTGCTTTGAAATATTCCTGCGCTCCGAACCCAAACATTCCAGCAATCATCGAGGTAGGTAAGGTGCGAATTTTGGTATTGTAAGTTTGGACAGCTCCATTATAGTCTTTGCGAGCCACCGCAATCCGGTTTTCCGTTCCGGAAAGTTCATCCATTAAGCTCCGGAAGTTAGCATCCGCCTTAAGGTTAGGATAGTTTTCCACTACTACAAGCAATCTGGAAAGGGCATTGCCAAAATTCGCTTCAGCACTGGCTGCGGCAGCGGGAGTTTTGGCCCCAGCAAGCTTGGCACGGGAATCAGCAATTTGGCCGATTATTTCTTTTTCATGGGAAGCATAGCCTTTAACCGTTTCCACTAAGTTACCGATTAAATCTGCTCTACGTTGGAGCTGGTTTTCTACCTGGCTCCACTGACCTTTGATATTTTCCGAATCGGTGACTAAGCCATTATAGATTCCCGCAAGGGATGAACCTATCAGAAAAATTACGCCTAAGATAACTACCAGTACAATTAAACCTTTTTTCACAGTCAATTCCTCCTTTATATTGTTTCAACCCGCTGAGCAAAATAATCTAATAATTTGTGCTAACCTAACCAGTCAGGCTATGTAACAGTTGGGCAAAGCCGGGAAAGGAAATATTTACACATTCCGGGTTGGTAATAATTGTTTCTCCCTCGGCCAACATACCGGCAACTGCCATGGACATGGCCATACGGTGGTCATGATAGCTTTCACAATGAGCCCCCTGAAGGGGTTTACCTCCTCGAATGCGCAGCCCATCCGGCAGTTCTTCAACTTCAACACCGAATTTGGTTAGTTCATTGACTATAGCGGTAATACGGTTAGTTTCTTTGACCTTTAGTTCCTGAGCATCTTTGATGATGGTTTCCCCTTCGGCTAAAGCAGCAGCCACAGCCAGTACGGGAATTTCGTCAATTAACCGGGGTATGATGTCGCCGCCGATGGTAATCCCCCGCAAAGGGCTGCTTTTGACTAGAATATCGCTAACCGGTTCCCCGGATTCTTCTCGTTGGTTAAGGAGTTGGAAATTAGCACCCATTCCTGCTAAAACCTCAAGTATACCATCCCGGGTGGGATTAATTCCTACATTTTGCAACAACAGCTCACTATTAGGCACAATGCTAGCCGCTACTAAAAAGAAGGCGGCAGAGGAAATATCCCCGGGTACAATTACCTTCCTGCCCTTCAACTCTGGCCGGCCGGTCACAGTGACCTGGTTACCGGCTTCTTGGATTTGACCACCAAAGTAACGCAGCATCCGTTCGGTATGATCTCTGGACTTAATGGGTTCCGTGATACCAGTTTCGCCGTCACAATACAATCCGGCTAAAATAACCGCAGATTTGACCTGTGCACTGGCCACAGTGGATTTATAGTGAATTGGGCTTAAGGCTGTTCCCTGGACTGCAAGTGGAGCAAGGGTTCCACCCTCTCTACCCCATATTTTGGCTCCCATTTCACCTAAGGGTTTCGTAACTCGACCCATGGGCCGGCGGCGGATGGTACTATCTCCAGTAACTGCACTAAAAAAGGGCTGGCCGGCTAAAATCCCCATCATTAAACGCATAGTGGTCCCAGAGTTGCCCACATCTAGAACATCAATGGGTTCAGATAGACCGCTTAGGCCCTGACCATGGATGGTGACGGTAGTGGAACCCAGTCCCTCCATGGTAATGCCCATGGCCTGAAAACACTTGGCAGTGCTTAAACAATCCTCACCGGTGAGGAAATTATGGATTTCTGTTCTACCTTTGGCTAGAGAGCCTAACATTATAGCCCGGTGGGAGATGGACTTGTCCCCCGGCACAGTGATAGTTCCCTGCAGCCTAGGTGCTTTGGTTATACGCAACATATTGTTTCTCCTTGAAAGCCCTGATTAGGTTGGCCTAATGCCTCGGTTTGGCAATAATTCCTTTGGAACGCAAAATCCTTATTGCGGCTTCATCATTACCTGGGAGGGTAAAGCCAAGGCGAATTGTCCCGCCTTCCCCTTCCCGCACCCGCAGGATTTCTATATCGGCAATATTAATTTGTTCCTCTGCTAGGATAGCTGCTATCTGGGCAATCATCCCTGGTTTGTCGGGTACGGTAACTACTATTTCGTATAATTCCGGCCAGTATCCTTTAAGTTTTTTAGGCAACTTCTGGCGAAGCTCCTGAGCGCTTTCTAGTTTACCAACCAGGTCGGCACTAGCAGCCTCCCGAATATCCTCCTCTAGCAGGGTTAGGGTTTGCTGAAATTTAGTAATTAAGCCTAACACATGGGCTTGGTTAGAAAGCAAGATATCCCGCCACATAGTGGGATTCCCCATGGCTACCCTGGTAGTATCCTTAAATCCACCTGCTGCCAATTGAAGGGTTTGAGGAAATTCCTGCTGTAGTTTACTGACAGTGTTAACCAAGGTTGCGGCAATTAAATGGGGTAAGTGGCTTACGGCAGCAACCATCTGATCATGTTCCTCTGGAGTAAAAGTCATAACCTTAGCCCCTAGGGCAGAGCACAGGTTAGCTATTTTATGTAAGGCAGACTGGCTGGTTAGTACGGTTGGAGTTAACAAATAAACGGCATTTTCAAAAAGGTAAGGGTCGGCACCCTTAACCCCGGCCTGCTCCGACCCGGCCATAGGGTGCCCGCCAATAAAAGCAGACTGATCACCTAAAATTTCTTCAGCCTCCCGGACTACCTTTTCCTTAGTGCTGCCTACATCGGTGATCACAGCATCCGGGGACAGGTAGGGCTTGATTAGCTTTAAGATAGGAGCATAAGCGCCTACTGGCGTAGCCAAAACTACCAAGTCCGCACCTTCCACTCCTGCTATTGGGTCAGGAGTACCTCGGTGGATAGCTGCAGTGGCCAGAGCAAGTTCCAAATTCTCCTGGTTCCTAACCACACCAACCACCTCACCGGCTAAACCACGCTGGATAACAGCCATACCAAGGGAGCCGCCAATTAGTCCAACCCCGATTATACAGATCCGCTTAAAAATCTGGGACATAGTTTTCTTCCTTTCCCACCTAGACCAGTTTCCGACCCATCACCGGAGCTATTTGCCGAATTTCCTGCATTAAAACTCGGAAATTCTCGGGAGTAAGGGATTGAGAACCATCGCACAAAGCCTCAGCTGGGTTGTAATGAACTTCCACCATTAAACCGTCTGCTCCGGCAGCTATAGATGCTCTGGCCATGGGAGCTACCATTTTCCACTTTCCGGTACCATGACTGGGGTCAACTATTACTGGCAGGTGGGAGAGGTGTTTGACAGCGGGAACCGCGTTTAAGTCTAGGGTATTACGGGTGTAAGTTTCATAGGTGCGGATACCGCGCTCACAGAGCACTACATCGTAATTACCTCCCGCCATGATGTATTCGGCAGCCATTAGCCATTCTTCAATAGTAGCAGAAGGGCCCCGCTTTAATAGCACTGGTTTATTGGCCTTAGCTACTTCTTTCAATAAGAAAAAGTTCTGCATATTGCGAGCACCGATTTGGAGCATATCGGCATAATTAGCAACTAGTTCCACAGTTCTCGGATCTACTACCTCGGTAACAATGGGAAGACCGGTCTGCTCCCTAGCCTCGGCTAGAATTTTCAGCCCCTCTTCCTCTAACCCTTGGAAAACATAGGGGGAGGTTCTAGGTTTATAGGCGCCGCCTCTGAGCATAGTTGCGCCAGCCTCTTTTACTTCGTGAGCTGTCTCGATTAGTTGCTCCCTGCTTTCCACGGCACAGGGTCCAGCCATGATATGTAACTGTTCACCGCCAATAGCAATATTTCCAACTTTCACTATGGTATTCTGGGATTTAAACTCTCGTCCAACCAGCTTAAATTGCTGGAGAATAGGTACCAATTTATCCACCCCGTTCATAGCCTCAATGGCTAGTTGGGAAAGTCGGGTTTTATCGCCAATCGCCCCAATGATAGTTCTTTCCACACCTTCGGATAGATGAATTTGAAAACCCGCATTAGTTAATTTATCAATTACTTTTTTAACTTCTTCTTCCTTGGCCCCGTGATTCATTACTACTATCATGTTATCCTCCTTAAAATAAATTCGAATTATTTTTGTAGGGTTGGTAGTTTACATTAGTATACCTATTATTCCAAGCATATTTCCTAAGTATCAAAAAAAGCACTCCAAAATGGAAGTGCCCTGGTCAAACTCATAACCATGCTATCCATCCTACTGTTCTACTGTTCTACTTTTTTGTACTAATTCTACTTTAACCAACCATCCTACAACCATTATGCTACCACAGGGTCACCCTCGGACGCAAGTTTATTTTTCTTTTGTGTTTGGGCAGGAATACATATTGACAAGGGTTTTCAGCCATGCTAAATTAAAACTGCTAATACATTAGCTTACGCAGACAATTTAATTTTGAGCAGAGCTGAGATGAGGATAGATTAGTTGAGTTGAGACGACTCGGAGATAGCGGTGTGAGTACCAGTACTTTGTGCTGGTATTTTTTATGTCTAGCGAACACTTTAAGGAGGAACCATGTCTAGCCAAACCCTTACCGTAAATAATCAGACTGTCATAATGGCCCAGCCCTTAGTGCGGAAATTCAGCTCTAAAATTTTGCCGGTGGAAGTGTATCAGCAACTAAAAAACCTTCCTTACAGTTTTTTTCTAGATAGCGGGATGAATCCCCAAGGTCTGGGAAAATACTCTTTTATAGGTTTTGACCCATTCATAACTATGGAGAGTAAAGGTAACCAGATTATGCTTAATAAAAAGGATGGCAGAGAATATTTTAACGGTGACCCCTGGCAAACGCTGAAGGCTTTACTGGGAAGATACTCCATCCCCAGGCTGACCGGACTCCCTCCCTTTTTAGGAGGTTGTGTGGGCTATTTTGCCTATGATCTGGGTACACATTTAGAAGTACTGCCTTCCCTGGCCAAAGATGATTTAGAAATAGCCGATTGTATTCAGGGGTTTTATGATACTGTGCTCATTTATGACCACGAAGAAAAACAATGGCTAATTTCCTCCACTGGTCTGCCGGAAGCTGACACTGCCCGACGGAAGGAATATGCTGAACTGCGAATGATAGCAGCAGCTAAGCTGCTGGATAAAAAAGACCAGTCCTTGGAGCATCCACTAAAACAACAATTAGCGGAACAACCGTTAGAACTTGCCACAGGCAAAGCGGCCCAGCTACCCGATGCCAGTGCCGACTTAGATGGCTTTCTCAAGACGCATTTTACTCCGATCGAATACTGTCAAGGGGTTCAGGCAGCCAAAGATTATATTGCAGCCGGGGATATTTTTCAGGTCAACCTGACTCAGCGTTTTGACGCTCCCCTCCCTACTGAGCCCTTTGAATTGTATAAGGTGCTGCGTACTATTAATCCCGCTCCTTTTGCCGGTTATCTAAACTACCCGGAGGTGGTGATTGCCAGCGCTTCCCCGGAACGTTATCTGCTAGTCAAAGATTCTCGAGTGGAAACCCGACCCATTAAAGGCACCCGGCCCAGAGGGCAGAACCCAGCTGCCGACCAGGCTAACCGGGAGGAACTGCTCAATAGCAGCAAGGACCGAGCTGAGTTGGTGATGATTATTGACTTAATGCGCAACGATCTGGGCCGAGTGTGTACTACCGGGACAGTATACGTGCCTGAGTTAATTAGACTGGAGGAATACCCAACTGTATTTCACCTGGTCTCTACTGTTGAAGGCCAACTACCTGCGGACAAAAGCATCATTGATGTCCTTCAAGCTAGTTTCCCTGGTGGTTCAATCACCGGGGCCCCAAAAATTCGGGCAATGGAAATTATCGAAGAGTTGGAGCCGGTCAAACGGGGTATTTATACCGGTTCCATGGGATACATTGCTTTTAGTGGCGATGCTGACTTAAATATTGTCATTCGCACCTTGGTGATTAAAGACGGTTGGGCTTACTTTCAGGTAGGTGGCGGCATTGTGGCTGACTCTGACCCCCAGCTGGAATATGAAGAGACTCTCCACAAAGGAAGAGCCTTAAGGACAGCTATTGAGTTATGCCGAAAAAATAATTGACCCTATACCGGCGGAGTACTTGTAAGTGGGTATATGCACATTTTAGGTTGTTTTTATTGTCGCAAAAGCAGGCTGTTAAAAAACCCGTATAGCACGAAAAATGCTAACCAGTTCCCAGGCGGATAAGCTTTGCAAAATCATTTGGCAAATCCGATTCCTCGATGGCTAAGGCAGTAGCTTCGAAATTATACTCCACTTTCCTGATTTCCACTTTTACGTCGGCAAAATTAGATAAAATAACATAGGTGGCCTGAGGACCACCATGTTTTGGTTTTCCTACACTACCTGCATTGATGACATGCTTGTTCTGCAACATAACATGATATGGGATATGGGTATGGCCACAGACAAGTATATCTGTATTGGCTTGTTCAGTCATTTCGGCTATCTTTTCTACTACCTCTTGTTCAAAAAGATACTCATTCAATCGGTTGGGACTTCCGTGTACTAACAGAACTCTCTTACTACCTATATTAAATCTGATTTCAAGGGGTAAATTCCGGAGGAACTCCTTGTTTTGCTCTGTAGTATGCTCTTTGGTCCAGTTGATTGATTGTTCCCCAAGGACCTGGGCTTGTTCATCTTTATAATCACAACCACAGATAAAACGCATATTTCCTACGCCGTCATCGTAATTACCCAGTACAGTAGGTATTCTTTTTCCCCGAATCAAATCAATTACTTCGTTGGGAAAGGGAGCATAGCCGACTAAATCCCCGGTACAGTAAATTTGCTGGACATTTTGCCCGTCGATATCCTGCAAAACACTGCGTAAAGCTTCCAAATTAGAATGAAGATCAGAAATAATAGCTATTTTCAAGGCATTTCTCTCCTAAAATCAATTATTGAAACTTAATTATCAGTAGTTTGTTTTAGTCCTTAAGGAACTTAAGCCTATTGTTTAGCCGTCGAGCTGCCCGTGGCGGTAAAATACTTGCGGGAAAACATTAAAGCCACATTTACTAAGCCAATCATAACCGGAACTTCAATCAGCGGACCAATAACTGCAGCAAAGGCTTGGTTGGAATTAATGCCGAAAATCGCCACAGCCACAGCAATAGCTAATTCAAAGTTGTTACTGGCTGCGGTGAAAGAAAGAGTGGTGGACTGCTGGTAATTAACCCCAAAACGCCAGCTCATGAAGAAAGACACCAGGAACATTACTACAAAGTAGATAAGCAGTGGAATAGCAACCCTTACTACATCCATGGGGAGTTTAACGATATAGCTGCCCTTAAGCGAGAACATCACCATAATGGTGAACAAAAGAAAAATCAGAGTCAGGGGACTAATTTGGGGTAGAAATTTATCTTCATACCACTCCTTGCCCTTGGCAGGAATGAGGATGTATCTGGTTAGGAATCCTGCTAGAAAGGGTATACCTAAATAAATGGCTACACTAAGTGCTACATCAGCCATGGATACATTAATTTCCATACCTTTTAAGCCTAGCCATTTGGGAAGCACAGTGATAAACACATAGGCATAGACGGAATAAAGCACCAACTGGAAAATTGAATTTAAAGCTACCAATGCAGCGGCGTATTCAGAGTCTCCTTTAGCCAGGGTGTTCCAGACGATAACCATGGCGATGCAACGAGCCAAACCGATTAGGATTAAGCCAACCATATACTCAGGCTTATCCGCTAATAATAATACCGCCAGAGCAAACATCAGCACAGGTCCGATAATCCAGTTCTGGACTAAGGACAGCAGTACTACTTTCCCGTTCTTAAAGACTTTACCCAATTCTTCATATTTTACTTTAGCCAGGGGTGGATACATCATTACTATCAAACCAACTGCAATGGGGATGGATGTTGTTCCTATGGAAAACTTATCTAACCAGGCAGCCACTCCCGGATAAAGGTATCCTCCACCCACACCTATGGCCATTGCCAGAAAAATCCACAAGGTTAAAAAACGATCTAAAAAGGATAATTTAGCTGGTACCGCTGTTTGATTCACAAAGGTCGCCTCCCATCTTTTAAGTGAACTTTATCTAAACTCCATTAGACTTTACCTCCATTTGCTACAACTACTTAACCCCCCCTAACTCTTTACTAATTGCTGCTTGTTTGGCCTCCAGTTTTTCACAAAGACTACAATCCGTACGGCTTTTAGGCTGATTAAATTGTTGGGAGTGAGTGTTTTCGCCAAGTAGTTCAGCCAGAATTCGCTTCAGCTTATCACCATTATTGATAAAGGCTGTTTTATTCAGAGCATAATACACCCATTTGCCCTCTTTAGTATCTTTAACCAAGCCCGCCTGTCGTAGAATCTTCAAATGGTGAGAAATTGCCGGTTGAGATAGTTCTAACCTGTCAATAATTTCGCAAACACACAGCTCTTTCTCCGATAGCATCCGGATTATTTTTAATCTGTTTTCGTCACCGAGCGCTTTAAAAAACTCAGCCAGTTTCCTCATTTAAGCTCATCCCTTCTTCAAATAAAACTGCAATTCGAACATGTTTGGATAACAGCCCATTAATATGCTTGCCTATTATTTATATATTTAAATATATAAATATGTAATGTAAAAAAATAAATGCAACTAAATCTTTACAAAATGAGTTTAACATGATAATTCAGAGAACGCAATAGTCCACTAACGATATACATGATATAATTCAAATAGCACATTATTAGGGTTAAGAAAGGGTGCTGTATTTGCTACTTAACAGTTTTATTAAATATCTGGAAAAAACTTTTAACAAACCTGCACCCAAGCAAAACATAGAGCCGCAGGATGATATTTATCCGGAGACTTCCATAACCGGTTTAAACAAGAATGCAGTTATTGTCATCGTGGGCGGCGGACTGTCCGGCAGCGCTTTTGCCCGTAAAATACTTACCCTATGTAGAAAAACAGGCCAACACCCAAAAGTATATTTGGTAAATAGTTCAGGATGTAATTATTGTGGCGGACTGATAACCGATCTGGCCCGGGAAACTATGATAAATCTGTTTGATCTGCATACTCCCCATGACGTAATCTTAAATAATGTTTCTGAGTGTATTTTTATAAATAAGGAAGGCAATACCCAAGTCAACCTAAATATCCCCATGCTGACCACTCTAAGAACTAGTCGTTTCGGGATAACTGGTTTTGACGATTCCCTGAAATCGAGAATTTTAGAAGGAATCGAAGATATGGAACCTTGTTTCAACATTATTGAACCCACCCTGGTACGACAGATAATACCACTGACTGAACCAGGTAAGCAATATCCTGATAATGAGCCTAAATGGAAAGTTGTTTTAAGTCTTAAAAAAAATGATGGCAGTTATGAAGAACTGGATGCTCATGTATTGGTTTTAGCTACCGGCTTTCGTTCCCTGGGTAAACCGATGCTGCAGAATTTCCAGGCTCTAACTGGATATATACCTCCACCTTTGATGGAAGGCAGTGTTACAGAGGTTGATACCTCTACGGCAAAACATAACCTTATCGCTAATCGCATTTTAGTTATTGACGGTTTAGTTGAGGATGCTGTTATAGCCTTTATTCCCAAGGGTAAAAATTGGCTTACCCTTACTATGTTAGGCAAAAAGCTGACTGCTGAGGAATTGGACGTTGTCTTCGACCATCCGCAAGTAAAAAAATACTTGGATCTTCCCCAACCATCTAAGCATTTGCGCTGCCGGACTATTTGCCCTGCCAAGCTTTTTATTGGATTTGCCCAAAACTTCTATGGAGACGGTTGGGTTATGTTAGGTGATTTAACCGGATACGGGAGGGTTCTTAAGGATGGGGTTTATGCAAGTTTTTTGCATGCCCATCTGGCTGCTGAAGCTATTTGTCACCACGGAGCTAGCAAAGAGGCGTTTGCCCGGTTTTATCATCAACCTTTGCAGGAATTTAAATGGGACAATCAAATCGGCATGCTGCTTTTCCGGATTAATACCCAACTGAATAGGCGCAGCTGGTTTAATAAACTGTTTATTACAGCGGCAGAAACAGAACTTGAAAAAGACTCTCAGGGAGCAGCAATGCAGGCCGGAATAAGGGGGCTTATGACCGGAAGAATACCTTACCGACTTATTGGCGTATTCTTTGTCATGGGTTTAATGTATTTTATTGTGAGACACCCCTTAAGAACCTTAAGAACCTTCCTTGGCCAACTCCGTGGTAATTAATTCATTGACCTTGGCCTTGTTAGGAACACTACCTGACCACTTGACAACCTCATTGATGACTAATCCGGGTGTGGACATGATACCGTACTTGGCAATTTCCTTAAAGTCGGTAATTTTTTCTACAGAAGCTTCCACCCCTAATTCTCCAACTACTTCTTGTACCAATTTTTGCAGATTAGTACAGTTAACGCAACCTGGCCCTAAAACTTTAATGTTCATCTACCTTCACCCCCCTTACTTTAATATTTTTTGAGTTTTTAGCAGCTTCATAGTGCTGTTAACCTGGGTGTATAGAACCTCGTTGATCATATCCAATATCGCATATACTTCAGGGTGGTCAACTTTATAAATAACATTCGTTCCCTCTTTTCTTGAGGATACAATCTCCTGCTTCTTTAAGACCGCTAAATGTTGAGAAACATTAGACTGCTCCATGTCCAGGTCTTCGATAAACCTACACACACAACGTTCTTCTGCCCTAAGGTGCTCTAATATCCTGATCCTGGTTGGATGAGCCAAAGCCTTTAAGAAATCTGCCTTCATCTGGAACAATCTTTCCTCCATCAAAACCTACCTCCTAATATTTTATAAGATTGCATTAAATAAATAACCGGTAAAGATAATTGTAACAGCCATAATCGAGACAAAAATCCCAATTAACTTTGGTTTCAGGACCTGGCGTAAAATAATCATTTCCGGCAAGCTAAGGGCGGTAACTGCCATCATAAAGGCCAGAACTGTACCCACGGCCATACCTTTCTCCATTAAAGCATGGACAATGGGTATCACGCCGGCGGCGTTAGAATACAACGGAACCCCGATCAGTACAGCAACAGGAACCGCCAGAATATTATCCCTACCTGCGTACTGGACCAGGAAATTTTCCGGGGCATAACCATGGATGGCACCCCCGATGGCAATGGCAACTACAATATAAGGCCAAACCTTTTTTAGGATATCCTTTACATACCCCAAAGCATAATCGGAACGATCCTTCCAGGTCAGCTTTGGCAGCTCCAGGTCAGTTAGCTTAATCTGATAAACATATTCCTCGACCTGGTTTTCCAGTTGTAAACTGCCTATGAGCATACCGCCTGCTATGGCCACTATCAAACCTGAAATTACGTAAATCCCGGCAATTTTCCAGCCAAACATACCCAGGAGTAGGATTACCGCGACTTCATTAACCATAGGAGAGGATATTAAGAAGGAGAAGGTCACTCCCAAAGGTACCCCTGCTTCCACAAAGCCGATGAATACTGGAACCGCGGAACAGGAGCAAAAAGGAGTTACTACTCCCAAGAGGGCTGCGGATATATTGCCATAGAACTGTCGTCGATGACTCAATAATTTCTTGGTTTTTTCAGGAGGAAAGAAGCTGCGGATAATAGAAACGGCATAAATAATTACTGCCAACAGCAGTAATATTTTTATTGTATCATAAATAAAAAAGTTAATTGCCCCGGACAAGCGGGTACCTTTTGCTAAACCTAGCAAAGTGTATACTAACCAATCAGCAAACCATTGCAGCACGGTAATCCCCCCTGTAAATTATGTACATAATAAACTATGCTTCCTTGGCCTGGTCTTGTTGATGAACTGCAGATAACGCTCGTCAATTTGCTAATATTACAATATCCTAATATTATAATTATAGTAACTTAGCAAAGCTTGTTTTGTCAACAAAAAGGATGGAATATTTTCCATCCTCTAGCCGTATGTATTTGAACGCCGCCGAACTGAATTATTAGTCTGAAAAATATAAAGTTTATGGCGGGCTCTCGTGACAGCTATATATAACAGCTTGATGTCCAGTTCATCAAAGGAGAAACCTTCATTTATACTGACAATAAAGACGGCATCAAATTCAAGCCCTTTGGCAATGTATGCGGGAAGGACAACAACCTCACCGTCCCATACGTCTTCATCACCGGTAATGATATCAACCTTAAGTCCCCCCCTCTGTTCCAGAAGGTTCTTAATTGTTCTGCATTCATCTAGGGTCTTACCTATAAAGGCCACAGATTTGTAGTCTCTGGATTTTAACGTTTCAATCTCCCGGACCGCTTCCTCTGCAAAATTGTCTGTACTACTGAAATTTTTAATTATGGGCTTATCACCGTGCCTGATTACCGGTTTGGCATAAATAAAATCCCGGTTTTCGGATTTTTTAAGGATTTTATTGGCCAGCTCCATTATTTCTATAGTTGTGCGGTAGCTTTGTTCCAGAGTTCGGAAATTACACTCCCGGTTAGAAAAGACATCATTAATAAGCTCTGCCCAATTGTTAGTGCCCCTGTAAGAGTGGATTCCCTGAGCCAAATCTCCGAAAATAGTAAACAGGTCAGTATTTAAAATTTTACGCAGGGCATAGATCTGGAAGCTGCTTAAATCCTGAGCTTCGTCTATTACACAATGCTTAATACTGGGCTTTTCCTTCAATCCGTAAAGATTGTATTTTAAATAGGCAAGAGGAGCCAGGTCTTCAAACTCTATCTGTTTTTTGCTGATTAACCTTTCGGATGTCTCACAGGTAAAACCAATACTGTTTTCATATGCTTCATCAGTGATATGCTTCCGGATAAAGCCCTCATTTGTTACAATGTCTTGATAATAACGCAGCAGATTTCTTTTGGGAAACTTCGCAATATATTGTGCCACTAAGTTTTTTAACCTGTTCTTTACTTCCATAAGTCTTACATCCCTGGCATCAAGAAGTGAAGCTATTAGATCCCGCCGTTTTTGATCTTCCATAGCTATACCCCTTAAATTATCTATTTTGCGGTTGAAGGGTTCCTCGATCTCTGTTAATATTTTCTCTTTGGCCGACTTCAGCTTGTTGGACAATACCTTTTTAAGCATATCAACTCTCCGGTAAAAAGCCAGAAAGCCGTATTCCCGGATAAACAACCTTTTAATCTCATCTTTTGGTACTATGATATATTCTTCAAGTGCAAGATCCTCATCTGGCACAAACGCTTGTTCCAAATCGTCCAGATAATTGTCAATGATCTTTTTAAATATCATTGACCCCTTAAAGGCAGAAGCCCATTTAACAGGTGCCGGTGAATCGTTTTCATTGCCGTCCTGGGTATTTATGAAAGAAACAAGCTTATCATTGGGGTTTGTTATTGTACAATCAAGTTCAATAACCTCAAGCATAACTTCTGTAAATGTGGTTTGTTTTACTCTTTCTACCCCAAGCTCAGGCAATACCTCGGAAATATAATTAATAAAGAGTCGGTTTGGAGCAATAATCAAAAAGTTTTCCGGAATAAAGTCATCCTCATATGTGTAGATGAGGTAAGCAATCCTGTGTAAAGCAATTGTCGTCTTCCCGCTGCCCGCTACCCCCTGGACAATAAGCGGGCGGTTGATATCAGCCCTGATAATCCTGTTCTGCTCAGCCTGAATAGTGGCAGCAATATCCTTTAATTTGTTATCAACTCCGGCATCCAGGGAAGCCTGGAGAAATTCATCATTTGTAGTCAGGTCAATATCCAAAATGTTCTCTAGTATGCCATTGTTGATTGTAAATTGCCTTTTTAATCCCAGGTCTCCTTTTACAATGCCTTCGGGAGCTTCATAGGTTGCTTCTCCCAGTCTGCTTTCATAATAGATATTGGCAATCGGGGCGCGCCAGTCAATAACAAAGGGCTCTCTGTCAACTCCGGAGGGCACGGAAAATTTACCAATATAATATTTCCCATAATCCGGACTTCCTTCATTTTTAAAATCAACCCGCGCAAAATAAGGTTTTTCTTTTCCTGCCGAAAGTTTTTTATAGTTTTCCCTGCCATACTCTAACATCTGGGTACTTGTAAGGATAGTGATATAGCTTTGACTGCTGTCAAGAAAATCAAGGTCTACAAATGCCTGCTTGATATCCTGCACTTGCTTCTTTTCGCTTGTTTTTATCACTTCCAGGTATTCCTCTATAACTTTTTTTGTTTTTTTAAGCCTTTGTTCTTCCAATGGAAATTTAGGATGTATGTTGTTCATTTCTATAACTAAACCTCCATAATTACCGATAAAATGAGTGGCCTCCGTCTTGTTTCGGAATACATAACATTACTTAAGGTCTTCCGGATCTGTTCTTTTATGGTCGACCATTCCCTGATATGTTTTTCTGCACAACTTTGTACCGTCCGGTCCAGTTCATGCTTCATTTTGGCCAGCAATTCCTCAGAATCGCGGACATATACAAACCCGCGGGACAATATGTCCGGGCCTGATAAAACAGCCCCTGTAGTCTTGTCAATGGTCAGCACAGCAACAACGACTCCGTCTTCAGCCAAATGCTTTCTGTCGCGTAAAACTATGTTGCCTACATCGCCTACCCCCAGACCGTCAATCATTATGCTGCCGGCGTGGACTTTGCCCTGCAGGCTGTATTTCCCCCGGTGAAAAACATTTCTGTCTCCTATAGCGCTGATTATGACATTTTCTTCAGGAATCCCTAGTTCGGAAGCTGTTCTTCTAAACTTTATCAAGTGCCTGTACTCCCCATGAAAGGGTATCGCAAATTGTGGTTTAACCATATTGATCAGGGTCTTAATTTCCTCCCTGGCAGCATGTCCAGAGACATGAACAGAGGTAACATCCTTGTATACCACGCGAGCTCCTCCCTTAAAGAGGTTGTTAATTGTCCGGTAGACATGCTTGGCATTGCCAGGGATAGGTGATGCCGATACAATTACCGTGTCTCCCCGTTGAAGTACTATCTGCCTGTGGCTGCCTTCGGAAATGCGCGTCAGGGCTGCCATCGGTTCCCCCTGGCTGCCGGTCATTATAATTACAATGCGATCCGGGGCATGCTTTTTTAGATCATTAATATCAATCATAATTGAATCCGGGCAAGATAAATAACCTAATTCCCTTGCCGCCGCAACTACGTTGACCATACTCCTGCCTACCACAGCAATTTTACGGTCATGTTTCATTGCGGCATTAACTACCTGCTGAATTCTGTGCACATTCGAGGCGAAGGTTGCTACAATTATCCGTCCTTTTCCCGTCTCAAACTCTTTCTCAAAGGCCTCTCCAACCACTTTTTCAGAAGGTGTATAGTCTTCATTTTCCACTCCGGTGCTGTCACATATTAACGCTAATACTCCCCTGGCACCGTATCCGGTTAATTTGTGCAGTTCGGTCACCCTGCCATCAATCGGTGTATGGTCCAGCTTGAAGTCTCCGGAATGCACCACCAGCCCTTCGGGGGTATTAATTGCCAGACCAACGCCATCAGGAATACTATGGTTAACCCTGAAGAATTCAACCTTAAAGACTCCTGCGCTGATTACATCATCAGGATGGATTTCAATCAGCTTTGCAGTTTTATCCATGCCATGCTCCGTAAGCTTCTTGCTAATTAAACCGATAGTAAGCCTGGTCGCATATACAGGTACATCAAAGTCTTTTAGGACATAAGGCAACGCCCCTATATGGTCCTCATGCCCGTGGGTGATAAAAAATCCCCTTACCCGTGCTTTGTTTTCTACCAAGTACCTTGTATCCTGGATAACCAGGTCAATTCCATACAATTCCTCACCTGGGAAAGCAACACCCGCGTCTACAACTATAATGTCGTCACCATACTCAAAAACCATCATGTTTTTTCCGATTTCCCCCACGCCTCCGAGGGGAATAATGCTTAGACCGCTGTTAATCTTTTTCAACTTATCACTCCTGTATTTTGAATTCAAATTCTTTCACCCTTTAGTAATTTATCAATGAATACGTCCAGGTCATCTCGCTTTACCCGCCAGTGCCTGCCAATTTTAAAAGCCGGTATAGTCCCTTCCTGGACTAATTTATATGTTGTCATATCACTGATTTGAAAATACTCTGCGACCTGGGTCACAGTCATAATTTCAGGATAGTCTTCTTTGCGCTTAGGTGCTATTGGTTTCTGTTTTTTGGACATTGGAGAATCCCACTCTCTTTCAATTTTTTTAGTATATTTATTAATAATTAATCATATTCATTTATTTTATAACCAAATTGATTATACTAAATTTTAATTACTTGAGCAACTTTTATGTCAGCATAACATCAGGATCAATTTTTCAAACTAAAACAAAAGGGCTGTCCCCCTTTTGAGACAACCCATAAAATATTATTTAAAGTGGAAAAAGCATTACTGAGAATAGCAGGCTCATTGTGTTTATAAAGAGTAGTTGCCTCAGTCAATGTTTTCAGGCAGGGCCGCTACTTTCCTTCGTTGATGTAATAGAAGCTATTGCCACCTTTAACGGGGGTTCCTGGGAGCGTAAATTCCCTCTAAACTTACGACAGGGTACAATGGATTGTAGCTGGCAATTATGTGCAAGTCCTGCCTTAACTATCCAGAGCCTGGCGCAAGGATGCTATATAATTTCGGATTTGGGCTAAACCATCCGGCTTTGCTCCAACTTCAGCTAACAGGTTGACGATGGCACTACCTACCACCACTCCATCACAGTGGTCCTTTAGCTGAAGCACCTGCTGGGGAGTAGATATTCCAAAACCTACTGCCATAGGTAAGCTGGTGGCTGCTCGAACCCGAGCTAAAAATTCATTAAGCTGGGGTGGTAATTCTGTGCGCATTCCCGTTACTCCAGTGAGGGAAACACAGTAGATAAAACCCCTAGCCCGGGGACAAATCTTTTGAATGCGCTCAGCTGGTGTAGTGGGCGCTAGTAAGGGTATTAACCCAATTTGGTGCTGCTGGGCTGCGTCCTCTATTAACACCCACTCCTCCACAGGCAAGTCGGGAATTATCAAGGCATTTACCCCTACTGAATAAGCTTTTTGCATAAAGCGTTCCACTCCATATTGGAGGATGGGGTTAATATAAGTCATCAGCACCAGGGGAACTGCCGTCCGGGAACGAAGCTTGGAAACTAAAGTTAGAATCCCTTCCACAGTGGTTCCAGCCTGCAGTGCTCGTTGGGAGGCCTGTTGGATTATCGGTCCATCAGCCACCGGGTCAGAATAAGGTATACCTAATTCGATGACATTAGCACCCGCCTCGGCTATACTAAGCACGATTTTTTCTGTCTGCTCTAAACTGGGGTCTCCGGCGGTAATATAGGCAATTAACGCTTTTTCACCTTGTTCCCGGAGCTGCTTAAAGGTTTTTTCCAGCAGTTGCACACCTTGACGTCCTGTTAGGTCAGCTGGGTTGCCGTGTTGACTATTCATCTACTCCACCCCCAATTCCCGGGCTAAAGTGTGGACATCCTTGTCCCCTCTACCGGAAAGACAAACTGCGAGGAGCTGGTTATTATTCATTGTAGGTGCCAGCTTTAGAGCCTGAGCGATGGCATGGGCGCTTTCTAAAGCTGGAATTATGCCCTCGGTGCGGCATAAAACCTGAACTGCCTCTAAAGCTTCGGCATCAGTTACCGCCTGGTATTGTACCCGGCCACTTTCCTTTAGGTAACAGTGTTCAGGGCCTACACCTGGGTAGTCCAAGCCTGCCGAGATGGAATGAGCCTCCAACACCTGACCGTCCCCATCCTGGAGCAAGTAGCTCATTGAACCGTGCAGCACTCCTCGGGAACCTTTAGTTAAAGTAGCGGCGTGCTTGTTAGTGTCTAGACCAAGTCCGGCAGCCTCAACCCCTACTAGCTTAACCGGGTCATTTAGAAAGGGATAAAACATGCCGATGGAATTACTTCCCCCGCCCACACAGGCTAAGACTACATCTGGGAGACGGCCTTCCTGATCCAGCATTTGCCGCCTAGTCTCTTGGCCAATAACTGCCTGGAAATCCCTAACCATCAAGGGCCAAGGGTGAGGTCCGGCCGCAGTACCGAAAATATAAAAGGTATCATTTACATTGGAAACCCACTGGCGCATAGCTTCATTACAAGCATCTTTAAGAGTACAGCTTCCTGTGGTAACGGGCTCTACTTTGGCCCCCAGTAGTTTCATGCGAAAGACATTAAGCTCTTGGCGTCTAATATCCTCAGTACCCATGAACACCGTACATTCCATGCCAAAGAGGGCAGCGGCAGTAGCTGTGGCAACTCCGTGCTGACCCGCTCCTGTCTCGGCGATAACCTTCTTTTTGCCCATCCGCTTAGCTAGCATGGCCTGGCCAAGGGTGTTATTGATTTTATGGGCACCAGTGTGGTTTAAGTCTTCCCGCTTCAGATAAATCTTAGCTCCTCCACAGTGGGTACTTAACCGCTCGGCATAATACAGGGGATTCTCCCGGCCAACATATTGCTGAAGGTAATAAGCTAGCTCTGCCTGAAAGGCAGGGTCATTTTTGGCTTGGTTATAGGCTTGTTCCACTTCGATTAAAGCAGGCATCAAAGTCTCAGGGACAAACCTGCCGCCAAAGTGTCCAAAGCGTCCGTTTTGATCTGGCAAGCTATCTATAGCAGTTGGTAAATTATTCATCCCTAAACCTCCTTACCCGGTTAATAAATTTTTGGATTTTAGCTAAATCCTTAATTCCGTCTGTTTCCACCCCACTACTCACATCCACCCCAAAGGGTTCAGCTTGGGCTAGGGCTTGTTGCACATTATCCGGAGTCAGCCCACCGGCAACAATTATGGGGTGGTTTTTATCCCCTGCCCTAGCCAAGTGCCAGGGAAAGGTCTGCCCGGTACCCCCGAGCTGGCCGGGGATAAAAGTATCCAGCAAAAAACCCCGAACCTCATACTCAGCCATTTGTTCCAGGTCTGCTGCTGTGGCTATGCGTATAGCCTTGAGCACTGGCCGTTTTACCTGCTGACAATACTGAGGGGACTCCGAGCCGTGGAGTTGGACTACATCTAAGCCACAATAATTGGCAATCTCATTCAAGGTGGTCAGAGCTTCATCAACAAAAACACCGACAGTGGTCACAAAGGGAGGTAAATTCTTAATTATTAACTGAGCTGCATTCGGAGATATTCTCCGCCGACTTTCGGCGAAGACAAAACCTATAGCATCCGCTCCTGCAGCCACAGCACCTAACGCTATAGTCAGGTCGGTAATCCCACATATTTTTACCCTGGTCACCTACCCCACCACCTTAGCTGCTGGCTGGTCTTTGAGTAAATAAGCAAGCTGGGCAGCAACATCCCCTTGACGCATTAGGGCCTCCCCAACCAGCATGGCATCTACCCCGTGCTGAGCTAGGAGCAGCACATCTGCTCTTGTATTTATCCCACTTTCGCTGACTACAATCACCTCGGGATCAGTAATTAGGCTTTTCAGCCGAATAGTGGTGTGCAAATCCGTTTTAAATACTGTCAGGTCACGGTTATTGATGCCGATTAACTTAGCCCCAATTGCCCTGGCTTTAGCTAGTTCCGCCTCGGTATGAACCTCCACCAGGCATTCCAGACCTAATTCCCCTGCTAGCTCTTGAAACCGGACTAGCTGTGGGGTTTCTAGAAGTCCGGCAATTAGCAAAATAGCATCTGCGCCCAGCAGCCTAGCTTGGTAGATTTGATAAGCGTCGATAATAAATTCCTTCCGTAACAGAGGAAGGTTAGTTACTTCCCTTACCTGCCGCAAGTAGTCTGGGCTTCCTTGAAAAAACTTATGGTCAGTGAGCACGGATATCGCTGCTGCCCCTGCTTGAGTATATATTTTGGCAATCTCCACAGCATCAAAGTCGGCCCTAATTACCCCTTTGGAGGGTGAGGCTTTTTTAATTTCCGCAAGCAGGGCAACCTCCCCGGGTTTCCGGAGCACCTTGCTTAAAGACCTGGTAGGAGGAAGTTTGCTAATTTCCCTTTGAATTATGGCTAAGGGTAAAGCCTCACGGTCAGCCGCCACTTCAGTGCGTTTATGGGCGACAATTTGATCTAGAATATTACCCATGCTGGTCTGACTCCCCTCCGTCTGTTTAGGCTATCGGACTATTTATAGCCCGGGTGAAACCAACTAGTTGCTCGAGTTTGGCAAAGGCAGCACCGGAATCTATACACTTGGCCGCTAGTTCGATACCCTCAGCTATTTCCTCAGCTTTGTTTCCAGCTATAAAGCCTAAAGCGGCATTAACTAACACAACATCCCGGCAGGCTCCCCGAACACCCTGGAGTACTTGGGTGGTTATTTGGGCGTTTTCCTTTGCTGATCCTCCGACCAGAGCTTTGTTATCGGCACGATGTAGACCATACTCCACCGGATCAAGGTAAAAAGTATCTATTGCACCAGCAGTCATCCGAGACACTTTACTCGGACCGCAAAGGGCTACTTCATCCAAGCCCTGCGCCCCATGGACCACAAAGGCCTGTTGGGTGCCTAATTTAGCCAACACCTGAGCCATAGTCTCAGTGAGCAAGGGGTCAAATACCCCAACAACCTGAGCCTGGGCTTGGGCTGGATTAGTTAACGGCCCCAGAATATTAAAAATAGTACGGATACCCAGTTCCTTCCTTGGCCCAGCCGCATATTTCATCGCCCCATGTAAAGCGGGAGCAAACAGAAATGCTAACCCTATTTCATCCAGACAGCAGCCTACCTGTTCTGGGTTAAGACTCAAATTAACACCTAAAGCCTCCAGGACATCTGCACTGCCGCTACGGCTGGACACCGAACGGTTACCATGTTTGGCCACCGGCAAACCTGCCCCGGCCAAGACCAAAGCTACCGTTGTGGAAATATTAAAGGTATGGGCACCATCCCCACCAGTTCCACAGGTATCAACAAAAAACTCATGCTTGGTCTGAATTGGTGTAGCTTTTTCTCGCATGGCAAAGGCACAACCGGCAATCTCCTCGGGAGTCTCTCCCTTCATGCGAAGTCCGGTAATAAAGGCAGCTATTTGGCTGTCAGTGGCCTGGCCACTAAATATCTCCTGCATGGCCCCACTTGCTTCAGCCATGGATAGGTTACTTCCGGTAATGATTTTGGAAATTGCCTCTTTAAGTCTACTCATACTAATCTCTCCTTCTCTTCTCCACAGGCGTACTTATCGCCCTCTCAGCTAGCTGAACGATATCTTATCAGACTGTTTGCTTTAAGAAATTACTGAGCATTGTTTTACCATGCTCGGTTAAAATAGATTCGGGGTGGAACTGGACTCCTTCTACTGGCAAATGCTTATGCCGCAGGGCCATAATTTCCCCTTCTGCCGTTTGGGCAGTGATTTCTAAACACGGGGGCAGGCTTTCCTTTTCTACGATTAAGGAATGATAGCGGGTGGCGGTAAAGGGTGAAGGTAAACCCCGAAATATGGTTTGGCCATCGTGGTATATCGGGGAGGTCTTGCCATGCATCAGCCGCTCAGCCCGGACAACTTTTCCGCCGAAGCTTTGGGCAATGGACTGGTGTCCCAAGCAAACTCCCAGAATAGGTATTTTACCGGCAAACTTAGCTATAACCTCTAGAGAAATCCCTGCTTCATTAGGGGTACAGGGTCCAGGGGATATGATAATATGCTGTGGACCTAGCTGGTCTATTTCGGCACAGGTAATTTTATCATTGCGGTAAACTTTAATTTCTTCCCCTAACTCCCCCAGGTACTGTACTAGGTTAAAGGTAAAGGAATCATAGTTGTCAATCATTAAAATCACGGTAAAACCCTCCTGTTAAGCCAAGGCTTTATTCTCTTGCTGCATTTGTAGTGTTTTTAATAGGGCCATGGCTTTATTCACCGTCTCTTGATATTCTAACTCGGGCACAGAATCAGCCACTATCCCGGCTCCCGCCTGAACATAAAGCTGTCCATTGCTTACCACTATGGTTCTAATGGTGATACAGGTGTCCATATTACCGGTAAAACTCAGGTAGCCGATGGCTCCGGCATAAGCGCCCCTGTTATTAGGCTCTAACTCAGCAATGATTTCCATTGCTCTGATCTTGGGAGCCCCGGAAACTGTACCGGCCGGAAAACAGGCTTCCAGAGCATCATACTGGCTATGGCCTGCTCCCAAATGGCCTTCCACTTGGGTGACCATATGCATCACATGGGAATAGCGCTCAACTTGCATAAACTCAGTTACTTCCACCGAACTATAGTTACAAACCCGACCCAGATCATTACGGCCTAAATCCACCAGCATTACATGTTCTGCCTTTTCCTTCTCATCGGCTAATAGTTCTGCCGCTAGTTGCTGATCTTCCCGAGTATTATTACCCCGGGGCCTAGTCCCGGCTAGGGGTCTGGTTTCCACCCGTCCATCTTCCACCCGGACTAACATTTCCGGGGAGGAACCAATTAATTGAGTATCCCCCAAATCCAGGTAATAGAGGTAGGGAGCAGGATTTATTCGGCGTAAGGAGCGGTAGATATCAAAGGGATCTGCTGCTAGGGGAGCCTGAAAGCGTTGGGACAATACCACCTGAAAGATATCCCCAGCCCGGATGTAATCCTTGGCTTGCTCCACCATGGTTATAAATTGCTCCTTGGTCAGGTTGGAGGTAATGTAAGCAGCACCTTGAGTCGTTACCTGGTGGTGGTTGCCGGAGTTAGGCTGGGCTAACAGGACCAAAATCCGGTTAATGTGTTCTTGAGCCTGCTGGTAGCTTAACTCGGCATCCTGCCCCACTCTAGAATTATATACTATTTTCAACTTATGTTGAACATGGTCGAATATTAAAACTAGGTTAGTCAAAACAAAATGGCAGTCGGGAAGCCCAAGGTCATCATTAGCACAGCTTGGCAATTCCTCCCAGGTGCGAGTTAAATCATAGCCAAAATAACCCACTGCACCTCCGTAAAACCTAGGCAGGTTTTCCAGTAGTGGGGCCTTGTATCCGCTCATTAGTTGCTCTAGAATAGCCAGGGGTTTGCCAGTTACTTTTTCTTCCCGGCCCTCCCGGTTAATAACACCTGCCCCATCCTTAAAGCGGAAACTTAGGAAAGGCTCCAAGCCGATAAAGGAATATCTAGCAAGGTGTTCCCCACCCTCAACACTTTCTAATAGGTAACTCTCCTGAGGAGTACTATCCTGAGAATTAGTATCCCGTGGATGACTATCCTGCCAGTTATTCAACAGGTTACTTTCCGACTGGTTATTCTGCGACTGGTTATTCTGCGACTGGTTACTATGCTGATGGTGGCCTAATTTTTTGTAGATAGAAATCGGCGTTTCCATATCTACCAGCACTTCCTGATAAACAGGAACAATATCATAGGCTTTACTTAATTCTACGTACTCGTCAAAACTGGGAAACAGCATATTTTTTCCTCCCTTTCCAGTTGATAGGCAAAAATGAGCACAAAAAAACCAGCACCCAAATGAGCACTGGATTATACCGACTTTCGGTTTCCATGCCTCATCTCAGCTCTTCTCAACTTTACTCAACTCATCTCATCTTATCTTATGAAATTGTTGCTTAAACTTAGATATACTTTATCACAGGACAAAGTAGGCTGTCAAGGCTGTTAAAAATCCCCGTCTAGCTTTGTCACCAGCTTTAACAAGGTCCTCAACGTACACATAGTACGCCTGCGGCCTTGTTAAAGCTGTTTCCGCGCTATACGGGTTTTTTAACAGCCTGCTATAGGGTTAATTCTGTGGTTAATTAGATTAAGCCTTGTTAATATCCGGTCTTAACCTTACTGCTTCCCCGAGGTAAATATGCTTGATTTCCTGCTGACTTCGGGTGGTGTTAGCGTGGATGAGGATACGAATTACTAAGGGTAGACTTCCGGGTATATTGATTTCGGTACAACATAGTAACGGTACCCAAGTTAAGCCTAACTCTCTGGCCGCTACAGCCGGGAATTCGGCATTAATATCTGGAGTAACGGTAAAAAAGATGCTGGCAATATCTGCCGGGTCTAATTCGTTTTGCTTTAGAGTTTCCGCTAGTAGCTCCCTTGTAGCTGTAGTAATAGCTGCTTTAGTGTTTTCAGTAATATTAATTGCTCCCCTAATGCCTCTTACTGCTTGCTGCTTCATCCCTGCTGTCCTCCTAAACTAACTAATACAACTATTTACCGCCCGATGCCCCAAACCAATTGCTACCTCATCCAAGTGAAGTAACCCAATACCAAAGAAAACAGCAACACTAATGTGATCTTGGCGGTGGGCAATGCCGATTTTACCACCGATATTTAACCCGATGGCTTTGTTGATAATCTGGGAAAGAGCCTCTCTAGTTGCTCCGGCAACAGCTCCTTCATCGGAATGGGTATCTTTGATTACACCTTCACGCTTGGCAGCAACAACCGCCCGCTCTACCACCTTGTTCACAGAACTGATGAACTCACCACCATAATCCACGGCCGCTGTTTTAATCCCCTCTTTGGCAAAGGCAGCTTTAAGCGCCTTTTCTTCTTCTCTGTCTTCACTTAGGGCCATGCGGATAGCCACTCCGGCTATTTTTTTGCTATCTGAATGCATACCTTTCACCTCACAGTTTAAAAAACAAAACACTCCCGGACGGAGTGTAGATATACTTTGGCCTCTTTACCTATCGATGCTATGGCCTTAAATCCTACCATTCTACCGTCTTACCTATCTCCATAATTATAAACCAGGCTGGGTTAATAGGCAAGCTTGACCTGAACTGGGTTTAAATATTTTACATCCCCCTGTAATTGGATGATGCTCCCCAACTTAGGGCTGATAATTCTAGGGGAGGTATTGCTAACCTCAACTCTAACTGCTTGTGAGCAGGAACTTCCGTCTATGGCAATTTGGTCTCCTGGACTAACCTGAAGAGTAAGTTCTTTGGTTAGAAAATTAGCCTTTTCCACCCCATTGATAATTACTTTAATTCCGGCTATAGAAAAGTAGTTTTCCAAGCATAAGCTAAGCTCTCCTGTAACCGCATTGCCAGCTGCTTCGTGGTCTATCTGGGCTGCAAAAACAGAGTTCTGTTGATCCTCCAAAAGTTTACTAACTTGATACACCCGTTCCAGCGGATCCTGACTTTGGGCCAACTGAACTATAACTAGCAGCATAGCTCCCAGTAATAACACATTAACCAGTAGGTATTCCGCCTCCCTATGCTTTACCCGGAACCTCAACTTAATCCCCCCTTGTATTGTTCATCCTATGAGGGATTAAAGCCAAGTATGCCCATTAACCGACCCATAACCATTTATGCCCCACCAGCGGCAGCTTTGCCGGCTACAAAGCCAGTAGACCAGGCAATTTGGAGGTTAAAGCCTCCAGTGAACCCATGGACATCCAAAATTTCACCTGCAAAATACAGGCCCGGAACTAACTTGGACTCCATAGTTTTCGGGTTAACCTCTTTAATACTAACTCCACCGGCGGTAATTACCGCTTCCCGGACTGGTCTAGCCTTACTGATTGTTATAGAGAGCCCTTTGAGCAAATTTACTAGCTTGAACCGTTCCTCCCGCGTAATCTGGTGAATAAATTTGTCCTCGGGAATGCCGGAAAGCCGGATAATTGGAGCGATTAGCGACTTTGGCAGCAGTTCACTAAGGGAATTTTTGTATTGCTTACGAATATTCTGGGTGAAATCCCGTTGAATGCGCTGGTCTAACTGTTCAGTGGTCAGGGCGGGTTTAAGGTCAATTAGTAATTGCACTGGTTTGCCCTGAGCTAAGGCGGGAACAGCCCAATTACTTAAGGTCAAAACCACCGGACCGGAAACACCCCAGTGGGTAAATAGTAATTCGCCAAATTCTTTAGCCAGCACCTTACCTTGGACAGTGACGGCAGCCTCAATATTCTTTAAAGTTAGTCCTTGAGCTTCTTTAACCCAGTCTTCTCTGGTTTCCAGAGGTACTATGGAGGGTTGCAGCGGCTGGATTAAATGGCCAAGCTGCTCAGCCCACCGATACCCATCACCCGTTGAACCTGTCCCAGGAGCAGAGAGGCCTCCGGTAGCGATAATCACTTTAGCGGCCTTTAGCAACTCTCCTGTGGCTAATTTTACTCCCAAGCCACCGGGAATAACTTGCAGCCCCTGGACAGCCGCATTTAGGCGAAGTACAACCCCGGTCTCCCGTAAGTGGCGTAATAAAGCATTAACTACATCTCCGGCTTGATCCGACTGGGGAAATACCCGGTTGCCTCGTTCAACTTTTGTTGGTACACCAAGGCGGTTAAAAAAGTCGATACATTCCTGAATGGAAAAGGCTTGCACCGCTCCATAGAGGAACTTGGGATTATTCGGAATGTTTTGCAGCAGTTCCTCCCGATCACAAAAATTAGTAATATTACAGCGGCCTTTGCCAGTAATTAATATTTTCTTACCCGGGGCTTCCATCTTTTCCAACACCACTACCCGAGCTCCGTAAGCAGCCGCCGTGCCAGCAGCCAGCATTCCAGCAGCCCCGGCACCAATGACTATCACCTCTGCATCCATCTTTTGGCCTCCCTCACTATATGCTTTAGAGCAACCACCTAAGTAACCAAGGCGCTGCTACAGCAGTACCAATACCCATGAAGGCAATTGCAGCTCCGCTCATTGAACCTTCTAATTCTCCTAGCTGTACCGCCCGAGATGTTCCACCCACATGGGAGGCTGCGCCCATCCCCAGTCCGATAGCAATAGCGTCTTTCACCCCTAGCAGCTTGAGAAACTCCGGGCCGGCAACCCCACCCAGAATACCGGTGATGACTACCGCTATAACAACCAAGGCGGTATTCCCACCTAAGTTTTGGGTTATCCCTACGGCAATGGGTGATGTAGTGGATTTAGCTGCTAAGGAAATAGCAATAATGGAGCTAGCACCTAGCAACCGGGAAATCCCTACAGTGGCAACAATTCCTACTACTGAGCCTACCCCAATACTCACTAAAATAGCCCCCAGGTGTTTTTTTACAGCGGGCAGTTGCTTATACATAGGGACGGCTAAAGCTACAGTGGCTGGACCCAGGAAAAAGGTAATCAGCTTAGCCCCAGGCAGATAGCTGGCATAAGGCATCCCCCCGAAATAAAGAACTGCTATTATCAGCACTGGAGCTACTAACAGGGGGTTAAATAACGCCCAAGCTCGGCGAATATACAGTTCTCTGGCCAACCAATAACCAACCAGAGTTAAAGTTATGCTGAAAATCTGGGGATCAATTGCTCCTGTTTGCACGGTTGCTCACCCTCCCCTGTAAAACTTCCATTAGCTTGGCGGTTATCCCCATGACAATAAAAGTGCTGACAACAATACTGACCGTGATCGCCAGCAAGTCCTGGGAAAAAAGCTGCCATTCCACCATTAATCCTACTGGGAGTGGAATTAACAACAGCGTTAAGTTTTGCACAAAAAAATTAGCCGTGCGCTCCACCCAAGCCAGCTTTACCACGCCGGAAATTAGTCCAGCCAGTAAAATGACAAAGCCTAGTAGATTACCGGGGAATGGTAAGCCGCTATACCTTGCAATAGTTTCTCCTAGTAAGAAGCAAACCATGATGACAGCTAATCCTGTTAAAATATCTTTAGTCTGGCTCAGACCAATCACCTCTCTTTACGGCTGTTAAAATTCCCCGCCTATACGGCTGTTAAAATTCCCCGTCTAGCTTTGTCAAAAGCTATTACAAAATCCTCGACGTACAAAGAGTACGCCTGTGGTTTTGTAATAGCTTTTTTCGTGCTATACGGGTTTTTTAACAGCTTACTCGGGTATAAAAAAACCGTTTGACTAATTGCTATAAGGGTTGCATAGCAACCTATCTGTGATAAAAATGGTTTTATAAAATAACTGTGGCCGGGGAAGTAAACCCCGGCCTTTAAGTTCGAGATTATCTGGAGTTCAGCTTCTTTTCTAGATTATCCCGATATTTCACTATTTCCCGGTTCATCCCAAAGAGCAATCGCTCCACGTCAAACCTATTCATCACTATTTCTGTTGGTTCTAAAATTTCGATTTTGCGAAATTCATCCCTAGCTACAAACATTAGCAAATCCTCTAGGGAATCCGCCCTAACCACCAAACTGATAGGAGCATAGGCTACTTCTCGATTCTCCACTTCGTCCACTACAGTGTAAACATCCATGCTTAAATCCAAGTCTTCTATCCGCACTCCTTGGAGGGGTACATTCCGCAGAAAGGCGGCCTGGTGCTCCCGGAGCTCTTCGGCAACCTTTTCGGTAGGCTTACCTCCGAAGATGAAGCGACCGGGCTTGCTGCTGCCTTTAAAATCAAGCCTAACCTTAACCCGAATATCACTATGGGCTAAATCCTCCCCTACTCGCACTTTGACCATACCAGCCGTCCTCCTCCCTAATACTCAATACCACGCCGGCTAGGAATACCCTGGTTGAAGGGATGTTTAATCTCCTTCATCTCGGTAACTAAATCGGCGATTTCGATGATTTCCGGTGGGGCATTACGGCCGGTAATCACTACCTCAACTTGTGGTGGTTTTAGACGTAAAACTTCTAAAACCGCTTCTATCTGTAAAAGATCAAAATATAAGGCGTTATTAAGTTCATCCAAAACCAACACATCAAATTCGTCACTTAGCATTATTGCTTTGGCTTTGGCTAGAGCCAGTTCTCCCCCTTGGAGGTCAGCTTCGGTAGCTTGTCCTTTTAACACAAAGCACTGACCACAACCAATACAGGTTGCCTCACCCTGACGAATCAAGGTGCTGCGGGGACAAACCCGTCCGTATTGGCTAAACTGTACTTGTGGGTACAACCGCTGCCAGGTAGCTATTTCCCCATAATAGGGGCTACCCTTCATGAACTGGATGATATAAGCTTTAAATCCATGACCGATGGCCCTGGTAACCAGTCCAAAGGCCGCAGTGGATTTTCCTTTGCTATTTCCGGTATAAACTTGAATTAAACCCTGGGTAAGCCTTGGTCTCTGCACCCCTATCCGCCTCCTTGGTTCATTGCTACAACGAGTTTTCTATTCGGCAAATACCCAGTGTTTACCTGCTTTTTTTCGGAAAAATTAAAAACAACCCTGGGACAAGAAAATCGACTGCGTCGAATTTATTTATATGGAAGTCAATTTTCTTGTACCCAGGGAACCCAGGTTCCCTAGGTCGCTATCGCTGTGACCCTCCTACTGAACATAAGGGGATGCTCCCCTTAAGAACCCCATACTCAGGAAATTTTCCACAGCTTTTCTGAAATCATAATTTCCTAAGTATTAAAAACTTTACCACTCTACATTATTGGAGCCACATTCCATACACATGTCGAAATAACCCTGGGGATCTTCCCAGGCATGCTGGGTAATTTCCTCTTCCGCACCAAGGCTTTCAAAATAGTCTAAATAACCTTCCTGGTCGAAGTTGGCCATAAGTGAAGAGGCGGGACCATTGGCTTCCGGAGCTTCAGGAGGGCACTGTGAGCACCCGAAATGAGTGGTGTTTCCACATACCTTGCATGTTGGCATGAATTTTTCCTCCTCCGATTGTCTTATTTTCTTGGTGAGCAGTTTGCTCACAATTATTTATTCTGGATGTGGCTACATTTTATGCATGCCCGAGTATAAATTCTTGTTGTCCCCATAGTTTTAAGGATTTTTTGCTGCACGAATAAAATCAGCCCCCCGGCAAATGCTAAGCATAATAAAGGTTGGGGGGAATGTAGAAAATATGAATAGGACAGTGGTGGGTTTATTCGACAATTTAGCTGGAGCTATCGAGGCAGTGCTAAAGCTCAGTCCCCATCTGGGCTCCAGTCAGTTTTCTCTAGTCACCAAGAGAAATCACCAAGGGGCAGAATTTAATACTCAAGAGGAATTTGCCGATGAGCTTACCTATGGAAATAACCACCCCCTTAAAGACCTGGACGTACTTTGGATTCAGACCGCTAATCTTGAGCTCCCTCAGTAGGGTAATGCTGCTGCAGCCGGTCCGGTGGGTGGTGCGTTGATTCAGGGGGATAAAAGTTTAAGCCAGGTTCTGGCTTATTACGGAGTTGACTTGGAGCAAGCCAATTATTATCAGGATAAAGTAGGTAGTAACTGTACTCTGGTGCTAACGGAAACAGATAGCTCGAAAAGTAATGAAGTTGCTAACCGGTTAGTAAACTTTGGGGCCTTTGGGGTGGAAATGTGGAGTCGATCCCTTGAGCATCCTTTACATCCTTTTGGTTGATATGCTATCAACTGGGTCGAAGTTGCTAATTTCTTCTAAATCATTAACGCAAAAAATTCATTAACTTCCGATTAGCAATTTCATATCTCACCTGCAATCTCTTTGTTTCTCCAGAGAAAAGGAGGCCGCCTCTTAAATTTGAGGCAGCCCCCTTTGTAATTAAATATTATAACCGATTGTTAAATATGTTCAGAAATTATATAATTCCACCATTTCTTCTTATAGGATTACCATTTGCATCGAAACAATTTTTTGCTGCTCCAATAAAAACATCAATTAGTTTATTCTTAATTTCAACCTCGTCTTTAAAAACCGTCATCCAAACTGAGAAAAAGCCTGAATAAATAGCATTATTTTTAATACTTTTAATGGTTTTATCCTTATATTCTGTTTCCTTCATAACTATCCAATCACTAAGTAGATCCTTTGCAATACTGTACGCTTCCACTCTATTTTTCCAACGTCTATCTTTATCTTTCGGGTTTGAAGGTACATTATCTAGCATCACTATATCAAAAAGTTTTTTGGCTTTATCATATGTAGCCTGCCCTAGTTGTGAAAGGTAGGAATCATTCAAAGTTGGCATTCCATTTTCGTAATTGTATGCCATAAATGTGTTATCGTTATCAGGCCAAATACAAAGATTTGCTTGTCCAGCTTTTATTTTTTCTAACTTTCTGCTATTACAATAAACACAAGAAAATAGTAGATTTTTCCAATCAGTCAATGCACCGCCACTATTTTTGGATTCCTTATGTTCTACATGAGGGGTATGTCTTAGTGGTAACTCACAATAAGAACAGTAAATCCCAATTCTATTCTCTAAGTAAGGTTGGGCATCCGTATAATGATTAATTCTGTCGTATGGTGACGCTCCTTTATCTACAGGTCTCATTTTTTTCCTCCAACTCAGCTTTTTTTGCATAATATTTCTGTTCAATAAAAGCATAATAAGCTACGTTGTCACCATATTTTGCAGATAACAAATCCAACTCTACCTTTAATTCCTCCACATCTACTTTAGTTGTAACATTGTTCAGGGCAGCAAAATATTTAGATGCTGCTTCATACATAGATTGCTTGTGTTTGCTATATTGTGGGATTTCAATTCCCATAACGTCTTCAGCAATGTCTTCAATGCTTTCTCCAGAGTACTCGATATCTATACTTCTATCTAATGTGATAAGTTCACCATCTTCTAATGATTGAATTATGAAAGGCGAATGTGTTGTAGCTATAAATTGCACCTTCGGGAATATTTTTTTAAGATCGTTTACAACTACCCGCTGCCACTTAGGATGCAGATGTAAATCTAGTTCATCAATTAAGACAACACCTGTGGTTTCGGCAATAGCAAATTCTTTGAGATGTGGGTTTAATATTGACATTTTATATGCAATATCAGCAATTAAGCTTATCATACAACGATACCCATCGCTTAATTGTGAATAATGAAGTTTTAAGTTTTCATTATGAATTACTACGATTTCCGCAGATTTTATATCGTAATCAATTTTTACATTTGAAACTATATTATCCAAACATTTTTTTAAGGCTTCCATTATTGCATCAAATTCAGCACTGTCATCTGGATTCTTGTTTGCCCTATGTGCTAATATGTCAATGTATTTCATAACATTATCAATAGATTGTCCGAAACTTAATGCCCTTGAATAACCCTTTATACGTATTGTTTCCTTTTGATAGTTTTTGCTTTTTTGTATTGGTTCAGACCATAACCTTGCAGCACTATAATAAGCTACAATAGGCAATATTATTTCTGTATCTTCAGCTTTATAAATTTTGTTGCTAATTTCTTTAGTAACTTTATTAACCTCGCTCAATCCACCGTATGTTGTATGTCCACCTACCTTATCTACACTTCTACTCCACTCAATATTTCTGTCCCTATATTTTGTTAAACATTTAACCTGTACAGGAGTTTGAGGCAATATTGCAGAAGATACTTTTGCTGAAATCTTCCTTATATCATTTTTATAAATATTTCTTTTGTCTTTCCCTTCAAGACCATCAAAGCCGAATAACCAACCACCTAATGCAACGCATAATCCTTCCAATACTGCAGTTTTCCCACTGCCATTTTCACCAGCAAACACAGAAAAGCGTTTATCAAATCTAAAGATTTTTTCATCAAATCCTCTGAAATTCTTAAGATAAAGCTCGTTAATAAACACTTAAAGCACCTCTCTATTCATTTTTACTATATTTATATTATACACTATAATTTCCTCAGCAAATCAATTTTGATTGCCTTTTTACACACACTTCTAACTTCTACCCCTTGGAATTTGAATATTTTTCTTCACCACAACATTAAGGTCAATAATTATTGGCGGGGCAGCACTGAGAAATAGCTGAACATCTTATTTATTTCGTTACAGGTATATCGTGTTTTATATAGTAAAAAGCTCCCAGATAGCGACTTCTCGTTCTCAGAGAGCTTATTTTATAGTCACTTAGGGTGTTAGAAAAACCGTTTAGCACGAAAACCCGCTATGATAAAACCGCAGACGTACTGCTGTACCTTGAGTTCCTTGTCAGTTATGTTGACAAAGCTAGACGGGGAATTTCAACAGCCTGTATCCCGGTAATGCTGCTCCTTATCCTCATACATCCGCTGATCGGCCAGATCTAATAATTCCTCCGCTGTTTTATCACCAGTAGTTACGGCAAGACCAATACTTAGGGACAAGGTTGGCAGGGATTGCTCCCGTTGCAGGTTCCACTTAGTCTCTCTCTCTCTGATACGCTGAACTACCCTACCGGTAGTCTGTTCATCCGCATCGAGCAACACAATTACCATTTCGTCTCCACCGTACCGGAATACATAGTCTATGCTCCGTACTGCTTGTTGCAGAATACTAGCAGTCTGGATTAATATTTCATCACCTACAGAATGACCTAGTCTATCGTTAATCTCCTTCAGACCATTAACATCAACCATTACCATGCTAAGGTTGGTCTGGAAGCGTTGGGAACGGTTAATTTCCCGTTTAATAATCATCTCAAAATATTGACGGTTGTATAACTTAGTTAAGCCGTCAATGGTTGCTAGTTCATGGGTACGCTGAAATCTTTGGCCATTTTTAATGGCTAAACAGGCTAAATCGGCTAGATTCATTAATAAGCGCTGGACATTTTCCGGTACCTCTACAGAATTAGCAAGTCTGATACAAATAACCCCTAACTTCTCCTGCCCTCTGATTAGGGGAATAGTTAGACTACTCAGTTCTCCTGCTTGGGAAATGGTTATCCCAGTGGTAAATATTTGCGCTAACAAAGCTTCAGAAGGTTGTTGGCAGCTGTCCAGTTGCTGCTCATATTCAGCCTCTAGTCTTAATTCTCCAGTTAGCTGTTGAAAGAGGTAAATGCGGCAACAATAATAATCCACCACTCTCTTAATGATTTCCAATAGCTTGTTGAGAATATTTTTTAATTCCAGGCTAGAATTCATTAATTGGGCTGCCTCGTGGAGTATTTTAAGCTCATCCCTGGAGTTGATTAATTGCTGTTGGGTGTGGATGAGTTCAGTTATATTATTTAGCACTACAATTACTCCCGTCAACTCACCCCGGTTGTTGTGTACTGGAGTGGAAAGGTGCTGAATAGCCTGCTCTGCTATACTTTGAATTTTCGGGGTGTTAAAAGGTGGGGTTAGTACATAGTTTGCTAGGTGTTTACCCAGCAAATTTCCCCGGGGTATGTTCAGCAGCTTGGCGGCAGCTGGGTTGCAATAGGTAACCAAGCCTAGTTGATCCGTATAGACCAGGCCTAAATTAACACTATCCAAGATGTTTTGGGCTAACTCCTTATCCATGTAGCTCACCTACCCGTTGTGCAACCTCACCGACTTGCTCGGGTTAAACTTTGATTCCCGCCAAGCTCCGGAGCTCGGCAACTTCCTGGGGGCGCAGTAAACGATATTTTCCGACGGTTAATCCCTGCAATGTTAAAAAGCCTAGCCGGATGCGCTTTAGAAATAATACGGGATAGCCAATTTGTTCAAACATCCTGCGTACTTGGCGGTTACGACCTTCGTGGATGGTTATTTCTAACCAGGTTTTAAGGCCTGCCGATTTAATTAAACTCACTTGAGCAGGAGCGGTTATCCCGTCTGTTAACAGAATACCCCGGCGTAGTTGTTCTAATTCATTAGCAGAGGGAATACCCTGGACTACGGCTAAGTAAGTCTTGTCTACTTGGCGGCTAGGGTGGGTTAAGGCATGAGTTAACTCCCCATCATTGGTTAACAGGATTAACCCTTCAGTATCATAGTCCAGCCTGCCTACCGGGTACACCCGTTGCTTTTGACCACTTAATAAGTCGATTACAGTTTTTCGACCCTCTGGATCCTTAACGGTGGAGACATAGCCACCTGGTTTATAGAGCAGGATGTAGATGCTTTGCTGGTTTGGGCTGACTGGTTTACCGTCAACGGTAACGGTATCCTCCAGGGGATTAACTTTAGTCCCTAACTCCAGCACTACTTGTCCGTTAACGGCAACCTTGCCTTGGAGAATTAATTCTTCACAATACCTCCTCGAAGCCACTCCGGCATGGGCCAAATATTTTTGCAAACGCTCCATTTTAACTGCCTCCCATCCTATGTAGCTATTATGTCCAAAGTAAGTGCTGCTAAAAAACCCGTCCTACTATCCACACCGAAGCTAAAAATGCGCTGATGTCGGCAATTAGCCCTACAGCAGGGGCATACCGATATTGTTTAATACCTACCGCCCCAAAATAGACAGTCAGCACATAAAAGGTGGTATCCGCACTGCCCTGCATGGTGGAAGCTAGGCGGCCAATTAAGCTGTCCGGGCCATGAACTTTAATCAATTCGGTGGCTAGGCCTAAAGCTCCACTGCCGGATAATGGCCGCATAATTGCCAGAGGCAAAACCTCCGGGGTAATTCCTAGTGGTTTAACGAGGGGAGCCATCAGCGCAGCTAAAACCTCCATAGCTCCCGAAGCCCTAAAAATACTAATGGCTACCAGCATAGCCACCAAAAACGGGATGATTTTTATCGCGGTAGTAAAACCCTGTTGTGCTCCCTCTACAAAGGCTTCGTATACAGGCACCCTACGCAGAAAAGCCACTAAGGGAATTACTAGGAGCATTAGCGGTACAACCCAGCGGGAAATTTCTTTAATTGGTTCTGCCAGCATTAGGTGTCACCTCCAAGGGTTTTTCCGACGGTATAACACCCGGAAAATTCGGTCAACAACTAAAGCTATGGTCATCCCTACTGTAGTGGCAAACAGGGTAGTACCTACAATTTCTGTAGGGTTGGCAGAACCGGCATTTATTCTGATGCCAATTATAGTGGTGGGTACCAGGGTTATGCAGGCGGTATTTAAAGCCAAAAAGGTACACATTGCCTCACTGGCTTCTGCTTTAGACCCTCGATTAAGCTTCTGCAGCTCTTGCATAGCTGCTAAACCCATGGGTGTAGCGGCATTACTTAAACCTAGAATATTAGCACTAATATTCAGGATTATGGTGCCCAGGACAGGATGATTGCTAGGAATGCTAGGAAATAACCAACCAGTCAGAGGTCGGAGTAGTCTGGCTAAAGCCTGGACAAGACCAGCCTGCTCTGCTAGCTTCATAATCCCCAGCCAAAGAGTCATTACCCCGATTAAGCCCAGAGCCACTTCCACGGCTAACTGGGCCCCGTCAAAAGCAGCCATAGTCACAGCATCAATTCGTCCCGTCAAAGCGGCAACTACTATGCCAATGACCATCAGGCCCAGCCAAATTGTATTTACCACGGCGATTACCTACCTTCTCAATGCTTGAAGCTTAAGTTGGACAAATGTTAACTTCAATTTCAAGTATATGAGCCAAAGGTAGAGAGTAGACCCGGGGAAAGGAAAGCACGCAACCTGGAAGTAACGTGGCTATAGGTTGGCTATAGGTTAGCTAAACCAGTTCTTGAGGTATTCCCAAAATAATTGCCACCTGCTTTTGCGAGCAATAGAGCTGGCACTGAGCAAAGCAACAGTTATTTGAGGTTGACCTGGTGGCGAGATTAAAATCACCCCCAGCTTCTGATCCTTTACTACCGGTGCCTCTAGACTTTCCGCTAGGATGGTTTCCATTTTTAATTTAGCCGCAGCTTCTGGGGTTAAGGCCAGGATAACCTCTCGGGAGGCTTTGGCATTAACCCATCCAGATAGGCCGTTAATCACCCGAACCGGTCGGATAGTACGATCCCTTATAACCAATTCTTGCTTAGTATAGTTGGCAAAACCCCAATCCAGCATAGCGGCTGTTTCCCGAAACATATTCGGAGAGTCCATTACCACAGCAATTAATTGCATATTCCCACGGGTAGCAGAAGCAACTAGGCAGCGCCCGGCTTTATTAGTAAAGCCGGTTTTCACCCCGTCAGCCCCGGGGTAGGATTTCAAAAGTTTATTCCGGTTGCGTAGCACCCGCAGGTAGGGGTGACCATCCCAAGGAATGGACTTTTCCCGGGTGCGCACTAGTTGGGCAAAGCCTGGCACTTTGGTTAAGCCATACCTGGCTAAAATAGCTAAGTCGTAGGCTGAAGAATAATGTTCGGGTCGATCTAGACCATGGGGATTGACGTAATGACTGTCTTTAGCCCCAATTTCTTGGGCTTTAGCATTCATCATTGCCACAAATTGTTCTTCACTACCCTCAATATGTTCAGCTATGGCTGAGGCGGCATCATTAGCGGAAAACAACAGCAAGGCATACATTAGTTGCTCTAGGGTAAGTTCTTCACCCTCTGCTAACCAAATAGCAGCTTCCAGGGTTTCCGCAGCCTGCTTGCTTATTTTTACTATATCAGTTAGTTTCCCCTTTTCCAGAGCGACAATAGCGGTAGTAATCTTGGTAGTGCTGGCCTGAGGCTTTTGCTCGTGGGGATTTTTGCTGAATAATACCTGCCCTGAGGCCGCCTCCATTAAAACCGCGGAACCAGCTTCAACGATGGGTGGAGGAGGAAGGACAACTATACCTTGGGGGTTATTAGTTTGGGAGTTTGTGCTGGATTTGGGGTTGTTATTAGCTTGGGGGTTATTATTAGCTTTGGGGTTGGTTTGAGCTGAGCCAAAGGGTTGAAATATAAACAGTAGCGACAGGGCTAATGCCAAAACCCTTGTAGAGCCTGCTGTCGTATGGAAAAACATAGAAGACCTCCTGTCTTGGGTGCAAAGTATAAAAAGTATAAAAAGTATAAAAATAGCTTGTATTTAATTCAGCATCTATAGAGTTTTTCCTGCTTTAGAAAAACAAATTACTTTGTTTTAGATATTTACGTTTGCTTATATAAATTTCCGGCGGCAGATCTTGCGAAAAATTAGATGGGAATTTTACATGCAAGATAGCAAGCTGTTAAAAAACCCGTATAGCGCGAAGCCAGATGTTTCAAGGCCGCAGGTGTACTTATTGTACATCGAGTACCTTGAAACATCTGGTGACAACGCTAGGCGGGGAATTTCAGACCCCAGGCAGGCTGTTGAAAAACCCGTCTGGCTAGGAAGCAGAATCGCCAAGGCCGCAGGTGTACTGATCGTACATCGAGGACCTTGGCAATTCTGGTGACAACGCTAGGCGGGGAATTTCAACAGCCTGCTTGGTATTCGCTTTTATTAGGCTTGGAGCTAAACATATCTTGGACTTGGGAAATAAACTGAGGGGCCACATCAATTATCCGGTCGATCACGGCATTTCCGTCTACCGGAATTAATCTGACCTGGTTGTTGCACACCACCAAAAAACCCACCGGCTGAACAGAAACCCCTGCTCCACTACCCCCTCCAAAGGGATGGGTCTTACCATTGTTCTGATTATTATCCTTTCCTACAGCTCCAAACTCACCGCCACCGGCGGCAAAGCCACAGGAAACCCGGGTTATGGGTATAATCACAGTACCATCCGGGGTTTCCACTGCATCTCCGACAATTGTATTAACATCCACCATTTCCTTGATACTTTCCATGGCTGTCTTCATGAGCGCTTCTATGGGATGGTCACTCATGTACTTCACCCCCTTTGCCGCCACATATTCCTGATGGCAGTAACACCAGCAATAATAATATGACCCGCCCCCACCTCAAATATGCAATGTATGTCAAAAGCAAAGGTTGGGGCGTTAAAAACGGGAACTACAGATATGGTGGGGCTAGCTTCAACTTTCCGCACTCGGTGAGTTAACCAGGCAAAAAAGGTGCTATTTAGTCCCCAAACCAAACCGGCCAGTATGCCAGTAGCGGCGGCATCTTCCGTCCCCAGCTTGGTCTGTAAAGAAATTTGTTGGATTTTCCCTTTAGATAGAACATAGCTCATACTGGGTTTTACTGCGGACAAAACGCTGTGCATTTTATTCAGCCATAGCCGGATACCGTCCCAGGACCATTCCGGTGGTTTCAGGTAGGTTACTTCCTTTAGTTGAACCCCCCAGGCTCGACTACGCAAAACAAAACGAAAAAAAGGCCATAGCCACTTAAACCTTTGCTCCACAATAGGTATGGCGATGTTTACTTTAATTAACCCTCCAAAAGAGGAGATTTTTATTTGGCATAAATCATCGCTGTCGTGGCGTTGGTACAAGAAATTCACCCTGACCGGCATCATCAGTAATAGACCGCACAAAATAAGCAATATCGCCAAAACCAGTAACCACCACAAAAAGCTGTCCCCCCTTGGGACTCCCCTGTTTTTTCCAGCAGCTTAGTGTGTGCATCTGTAGCTAAGGCTATTCCTACTCGTAATAATTTCCTGCATGCCATTTCCCCTGCCCAGTTTAATCTTCATCCAGAACAGTTTCGGCTGCTTCCAGCTCATCCTCACTATGTTGGACAATAAACTCCTCCAGGCTGGGCAATTCCTCCAGAGTTTTCAACCCGAAGTGCTGCAAGAATTTATCTGTTGTACCAAATAAGACGGGACGTCCTGCCCCTTCCTTCCGCCCAACCTCTTGGACCAAGTCTTTTTCACCTAAGGTGTTAATTGCTCGGTCCACTTTAACCCCCCGAATCAATTCCATTTCTCCCCTGGTGATGGGCTGCTTATAAGCCACGATGGCTAGAGTTTCCAGAGCGGCTTTGGACAGTCCGTAATTAGCCTGAGGCCGATAGAGCCTTTCTATATAGGAGGCCATTTCCGGTTTAGTGTTCATCTGGTATCCGTTTGCAATTTCGGTAATCTGAATCCCTCGTTTGCCCAGGCGGTAATCCTCCTGTAGCTCCTTTAGCAGTTCGGCAGCATCCCGAGTATCGATTTCGGCAATTTCCGCCAGACGGGCCAGAGAAACAGGCTCACTGGCTACGAAAAGCAAACATTCCAGCACTGCCTTGGTTTCAGCATGAAATAGTACAGCTATGGTTATCCCCCCCCGTTCTCAAAGGTATCAGGTTACGAACCGGCCACTTCCTCCCGGCGTGCATACACGGTAATTTCATCAAAAGCCCGGGATTGATGGATAGCCACCTTTTTAACTTTCATCAACTCTAAGATGGCTAAAAAGGTGACTACAACTTCCACCCGGTTAATTTTCTGCTTAACAAACAACTGGCTAAAAACTACTCCATTCGGGTAAAAGACCAATCGGCGAATAATTTCCCGCATTTTATCTCTAATGCTATATTCCTCTCGGGGTATTTCGGGAGGAAGGACATCTTCTTCAACTCGATTTAAAACCTCTTGTAACGCAGTAATCAAGTCATTTAGGCTAATTCCCTCTAAAGGATTATCCACACTAAATAGGGAACTAAACATTTCTTCTTCGTTAAATCTAGTAAAAACCTTGCCCTGGTTTTTTTCCCGCTCCTTAAGTAGTTCGGCTACTTGTTTGAACTTCCGATATTCTAACAAGCGTTCAACCAACTCATCCCTAGGATCTAGACTTAGTTCATCCTCTAATTCTTCCTTGGGGAGCTTGGGTATTAATGTCCGAGCTTTAATGGCTAAAAGGTTGGCCGCCATCACTAAAAATTCGCTAGCTACATCCAAGTCCAAGATTTGGAGTTGGGCAATATATTCCAGGTACTGGTCAGTTATCTTGGCAATGGGAATGTCATAGATATCCACTTCATTTTTGTCAATCAGGTGGAAGAGCAGGTCAAAGGGGCCTTCAAATTCGTCTAGCTTAATTTGGTAAGCCAAGTTAGTTCCTCCTCCCCTTTCCGATTGTGCAAGCTTTTGTGCATGCTTTATGCATGTCTTAGTCTCCGGTCGAATACCTGTCCCGGTTGGGGGCTCTTAGTTCCATACCGTGCAGCTCTAAGCTGGATAGCCTAATAAAATTGACCAACCTGGACAATACGGCATCCGTGCCTAGGTGTCCAGGTTTCCGACGTCCTGTCGGAAAGGTCAATTTTATTGGCCATCTGCGCTAAAAGCTGCTACGGTACTCCACCAGGAGCCCGCCAACTCGGGACAGGTATCCGACCTGGGTTGTGCTTAATAGCCTTTTCGATAAAGTGCATATATTAAATGTTTGAGATAAACTGCATGCAGTAAAAAGCTTGAGATTAACTGCTTGCGTTAAATAAAACTGCATGCGGTAAAGTGCTGAAAAAGTAACTAGACTAAGTTTCTGGTGTATGGGCAGTCTTTGCTGCCAAATTCTTCGCCGATTTTATTGCTTGTCCCATTCTGGACAAATCATGAGATAATCTAATACTGATTTGGGACAAAATCTACATCTTGCCATACCTTGGGTGTGTCGCCTGTTTAAAAACCTAATACATTGCGTACTTCTGCGATAGTCTTGGCGGCGGTGGCGGCTGCTTTGCGGTCACCGGCGGCGAGGATTTCGTCTACCTGTTTGGGGTTGGCGGTTAGTGCTTCACGACGCTCCCTGTAGGGGGTGAGGACTAGATCCATCTGGTCGGCTAGCTTTTTCTTGCAGGCTACACAGCCGATGCCGGCTTTGCGGCATTCGGCGGCAATTTCCTCGGTTGCAGTAGGGTTGTAAATTTTTTGGTAGGTGTAGACTATGCAGACGTCCGGGTTGCCAGGGTCATCTTTGCGTACTCGGGCAGGGTCGGTAATCATGCTGCGTACCTTGGCTTGAATCTCGGAGCTGGGGGCTCCGATGGCGATATCGTTGTTATAGGATTTACTCATTTTACGACCGTCTGTACCGGGAAGCATGGATACCTTGGCCAGAATAGCCTTGGGCTCTGGGAACAGGCTGGTGTTGTACATGAAGTTAAAGCGCCTGGCTACTTCTCTGGTCATTTCCACGTGGGGTAACTGGTCTTCTCCGACTGGAACGGCGTTGCCTTTGTATAGTAAAATGTCCGCGGCCTGCAGCAAGGGATAACCCAGAAAACCATAGGTATTAATGTCTTTGCCTTGTTCACCTAACTGCTGCACCTGATCCTTGAAAGTAGGACAGCGCTCCAGCCAGGAGATGGGGGTTAGCATGGAAAAAATTAAATGTAGTTCGGTATGCTGATGAATATGAGATTGGACAAAAATAGCGCTTTTTCCCGGGTCTAGACCGGCACTTAGCCAGTCCATCACCATTTCCCGGGTGTGCTGCTTAATATTAGTTGTATCTTCAAAATTAGTGGTTAAAGCATGCCAGTCCGCCACCATAAAAAAACAGTTATACTCTGACTGTAATTTTACCCAGTTGTCTAGTACGCTTAAATGCCCAATATGCAGCCTGCCAGTAGGACGCATTCCACTTAATATCGTTCCTTTGCTCATCTCGTCAACTCCTTGTAATAACTTATTTCTGCTAACTGATTATATTGGCCAAGGTGCTCAGTATGGTATAAAATACACTCATTACAGGACCAAGAATTATGCCTAAACCACCGCTTAGCATTAACAATATTAAAACTACCATCCCATTGTTCTGCAGAAAACTCACCCAGCCTGGAGGGCGTTTCCATAGGTTTACCAACAAGGAAGAGCCGTCCAAAGGCGGGATAGGGAGTAAATTCAGGGCAGCCAGCAGTATGTTCAACTGCACCATTTTTCTTATGATTGTCTGTCCTATCGTCCCTAGGTCAGAGGCAAACCAGTTATAAATCAGTAGTGACCCAAAAGCAATTACTAAGTTAGCAGCCGGACCAGCTAAAGAAATCCAGATTTCGCCTAGTCGCTGGTTGCCTCGAATGTTAGAGGGGGTAATGGGTACTGGTTTAGCCCAACCAAAACCTACGACAAATAATAATATTGTCCCTAAGGGATCTAAATGCTTAAGGGGATCCAGGGTCACTCTGCCTAGCATTTTAGCAGTACTGTCCCCTAACATATCGGCTACTTTGGCGTGGGCATACTCATGTAGAGTTAAACCTATAACCATAGCCGGTATAATCGCTGCCAGATTATATATATCAAACATTTACCCCTGCTCCTTCCACCAACTCTTGTCCATCTTCCAGTACTTGTTTTAACAGCTTTCCGGCTAAACGCAGTTCAGCTTCCTTGCCCATGGCTAAGTTGTCCAGTTTAGCTTCCCAAACTCTTTGGAGGATTTGACCGTAAATAGGTCCTTTAGGACAGCCGATATTTTTTAAGTCATTGCCATCAATCTCGAGTTTACTTACCTTAACCCGATTTAGGTATTTTTGGACTAGTTCCCAGACCCTTAGATTCTGGGCTTTGGCCAGAATAAAGGCACAGGCTTCCTCCGATTGTTCCCCAATGGTTCGGGAAACTGTACTTAAGAGAACCTCCTCCTCGGTATCTAAAATCTTTAAGGCAGCTTCCCAACTAAGTACCGAATCTTTGACAATCCGCTGGTCATCATTAGTTAACTTAAAACGTTCGCAAATTTCCTCAACAGTAGAGTTATCCAGTTGGTGCACCATGGCTGTAAAATATGTTAACCAAGGATGCAGGTCACGGAAATTAACTATCTCTTTAGCGACTAAGTTGTTAGCTAGGGGCAGGTTGTCCACAACCCTCCTGATCTCATCATTAAAGGCAATCTCTGGCATGATAGTCTTCCATAAGCCTAGTTCACGCATCCGGCTAATGGCCTTAATCGGATTCTGCTCATTGAAAATATGCCGTAGTTCCTCTCTAATTCGATCATAGGACAGCTTTTGCAGCCAATTGTCCTTTATAGCCTTTTTAGCCAGTTCCAGAGTTTGAGGTTCCATGGTAAAATCATAGCGCTGTTCAAAGCGGATTGCTCGGAAAATCCGAGTGGGATCTTCTACAAAGCTCAAGGTATACAGGATACGCACCACCTGACGCTCCAAATCCCTTCGGGCACCGAAATGGTCGACCAATTCCCCAAAGTTATCCTTGGTTAAATCCAGGGCCATGGCATTAATGGTAAAATCCCGGCGGTAAAGGTCTTCCTTCAGGGTGGAGTTTTCTACCATCGGCAGGGCAGCTGGGTATTCATAAAATTCTGTCCGGGCTGTGGCTACATCGATTTTAAAACCATCTGGCAACACAACAATCGCGGTGCCAAACTTTTCATGAATTTTAACTCGGCCACAGAAAAATTCTGCTAACAATCTAGCAAAGCTGATACCGTCACCCTCCACCACTAAATCGATATCAAAATTCTCTACATTCAGCAGTAGATCTCGAACAAAACCTCCTACTACGTAGACCTGATAGTTTTTGTGAAAGGAAAGGTAACAGATTTTGCCTAGGATATCCCGAATTTTTTCCGGCAGTCTTTCTAACATCAGCTCGGTAAGCACTTTACCGTCTTGTTTCTGGCGCTCGCCATCGGGGAGATAAATTTTCTGATAGGTTTCGGGATAACTTGCCCCATGCAGCGTTCGTAGGACGTCTGTCCGAGATACTATTCCTAAAAGCCGACTATTTTCCACTACGGGAAGGCGCCCGATATGGTTATCGATTAACAATCTTTGGATTTCCGGCAGTGGCACATCCGGTGTAACGGAGACAACCCGACGAGACATATAGCCTTTAACGGGGGCATGTCCCAGACCGTGGTGTTTGGCTTTATCCACATCTCTACGGGAGATAATCCCTACAATGTCCAGGTTGGGATTAACCACCGGCAGGCCGGAGTGGCCGTAACGAAGCATGATTTTACCCGCCTCATCGATGCTGGTTTCCGGAAATACAGTTTTAACCGGGGCGGTCATTAACTGGGCAGCGGCAATTTCCGGTTTAATTCTTTCCTGAAGCAACTGTAATAGCCGACGCTGTACTTCATCCACATGAATGTCCTTAATGGTGGCTGAAGCAGCTTTGTCGTGCCCTCCGCCTCCAAAGGCCTCCAAAATATCGGATACACTTACATGATCAACTCGGCTCCGGGCCACAATGTGCACCCGATCCTCCATTTCCACTACAGCTATTATTACATCTACACTCTCAATCTCCCCAAGTTTATGAGTAAGCAGGGCCAAGCCGCCAATATATTCGTCCACGGTTGACTTGGCTACTAGCACCTTGGTCCCGTGAATGAGAAAATGTTGCGCCGACAGAATCAGGGTATTGAGCAGATTCTTCTGTGGCTCACTCAGGGGGCGGCCGATAAAGTCGGCAATTATTTTTAGATTTGCCCCATGCTCCAAAAGAAAGGCAATGGCTGCAGCATCCCTTGAAGTGGAAGTGGAGAAAGTTAGACAGCCGGTATCCTCATAAACCCCTAGGGCTAAAATAGTGGCTTCAAAGGAGTTAATTGCTAAGCACGCTTCCTGGATAAGCTCCACCAAAAGGGTGGTGGTAGCGCCTAGAGGCTCCACTACCTCCAGAGTACCTACCACATCTTGTTCCGTTCGGGGGTGATGGTCATAAATGTGTACGGTGATTCCGGTTTGGCTTGCTAATTTTTGTAAATGTCCTAACCGGCTGCGGGTTTTAGTGTCTACCAGAATCAGCTTATCTACCCGTTCCTGGGGAATATCCTTAGCCATATGCACTGTTAAAGTATCCTTATGTAGGCCCATAAAATCTTCTACATTGCGACACAGCTTACCTGCAAAGACTAATTCCGCTTCAGGGTAAAGCTTTTTAGCAGCGACCATGGAAGCAAGCCCATCAAAATCTGTATTATTATGGCTGACGATGATTTCCATTTTGTCCTCCCTAGTAATCTACCGTTCCTAGCATTAAATTATATCATACCCTTTGATAAGGCGTAAAGAAACCCTAGTAGGCTGATTGAAAAACCCGTATAGCACGGAAGCAGAATTGCCAAGGCCACAGGCGTACTCTTTGTACGTCGAGGGTCTTGGCAATTCTGGCGACAAGCTATCCTGAATTTTAACAGCCGTAATGACCTTGGTAATTCTGGCGACAAGCTATCCTGAAAATTAACGTGTTAATTTTCATATACTGTTGGTGCCACGTTAGTGGAATGGATGTCTAGACGGGGAATTTTAACAGCCTGCAGCTTTATACCTAAGCTGTTTTTTACCCAATGCCGCGTCATACAGCTCCAAATACTCAGCAGCCGACTTGTTCCAGGAGAAATCCTGCTTTAGTGCGTTTACCACCAGCTTTTGCCATTGTTCCGGATTATTTTGGTACAAATCTATTGCCCGGTTAATGGTATCCAGTAAGGTCGCACTTTTATACTCGGTAAAAACAAAACCATTACCCACTCCAAGCCCGGGATTATAGTCGCTGATAGTGTCCGCTAGCCCACCCGTAGCCCTGACTATAGGGATAGTGCCATAGCGTAGACTAATTAGCTGTCCTAAGCCGCAAGGTTCAAATTTGGAGGGCATCAGGAAGATATCCGCTCCGGCGTAAATACGCTGGGCTAAAATTCCGTTAAAGCCAATCTGAACTCCCACCTTATCCGGATATTGTTGCTGGAGCTGTGCAAAAAAGCTTTGATAGCACTCCTCACCCTCGCCTAACAAAATAAACTGAATATCTTGGCTTAATAATTCATCAACAATATCTGCAATCAGGTCTAGGCCTTTCTGGTCTACTAATCTGGATACCAATCCTAAAACAGGCACATCTTTAACCGGTAGCCCCATTTCCTTTTGCAGGGCATATTTGTTTTCTTTTTTATCGGCAAAATTATCCCCATCATAGTTCCGGTAAATTCTCGGGTCCGTTTGGGGATTGAACTCGTGATAGTCGATCCCGTTTACTATGCCAAAAAGCTCCCTAGCCCGCTTCCGCATTAACCCATCTAAACCTTCCCCATATTGAGGTGTCTGGATTTCCTGAGCATAGGTTCGGCTTACAGTATTAATAATATCCGCATAAATTAAGCCCGCTTTCATAAAGTTAAAGCTCCCGAAAAACTCCACCCCTTCGGGGACAAGGTAGTGCTCAGGGATATGTAGCAGCTGCATCGTCTCTTTGGGGAAGAGCCCCTGATACTGCAGGTTGTGTACTGTAAATACTGTAGCTATCTTTTTGTAGAAGGGATTCTCACTATATTGTTCTTTAAGCATTAAAGCAACTGGTCCTGTTTGCCAATCATTGAGGTGAATAATATCCGGCTGGAAGTTGATTATTGGCAGCATTTCTAAAATCGCTTTGCAAAAAAAAGCAAAGCGTTCCCCATCATCATGGTGACAATAAATGCCCTCCCGGTCAAAGTAATGATAATTGTCGATTAAATAGACGGGTATTTGCTTGTGGATATCACCCAGATGAGCTTCAATTTTTGCTTCCCGGATAATGCCGGTTTCTCTCCTGGTACCAATTTCCACAGGAAAATCCAGACAGGTCTTTTCTGCATCTACCAGCCTATATTTAGGCATCACTACCCTTACATCATTGCCCATTGTCGCCAACGCCTTTGGCAATGAGCCCGCTACATCCGCCAGGCCACCGGTTTTAGCAAAAGGTGCTACCTCTGCTGCAGCTATAAGTACCTTTAGGTTGCGGTCCAACATTTGCCGCTTCTCTCCTTTATGGAACTATTTTGCTGTTCCCCCCACAATCAGCTCGGGGATTAGAAGGGTTGGCTGGGCATCACATACCGGGGCCCCCTGGCCGTCTTTGCCACAGGTGCCAATAGTAAAGCCCAGATCTTTGCCAATTCTGGATACCACCTTTAACACTTCCGGGCCATTGCCGGAAAGGGTAGCTCCCCGTACCGGAACGGTAATTTGCCCGTCTTTAATTAAATAGCCTTCGGCTACATCAAAAACAAAGTCCCCCGTGGTAGTGTTAACTTGCCCACCACCCATTTTTTTAACCAACAATCCATTTTGGACATCTTTAATAATTTTCTCCGGATCTTCTTGACCTGGAGCAATATATGTATTCCCCATCCTGGGAACAGGCTTATGCTGATATGACTCCCTGCGGCCATGACCGTTGGATTTCCGTCCATCCTTCCGGGCTGTAAGGCGATCATACATATAGTCGGTTAAAATTCCGTCCTTAATAAGTACACATTCTTGGGCGGGTGTACCTTCATCATCAAATCGGTAAAATCCGTATTTCCCTTTTAAAGTGGCATCATCAATTACTGTTACCTGGGAATTGGCTACCTGTTGGTCTTTTTTACCGGCATAGACGGAAAGTCTTTTTTGTACCAGATCGGCCTCCAAGCCATGGCCGCAGGCTTCATGAACCATGGTCCCCCCTGCTTCTCCGGCCATTACCACCGCCATTTTACCCGCTGGGGCCGGCTGGGCATTAAGCATCAGGATAGCACGGCGGGCTGCGTCTGCAGCCACATCCACAGGATTGTTTTGCTCAAACAGTTCAAAGCCGGCCACCCCGCCAGCCGCACTGTAACCGGTTTGAATTGTTTTACCCTCAGCAGCTACCGCATTGACCATAAATCTAGTCCGGATGCGTTCATCCTCTACATACTCACCATCACTATTAGCAATAGTCACTTTTTGAATGACATCTGCATAACCAACAGATACCTGCTTTATCCTGGAATCGTAGTCACGGACTAATTTGTTGGCGTTTAGGAGTAACTCCACTCTTTGATCCATACTTATCATGTCAGGGCGGTGTTTAATCTCAAAATCAACCGGGGATTTCACCGGGGTTAGTTTAATCGTTACATCCCGCTCCGCCCCTTGGGCTACATGGCTGACCACTTTGGCCGCTTCGATTAAACCCTCCAGGCTTAAATCATTTGTATAACCATAGGCGGTAGTTTCCCCAGAAATAACCCGAATACCAGCCCCCACATCAATACCGGTATTGATGCGTTCAATTTTATCCGCCTCACACCCTACCCCGGTGGTTCGTTTTTCCTCCACAAAAATATCCGCAAAATCACCGCCATGCTTTAGGGCCAGAGCTAGTACTTCCTCTAGGTCGCCTTTATTTAACATTCGACACCTCTCCCTCTTTGCTGCCATACATCATAGTACGATTAACGACCAGAAAAACCCTGCTTCCGGGTATATTCATCCCAGATTTAGGGTTTCCTTTTACGCCAACAATATTCTTAAAATCAATTCCTCGGGAATTTCGGAGCTAATTCGAACTTGCCCAATGGTTTCGGGAATTATGTACTTAATTCGGCCAGCCTCTGCTTTTTTGTCATGATACATACTGTTCAGGATATCCCCTGCCCCAACCTTGCGGTCCTCTACCGGCAGACCAAAGCTCTCAATAACTCTGGTCACCCGGCTTAACTCTTCCTCAGTAAGCAGACCTAGTTCCCGGGAAACTTTACAAGCCATAACCATACCCACAGCGACAGCTTCCCCGTGGCGGTATACCTGGTAATGAGTCAAAGCCTCTAAAGCATGACCAAAAGTATGTCCAAGATTGAGAATAGCCCTAATCCCACCCTCCCGTTCGTCCTGGGCAACAATGTTGGCTTTAATGGCACATGAGTTCTGGACTATTCGCCGGAGGTCCGGCTGGTTTAGGGACAAAATCTCCCCAAAGCTCTGCTCCAGATAATTAAAAAAGCCCTCATCCCAGATTATCCCGTACTTAATTACTTCTGCCAGTCCGGCTCTGAGCTCTTCCATGGGCAGAGTTTTTAAAACTTCCACATCAGCCCAAACCAACCGGGGTTGGTAAAAGGAACCGATGATGTTTTTCCCTTTGGGGTGGTTTACAGCCACCTTCCCCCCAACACTACTATCCACCTGGGCCAAAAGTGTGGTTGGCACCTGCACAAAGGGTATTCCACGCATGTAGGTGGAAGCGACAAAACCCGCCAGGTCGCCGACCACTCCCCCGCCCAAAGCAACAATCAGCGACTTACGGTCTAAACCCATACTAAGCGCTTGATTATACAACTCCATGGCCGAATCCATAGACTTATACTGCTCCCCGTCCTGGACGAGAGCCAGTGTAGTTTGAAACCCGGCTTCGGCGATACTGGTGACAATTTGCTCCCCATACAAAGCTTCTACTGTAGGGTTAGAGATTACCAATACCTGTTTTCCCAAGCCAGTTAGTTTAGCCAATTCCGCTAATTCCTGACCTAACAAGGGCAGAATGCCGGCTCCAATAACTATATCATAGCTGTTTATACCTAACTCTACTCTAACTCTTTCTGTTTGTTCAAGGTGCCGCACCGATTACCATCCTTCCATCCTACCTTAATGAATTATTTTAATTTCCCGCAAAGTTTTTATAATTTTGTCGGCGACCATGTTTGGGGAATTATCCGAGGCATCAACTGTTAAATGAGCGAAGTTATAAGTGTCTTTCCGCTCCTCCATTAACTGCAAAATTCTTTCCATCAGGTCACCTCCTTTTAAAAGAGGTCGGTTACCTCGCAATTCCACCCGTTGGTAAATTACCTCCGGTCTGGCAGTTAAAGCTATAATATAAGTTTTTTCTATTAATAGAGTGACATTCTCCGGTTTAAGGACTATCCCTCCCCCAGTAGCTATTACCTGTCCCTCTTGCTGTAATAATCTTTTTAAGGCTAAAGTTTCTTCAGAACGAAAACGCTTTTCCCCATGTTTCTTAAAAACCCGTTCAACCGTCAACCCGGTAATTCTTTCAACCTCTTGGTCTGTATCTACAAAATTATACCTTAGGTCTTGGGCCAGTTTTTTACCCACAGAGGTTTTACCTGTACCCATAAAGCCAATCAGCGCAATATTTTTCATTATTACACCTTCCTAAGGGCAGTCTGGTACGCAGCCAGATTCCGCTGTAATTCCTCCATACTATCTCCCCCGAATTTGTCCAACACCGCTTGGGCCAGGGTAAAGGCCACAACTGCTTCGCCAACCACACAAGCTGCCGGCACAGCACAAACATCGGATCTTTCGATGGAGGCCTCAAAAGGCTGCTTGGTGTTTAAATCAACGCTGCGCAGGGGTTTATAAAGGGTGGGGATAGGCTTCATAGCTCCCCTAATGATCAGAGGCTCACTATTGGTAATTCCGCCTTCTACTCCCCCAGCTCGGTTGGTCTTGCGGCAAAAGCCATTTTGGGGGGCATAAAAGATTTCGTCATGGGCCTGAGAACCAGGAAGCCCTGCCAGGCCAAAACCCGTCCCTATTTCCACTCCCTTAATGGCCTGAATGCTCATCACAGCCTGAGCCAGCAAGCCATCCAGGCGTCGATCCCATTGGACGTGACTGCCTAAACCTACTGGAAGACCGGTAACTATAACTTCAAATATTCCACCCAAAGAATCACCAGCTGTTTTTGCTTGTTCAATCGCGGAAATTATTTGCTCCTCAGCCTGTTTATCCCCACAATAAATTGGTGATTCTGCTGCTCTGCGGCCAATTTCTTCCGGTGTAACACCCTGAGTCTGTGCCTCCACCCCAGCAATGTTCACCACATGACCGACAACCTTAATACCCAACTCCTCCAGTAGTCTGCGCCCCACACTTCCAGCGGCCACCCTGGCGGCAGTTTCCCGGGCACTAGCCCGCTCTAAGATGTTGCGCAGGTCTCGGTGGTTATATTTTAACGCCCCCGAGAGGTCGGCATGACCAGGCCTGGGCTTGGTAACCACTCGATCTTCCAGTTTTGCTCCCAGATGGGGAGACATGGTGTCTGACCAGTTGGCCCAATCCTTATTTTGAACCTGTAAGGTGATTGGACCACCTAGAGTGAAGCCACCCCTTACTCCGGAAAGAAACTCAACTTGGTCTTTTTCAATAGCCATCCTGCCACCACGACCATAGCCACCCTGACGTCTTACCAATTGGTTATCTATGTAATCCTTGGTTAGCAGCATTCCTGATGGAACTCCATCTATAATAGCCGTTAGGGCCGGACCGTGAGATTCACCGGCAGTTAAATACCTTAGCATGCTAAAATCACTCCTAAAAACAGAAAAGCCCGGCGGGGTTAACAACACCGATTAGGCTTTTGATATTTGAACTAGTTTAATTATGAACTTAAACCTATCCCTTTGTCAATTATTATGCTGGTATATCTGTTTTAATTCCAGTTGTTAATTAATGACTGCCCTAGAAATAATCCAAAAGTACTGATGGCCAGAAAGGGCCCAAAGGGTATAGCTGTTGTACGGTTTGCTTTGCCAGCCAGCATTAAAACTAAACCCGTTAAAGCCGCTAAAAGAGAAGCCAAAAAAATAGTTTGTAATGTATGTTCCCAACCTAAATAAATTCCCAGCATTGCGGCTAGCTTAACATCACCGCCGCCCATCCCCCCCTTGGAAATAACAGCGATAACAAGCAACACTGTCCCTCCACTAGCTAGACCAATAATCATCTCCAGAAGAGAAAGTTTGCCCACAGCTAGATTAAGAACAGTACCCATAATTGTTCCCACAAGTATAAGTTTGTTGGGGATGATTTGCTGTCGATAATCGATTATGGCAATTATAATCATTAAGCAAAGCAAGAATATACCCGGTATCAGGGTAATAATGTCCAATGCTGGCAAAGTTCAGTCACCTCCTAATAAAGTCGTGAATTTTCAACAGCCTGAATTTAAGCCTCTTTACCCACTGGAGCACGCTTGTTTAGTTTTGTTTTTAGAAAGTCGAACAAACCCCTGTTTTGTTCTTCTTGTAATTGTTCTTCAACTTGATTTTTTTCCACCTGAAGTTTGGCAACTTGTCTAGCCAGTTCCCTGCTCTCCTGACGGGAGGCCTGGAGTTCCTGCATGATTGCCGATAACATGATAAACACTGTGGTCTTAAAATTATGCTCCACACCTAAAGAATAAGTAAGGATATTGTCTAACTCAAGGCGTCTTTTCGCTCCTTCGATAGTATACTGCTCAGTCTTGAGTAAATCTTTGATTTTGCTAAAAACCTCCAGCTGCCAAGTAGTAAAAAGTTTGCGCTGATTCTTTAGTACTGCTTGTCCTAGATATTCTGCAAATTCTTTCTCCCAGTGACGAATAGTACTTAATTCTACTTGAAGGATGGAGGCTAATTGTTTTATAGTCAAATACTTCTCTCCCCCGCAGTGCTCCGAATCCTGTTCAGCCTTCTCCTGCTCACTATAATCCAAATCAACGGATTCACGTTCAATTGGAACATGATCAATCTGCACATAGTCTATTGAAATTTGGTCAGTCGAAACTTGTTCAGTTGTATCACACTCTATTTTAGCTGGTAAATCCGTACTTTGCTCGGTGGAAGCACCCTCCATTTTGTCTAACCCAACGGTATGCTTTTTTAATGAAGAATTCTCAACTTCAGCTAATCCTGATGTTTCCCGGGTGGTTATTTTATCTACCGTCTGAATTTTTAGTTTAGGGTAGGCAGGTGTCTTTCGGTTGATTTCTTCCATAATTTCTTTGATTTCATCCACAGGTTCAATAGATACTTTGTTTTTCACACTAAATATTTTAGCTGTTTTTGACTTACTCCGTTTAGCCATGACCTCACCTCTTCAGCAATTTTTCAATCTCTTTTTCCTTATCTATACTTTTCCACCATACATTGCCAATCACCTTCTAATTATGCCTAACTATTTTCCGTATTTTTTCAACAATTTTGGGCAAAAAAAGAAAGGCCTGGATTTACCCAGCCTCTCCCGAACTGTTTGATATTTAGGACTCCACAGACATTTCCAACGTCCCATCCTCTAAAATGTTGTAGGTTTCGAAACTCGGCCAATTACCCAGGTCTTTTACTACAATCTCGGTAAAACAGCCCCGACAAAAGTAACTTTGTTTAGCTATCTTGCCTAAGTCTTTGCTGCCACACTGGGGACAAGTTCTAAAAGTAAACCTCATCCCTTTCGCTTTCTTACCCATCTTTCTCCCTCCATATCTACTTCAAAACCCTAACCAAGGTATTGTAAATCTCATAGATTTCACCCAATCTATGAGAGGAGACTGCAATTACCATTAGTATAGCATAAAAATGTCCGATAAAAATGGCAATTTTGGTACGAATTAATTATTCTACACATCCTCGCAGCACATTGCGCATTACCGTGACCGGGGCAGCACTACCTGTCCATAGTTCAAAAGCAATACTACCCTGATGCAGCAGCATACCTAGTCCGGAAAGAGTTGCACAGCCTTTTTCCTTTGCAGCTAATAAAAATCCCGTTTCCATCGGGTTATACACTAAATCGGCTACTAAAAGCTCTGGGATAAGTAAGTCGGTAATCACTGGCAGAACGGACGCATAATAAGTATACATGCCAATTGGCGTAGTATTTACCAGCACATTAGCAGTTTCTAACGCTAGCTCTAAAGCTTCTTTGGTCCAAGGCAATGCCTCAGCTTGGGCTGCCGAGTTATTCATAATTACTTGAGCAATTTCCTCCCCTTTTTCAGGTTTCCGACTCACCAAGTAAACCTTTTTAACCCCAGCTAGAGCTAGTTGAACCCCTACACCTCTGGCCGAGCCACCTGCCCCCAGCAGGATAACCGTCTTATCCCTAGGCTCAGTTCCCCCATCTTCCTTTAAAGAGCGCACAAAGCCCTGACCATCGGTATTGTAGCCCTTTAGGCAGCCTTCCTGGTTGACTATGGTATTGACCGCACCAATAATCCTAGCCTCTGGCGAAAGTTCATCTAAATATGGGATAACTCCTTGCTTGTGAGGAATGGTTACATTTACCCCGCGCAAGCCTAACGCTCTAATAGCCGTAACCGCCTCGCCAAGCCTGTCCGGATGCACCGAAAATGGAAGATAGCAATAATTCAAGCTCAGGTGTTCAAAGGCAGCATTATGCATTAGTGGGGAAAAGGAATGCTCCACTGGATGCCCGAAAATTCCAACCACTGTAGTTTTTCCTGTTATGCTCATCGGGTTACCCCCCCATTTTAATCAAAATCCAGATTTTCAACCTAATTATAAAAGCGCCCATCTTAATTTCCGATGCACGCACTTTTCTGTAGTAAAAAAGGAGCCAGCCTCGGCTTACTCCTGTAATGTTTGACATTCAGTTATGAATTCCTGCTAATTAGCACTACTAAAGTACATTTTTATTTCCCAGCCATCATCATGTTGAACTAGTCCCAAATCAGATAATTTATAATTAGCCAGTTGTGGGTCCTCGGTACGCACTTCTCGGACTGAATTGCGCAGCTCCTTTAACAGTCCCCCAGGATCTTCCCGTAAAGTATCTGCAATATTGGGCAGAAACCTGGAGACAGTAACCTCACTTTCCATAGGTATCAAACCTCCTTAACAGATAAGGCCTAACCACCTTTCAACTATAATATACCCCTTTTTGGTTAAAGGTATACCTTTTAATAGTCATAACTTCATGCTCTGCGGACATCAACTTTAGTATCATAAAAAGTGCTGCCTGCAGCCCGGTCAGTTAGCCGTTGAGAAGTTAGGGCATTAACTGTACGAAGCCCTGGAGCCTGATCCAACCCCCAGACCCCTTCAGCCACAACAACACCCTTTGGAACTTGGGGTGATATCTTAAGTGTAAAGTCTACCTCCCCCTGCTGATTAAAGGCTACCACCTGCTGACCGTCAACAAAGCCTTTCGCATCAGCATCAAGGACATTCATCTCTAGGCTCATAACTCCTCTTTTGTCTAGCAGGTCGGGGCGTTCATTAAAGGAGGAATTAAGGGAATATAAACTCGGGGTGGACATTAGCCAAAAGGGGCTGCCATTATCCCCACTAGCACCATTAACCCGGTAATTGCCATTATCTCCATGGGGCTTGATATACCTGGGTAGAGTTTCTGTTTCAGCTAAATTTAGCAGTTCAATTTTGCCTGAAGGTGTTTGATAGATTAGTTTATAATCAGGCGGCAAAGCTAGCTCAACTGTCCGACCTTCCCTGAGTTCATTTAGGTCAGTCTCACTTAGCCAACCTTTACTGGCCGAAAGCATTTGCTCAATTAATTGATCCGGCTGTTGGGCAAAGCAAGGTTCAGTAAAGCCTAGGGCTTGTGCCAACAAGGCAAATACCTGCCAATTCGAGCGAGCCTGTCCGACGGGAGCAATGGCTGCCGCAGCCCGCTGGATGCAATAATGTCCATAAGCCCGGTAAATATCACTGTGTTCCAGGGAAGTAGTGGCTGGAAGTACAATATCCCCATAGCGGGCTGTATCTGTCATAAACCTTTCGTGGACAACAGTAAATAAATCCTCTCGGGAAAGCCCATTAAGCACACTGTTTTGGTCAGGAAATACCGAGGCAGGATTGGAGTGGTACACGTACAAACTCATAATTGGCGGGTCGGATAGGTGGTTTAAAGCGTGGCCTAACTGGTTAATGTTAACTGTCCGGGTAGGCTTGGCCATTAAATCTTCCCTGGTAACTATAGAAGCAGCCAAGGCACTACCGGTAGAAATGTCTCCCAACGCTCCACCACCTGGTTTTGCCCAAGCCCCAACTAAAGCCGGCAGGCAGGTGATTGTCCGAATGGTCATGGCACCGTTGCCGTAGCGGGAGAGACCACTGCCAATGCGGATAAAGGGTGCACGGGCCTGGGCATAAAAATGGGCCATTTCCTCAATTGTCTCGGCGGCAATGCCCGTCAGCCCAGCGACTAATTCCGGCGGATATTCCGGTAGAATCTGGGCTTGCAGCTCGCTAAACCCCTGAACATAAGTATTAATGAAGTCTCGATCAATCAAACCGTCCCGGGCCAGTATATTCATTAGGCTTAGGGCCAGGGCTCCATCGCTCCCGGGACGAACCAGGAACACCCGGTCTGCTATTGCGGCTGCAGGGGTTTGATAAGTATCAATCAGCCATACTTTTGCACCGCATTTTTTCGCTGCTTTGAGCCCGTGGAGAAAGTGGATATTGGTCGCCAGGGTGTTGGTTCCCCAAAGAATTACTAAGTCGCTATGTTTAACCTCATCTGGATGCGGTGCAGGTGTGGAGCCCATTACTGCTTTCCACCCGTACTCTTTGGCCGGAGAACATAGCGTGCGCAGTAAACGAGATGCCCCTAAGCGGTGAAAAAAGGGGTGGCCGGAGGAACGCTGGATAACACCCATTGTCCCTGCGTAGGAACAAGGGAGAATTGCCTCCGCCCCATAAGTTTGGCAAATTCGATGCCAATTGGCGGCAATGCGTTCAATTGCCTCCTCCCAAGAAATCGGCTTAAATTCCCCGGCTCCCTTGGGGCCTGTTCGTAAAAGAGGTTGGGTCAGCCGAAGAGGTGAATGTACGGTACGTTCATAGTGCAGCATTTTCGAGCATAATGTACCCCTAGTAAAGGGATGCTCCGGGTCGCCTTGTACTTTCACAACTTGGCCGTCCTGGACTTGGACTAAAAGTCCGCAGGCGTCTGGGCAATCATAGGGACAAACTGAGCGTTTGATTTCCATGGTGTTACGTCCCTCCTTTGACTTTAAAGCTTAAAGCCGTTTTAAAAACAGCTTTTCTAATTTACGGACCAACCTGGTACCTATAAACTCATATTTGTTAATTGGACTAACTAGAATAGTAAACAAGCCCATCCTGTTCCCGCCTAGCACATCGGTAAAAATCTGGTCTCCTACCACCGCGGTATTTTCCGGAGCAGTATCTAGCACCCTAAGTGCTCTTCGGAAATTCTTGCGCCTAGGCTTGGCTGCCCGGGAAATTGCCGGTATACCCAAATCCCCCGCCAACCGGGATACCCGTCGGGAACTATTGTTGGAAACAATACAGAATTTAATCCCGGCTTGGATATTTAATTGGAACCATTGTTTAGTCTGATCGGATATATCCTTGCCCCTCCAGGGTAATATGGTATTATCCAAATCAACAATGATGGCCTGAAGCTGATGTTTTTCCAGCACTTCTGCATTAATAGCCTCCAATTTAGTTATCATCAAATCCGGCTTAAAGCCAGTTCCCATATAGTCAACACCCTGTCCATCTAAGTTTTGCTTTTATCTTAACATAATTGCCTGATTAAGGAAAATGCTTAAACCCCTCGCTTTAATAACCTGCTTTAAAGTATAGGCCACAACCCCACAAAAAAGAACAGAGTAGGCTGTTGAAAATCGCTTATACCTAGACCCCGAGCAGGCTTGTTGAAAAACCCGTTTAGCAGGTCGCCAAATGTGTCAAGGCCACAAACCATAGAATGAAAAGTGCCCTACCTCGTGCATTTGCGAGCAGGGCACTTTTAATCATATTCTGATTATTAAGTCATTAACGGAAGCAAATACAAGTCTAACCTAATATACTATACTATAATATAGCAAAAATATAAAAGGAAGTGTCCATTATGACAAATAGACAAATTCCCAATGTCCCTTGTCCTGGGGGAACTCTGTACACTATAATGCCAGGTGACTCCTATTTTGGTCTTGCCCAACGGTTTAATACCACGGTTGCCGCTCTTACTAGTGCCAACCCGGGAGTTAATCCCCAAAATTTGATGATTGGCCAGCAAATTTGTATTCCTGTTCCACCTACAGGAGGAACCTGTCCTGGTGGTTTCGCCTACGTCATTAGGTCAGGAGACACATATTACTCTATTTCCAGAAGGTTTGGCATTGTTGTCCCCGCCCTGGTTGCCGCTAATCCCGGAGTTGACCCCAATAGCTTAGTTATCGGCCAAACAATTTGTGTTCCTGCACCTGTTCCTGCTACATGTCCCGGTGGGGTTTCTTATGTAATCGTCGCCGGGGATACCTTGTATAGCATAGCCAGGAGATATAATATCAGCATTGAAGCCATCTTTGCCGCTAACCCGGGGATAAATCCCCATAACCTCCAAATCGGCCAAGTAATCTGCCTACCCAGGTAATTACAAGCATCATTCCCAGATATCAGTAGGCTTCGTTCCCAAAATTAACAATCACATTGAGGCTCACTACCTGTGAGCCAGCCTTTAATAATGGCATAAGTTCATCCTACCCCGGAGCGGACTTCTATCGCTCCCACCAAACAGTTTTTAGCACAGGCGCCACATTCCATGCACCCGTCTTTATCTTGAATATAGGCCTTACCCTCTTTTAAGGAAAATACCTCATGGGGACAAACCTGTAGGCATAATCCGCAGCCTACACATTTGTCCTCATTTAACTTTAAGGTTACTACATCTTTTAAATATTTCAGCCCCATTATAGCCACCTACCCAACGCTTAAAATTTTATCTGCTACTAGCAATCCAACACCCACCAGGGAAGCAAAAGCTGCAAGAGGAACAGTAATTATCGTCTCTTTAAGTGTGCCGGACAAAGAGGTATAGGTACTGGAACCGGTAAAATTCAGGGCTAGAAAGGATGAGCTAGCCAACATGAGCAACGTGTTCCCCGCTAATACTAATTGCCTGTCCGGAAACAAAAACAACGCATTAAATTTCAAATACACTATTGCCCAAATCACCCCTAATACTAACCCCTTCAGAGCAAAAGATCTAAACGGGATGTAGGGTAATAATAAGGGAGTAAACAAGGTTCCCATTAAAAAAGCCCCCAGATACGGCAGGAAGTTAACCAAACTAATTTGCAGGGCATTTAATAAAGAAATGTTTTGCAGGTTTAATAAATTTAACATTAACAACAAGGCTAGGGGAAGCAGCAGAAATTTTAGACCCGGGACTATTTCCATCGGGGTCAGGATGAGCCTATCTGCCATAGTAAACTTAACCACCCGCATATCCGGTGTAGTCTGCTGGTTATTGGCCAAAAATTCCCCAATATCTTCCGCCCTAACCGGCCCATATACTACCTTAAAGCCGGTATGCTTAAATACCTCATGGCCGGCAACCCCCGGCGCTCCTAGTTGGGGTATGATTATTCTGCGATGGGTGACTACAGTGTCTAAGCCTAGGCTTTTAATTCTGGAGATGAGTTCCGTTGTACCAAAGGTACCTTTGCCGGCAGCACACCAAACATTTATCCCCTTGGTATCTAACACCATCAGCCATAAGTTTTGCTGACCTAACTGCTTACGTAAGGCATCAAAGGTTAGTTTATAATTAGCAGTAACCAGAATAGGTGCTTGATTATCCGGGTTACCCACCGCGTAGAGCCCCGGTGAAACGGTATAATTATACCGATTTATTCCCCATCTTGCCTTATAGCCATCTTGCTTATCTTGAGTTGTTAAAGTGGTTTTTATCCTTCTTACCTGGCCAATAGGTGTATCCAGGTACCCCTCCACCCAGTAATGATGTTGAGCTTCATCACTATATCCAGCCCCGCTTAGTTCCGCCACCGGCAGACTTTCCTTTGGACCTCAGCATTGTTTTTGTTCAATATCGATCATTCTCTAACCCTCCAAAATTAAGCATTAATAATTCTTATTTCGGCTGACCTATCTACATTGTATTACTATTACCTAATTAGGGCAACAGTACCCAAGCAGGCACTAGCCAAATTGGGCCGGATTACTAATGCATTGCTTAAGGAGGTTTAATCAGGTGGCTTTATTGTTAGGTATTTTGGCATCCTTTGTAGGCATGTCTCTCGTAATAATAGGGATGACCTGGCACAGTTTTGGCACAAAAATGCCATTGCCTAGCTAAACAGGCAATGGCATTTATTGACTTACGTTGCAGGTATTTCGGTAATATTGGAGAAGTAACCTGTCCCGCCTGACCCTACAACCTGAACAGGTGTTGAGCTGTCTGCGGTGGTTCCGCTGCCAAGGTGTCCATTTCCGTTATACCCCCAGGTAAACACAGTACCATCCTTCATTACCACCAGTGAGTGGTCGACATCCCCGGTAATCGCAGATACTCCGGACAGGTAATTGATACCGGAGGGCTCCAGAACTTTTATCGGAGTTAATCGGTTTAATAATGTTCCGTCACCCAGTTGTCCATTAGCATTATTGCCCCAAGTGAGCACTGACTCATCGTTTTTCAGAGCCATACTGTGGTACCAACCTGCAGTTATGGCAGTTACCCCTGTCAGATATCCTGTGTTATCCGTCGGATCTGTAACCTGTACAGGCAGCATTCTATCAGTATTGGTACCGTCACCAAGCTGTCCGCTATAATTATAACCCCAAGCCCAAACCGTGCCATCGCTTTTCAGAGCCAGATAATGGCTATAACCAGCCGCTATTCCTACAATGTTGGTTAACCCATGCACCTGGGTTGGGATAATATGAGCATTGTAATCTGATTGTACCAGTCCCAACTCTCCGTAAGCATTATCACCCCAGACCCAGACCGTCCCATCTCCCCGTAGAGCCAGACTGTTCACCGAACCTGCCGCAATAGCTGTTACATTAGTGAGATAACCATACCCCTCTGGTCCTGAGATGGGGATCGGGAACCAGCTATCTATTAGGTAACCTGAAGAATCAACATGATTACCTAGCGCACCGCTCCAGTTAGATCCCCAAGCCCAGACTGTCCCATTGCTTTTGAGCGCTAGAGAATGAGACTCGCCTGTAGCAACAGCAGTGATTCCGGTTAGGTAGCCTACCCCGCCTGGCCCAAGTACCTGAGCCGGGAGGGAATGACTATCGTAATCTAAGGAGCCGGTACCAAGCTGACCGGAATCGTTAGAACCCCAGGCCCAAACAGTACCATCTTTTTTTACAGCAAGAGTATGTCCCCAGGCATCAAAGCCCGCCACATTGGTGAGGCTGCTGACCTGTACCGGGGTAGATTGGAAGTAAGGGGTGGGACTACCCATACCTAGCAGTCCTTGTGAGTTACTTCCCCAGGTCCACATTGAACCGTCACTTTGTCGGGCCATGCTTAATTCATAACCGGTAGAGGCTAAAACTACCCGGGGTACTACCGCCGGTTCCGCCGGGGTAGTTACCTGCAGTAGGGTGGCAGGAACATTAGAACTATTGCCATCTTCGTCTCCAGCCAGTACATAGTAATAGTAAGTTGTATCAGGCGCCACGCTTGTATCCCAGTAACTGTTTAAATTTCCTGATACAGTAGCCAATTTGGTAAAGGATCCGGCAGAATTATCCCCTCGGTAAACCGCATAACTAACGACTAAGATATTATCACTAGCACTATTCCAGGTTAATTTTGCCCAGCTTGGACCGCTATCCACGGTAGTAAGTCCGGTGGGAGCAGTGGGTGGGGTTGTGTCGACGGTAGAATTAAGAATTACCCCGGTGACAAAAATATCATTTATCCCATTAGTATCATTACTGACCAAAGCAGCATCGTCTGAAGTATAGGCTATAAATTGCCCATCGGCACTTAAAGCCTGGTACCAAGAGTCATTTGTAGTTTGCTGACCTACCCTGGAAACACTCACCCGCTTGGTAAGCCCCAATAATGTATCCCGGAGGAAGATGTCTCCCTTACCATTAGTATCGTCAGCCACAAGATTAGCTGCATGAGATGTAAAGGCCACATAGCGTCCATCTGCACTTATCGACGGTTTATATGAATATCCGTCTAATATTCCATCGTCAATCGGTACACTGGCCCGGATAATTTCCGTAGTCTGACCGGTTAGCCCAGGCTCAGCATAAATCCCATCCCCGTCAGCATCCCGGTCGAAGACATGAATGTCATGCCCCTGTCCATAAGCAATGTAGCGACCATCCCAACTTAATACCGGGTCAGACCCGTCAGTTATCCAAATGGTCTTATTATCCTTTAAATCCCGGACATAGATGCCCCATGCACCGGCAGCAGGAGTTAAACGACTGGCGGTGGTAAAAGCTACGTAACGCCCGTTCCCACTAATTGCCGGGGAATAACTTTCCTCCAGTCCGGTAGAGTCTGCCCCATTATAAACGCTGGCACAAACAGTGGTATTTATAATCCGGTCACGGACAAAGATATCTCCCTTGCCATTGGAATCCCCGGATACTAGGGTATCATCTCCAGAGCGGAATACCACATACTGCCCATCACTACTAATACCTGGGTAACTGTTGCCCCAGAAATTAGCTATCGACGGGGTGCCACTGGTTGACAGGCTCACCAGCTCCGTTTTATCAGACTGCCGATCATACACAAAGATATCACTTATGCCGTTAGTGTCCCCGTCCACCAGATTGCTGGCTCCGGATTCATAGGCTACAAAGCGTCCATCGGCACTGATAGCCGGGGCTCTACTTCCACTATTGCCCTGGCTTCCAAACCTTGAGATACTAACCCTTTCCGTTTCCGTTGTCCCACTAAGTCGGTCGCGGACAAAAATGTCCTCCATACCGTTAGTATCATCCGCAACTAAGTTAGAAGCATTTGAGGAAAAGGCCACAAAGCGGCCATCAGCACTTATTGCTGAGGGAAATAAGCCATCTCCACTATAGCCATTTCCTTGCACTCCTAAACTGGAAACACTCGCCCGCTCCACTGAATTGATGCGGATTGTCGGGGTTAGCGTCGTTTGAGCTATAGTAGTGAAGCCTAAATTAACGCTACTGGCTAAGGCGCTGCCGGCCAAATCCTGAACCGCACCCACTGGCAGACTAACCACATAGGCGGTATTATAGGCTAAGGGACTCACAGGGGTAATAGCAAGGGTGCTGCCACTAATGCTATAAGTATAGGTAACTACCGTTTCTCCGTTTTTCAGGGTGATGCTGCTAAAGATGCTCCCCTTTTGGATGCTTCGATTAAAGTTGATATTAATAATCTTATCAATTGGTACATCTAGCGCAGTGTTAAGTGGGTCGCTACTAAGCCTCGCCAATGGCGAGGGGGTTGTAGAGCCGCTGCCAGTACCTTCATTATTATTTGTTGTGGAATTAATTAATTGGTTTAGGGTCTGATTAATGTTTGCGGTAATATCCGGCTTTACTGTTGGTACTGGCGGAACAATTGGTACCGGCGGCAACTGACCCGGTTTCTCGGTAACAACCGGTGGGGGGGGCAGCTCTTGTTCCATTTTGCTCTGGATATCTTTGGCTCGTTCTACTGCCCATTCTCGTTCTGCTGCCCACAACTGTCTATCTGCTAAGGTCATAGGCAAAGGATTATTTGGGACTGCTCCAGAACTGATTATTTCAGTTCGTTGTCCCTCTTTGACCAGCACCGCTCGACCATCGGTTTGACCGGCATTATAGCCGGTGCTAACCTCCACTTCCCCAGTCAGCACGTTTGTCATATTTCTGCCATCGGCTTCCACTGCGTTTTCCCAGAAGGTTCCCCGTACAGCAGCCATACCCCAGGGCATGTCCACCTTGACTTTAACCTTTTTTGTATTATAGGTCTGCCACCATGGCGATTGGTTGGGCTTAGCCGCTAAAGCCATGGCAGTGGTTTTAAATAATTTACCCTCCAAACTTGCTATAACTACAGTTTTATTAGTTACATCTTCAGGATTAGCCGTTGTAGTGCGCACAGAAGTCGCCAAGGCGCCTAGTAATCTACCCTGCTTAAGGTCCAAGGATAGCCCATCTACGGAGATACCCGGAGTACCGTCGACTTTAATATAAGAGCGACCTTGCAGCTCTTTTACTTGTAAGTTAGTGTTTTCTTTTAAGAGAAAGCCTGAACCATCAGGGAAAATTAGTTGCCCCGAGCTGGCTGGCCCAGTCTTAATTATATCTCCGGATTTTAATTGGGTGCTCCCCTTTAATTCCAGGGGAAGACTGCTACCTGCCGGGGTTACAGTAACCGAACCCCGGATAACCTTTAGTTCATTTTTTAGTTGGGTATTAGCCAGATTCGGGTCACTTACTAATAGCACCCCTAGGGCACGACTTAAATCACTTCTCTTGAAGGGGGCATCTGGAATAAAACGCTGTTTATCTACCGTTAGTCCCACCATTCCCGAGGCTAACGCAATGGCTATGGGCCGGGCTGCCCAATGCTTAGAATTAACATCTTTTAACAGCGGCAGACTAACCCCTGGATCAGGTTGCTTGGTAAGCTTTAACAATAAGGCAATACCCTCTGCTCGAGTTAGCTTAGCCTCGGGGTGAAAGGTTCCATCCGGGTAGCCCCGCAATACACCTGCTTGTTTTACCGCAGCAATGTTTGCCGCTGCCCAATATTTGGCGTTGACATCCTTAAAGCCGGACTGTTTACCGGCTATTTTCAACTTAGCCACTCTAACTAATAAAGTTGCTGCTTCAGCTCTCGTCGGACCATCATTCGGACGGAAGGTTCCATCCGGATACCCGGTTAACAGGCCTGAACCTGTTAAGTAATTAATAAACAAATAGTTGGGCTCTGTAGGGGTTACATCTTTATAGTTGGTTGTAGGTTTTTCCACCGCAATGTTCTGTTCAGCCGCATACCCAGACCTGGGCATAAGAGCCAAAGCCGATTGCGCCCAAAGCATGCTCGCTATCAATAAAATGATTGACCACCGGGCTTTGCTTCGGAAATTTATTAATCTCACTAATATCACTCCATTCACCAACAATGTTACTTAATGTTACTTATTGTTACTTATTGTCATTTTTTCTTATATTAACTAATTATATATAACACCTGCAAAAATAGTCAATACCGGACTGGCTAAAAGTAGAAATTACAGTTTAATTAGCCTGCAGACGCTTTGAGAACAACCAACCTTTGCTTTTCCTTTAAGGATAATCTCTCTAAAGGGACTTCTAACCCTTGTGGGAAGTGCTTCTTCATTATTTTTTCCTTTTCACCGGGGTGACATTCAAAAGGAGACCACCATATTAACAAAGGTAAAACAGAATTTGCTTCTGACAGAAATAGGAAAACCCCGGCTTTCGGCCAGGGTAAGCAAAGACTTTTCCTCATTTTAGGTTAATTAAATCATTTCAAAAATAAGAAAAAGTAGTATTATAATTAGAATAACAAACAATATTCCAGAACCACCAAATAAACCGTTGCCACTTCTGCAACCAGATCCACCTGTTAAATCAGACATTATTAATCCCCCTTTCTACTATATGACACAGTATTTCAGTGTCGTTCATTCTTTTTCAGATATAGACTACCTTTTAATAAGGTACTGTATTTTATGAAAGTTGGTTGGCGGCGGTGATAGGCTTAATGTTTAAAAATATCCGCAAAAGCGGCCGGAACTATAAAAGCATTACAAGCATTTTGTTGATTGGCTACCTTCCCGGCAGCATCAAATGCTTTTGCTACTAAAGTATGGTTACCAACTGTTGATTGCCAGGTGAAATTGTAGGGGGTACTGCTACTAGTCGGTGCTGATCCATGCCGGAAGCATTACCCGGGAATAGGTTCGGACACGCTGGAAGAATGGTCGGCCTATATTTTGGCCACCCGCACAGCACAGACTTTAAACTCAGGTATTTTACAGACAGGGTCAGCTGCAGAATTAGTCAACAGGTTAGTTGCCGTTTCTTTAAAATGAAAGGTCATAAACATTAGTCCGGGAGGAACATGGTCGGTAACCTGAACCATAGTTTGGACCTTACCCCGGCGGGATTCTACCTGAACCGTATCCCCATCGCATATTCCATATTGACTGGCATCATCCGGGTTTAGCATGGCCAACTCATGAGAATGAATATCCTCCAGCCTGGACCGGCGGCTCATGGTTCCGGTATGAAATTGATAAAGCATCCGGCCGGTGGTCAGCAGCAAGGGATAATCCTGATCCGGTTCTTCTGCCGGAGGATGGTGTTCCACCCGGTGGAAACGACCCTTACCACAGGCAAATTTTTCGCAATGCAGCCAAGGTGTTCCCGGGTGGTCAGGGTTAGGACAGGGCCACTGTAGACCTGTTTCCTCTAAACGGGGGTAGCTGATTCCTCCATAGATTGGAGTAACCCGAGCAATCTCTTCCATAATCTCCTCCGGTCCCCGGGGATAATGCCAAGTCCGGCCTAGGTAATTAGCCAGTTCTACTAAAATCAACCAGTCCGGCTTAGCCTCCCCAGGTGGCTCGATTGCTTTACGAACTCTTTGCACCCGGCGTTCGGTGTTGGTAAAGGTACCTTCCTTTTCCGCAAAACTGGCCGCCGGCAGGACCACCTCGGCCAGTTGGGCTGTTTCGGTGAGAAAAATATCCTGCACCATCAGGAAGTCTAATTTCTTCAAGGCCTCAACGACGTGATTGGCATCCGGGTCAGACAGTACCGGATTTTCTCCCATGATGTACATAGCCTTAATCTTCCCCCGCTCAGCGGCCTTCATTATTTCGGTGACGGTTAAACCGGGCTCGACGGGCAAACCGATTCCAACAGATACTTCATCTCCAGCAGGTAGTCTGCGTTCAACAGGCGAATCGCCCGGTGCCTGCCCATTAGACTGACCCGGTGCACTGGCCTCAGGACCAACCCCCCAGGCCCGTTCCAACTCCTGCCTGGCTCCCGAGTCATCCACAAATCTGTAGGAGGGATAGTAATTAGGCAAAGCCCCCATGTCACAGGAGCCCTGTACGTTATTTTGCCCTCGCAGGGGAGCAACCCCCGTCCCTTCCCGGCCAACCTGCCCGGTCACCATAGCCAGATTGGCGATGGCAAATACATTGTTAGTTCCAGAGGTATGCTGAGTAATCCCCATAGCATATACAATGGTGGCTTTTTCCGCCATAGAGTAAAGCTTGGCCGCTTCCTCGATCAGCTCCGGTTTAATGCCACAAATATTGGCCACATATTCCGGGGAGTACTGCTCCAAGCCTTGGCGCCATTCCTCAAAGCCTTCGCCGCGTTCCTCAACAAACTGTTTGTTCCACAGGTCATCTCTTAAAATCACATGGGCCAAACCATTGAGCAGGGCTACATTAGTACCCGGCCGGATGCGCAGCCAAAGGTCAGCATAACGAACTAGCTCAATCTTCCGGGGATCGACTACAATTAATTTGGCTCCATCCTTCACCGCCTGTTTAATCCGGTAACCGGTGACAGGATGAGCCTCGGTGGTATTGGAACCTACACACAAAATGACCTTGGTTTGGAGGATTTCATTGATGGAATTAGTCATTGCCCCACTGCCAAATGCGGTGGCCAGACCGGCCACGGTGGAACTGTGTCAGAGACGGGCACAGTGGTCAATGTTATTAGTATGGAGCAGGGTGCGCATAAACTTTTGGAAGAGATAATTTTCCTCATTGGTACACTTGGCTGAACTCAGTCCTGCTAAAGCAGGGCCACCAAATTGATCCCGCAGGGAGGTCAAGCGCCGGGCTATATACTGATAGGCTTCCGGCCAGGAAACAGGCTCCAGTTGGCCGTTTTTGCGGATTAACGGCTGAGTCAGACGGTCGGGAGAGTGGACAAATTCCCAGCCAAACTGGCCTTTGGCACACAGGTGCCCTAAGTTGGAGCCGGATTTATCTTTAGCCACCCCGGTTATCCGTCCATCCTTAACCTTGAGTTTAAGCTGACAGCCTACGCCACAGTATGGGCAGGTAGTTTTGACCTTGTGCATTTCCCAGGGGCGTCCCTGCCACATTACCGACTTTTCTACCAAAGCAGCTACCGGGCAAACCTGAACACACATCCCGCAAAAGGTACAGGTGGTCTGCTGGTTAGGGTCATCAAAGGCGGTAGTAACCTTGGAATCAAAGCCTTTTTCCATAAAGTCATAAACATAAGCCCCATTTATTTCGGCGCAAACCCGGACACATTTACCACACATAATGCATTTACTGTAATCCCGATAAAAAAAGGGGTTAGCCATATCCACCGGGTATTTTTTCCGTTCCCCCCGGTAGGGAGTATCCTCCACCTTATAACGATAACAATAATCTTGAAGCCGGCAATCCCCGTTGCGCTCACAGGTTAGACAGCGCAGGTCATGGCTGGCCAGGTACAAGCGTAAGATGTCCTTTCTAGCCTCAATGACCCGGTCATTTTCCGTCTGGATTTCCATACCTTCAGTTACCGGGGTGGCACAGGCGGCTAGTAATTTTCTGGCCCCCTTTACTTCCACCACACACATCCGGCAACAACCGGGGATGGACAAGCCTTCCTCATAGCACATGGTGGGGATGTGAATGTTATTAGCTTCCGCAGCTTTCAAAATGGTACTGCCTTTGAGCACCTTATATTCGTTGCCATTAATAATTACCCTGATTCGATCCACCTTATAAACCTCCTTGCTGGGGCTTAGCCACAAGAAAATAGACTGCGTCGCTGCTAATTTCCTTAGCCATGGACAATGGCCTCAAAGGGGCATTTCTTGACACATTCCCCGCATTTGGCGCACTTTTCCAGGTCAATGACATGAGGTACTTTCTTCTCTCCGGTAATTGCCCCGACCGGGCATTCTTTTTTACATAAACCACAGGCTTTGCACTTTTCCGGGATAACCCGGTAATGCTTTAAGGCTTTGCAAACCCCGGCGGGACAGACTTTTTGGTTAATATGCAGTTCATACTCGGAACGGAAATAGCGCAAGGTGCTTAAAATGGGATTAGGAGCGGACTGGCCCAGACCACACAGCGAGGTATCAATGACATTACGTCCCAATGTATCCAGGGTCTCCAAGTCACTTTTTTCACCTTTACCTTCAACTATCCGCTCCAGGATTTCCAGCAGGCGCTTAGTGCCTTCCCGACAAGGGGTGCATTTCCCGCAGGATTCGGTGCGGGTAAAGGTGAGGAAAAACCTGGCCACATCAACCATGCAGGTGCTCTCATCCATTACCACCAAACCGCCGGAACCCATCATTGCTCCCAGCGAAATTAGGGAGTCATAATCAAGGGCTACATCTAGATGCTCCGTCGGGATACACCCCCCGGAGGGCCCTCCGATTTGGACAGCTTTAAACTGCTTGCCGTCCTTGATACCCCCGCCGATGTCATAAATAATTTCCCGCAGGGTAATGCCCATGGGTACTTCCGCTAACCCGGTGTTGTTGATTTTTCCGGTCAGGGCAAATATTTTGGTGCCTTTACTCTGCTCCGTCCCAATTTTAGCGTACTCCGCTGCCCCCATCCCCAAAATAATTGGGATGTTGGCTAGAGTTTCCACGTTATTGACATTTGTAGGCATATCCCAAACACCCTTAATCGAGGGGAAAGGGGGACGAGGCCTAGGCATACCCCGGTTACCTTGAATGGATTCGATCAAGGCGGTTTCTTCGCCGCAGACAAAAGCACCCGCCCCTTGTTTGACCCTGATTCGGAAACTAAATTCCGAGCCTAGAATTTTGTCCCCCAGAAAGCCCTTTCCCTCAGCCTGGCGGATAGCCGCCAGCAAACGCCGAACAGCCAGAGGATACTCGGCCCGGATATAAATATAACCCTCCTGAGCACCAATAGCATAGCCGCCAATGAGCATCCCCTCTATTACCGAATGCGGGTCACCCTCCATAATGCTCCGGTCCATAAAGGCTCCCGGATCTCCTTCATCCGCATTACAAATCAGATATTTATGCTCACCAACAGCATTTTTGGTGGTTTCCCACTTAATACCGGTAGGAAAGCCACCGCCTCCACGACCGCGCAAGCCGGACTGCTTAATTTGATCAATAATCTGCTGGGGTTCTGCTCCGTTCAAGGGTTCTGCTCCGTTTAGGGCTTCAGCTCCTTTTAGTGCCTTTTCCAGGGTTTTATATCCCCCCCTGGTTATGTACTCATTAATATTTTCCGGGTCTATTAAGCCACAATTATGTAAAACCAGCCGCTTTTGTTTATGAAAAAAACCTACTTCCTCCCTGGTTCGAGCCTTAATCCCCGTATCAGGATTAACATAGAGCAGCTGCTCTACGGGCTGACCATTTTGAAGGTGGTTCTGGACAATTGCCGGAACTTGGTCCGGGTCTACCCGGCAGTAAAAAGTTTGATCTTTTTCCACAATGATGATGGGACCCTGTTCACAAAAGCCCTGACAGCCGGTAAAAATTAACTGGTAGTTTTGATTCAGACCGGTCTGCTCCAGCTCTTTTTCCAGGCTGTCCATTACCGGTCGGGAATTGGAAGCAATACACCCTGTTCCCCCACAAATGAGAATCCGGTCGGACATCACTGGCTCCCCTCCTGTGTCTGCTGGTTCTGCTCGCTCTGGTACTGTTGCAATAGCTCGGAAACTTTATCTGTGGTCAGTCGGCCATGGGTATTGTCATTAACTGTGATTACCGGTGCCAGGCCACAGGCACCGATGCAGGCCACCGACTCCAGGGTAAAGCTTTGATCTAGGGTTGTTTCGTTGGCGCCTATTCCTAACTCTTTTTCCAAGCTGGCCATAATCTCCGTTCCTCCCCGGACGTGGCAGGCAGTCCCCTGGCAGACCCGAATTATATTTTTACCCCTGGGTTTTAAGTGAAATTGAGAATAAAAAGTTGCTACCCCATAGACTTTAGCCAGAGAGGTATGTAACCCTTCCGCAATTTGTTCGAGCACTTCCCGGGGCAGATAGCCTTTAACATCCTGGGCTTCCTGTAACAAAGGTACTAGGCCACCCTCGAATCCCCGGTACTTAGTAATTAGCTCGGCCACCTGAGGGTCATTAATCAGTTCGTAATTCTTCCGGGTATTCTGCTGATCCGGACTGATGATACTCATGTTTTAATTCCTCCTTTTTGGCAGGTTTCGGCCACAGGCCAAGCCCAAGCAGGGGGCCAGGAACCCGGTGGGTTTCACCAGACTCGGCCTTGTAACGATGGAGGTAGACAAACCAGTAAGCCAGGCCTACAAACACCGAGCCGCCAATAATATTCCCCATGGTAACCGGGATTAAGTTATTTATAATAAAGCTACCCATGGTCAGGTTGGTTAAATCTGCCCCTGGAAAAGCACTGGTGAAAGCAGCCACAGCCGCCGGTTGAGCCTTAAGCAGTATAGCAAAGGGCACAAAATACATATTGGCAATACTATGTTCAAAGCCTGAAGCCACAAAGGCGGTAACCGGGAAAATAATAGCCAGCACCTTGTCCGTTACTGTCCGACCGCTATAACTGAGCCATACTGCTAAAACCACCAGGCTATTGGCCAGGGTACCTCTAATCACGGCTGTGATAAAGTCATATTTAACCTTCCCCAGGCCGATGTTTAGAGACTGGGCGGCAAAAGCATAGTTGCCCTGATGCCACTGTTGACTGTAATAAACCAGAAAAACTACCCCCAGGGCGCCAATTAAATTGCCAATATACACCAGTCCCCAGTTACGCAAAACCTTAGTCAGGGTGATTTTCCTAGTCATGTAGGCAATAACCAGCAAGGTATTACCGGTGAATAGTTCCGCCCCGGCAATTACCACTAAAATTAAGCCCAAGGAAAAGGCCAAGCCGCCTAAAAGTTTGGCGATACTAGAGCCAAGCTGGGCATCAAAGGTAACCATAGTGTAAAACTCCCCGGCAAAGGCTATAAAAGCACCGGCCAGAATTCCCAGCATCACTGTGGTTCTAAGGTTATAATTAGCCTTACTCACCCCGATGCTTTCTGCTTTGGCAGTAACCGCCTTGGGTGCTAGTAAATCAATGTTAATTTTGGAAGGTTGGTCCATGAGTTCACCTCTTCGCTCTGATTTTACTGTTTTATTTAATCCCTATATTAGACTGTACTAGTTTCTCCCTGGGTGCTCTTGTTTATGTTGGCTTAGCTTGAAAAAATTTTAAGTTAACGGGCTATGGATAAAAACGAAAAGTTTCATTAAGGGGGATAATTGGTTGCTTTGTTACCAACAATAGGGTTAGGGAATGTCTAATTTGAGGAGGGCACGTTGATGAATAACAACGAATATGTTGAAATTGATAATGACACAGTAAATATTGTTGATAGGACCACAAAAAATCTAATTTCTATCATCAATAACAACGAAGATTTAATTAATATCCTAAAAGCTCAGGAATGGCGTGTTAATGATGAAGGTGATGTAGTTGCTGACGATGGCAAAATGCTAAATGGCATAGTTTGGAACTTTTTCCGAGTGAAGAAACATTAAAAGAGCCCCTGGGGGCTCTTTAATTTTGCAGGCTGCTGAAAAACCCGCTTTTTCTTATACTAGAGCAGGCATATGCTGGGTAATACAGTGAATTCCCCCACCCCACAAATTAACATTTTCGGCATCAATGGTAATTATCTTGCGCCCCGGGAATACACTTCGAAAGGTGTTCAGCACTTGAGCTTCGGTAGTTTTTAGTTGCTCCGACCGACCCGGTTTCCAATAGCCCTGAAAAAGCACAGCCCCGTTGGTGAGGGCATAATTGATATAGCTGCGCACTGGTATTGAACCGGTATTCCCAGCCTCTGCGTAGAGGGTAGGTGGCATGGGAATGCGGATAACGCGGAAGGGTTTTCCGTCCTGATCTGTTGAACTAAGTAGTATCTTGCAGTTCTCCTCCAGGCGCAGGTAGGAGCTTTGGGAAGCCCAATTAGTATACCTATCGACGGCTAGAACTTGGGCTAATAGTATGGTATCCGGACTGGCGAAGCGAGCTATTTCATTGATGTGACCGCTGGTAATATTGTCATCCTCCGCTAGACCTTTTTTCAGCCAGATTACTTTCCGTACTCCCAAAACCCTTTTAAATTCACTTTCAATCTGCGGCTTGGTCATTCCCGGGTTGCGTTTTAATACCACTGATTCGGTAGCCATCAGCGTCCCCCGACCATTAGATTCGATAGCTCCACCTTCACAGATTAGTTTAGTTTCCAGGACGTTGAGCCCCAGGTGTTGGGCAAGCAGCTTATCAACCTGGCCTTCTATGTTTAGATAGTAAGGACTCGCCCACCTACTATAGTTGTTAAAACCGAAATTAACTACATTTAGCTTGTTCCGGTTATCTTTCACAAAAATCGGACCTACATCCCTGGCCCAGATGGACAGGTGGTTAAGAATATAGTAGTTAACTTTATTCCCGCTATAACCGCTGGCTTGGAGCAAACTTCTCACTTGGCCTATTTCTGCTCTGCTCCGGACCAGCAAATTAACCTGAATATAAGGGTCAAAGGCCTTGATAATGCTAATCATAGCTGGATTTACCGGGCGGCTGCCGGCATTGTACACCTCGGAGGGCCATTGCATCCAAATAGCCTGCTGTTTATCGAATTCACCGGGTAATACATAGGCTGGGGCGATAACTCCACCTTCTGGCTTGGCCAGTCTTTTACCGGGACCAAATTGGGTAATCCCAGCGTATAGAGCGACAATTAACAGCACTGAACCAATTACTGCGAATAAACTACGATTTTTCATCATATCTCCCCTAAACCTTTTAGGGGTAGTATGTCCTGCTGCCTACTTTTGAATTCCTAATAGATCCTCTACTTTGTCGGTCATAAAACGGTAGGAGTCAAAAACACCCTGATTATAGAACTCCTTGGCCATTTTGTCGATGAAGAAATCTAAAATTAAGGCGGCAGCCAACTCGCCTAGCTCTTCCTCTCTTTGTTTTAAAAAGAATTCTTGAATGGCGGAAATCATATAATCTCGTTTTTCTTTGGTTAGTTTAATTTTATAGGACATTATTTACCTCCGAATTAAATTAGTTTGATTAATTGTCAGGACAGTCCGGATGACCCGGTGCATCCATATGAGAAGCGTCCCCTTAGTATTCCGGACAGGTTTAGGGTAAAATACAATTTTATTTTTAGATTTGTTATTAAATAAAACTTATAGTATTTACTAAAATATGGTATCATGTAATTATTAATTCTAAATATTTTAGTGAGGATTTGATTGGGATGGCAACAGACATTCTTCAGTTAATTAATGCGGGTGAAAACATAGAACTCGAATGTAAAGAAGCAGGACAGGGTCTTCCGAAAGATTTATGGGAGACCTATTCTTCGTTTGCCAACTCAAACGGAGGAATCATACTTCTTGGAGTGAAGCAAAAAGGTAATACATTTCAAGTATCGGGTGTAGATGCTTCAAAGCAATTAAAAGAATTTTGGGATTTAATAAATAATCCCCAAAAAGTAAGTTTTAACCTTCTTAACGATAATAATGTTCAAGTTATATCAATTGACGGAATGCAAGTTATAAAAATAAGTGTTCCAAGAGCAGACCGCAGACAAAAACCAATCTATATTGGTCAGAACCCGATGTCTGGCACATACAGGAGAAATTATGAAGGGGATTATCGGTGTTCTCTTGAAGAAGTAAAAAGCATGTTAGTGGATCAGTCAAACCTGGATATAGATAGCAGAGTGCTAGAGCATTTTAATTTGAAAGATATAAACACTGATTCTTTTAGGAGCTATAGGGAAAGATTTGCGTCACTAAAGCCATTTCATGAATGGACTGGTTTAGGTGACATGGAATTTTTATATCAAATTGGGGCTTGGGGGAATATTAGAGAAATTGGTACTGATGGGCTGACTGTTGCGGGTCTCTTAATGTTTGGAAACGAGAGGTCAATCACAGAGGAGTTCCCTCAATATTTTCTTGAATTCAGAGAAAAAAATTCGAAAGATTTGGCAATCCGATGGGATTACCGCACTACTTCGGCTGATGGAACATGGAGTGGAAATTTATATGATTTTTATTTCAAAATTATTAATAGGCTAACAGACAATATTAATATTCCTTTTAAATTAGAGGGTCACATACGTAAAGATGATACAAGAGTACATGAGGCACTTAGGGAAGCATTGGCTAATGCTTTAATTCATGCTAATTATTCTGGTACGCAAGGAATTGTGATAGAAAAAGAAACGATGGCTTTCAAGTTTTCCAACCCAGGCATATTAAGAATTTCTATGGAACAAGCGTTAAGGGGAGGAATAAGTGACCCTAGAAACCCAAACCTCTTTAAAATGTTTTTTCTCATTGGTGTTGGTGAGAGGGCAGGTTCTGGATTAGGAAATATTCAACTTGCGTGGAAGCAACAAAACTGGAGAAATCCTCAGTTGGTCGAAAAATTTCAACCAGACAGAATCGAACTAATTTTAAGAACAACATCTTTGCTTCCTCAAGAAAGTATTGATATGCTGGTCGAAGTTTTAAAAGATTCTTATAATAGCTTAAGTAAAGATGAAATTATAGCACTTGTTACTGCTCACCAAGAAGGACAGGTCACAAATTCGAGGTTACAGATTTTATCCGAAAAACATGCTGGAGGGGTAGGTAAAATTATTTATTCCCTGGTGGACAAGGGATTACTAGTTTCGGATGGACAAAGAAGGGGAATGAGGTATCTTCTTTCCGATATGTTTAACACCAACACTGAAAGTTTGGAAGATAGCTCCCTAAGTAGTGAATCGAACTCCCTAAATAGTCAATTAAACTCCCTAAATAGTGAGTCGAACTCCCTAAATAGTGATGAAGAGTTAATAAATAAACAACTTTTAGATATATCTAAAGTAGCGAGAGAAAAAAAGAGGATTGATGATATCAATAAGATGAAAGATATAATTCTAAGACTTTGCGAAGTACGGCCACTTATGTTAAAAGAATTGGCTGAATTATTGTGGAGGAGTCAAGAAGGTATTAGAAATAACTACTTAAGCCCATTAGCAGAAGAAGGAAGAATCAGGTTACGATATCCTGGACAAATAAACCATCCTCAACAAGCATACATAACAGTAAAGAAGATTGAGTGATATATCAAATTCGTGGGAGTGTAGACCGACAAATAAATTTTGTGAATTCAGTCATATAAAGCTTTCCCGTGGGGTTATGCCGAAAGTTGGGCTAGCACAGAGGGGTTCTCCCACTATCCACCTAATTCTACTTTGGGTAAGCCAAAGGGTCTGCTAATTTCTTGCATTTAGCAGACCCTTTGGCAAATCCTATTCAAAAACAAAATCTCGTCCTACTTGGGGTAGGCTGCAAACTACTATAAAACTTATATTCTGAGTCTCTAGCAATAATTTGATACTGAAATTAAACCACTTGAATCAACTATTCAGATTAATCTACTAACATCAAACTGCTAAAAAACTTATTTACCGAATCTCTAGACTAATTCTTAACTGGTCTACTGAAAACTGGTCTAAATTAAACATGATCTAATTGAAAATTGGTCTAATTTCAAACTAAACTAATGTTGAGCTTGACCTAATTCTCTCCTTCAATTTAATAACACCAGACTTCAAAAAACAAACAAGTTTTAACTACTAAAATGGGCTACTAGACAAAACCGAAACACTTTTTCCCTATCCCCAAGTAGTAAAAACAGGTACTAACAACTATAATCTATCCTCCTTTCTGTGATTGTTCAATGGACTTTTTTCCATTGATTAACTTCATTATATTAATTCAAGAATTCATTGTCAATATAGTTTTATGCGTAAAAAAAGATATATTTTTATTCGAATAAACAAGGTTTTTAGGCATATTTCTTGATTTAAAATACCCTAATTAGCTGCTTTGTCCTTTTCCCCTAAACCACTCCCCGAAAAGGTTAAACTTCATCGCCTCGGTGGTTTCTTGCTGAACCTTGGCCCTAAACAACAAGCTGATAATCGCCCGAGAAAGCTTATCGGGGTGATGGCGGACTAAATCTGACTCATAAAGCAGTTTCTCCGGCACCACCCTCAGCCCCATTTTCTCCAGCCGCTTCCGCTCGGAACGCACGGGGCGGGCTCCTTGTTCCAGGTATTTCTGCTCTAAACGCTTAGGCACTTCCTCCACATTTACCAGGACGTAATCCAATACTCCCGGCCCAACATGGTCTAAGATGGCCTGAACATGGTCAGCAGCTCCATAGCCTTCTGTTTCCCCAGGCTGGGTCATTATGTTACAGACATAGACTTTGGCTGCCTTGGTGGTTTTAAGTTCGACAGCTATCTCCTTAATTAGCAGATTAGGCAGCACGCTAGTATATAAACTTCCCGGGCCGAGGACAATTAGCTCGGCTTCCCGGATGGCTTGCAGCGCCTCAGGTAGTGGTTTACAATCTGCAGGCTCCAAAGCAACTCTTTTGATGGCTTGGGCACAGGCAGTGATGGTAGATTCCCCTGTGACCATTTGTCCATCAACGGTTTCCGCCTTCAGGGTGATATTTTCCAAAGTGGAAGGTAACACTTGACCACGGATGGCCAGAACTTTACTCATCGCTTTAATGGCCCGGTCAAAACTACCGGTTATATTAGTCATGGCCGCCAGTAACAGATTGCCCATATTGTGTCCGTCCAAAGTTTTGCCATCGGGAAAACGATATTGGAACAGCTCATCTAATAAATCTTCTGGTTCGGCTAAGGCCACCATACAGTTGCGAATATCTCCAGGAGGTAAAATGCCCAACTCCCCACGCAGTCGACCTGAGCTCCCACCATCATCAGTTACGGTAACTATAGCGGTAATGTTGGAGGTGTATTTTTTTAAACCCTTTAGCAGTACGGATAGTCCCGTCCCGCCACCGATAACCACCAAGCGGGGACCGCGCTGGAGGTGACGTTGCTGGAAAACCACCTCCGCAAAGCCAAAATCCCGTTGGGGAAAAATTGCATCCATAATTGAATTGATGGACTTACTAATCCCCATCAGCATAATGGTAACCCCCAAGGCAATAGCCAATAAGCCTGCCCAGTTGGCAAAGGAGCCGAAGGACCAGATACTGGCCTGGAGAATTTTGGACTCCAAAAATCCTAAAATTCCTTCCTGGGTACTGATTATCACTCCTAAACCGCTGAGCAGAGCGCCGAAAACCGCTAAAAACAGCCACCGTTTGACCCGCATTCCAGGGTAAAGCCATTTGGCTTTGTAGTCCCAGTAATCCAGGCACCGCCTCACAAGGCTATCTCTCATGTTTGGTCACTCCCCCGGATTTCCTATCAATATCTCGGTGCTTTATTACAACCCGGTAGCCGTTACCCTGCTCCTTTTTTTGCAACATTACACCTAATCTGTTCGCCAAGGTGACGGATCGGTGCTGACCGCCAGTGCAACCTACGGCAATGGTCAGAGTTGTTTTGCCCTCAGTAATATAATGAGGAATGAGAAACTCCACCATTCCAAAAAATCGGCGCAAGAAATCACGGGTAACTGGGGACTTATTTACAAAATCCTGGACCTGGGCATCATTGCCGGTAAAAGCTCGGAGTTCGGGAATATAAAAAGGATTGGGTAAAAATCGCACATCCATGACCATATCTGCATCCAAAGGAATGCCGTATTTAAAACCAAAGGAAACCACGGTAATCCGGAGCTTGGAATCCTCCTGACCGGTGCCGGCAAACATGGTGTGCACATCTGCTTTAAGTTCCTGAGGACTTAAATTGGAGGTATCAATAATCCTATGGGCCCGGCCCCTTAACTCTTCCATGCGTTTGCGCTCTTCTTTGATCCCGTCCAAAACCTGACCCTGTGGGCTTAAGGGATGCCTGCGCCTGGTTTCCTTAAACCGCCGGACTAGCGTTTCGTCAGAGGCCTCTAGAAAGAGAATTTCATAATCGGAATCTTCCGCTTCCAGGAAGTCAAACATCTCGTTTATGGTGTCAAAAAACTCGCCGCCCCTAATATCGATAGCCAGGGCTATCTTGTTAATACTACCCTGGTATTGGCCACATAGTTCGACAAATTTAGGTAACAGGGAGGGGGGGAGGTTATCTACGCAAAAAAAACCCAAATCCTCCAAGCTGCGCATGGCCTGAGTTTTTCCAGCTCCAGAAAGGCCGGATACAATTACTAATTTTGTCTTCTGCATTGGTTGATCACCTCATCGGAAACATTCGCTATTCTGTGAAATTTTCCTGCTTAACGCAGGTTGAGGGTTTGTTCCGGACCAATCCCGGAGCGCTGGAGGAGTTCAATCCCTGTTTCCAAACATCCTATGCTCGTGGGAAAGTGGGCGTCACTATTGACTACAAAATTAACTCCTTCTTTGGCTGCAGTTAGTACATCTTCAATTGTTTGGTAATTATGCCCGGTATTAATTTCATAAGCAGTGTGGTATTTTTGGCAGGCTCGGGCCACTTCGCTAATCTCAATGGGCATTGCTAGGTTAGGGTGGGAAATAATGTCCACTGGGTATTTAGCTATAGCCTCCACTAAGGCCTTGGTGTTACGGCAGCGTACTTGGTCCTCGTAGCGGCGGGTTATCCGGAGCAGCTGGTTGCTCAGCACAAAGTCCCAGCCATCCCGCCAGGTTTTGGGCCAAATATACGGGTGTAAACCCACTATTAGTAAGTCTAGTTCCTGAATAATTTCCGCTGATAAATCAATTTCCCCTTTTAGACTAATTACATCCGCTTCAGACCCCACCAGAATTTGCAGGTTAGGGTAGTCGGGCTGGAGCTGGGCAACCACCGCTTTGATTTCCCGGTACTTATTTTCATTGCTAACACCCACACCTAGATTATTGGGAGCATGGTCGGTAATGGCATATCGCTCTAAGCCCTTGGCGGAAGCAGCCTGGATGTTGTCCGCAATTTTCCCTCGACCGTCGCTATATGTAGAATGGCTGTGTAAATCTGCGCTCGCTTGCAAAGGCACACCCCCGGTAGTTTAAGGTTATTATCACCATTATAGCAGGCTGCATACCAGGGTACTACTTTTAGCTGGAGATACAGGAATAGCCAAGGTCAAAAGTAGATAACGAAAAAAATAAATAGGCCGAAAGTTAGCACACCTGTACTATGCTTCGACCTAGTTTTCCCTGCTTTCTAAACTACATTACTTTGCTTCTAGCACCAAGGCCGCAGCTCCGTAACAACCGGCATCATTTCCCAGCTTGGCAATAACAACCCGGACTTTGGCGGCCGGGACTTCCAAGGCTAGTTGCTGAATATGCTCCCGTACCGGATCCAACAGCAGGGAGCCAGCGGCAGATACGCCTCCGCCGATTATTATTAATTCGGGATTAAGAATATTTACCAGGTTGGCCAGACCCATCCCCAGGTATTTGGCAGTATCAGCCACCACCTGTCTGGCTAGTGGGTCACCGGCCTGGGCAGCTTGAAAAATGTCGTGGGCTTCCAGGTCAACTAGGTCAGCTAAACTACTTTGCTCCCCTTGAGCCAAGGCTACTCTTAACCGCCGGACCATCCAAGGCGCGGAGGTCAAGGCTTCTAGATGCCCTTTGACCCCACAGTTACAGCGTGGCCCTCCTTCCATCAGGATGGTATGGCCTATTTCCCCGGCGCTTCCGCTCGCTCCCCGATATACACTGCCATTGAGAATGAGCCCGCCGCCAATTCCCGTACCTACTGTAATCATCACCATATGCCGGACTCCCTGCCCTGCCCCTTGCCATAGCTCACCTAAAGCAGCGGCATTAGCGTCATTGTCCAGGAAAATCCGGGTGGGCAGCAAGCTTTCCAGCATGGCTTTTACCGGAACATTGTGCCAGTTTAAGTTAGGCGAATGAAGTACTGTCCCAGTGGCAAAATCATGATTGCCGGGAACTCCTATCCCTAGGCCTAACAGCTCAGGGACAGTTAAGTCGGCCTCCTCTAGTAAACTCCTGGCCATTATGGCTATTCGTTCAACTATGGCCTTCGGGCTGTCTTCAGCCTGGGTGGGCAATTTGGCTTTTGTTAACAGGTTACCCTGGAGGTCAAAAAGGGCAGCTTTAATAAAAGTACCTCCCAGGTCAATGCCAATAATATGTTTTCTATGCTTGTTCACATTAGTCAGCAAAGCTCACCTACTTTTGGTAAATTATTGGTTGCTCCGGAGTACGCAGTTGGCGCCTTAAGTCTAAATAGCGGTTAACCTTTTCCACCGAAGTGTTGATAATTTGCTCTTCCTTGACCCCTGCTTTCAGGCATAACTCGATGGCATCCTCGAAACGGCCTACATGATAGGCAAAATGGGAGTCACTACCAATAACCAGGGGACAGCCCTGTTCGGCCGCTAGCCCAGCAATGTTTAGGCAATGGGGGGCACTGCCCTTACGGGCAACTCCCAAGGAACTATTATTAATTTCGATAGCCACCCCCAGGCGTTTACTAGCCTCCACTACCGCCACCGGGTCCACTAGAAATTCCGGGTTACCCGGATGGACAATTATATCTACAAAAGGGTTTTCCATCGCACGGATCACCGCCTGGGTGTTTTGCTCCGTTGTACCCTCCGGGGAGCATTGGTAATGCATGCCGGCCAACACAATATCTAATTTACGTAAAAGCCGTTCCGGCAAATCCAGCCCACCGTCTCGATCAGTAATATTTGCTTCCACTCCGGCCAATACCCGAACCCCGGAGATTTCGGGGGGTAGCACGGACAGATTACCAAAATGATACAAATCTGGTCCACCAGACATGGCAGGACCATGGTCGGTAATAGCGATCATCGCCAGGCCTCTAGACTCCGCCGCCCGGGCAATTTCCAGGATAGTAGAATAAGCATGCCCACTTGAAATGGAGTGGATGTGTAAGTCTGCCACAAGTTGCATGAAAAGCCTCCTTGCTTGTCTTTTCTTCTATTATGATAATTATTACTATCATGATAATTATTTCTATCATGATAATTATTTCTATCATGATTATCTACTCTTCAGACAGTTTGCGCTTAAGTAAGTCTATCATCTTTACCGGAGTAGGGTCAATACCGTATAGAGCAGCTAAGTAGACACTGACATAGTCTCCGATGTAGGTTAGAGAAAAAGTCCGGGCTAAGGTGCTATTACCTCGGGAGTGCACCTCAGTAATCCCGGATACTGCTTTTCCCAGGATAGTTTTACTGATTTCCATCCGCTTTTGCACCCGGGGATGGTCAGCCTTATCCCGCAAAATAATTACTTCCAGGTTTTTTAATAGTTCCGCTGGTGCTTCAAAGCCGACAATTTCATTATGGTTCATTTCCGGAAAAACATTCCAATAAGCAGCAGCTTTGGCATTTTCGTTAATTTGACCTTTCCAACGGGTGGCCACAACCTCAGTGGTTCCCAAGGAACCGTAGATGATGGGTATCTTATTATATAGCTTTAGGGCCAGAGCTTTGGCCAGGTTATTTTCCACTGGATTCTCCGGCTTCAGCAGCTCCCGTAGTTGCTGGAGGTTGGTGATAGCCTCGGTAATTTCTCCGGTCACATCGGGTATCAGTCCCAGGCGTTGGAGCACAACTATTGTAGGAAGAAACAAGTACCCAGTGGCAGCCCGGGGAGAAATACCTCCAGGGATGGAAATCACCGGCACCCCGTCCTGATCAGCTAATTCCTTAAGCTTACCACCTGTAGTGATAATGACTATTTTCGCCCCTTTATGCTTAGCCTGCTGGTAGGCGCTCAGCGTTTCTTCAGTGTTGCCGGAAAAGCTGGTGGCAAACAATAAAGTCTTGGGGCCTACAAAATTAGCCAGGGTATAATCACGGTTAACGGTCACCGGTATGTCCGCTTTACCCCCTACATACACCCGGAGTAAGTCCCCGCCGATAGCCGAACCACCCAGCCCGGTGACCACAATGTTGGTAAAGCCCTGATAGCTCTGGGGCAGTTTAACCTCCTTGGCAATGGCTAGAGCCTCGCCACACTGTTCCGGCAAACGCCAAATTGCAGCCAGCATTTGCCCTGGGTCATTATCCAGAATTGCCTGCACATTATTAAGCCTTGATTGCATGTCTATTCCTCCTTAAATTTTAGGGTTGGGTATTACCTTGGTTCGGTCTATTTTGCCTGTAAAAGATTGAAACATATGACCGGTCGGATAACTGTCCTGGTTCGGTGCTCTTAGTTCCATCCCTAGCAGCTGTAAGCTCTGTGGGCTAATAGAAACACCCAGACCTCGCCGATTCGTCGTCCATGACTCAGCGGCGAGGCGGCTGCCGTCCATGGCAGCCGGGGTGTTTCTATTGCCCACCTCGCTAACAGCTGCTACGGCACTCCACCATGAGCGCCTCCACCAGAACAGTTATCCTCCCTGGATATTCTTATAAGGAAGCTTAGTATGCTTATAAGTTCAGTTATGCCTCTCCACCGGGCTTACCCTAAAACTAATTATACTGCAATCGTATAGCCATACATTCTGCGGTGGCGGGGAAAGAAACGGGACATTCAGGCAATTGACCCTAGGATAAGCTTAAATCTTAGGATAAGCTTAAATACTTTAGGTTAAGCCCAGATAGCCTAGGTCAAGCCCAGTACCATCGGCTCTAAACCTATGAATCCAAGGCAAGCCCAGACACCCCAGATTGAGCCTAGACTCCTAAATCCAGCCCTAGCAACCCCAGCCCCCCGACCCCGCCCCAGCCGAGAATAATGGCCCAGGTCGGATACCTGTTCCGGAGTGGGTGCTCATGGTGGAGGGCCGTAGTAGCTGTTGGTGCAGGTAGGTAATAGAAGCACCCCGGCCACCAAGGACGGTGGCCGCCTCGCCGCCTGGGCATGGACGCCCTGTCGGCGAGGTTTGGGTGCTTCTATTAACCTACCAAACCTACAGCTACTAGGCCTGGAGCTAAGAGCACCCACCCGGAACAGGTATCCGACCGGAGGTAACTATTATTTCGGCCTTATATCCAGGACTTCTTCGACGTAGGCCCGCAATACCTCTGCCACTCCCCAGGCCTGGGCTATACACCCTCTGGGGTCATGGGGATGGTCTCCATCGAAAATTTCGGAGATACTGCCTACACCGTGATCCATCAGCTGCCCTTTGAAGGGTTCGATTAGCTTTTCTGCTACTACCTGGCTTTCCCGGGAATATTCGTTAACCTTGCGGTAGGCGGTGATAAAAGGACCAATCAGCCAACTCCATGCCGTCCCCTGATGGTAGGCGCCATCCCGCTGGAAGCGGTCACCCTGATAATGTCCTATATATTGGGGGTCCTGGGGAGAAAGGCTGCGTAGTCCGTAGGGTATATATAGTTGCTGCCAAACTTTACTGACGATTTTGGCCTCCTTGGTATGGTCCAGCATGGTGAATGGAAGGGAAACGGCTATAATCTGGTTGGGGCGAAGGGAACTATCCTTATGAACAGCGCCATTATTCTCCTCACTGATAACATCATAAAGGCAGCCAGCAGTGTCGTTCCAGAATTCTCGGGTAAAGCTTTTCCTGACCTGTTGGGCTAATTTGCTGTACTCTCCGGATTCGTCGCCAAATCTTTGGGCTAGCTTCTCCATTACACGCAGGGCGTTATACCAGAGGGCATTTATCTCTACCGGCTTGCCGTGTCTGGGGGTAACTACCCAGTCATCAACTTTGGCATCCATCCAAGTAAGCTGCTGCCCGGAACTGCCAGCGGCTAGTAATCCATCCTTGGTGACGTGAATATTAAAATGAGTGCCTTTTAAGTGGCATTCAATAATTTGCTTGAGCACTGGGTAAATGGTATCCTCAATAAACTCATAATTACCTGTATAGCGTAAATATTGATGAACAGCGTGGAAAAACCACAGGGAGGCATCTACTGTATTATAATCAGGGCTTAAGCCTTCATCAGGGAAACGATTGGGGATAAGACCGTCCTTACAGTAACGGGCAAAAGTATTTAGTATCTCTAGGGCTTCCTCAAAGCGTTTAGTGACCAGAGTGAGGCCAGGCAGGGCAATCATGGTATCCCGCCCCCAGTCAGTAAACCAGGGATAACCGGCAATGACTGATTTAGTTGCAGTTGATTCCCGTTGGACAATGAAGTTGTCTGCTGCAATCACCAGACGGTTAATAAATTCCTGGGCGTAACCAGCCTTTTCCATTAGTTGGGAAAGGCGCATTTCCTCTTGGACCTGCAGTAATTGGCTATTGATGGACTTGATTGGCTCGGTTGAGGCTACAATGGCAAAACTTCCTCCCCCCTTTAGCCGAACTTCAAATTCGCCGGGCATAAAGTGGTCTTCCCACATCTGCTCGCCCCGGCTTTCCTCCACAATATAATGTAGTCCCTCAAACCAATATCCCGGACCCTGGCGGTAGTGAGCGCTCTCTCCGCCTAAATACAGCTTAGGTGCACCGGGATAAGCTTCAATTGCTACTCCGTTGTTTTCCGGGTGCTGGTTAAAGGGCCATTGGTTGCGACAAGTCATATGGTGATAATCCCGACAGTTAACTAAAGGAGTAATTTTGAGGTTAATCTCCTTTTCATTGCCAGTATAGACATTATACTTAATTACGGTGGTGTTGCGGCCGTAGATCATGAAGACAATTTTTTCGATTAATACGTCCTGGATGCTATAGAGAAAAGTAGGCAGGGGATGAGCACTATATTGTTGTAAATAACGATGGCCTTCGGGGTATAAGCCATGGGCCGTGTCATTAACACTCAAGTCATATTCTCGTTCATCAATAATAACCCTTTCCTCCAATTTAGCTAGCAGTAGAGTACGCTCAGTCGGAGGGTGGAGGGCAGCAAAGAGCAGACCATGATACCGCCTGGTGTTGGCGCCTAAGATAGTAGAGGAAGCAAAGCCCCCCAAACCATTAGTTACTAACCATTCCTTTTCAATCCCGCGAACAAAATCTTTTAGCTCCGCCTTGCCAAAAGTCATGGATTTTCCTCCTTCAGTAATTCCCTTCAGTAATTCTTATTCTATTTTACCACCGGAAGGAAATACTATGAGGAAATAGTATGAGCAATTATCATTCCCCTAACCGATAGAACAACTTAGCAGTATAACCCGTTAAATCCAATACTAGGTAATAGCCACTATTTGCTCTTTCGCTAGTTTGGGGCTATTTTCCTGCACGACTATAAAACAAACGGGCTATCCCGGAAATTTTGGGATAGCCCGTGTTAATTACTACTAGTTTGTAAGCTTAGCGAATTCTCGCATTGGGAACATCAGTGCCAGCCAGGTCTTTGTAAGACTGCTGCAGTAATTGTACTGCATAAGCTGGGTTGTGAATACCAAAAGAACCTTCATCTTCAACCAGGAAGATGTTATAGAAAGCGTTGAAAATTTTCTTAGCATCCGGATTTACCCAATAAGGTTTGGTTGGGTCTGGTACCCATTTGTCGTCAATGTAATTATGAGATAAGGAAACAGTTGCCGGGTCTTTAGGATCAGTATATGCAAGATCGGCAAAAACTACCAGGAAACCACCGCCACTTTTAGCAAAGGCGTTGGGGAAACCAAGTTTCTCACCAACTTTGGCCTTTAAGACAGCAATTAAACCACGAACCTCATCTTGAATACCTTCAATGGACTTGTCACCATCATAGTCGCCTAAAGCTTGACGGTTGAAGGTGGTTAATCCAGGATGGCAAGGAGTACAAGCGCCAACAGTTGGCTTAAAGCTATGACTAGCTTTGCCAGCAACTTTAGCCATATGACAGGTTACACAACTGTCAGGAATTGCACTATGAGGAGAAGAAGCATAGCGTTCGCCAGCAACTTCAGCACCACCAAAGCCTAACAGTAATTCGGTTTGAGCTGCGGCATGGGAAGCTCTGATAGCAGCAGTGCCATCGATTTTTGCTGGGAAGCTGGGGTTTTTGCGATAGTCGTGGCAAGCATAGCAAGCTGCTGCTTTACCGGCATTAGCTACTACCATCAGGGGCTTTTCAGATCCTGGCTTTCCTAGAGTACCGGTATTTTGCAAACCAACTTCGCCTGACAGTCTGAGCTTTTTATTATCATGGCAGGCATCGCAAGTAGCTATAGCTGTAGCATTTAAATAACCATCACGAGGCTTGATAGTAACACTGCTGCCATCTACAACAGCCTTAAAACCACCGGCAGCTTTCACAGTTTTAACATAATCAATGAAGCCTTCTGAAGCATGGCATTTGGTACAAGAATTGGGAGCAGGACGGCCACTGGGCCATTTTGTTTTATCAGGACCATATTCTACCAGTTTAGCATGGCCACTTGCGCTCCATGCTTTGGAGATGGTTGTAATGTAGGCAGGTGTAGCGGGAACAACGGGAGCCTTAACAGTAGTTTTAGCGGGAACAGCCTTGAAATTGAAAGTACGACCTGCCGCTTTGAACTTGTTGCCAATATCGTTTAATTTAGGGATACTTGAGTGGCAGGTGGTGCAACTTTTGGCATAGCTTTTAGGAATAAGTTTTACGTACTTTTCACTGGCATTTGCCGTTCCGATTGACATGAGCAAAATTCCAAGCACTGTTACGATTGCTAGTACAGAGATGCGATAAATAGAATACTTTTTGGTCATTTTAATACTCCTCCTTTTTATTTTTGGGCCGGTACTCATCACCACTTGTTAACCTCCTTTCTTGAATGTTTTATTTATCCGTGACACTTGCTGCAAAAGTTCTGCTGCTTGTGGCAAGATAGGCAGGATTCAGGCTTGGCTTTTACCGTTTGTTTATGAGTAGACATCCAGTTGTCGGGGTGAGGATTTTTGGCATGACAGCTGGCACAAAGGGTAGTTTGTTTGAAGTTTGTCGTGGTCAAGGTTGTGCCTGGTTTAGCGTGACAGCTTCCGCAAGAGGCAATATCCTTGAGTGCTTTAGATTTATGGTTATCCTTCCAGTTCGCCTGGTGAGGGTTTTTGACATGACAGCTGGCGCAAGAAGTAGTTTGCTTAAAGTTAGCCGTGGTCATGGTTGTGCCTGGTTTAGCATGACAGAAACCGCAAGAGGCAATATCCTTGAGGGCTTTAGGTTTATGGTTATCCTTCCAGTCGGCCTGGTGTGGGTTTTTAGCATGGCAGACGGTACAATTGTTGGCCTTTTGAGCTGGAGCCGGTTTCGCACCCAGGACGTGACACTTACTGCAGACACCGGGATTAGTCTTATATTCTGCGGCATGAACCTGGCGGAAATCTTTAACGTGGGGCATAGCTGTTTTATGACAATCAAAGCAGAAGCCTTGCTTGAACCGAGCATCTTCTTCACCAACCTGGTGGCATAAGGTACAATCCTTACTATTAGTTAGGGCAGTGGACCCGTGAGCAAAAGCCCATTTTTCCTTAGGTTGATGGTTTTTAGGAGTAATTTCCTCTACTTGCTTATGGCAAGCTAAACAATCACTGGCCTTTGGTGCCTTGGCATCTTTATTGTCCTGGAGAGTTTTAGCATGGCAGTCCAGGCAGACGGCCATAACTACTTTTGGATCAGTTTTATCACTATGACCCACTCCTAGATGGCAGGAGGTACATTTAGCTTCTAACTGATTATGCTTAGTATGATCAAAAACCAGATGCCGGTTCTTGGTGCGTTCCTCCCTGGTCTTTTCCAACTGAGCAGTTAATTCTTTATTCTCCGGATTATGACAGTCGGTGCAAATACTGTTAGTAACATTGGCTTTTCCAGGATTATCAGCCAAGCTTAAGGCAGTAACTGCGACCTGTTTTACCCCGTTAAGCTTAACCTTGGCGGTACCAATAAATCCCGGCTCAGCATGACATTTCAAACAATTCACTGCTTTATGTGTGGATTGTTGCCAGGAAGCATAATTGTTATCCATAATGTGACAGGAAGAACAGAAACTAGTCGTACTGGTAAGCTTGATACCGGAAAATGCGGCCAACCCTAAGATTACAACTCCTAGAATACCTATTAATATCAATTTTTGCTTTTTGCCAACCACTTTAGTCACCTCTTCTTATTTTATAATTGATAACAAAAATCCCTTCCTGTAAATTAACAGCAAGGGTAAAATCATGTAACTTGGCAGTCATAGCTCTAGCGTTAGCGTTAGCCTTAGCCTTAGACCCATAGTTTTGTGTCCTTACTTTTCAGTAAGTTTACCCTTTAATTCCATATTTTTTAGTTTACTTTGGTATAATTCGCTTGATAACGACTTTTTCCTGCATACTTTGTCATAAATTTGTAACATTTATTATGTAAAAAGAAAACCCCCCCACTAAAGTGGCGGGTAGTAATGACAATGAATTTAGTTGTTGGGATAGGTGGTTATAGCGTTAACTGCCGGTATGCACGGGAATATGCTGTTGTTCCGGCCGGAGTTGGCCGGCAGCTTGAAGCCTAAGCACTGTTAGCACGTACATTGCATGGGACCAAGTAAGTGGTACCACCCAGGCCGTCTCCCCGGTATCTTTATTGACCTGCTCGGGGAGCAGACCCAGGTCAGTCTGGTGTTGGACCGCCCAGTCCAGCAACTCCCGTGCTCTGGTATATTCTTTTAATTCATGGTAATACAGGGCCAGCCATAAGGTGGTTAATATCCAGGGGTTTCCGCCAATATAGTTATCTCCTGCATAGCGCATGATTCCACCAACCCTGGCTTGGGCTAGATGTTTTTCCACCGTTTGGGCAGTTAATTTCATCCGTTCATCCTCCGGGGCAAGAAAACCAAAGGGTACGGACAAACCTAGGATACTGACATCAACTACCGGATCCACCCCCATAAAGTAAGCGGGGTAACCTTTTTGATTGATTTCAACCTCACCCTCTTCCCCCTGAGAAGTGCGCCAGTCATATTCTGCTTTATTCACCCCGAGCTTAATGCCGCGTAAAAATCGGCCGCGGTAAGTATCCCACATGCGGTGTAAAATCGTGGAGTGAAGCTCATTAGCCAGCTGCTGCCAGTTTTCCTGCTCCTCTTCCCGACCCAGGGCCTGGGCAATATTAACCGCCCCAGTAATCCCCCCCCATAATGCGGCAGCAGAGTAAGTGTGGACACCTAACCGCTCCTCCCAAAGATCCATACTAGGCTTGGGCAAACCGGTTTTAGGGTCAAGAAAAGTGTACACGAACTTCATTGAATGGGCTACGTAATCCCAAACCTCCTGGAGGAAGTTTTGGTCCCGGTCAATCAGATAATGCTGCCACATTCCCCAAAGTACCGACCCTAATTCATCGATTTGCAGCCCCCAGTTAGGAGCTACCGAACCATCCATATAGTAACGTTGTTGACAACTACCCTTAGCACACTGGGTACCCAACACCCACTGGTAAAAACGGTGGGACATATCCTTTAGTCCAGCTAGGTCATAAGCTGCAGTAATATAGGCTGCATCTCTGGCCCAACAGAAAGCATAACCACCACTGCGAGTAAACTCCTCGTCAATCTCCGGTGCTGCAATGATACTGCCATAGTCAGCATCAGTCATTAATTTAAACACCAGTAATGAACGTTTGTACAGAGTATCCAGCTTGACATCCCTGCTATTTAGGGACTTGGTCTGGGACAAAAAACCGTGCCAATAGCCACGGGCGGCCTCCCGTAAGCCAGCACCCGTCTGTTCTCTAGCCCAGGCCAAATGGGCGAGCACCTCTTCCTGACTAGTTCCACAGCAGGTAAACACAGTAATCTGCTTTGCTTCTCCTGGCTGAACAACTGCTAAATCCCACATTAAAGAACCATCGGAACCCATACTATGAGCGTTGCCGTTTAAGACACCATTACAAGCGCTATCCCAACCCCAACCACATTGATAGCCGTTTACAGGTATTTGGGCGCCGGTCGCAAAATAAGCTTTACGGCGAAACTGGACTAAGGCTTCGTCGTCGAATTCAAAGATGGTGGTATTATATCGGCTTCCTTCCCCAATTGACAGGTCACTAAAGTAATAAAATTGAATTTCCCGTTCTGCACTATGCTCATTACGGATTATGTAGTCCCGAACCAAAATATCCCGGTTGGGAACAGCAAAATCCTCTGTTAGCACAGAGATACCTTGGGATCTGTGTACCGCCTTGGTGACTAAAATGTTAGTATCCTCTAGATAATGCTGGCTATGTTCCCACTCAGGCTGGTGTAACCACATGGTTTGCCCTTGATGGGGTATAAAAACTCCAGCCACAACTGTTTTTGCATTTTGAGGATAATCAATTTGGGGCCAAAACAACCTAACCAGTTGTCCTGCTTTATCCAAACAGCCTAAAATGTGCCCATTGCCGATTACCCCGCTAATTAGATAAGGTTTTTCCGTCATCTTTGTCTTTCCTCCAAATTGACTTTTATCAAAGCAATTAAGTTGATTTTCGGTGGGTATACCGATACACGTTAAGTGTTAAAAGGAGTATTATCAGAAGTATCGCCACTCCAGCAGAAATGTAAACAGGGTAATATTTGGCCCAGGGATAAGTGGTTAGTACTGCATTAATCGGCGCTTCCACCATGGCAACGAAAGATCGCCACCTTAGCGAACCTGGAGGTACATTGGTGAGTAACACCGGATAGATAACCGCCAATTTCGATTGGGCTATATTATATGAGGCTAGCATAGCACTTTGGGAGTGTTCCGGTTCATCTGGTGCTAGCAGGTCTAAAATATTAGGGTCATAAAAGTTGTCGGTTCCCCCACCAAACTGCCAGGAAGCAGCTGTTTTAAGCACCTGACGAAAATTATCCGGGCCCATCCCATCCATAGCGCCAACTAGTACGTATACCCCCCAGGTTTTAGGGTGGTTATCTAATAACTTGATGGGAACCTTGGCCTGAATGGCATTAGTACCGGGCAGCAGCTTTACTTGCAGCCCTTTCTTTCCTAAGGAATCCCGCTCATCAGTATAATAGTGGACCCGGGAATTATTCCAGCCCTTGATGTCCACTAGGTACTCCCAGCCGTGTTTCGGATCAAAGTCTACAAAAGCCCCTTCCCGAAAAGCTTCCGTTCGTCCTTGGTTGGGAATAGAGTCGATATAAATGGCTATCCGTTGATGACTAAAGCCTTCAGGAGCTCCCCAAGGGTTGCTCATCGCCCCCATGGTCAACTGGAAATAGTAATTTTCTGAGTCATGGAGAATTTCAAACTTGGTTAAGTCGAACAGCCCTTTACGAGGGTAAAAAACCGGAGAATGGGGATAGGTATATGTGCCTGGCCCCTTTTCATCACCTATTGAGTCTTCTTTGCTAAAAATAGGCAAAAGACCGGTATTATAGACAGCAGCATTGGTGGGCAAAGCAGCCCCATAGACTGTCAAGGTGGGTAAGAGGGAACAGAGTAAAACCAGAAGCACCAGATACAGTAGATAGTTATGTCGTCTCATGTTGACATCCTCCTCGGCACTAGGGAAAAATTAAAAACAGAACTTCTGCAGTGCTGCGGCGACTCCATCCTGTTCATTGGTAGCTGTAACGTAGTCCGCCCTGTCTTTAATTTCCTGGCGGGCATTACCCATAGCCACTCCTAAGCCTGCGTATGCTAACATTTCTAAATCATTAAAACTGTCCCCAATAGCCATGGTTTCTTCCTGGGCAATCCCGTAGTGCTTGGCTAGTTCGGCTAGGGCGGCGCCTTTATTGGCCAGAGGATGGGTAAACTCCAGAAAATAGGGTTTGGATTTAGTAATATGGATTTTTCCTGCAAAGTGAGGCTTAAGTACTGCTTGAAGCTGGTCCAGGCTAGTTTCCTCACCAATTAACAACAGCTTAGTTGGCTCCCCGGTTAACAAGGTTAGATCCGGCACCAGACAAACGGGTACGCCAGCGAGGCGGGCGTAAGCCTCACCTTCCGGAGACAACTCTTCCATATATAATTGATCCTCTAGGTATAGGTTAAGGTGGAATTGTTTTTCCCGGGCTATGCTAATAATTTCCCGACTATATTCGATAGCTAAAGTCCGGTGGATTAAAGTTTCCCCAGACAAACAGTTTTTGACCAGCGCCCCTTGATAGGTTATCAGGGGTATATCTAATGCTAATTCCATAGCAATAGGCCTGCTGGAAAGAAACATCCTGCCGGTAGATAGGGTTACCACTACTCCTTGCTCCCGTAGTTGCTGGATTAAAGCTTTAGACCGGGGAGAAATTTTAAGTTGGCTATTTAACAGAGTATCATCTAAATCTATAGCAATTAGCTTGTACCTATTCAACTCTCAATCCCCCCCCCACATTTTTAATGACTTTGAACTCACATTTCCTGGCTACTTATCCCGAATCAGTGCACTGAGCATACCACTAAATACGGAAAGTAAGATAGCGCCAATAACTGCAGGTAAAAAGCCTTGGATGGCGAAGCCGTTAACCACTTCGGAAACTAGCTTTAGCATCAGACCGTTAATGACAAAGGTAAATAAGCCTAAGGTGATAAAATTCAGAGGAAGGGTAAAGAGCATAATAATTGGTCGAATAATGGCATTGGCAATGCCAAGAACTAAAGCAGCCATTAAGGCAGCCCCAAAACCGGACACCTGAATTCCATTAATCACATAGGTAGTTAAAACCAAAGCCAAAGCATTAGCCAGCCAGCGTAAGGCTAAACCTTTCATTACCTATCACTCTCCTTTTCTTGATGCTTTTGTTCCATATACATTATATGTTAAGCAGTTGTCTATTTAAAGTTATTACTTGGATAGTTCACTTTGGAAGAATTCCCAAACTTCCTGGGCAACCTTTTTAGTCATGCCTGGCGCATTGGTTAGTTGCTCCACTGAGGCAGTCCGAATTTTGGCTAGAGCACCAAAATGCTTATAAAGGGCTTGCTTGCGTTTGGAGCCAATCCCAGGAATATCCTCCAACAGGGAGTGCAAATTACGTTTGCTTCTAAGGTTACGGTGGTAGGCTAGGGCAAAACGGTGAGCCTCATCCCGGAGGCGTTGAATCAGGTAAAGGGCTTTAGAACTGCGGGGCAAAATAATCGGGTCAGTTTGGCCCTCAGTAAACAGGTGTTCCTCTTGCTTAGCTAAGCCATAAGTAGGAATATCGCCAAAACCCAACTCTAGCATAATCTCCCTGACCGCTCCCAATTGGCCTTTTCCCCCGTCAATGATGATTAAGTCCGGCAAGGACCATTGGTCAGCCTGCTGACTCTCCAGTGCTTCTGTAGCTTGCAGTTCTGTAACCTGCGGTTCTTTAGCCTGCGGTTCTTTAGCATCCCGCAGCTTAGCGGCCCGTTTAAAGCGCCTGCCTAACACTTCCTGCATGGAGGCAAAGTCATTGGGGCCTTCTACTGTTTTAATCTTAAAACGGCGGTAGTCCTGATTGCAAGGTTTCCCACCGACAAAAACCACCATAGAGCCCACGGATTCCGTACCTTGGGTGTTAGAGATATCGTAGCATTCCATCCGCCAGGGTGGGGCAGCTAGGTGCAAATATTCCTGCAGCTCCATAACCGCTCCCTCAGTCATGGCTTGTTCCTGTTGGAGTTGGGCCTGATGTTGCTCCAGTTCCTGCAAAGCATTTTTGGCTACCATTTCCACAAAGGCTTTTTTGGTTCCTCGCTGGGGAGCATGAACAGCCACCTTGCCCCCCCGCTTTTGTTTCAACCACTGAGTAATAACTTCCTCTTCCTCAATTGCTTGCTCCACCAGAATTTCCGGAGGGATGAATTCCACCTGACTATAGTATTGTTTAACAAAGGCAGTAAGCACCTCTGACTCACTTAAATGGTCTGTCCCCTGGAGAAAATGGGGCTCTCGGCCTAATAATTTCCCGGAACGGATGTAAAAAACCATCACACAAACCTCATCAAAGCCACGAGCCAGGGCAATTACATCCTGGTCAGTCAGGTCGGAGGAATCAATTTTCTGGCGCTCGGCAATTTTGCCCAGGGCTTTAATTTGGTCTCTTATTTCTGCGGCCCGTTCAAACTGGAGCTGCTCCGCTGCTTGCTGCATCTGTTGTTCCATTACCTTCAGCAGGGCATCATGCTTGCCTTCGATGAACAGGCAAACCTCTTTGACTAAATTAGCATAGTGTTCCTTAGAGACCTGACCGGTACAGGGAGCCAGACAGCGTTTGATATGGTAATTAAGGCAAGGCCTGGTATTCGCCGCCAAGCTTTGGCGAGAACATAATTTCAAGGAAAATAGTTTTTGCAGCAGCCGCAGCGTTTCCTGCACAGCTCCGGAGCTGGTGTAAGGGCCATAGTATTTAGCCCCGTCCTTTCTGATACTCCGGGTAATAATTACTCGAGGATACTCTTCCCCTACCGTTACTTTCAAATAAGGGTAGCCTTTGTCATCCCTAAGGCGGATGTTATAGTTGGGACGGTACCGTTTTATGAGGTTACATTCCAGAATTAACGCTTCTAGCTCGGAGTCAGTAATGATATATTCCAAATCAACGATTTTAGCCACCATGGCCCGAACTTTGTCGGCCAAAGCAGCCGAGTTTTGGAAATACGAACGAACCCGGTTTTTTATGGAAATGGCTTTGCCCACATAAATAACACTCCCACCCTCAGCTTTCATCAGGTATACGCCGGGCTGGTCCGGCAAGAGCCTAAGCTTATGTTCCAGCTGAATTTGCCAGCTTTGGTCCGGGGTCTGCTGCTGGTTATTATTTTCCTGATTATGTTGGTTTAATTCCGGCTGGTTGTCCGGATTTTGGCCGGGCTGGTAATCTGGCTTATCGTCGGCTTTTAAGCTCATGGTCTCACCTGCTTCCCTTAGCCAGTTGAACATTTCTTGCCAAATGCTTGGCTAGGAACTGTCCGGTATAAGAATGGGTAATGGCCCCAACTTCTTCCGGGGTACCGGTGGCAATTACCAGCCCACCTTTACCCCCACCTTCCGGTCCTAAGTCGATAATATAATCCGCTGTCTTAATTACATCCAGATTATGCTCGATAACCAAAACGGTGTCCCCTGCTTCCACTAAGCGTTCCAACACTCCCAACAGCTTATGGATATCGGCGCTGTGCAAGCCGGTAGTAGGTTCATCTAAAATATACAGGGTACGACCGTTACTACGGCGGCTGAGCTCGGTAGCCAGCTTAACCCTTTGGGCTTCCCCACCGGATAAGGTGGTGGCGGGCTGACCTAAACGAATGTAACCTAAGCCCACATCCTGAATTGTTTTCAGCTTGCGATGAATTTTAGGGATATTTTGAAAGAACTCTACTGCCTCATCCACAATCATATCCAGGACTTGAGAGATATTTTTACCTTTGTAGCGAACTTCCATGGTTTCCCGGTTGTAACGCTGGCTTTTGCAAACCTCGCAAGGTACATAAACATCAGGGAGAAAATGCATTTCAATTTTAATTATGCCATCCCCTTTACAAGCCTCACAGCGCCCGCCCCGGACGTTAAAGCTAAAGCGTCCTGGTTTATAGCCCCGGATTTTGGCCTCAGGTGTCTGGCTGAACACCTCGCGAATAGTGTCAAAAACTCCGGTATAAGTAGCAGGATTAGAGCGGGGGGTTCGCCCGATTGGAGACTGATCGATGTCAATGACCTTTTCAATATGCTCCATACCCTTAAGCTCCCGATGCCCACCCGGTTTAGCCTTGGCTCCATGGAGACGTTGGGCCAGAGCTTTGTACAGAATTTCATTAATCAAGCTGCTTTTTCCTGAACCGGATACTCCAGTAATACAATTAAACACGCCCATGGGAATGCGCACATCAATATTTTGGAGGTTGTTTTCTTGCGCCCCCAACACTTCCAGCCATTTACCATTAGGCTTACGGCGGATTTCCGGAATTGGAATCCGCTTTTTACCACTTAGATACTGCCCGGTAAGGGACTGGGGACATTTAATAATTTCCTCAATAGTCCCCTGAGCAACTATTTGCCCACCTCTGACCCCTGCCTCAGGCCCAATATCAATAATATGGTCAGCAGTAAACATGGTGTCCTCGTCATGCTCTACGACAATTAGGGTATTGCCTAAATCGCGCAGGTGCTTAAGGGTGTTCAGCAAGCGTTCGTTATCCCGCTGGTGCAGCCCAATGCTGGGTTCGTCCAGGATGTAGAGCACTCCTACTAAGCTGGAGCCAATTTGCGTGGCTAGTCGGATCCGCTGGGCTTCGCCGCCGGATAGAGAGCCTGCCGAACGACTTAAGGTTAAATATTCCAGGCCCACATTAACCAAAAAGCCTAACCTTTCCTTGATTTCCTTGAGAATCTGCCGCCCGATTAGCTCCTCCCGGTTGGTTAACTCCAGGTTCAGAAAAAATTCTAACGCCTCATCCACTGACTTTTTAGTAATTTCGCTAATATTCAGCTCCCCAACCTTTACTGCCAGGCTTTCCGGCTTAAGCCGGGCCCCGCGACAGCTCAGACAGGGATTAGCACTCATGTAACTTTCAATTTCTTCCCGCATACTTTCCGAGGTTGTCTCCCGGTAGCGGCGTTCTAAGTTAGGAATAACCCCTTCAAAGGTAGTGTCATAGCTGCGCCGTTCGCCAAACTGGTTGACATAGGATACTTTCAGCCGTTCCTTATCAGTACCGTAAAGAATTGCCTGTAAGTCTTCCTCTTTAAGCTCTTTAACCGGGCTCTGCAAATCAAAGCCTCTGACCTTAGCTAAAGCAGTGAGCATTCCTTGATAAAACCCGGAACCATTATTGCCGCTCCAAGGGGCTAGGGCTCCATCCCAGATAGTTTTATTCCGGTTGGGAACGACTAGTTCCGGATCAACATCCATTTTAATCCCCAAACCGGTACAATCCGGGCAGGCGCCATAAGGACTATTAAAGGAAAACATCCGGGGTGCCAGTTCATCCAGGCTGATTCCACAATCCACACAGGCAAAATTCTGGCTAAACACCAATTCCTCCTGGCCCATAAAATCCACCAGCACCATCCCCCCGGATAGCTTGAGAGCGGTTTCCAGAGAATCTGCCAAACGCTGCTGGATTTCCGGTTTAAGCACAATCCGGTCAATGACAACTTCAATGGAATGCTTTTTATTTTTCTCTAGGCTGACTTCTTCGCTGACTTCCATTACTTGACCATCCACCCGCACCCGAACATAGCCTTGTTTGCGAATATCCTCCAGAACTTTGGCATGCTCACCTTTGCGTCCCCGAACTAGGGGGGCTAAAATCTGCAGCTTAGTTCCTTCTGGATAAGTGATGATCTGGTCCACCATCTGGTCTACCGTCTGCTGGGCAATAGGCTGACCGCACTTGGGACAGTGAGGCCTGCCGATGCGGGCATAAAGCAAGCGCAGGTAGTCATAAACTTCGGTTACCGTTCCCACAGTTGAGCGGGGATTCCGACTGGTGGTCTTTTGGTCAATGGAGATAGCAGGAGACAGTCCTTCAATATTATCCACATCCGGCTTGTCCATCTGCCCTAAAAACTGGCGGGCATAAGCGGATAAGGACTCCACATAGCGACGCTGGCCTTCAGCATAAATGGTATCAAAGGCCAGGGAGGATTTGCCGGAGCCACTAAGGCCGGTAATAACCACGAATTGGTCCCGGGGGATTTCCACATCTATATTCTTTAGGTTATGGGCGCGGGCACCCTTGACAATAATTTTGTCCTTGGACATGTGCTGATTACCTCGCTTTATTATTCTGCTCGTAGTCTCCGGGAGGAGACCTATCCCGGTTGGATGCTCTTAGCTGCTTGCCTAGTAGCTGTAGGCTTGGTGGTCTAATAAAAGTACCCAGACCTCGCTGATTCAGCGTCCATGCTTCAGCAGCGAGGCGGCCAACGTCCTGTTGGCCGGGGTACTTTTATTGCCCACCTTCGCCAACAGCTACTACGGCACTCCGCTATGAGCATCCAACTCGGGATAGGCCTCCTCCCTGGGTCAGGGGGAACATGGGAGCCAATCCGGCAAGCTCGGGGCATCAGACCCATGGTCCTGCGTTTGCGTGGGTGGGGAATGTGGTGGGCATTCCTTATAGGCCTGTTAGTGACAGATGGTTACTTATGCCAGCAGGTACGGTCAGGCGCATATCGGGTAATATCTACCAGACTATACCCGCAGAAATGGCGGTCAAGCGATTTTAGCCCGAAGGCAGGCTTGGATCATGCCGCCCCGCCCGGTCAAGCCGCCTGCTAAGATCGGGTCGGTTTATAAGAGAGCCTCGGTTAAGATGCTGTTGGCTTGGAAGGTATACTAGTCGGCTCCAAGTCAGTCTTGATACTAGCTACAGAGCAATGCATGTCAGGTCGTCTGGCTGCGAAGCCATGCCGGTCACCTTATAAGATGGCCCAGGTCAAGCAGCCTGCCGGTGGAGGGGCACATGGCGGAGGGGCGTAGCAGGTCTTGGTGAGGTGGGCATTAGAATTGCCCCGGTGGCTAGGACGGCCACCGCCCGCCACTGAGTCATGGACGACGAATTGGCGGGGAAGGGCAATTCTAATGCCTACCGAGCCTAGACCTGCTAGCCATGGAGCTAAGTGCCCCGAACCGGCAGGCTGCTTGACCGGCACCAACGGGACCCCAAATGACGGCTAGGCTTGCTTTTTGGACTAGGCATGCTTCTTGGACTAGGCGTTCTTTTTGGACTTGGCTGAATTTAGCTCTACCCGCAGTTCCATAACCAGGTCCCGCAACTCGGCGGCCCGCTCATAGTCCAGGCGCTTGGCCGCTTCCCGCATATCCTTCTCTAGGTTTTCCAGGATGCGTTTGACCTCGCCCTTTGGTAGACGGGAAATTCCCTGTCCGGTGTTGTACTTGGCCTGAGTTTCTGCTACTAATGTTGTTGCCTCGATGACATCCCGTACTCCTTTTTGGATGGTCCGGGGTATAATATTGTGTTGCTGGTTAAATTCGGACTGGAGTAGTCTCCGCCGGTTAGTTTCCCCGATGGCTCGCTGCATGGAATCAGTAATTTTATCTGCATACATGATTACCCGCCCCCCTGCATTTCTGGCAGCTCGTCCAATAGTTTGAATCAGGGAGCGGTCCGAACGGAGGAAGCCTTCTTTATCCGCATCCAGAATAGCAACCAGACTGACTTCCGGTAGGTCCAGACCTTCCCGGAGCAGGTTAATTCCGACTAGGACATCAAATACTCCCAGACGCAAATCCCGGAGAATCATCATCCGCTCCAAGGTTTTAATATCTGAGTGTAAATAACGGACCTTGATACCCAACTCCCGGAAGTAATCAGTTAAATCTTCGGACATCTTTTTAGTTAGAGTGGTCACTAGTACCCGCTCGTTTTTGGCCAGGTTAGCATGAATTTCATCTAGCAAATCGTCAATCTGCCCCTTAATTGGCCGAACGTGAATCACTGGGTCCACTAGCCCGGTGGGTCGGATAATTTGCTCGATAACCTGACCTTTATGGGTATGCTCTAGTTCATAAGGTCCCGGGGTGGCACTAGCATGGATAATCTGCTTGATTTTAGACTCAAATTCCGGAAACCGTAAAGGTCGATTGTCTATCGCAGAAGGAAGTCGGAAACCGTGTTCAATAAGCACTGTTTTCCTAGACCTATCCCCTTCGTACATTCCCCGGATTTGGGGTAGAGTTACGTGGGACTCATCGACAACAATCAGCATATCTTCAGGGAAAAAGTCGATTAGAGTATAGGGAGTTTCCCCTGGTTGGCGTCCGGTCAGGTGGCGGGAGTAGTTTTCAATCCCCTGACAGAAACCCATTTCCCGCATGGTTTCCATATCATAATTAGTGCGCTGTTGAAGGCGCTGGGCCTCCAGAAGCTTGCCGGCGGCCTGGTATTCCGCTAGCCGCTGCTCTAGTTCCTGTTCAATAGCCTGGAGAGCCCGTTCGATATTTTCCCGAGAGGTTACATAGTGGGAGGCGGGAAAAATAGCTACATGTTTGCGCTCACCGATAATTTCCCCAGTCAGGGTGTCGAATTCAACTATGCGTTCGATATCATCGCCAAATAATTCTACCCGAATAGCCTTCTCCGAAGCGTTTACCGGGAAAATCTCCACTACATCTCCCCGTACCCGAAACTTACCCCTGAGGAAATTAAGGTCATTCCGCTCATACTGCATTTCCACTAGCTTGCGCAGCATGGCCTGACGGTCATAAGTGCTGCCCTGCCGGATGGAAAGCAGATTTTCTCGATACTCCTCCGGGGAACCTAAACCGTAGATACAGGAAACACTAGCGACAATTATCACATCTCGCCGTTCTAATAGGGCGGCTGTCGCCGAGTGGCGCAGCTTATCTATTTCATCATTAATGGAAGAGTCTTTTTCAATATAGGTATCGGTGTGGGGAATATAGGCTTCCGGCTGATAGTAGTCATAGTAACTGACAAAATACTCGACCGCATTTTCCGGAAAATATTCCTTGAATTCACTACATAATTGGGCGGCTAGGGTTTTATTATGGGCAATTACCAAAGTCGGCCGTTGCAGCTTTTGGATGACATGGGCCACGGTAAAGGTTTTTCCGGAGCCGGTAACACCCAACAATATTTGATTTCGGTTGCCCTCCTGAATACTTTCCACTAGCTGGGCTATGGCCGTAGGTTGGTCTCCTGCTGGCTGGTAGGCACTAGCCAGTTTAAACTCCTTCATCCTCTATCTCCTTCACTAATCTAACTATCGAATATTCCAGATAACCTCCGGATAACACTAGGATAACTCCAGGATAATTTAGCTTCTTGCTAATCATTCTTAATTATATCATAGACAGCAACTGTTTTCCTCAAGCATAGGATGTTAAGTACTGCTCCATTTGGTAAACCCCGCCTTAGTATGTTATAATTTTAAAAAATGGATGAAAGGGGGGATTTGCCATTAATGCTTATGTTTCCGTTATCATATTCTTTATCGCCGTATCAGCGGTAATGCAGGTAGCCACCTTACTATTTAACCTAGTTACCAAGTATCAAATCTGGGATGAAATCCGGCAAGGCAATGTGGCTGTTGCTCTATCCACAGGTGGAATTATTCTAGGCGTTGCCAATATTATGCATTTTGCTATCCGCAGCAACGACAGCTTATTCACTACCCTGCTTTGGGGCGGTTTTGGGACATTATTGCTTTTGGCAGTATATGCGGCCTTTGAATTGTTTACTCCAGTCCTTCCGGTCAGTGAAGAAATTGGCAAGGGCAACAAAGCTGTAGGATTGATTTCCTTTTTTTATTCCTTGGCTTTTAGCTTCGTTATCGGGGCCAGCATTAGTTAAGTAGGAGGTTCAATGGTGAAGGATATATATCTATACACAACGCTGGAAAACTGGCTCAGGGAGGAACCTGACGCTACCCTCAAGGGCTATGTTCAGAAACATAGTGACTATCTCCTGGAAATAAAAGACGAGAAAGGCTTCATCCAGTTAGTAAACCTGTCCAAACTTTTTGCGGTAGTTTACTAAAAATGCGGATAAAGCTTAGCCAGCTTAACCTGCTCGACAATTACCGTAACTGGCGCCAGGGTACAGGTGTTTTTGAAGGTTTCTGCAGAGCTACCCCTTTTGTCTCTTTGCAGCATTATCCCGATATGGAATTGCACCTTTCCCGACCAGAACCGCCAGCGAACTTGGGGCAACTGGAGGCTTTCGCTGCTAGATATGCCAGCAGGGAAACCTTGCTAGTTCTGGACTTACCGGGAGAGCTTGGGGTCAGGAGCGCTTATTCTCTGCAAACCAGGCTAGCTATAAAGCCGGTTTTGTTGTTTAATAACCCGTTGCATCAGCACGGCCTAGTTGGGGGAAGAGACTTTATTAACACCCTGCTGGCCGGCGGAGAAAATCTTACCCCCTTAGACCAACCCAGGGGATTTGCTTTTATTTTAGATTATGACCGGTACAGTGATTATCCAGATTCTGCTTACCAGGAATTCTTTAACAACCAGTATGAGTTAACTGATGAGGATCTTCCAGAACTGGAATTACTTAATTTCTGCGGGATAAACAGGTTGGTGGTATTGTCCAACCAACCACTAAAAGAAGATCTGCAAAATTACCTAAAATATCTTCAGGAACAAGGCTTGGAAGTATTGATAGAATGTTGCTGGGAGGGGAAATAATTTGGGAGAAGAAAATAAGCCTTCCCGGGAAAGTGCTGCAGAACAAACCTCTATGATTAAGGGGTTGTTGCCCACTAATAAGGCAGCCGCCCTGGGTTTAGCTGTACTTTTTGCCACCAGCACCATGCTTACCGGCTGTGGCAGTCCGGTAGACAAAGCTGGTACCGCCGGCTGGGAAGTGGTGGATGAAAAGGAAGCGCAAGAAAACCAGGCTAATGGCAATGGAAACTTTTATTACGGAGGCTATGGGCTGGCTTATTTTATGTTAAGCGGGCGGCCCAGGTTTAATCCTGGCGGCAAAGTTAGCTGGAGCAAACCATCAGATACCTTCAAATCAGGAGGCTATGGGATTATTCGCGGCGGAGGTGCCGCCGGCTAGGCAGGGATAATTATGCAGGTTCAGCGGGAACTAACGGAAAAGCTATTGTTCGATTATTATCTAGTCAGTTCAGTACGGGAAGGGGAGGTTTCTTCCCCTTTCCCTTTTTATTTGGATCAGTGTTCCTTTGAGCTGATGAGGGATACCGCTCTGGTTTTAGATGGCCTGGTTAGAAGACTTATCCAGACCCACCTAGTAGGCGACCCCTCAGCCAGGCTTTATGTTGAAGCTTTTCCCCATATGCAGGAAATGCTGGCACTTAACCTGCCCTTGCCGCCCTTTTTCTGGGCTAGGTTTGATGCCTTCGTGAGGCCAAAAGGCGGCATCTTTTTCAGTGAATTCAATTATGATAAGCCCTGTGCCCAAAGGGAGATACTATATAATAATCTACTTAACCCGCAAGGAAATCCTAATGGCAATTTTAGCAGTGATTTCGTGGTCGGCTTAAGCCAGCTTTGGGATACTTATGGTCATCCCCTGCCTAACCAAGGGGGGTTCCGGCCCAAGGTGCCTACTGTGGGGATTATGGTTGACCCTAACCACTATGAGGAATTACACCTGGCCTACCTGTACAAAAGTTTATTAGAACCAGCAGGCTTTCCCTGCCTGATAGCAGGGGGCAAAAACTTTCGGGTGGACGGAGAAGGAGCTTATGCCTTTAACCAACCGGTCAACATTATCTTACGCCAGTACCCAGTGGAGCACTGTGATGAAATAACCGACTTCCCAGCTTTGCTCGAATTATATGCCGCCGGACGTGTGCTTTTAGTCAATGACCCCAGAGCTATACTAGGTCAGGGCAAAGCCCTTTTCGCCACCTTATGGGAGCTGCTGGAACACCAGCACGGACCACAACAGGAGAACAGTCCCCAGCAACAAGGCAGCAATCCCAGCACTTTTCGGTTATCACAAGAGGAAGAGCAAGCCATCCGCCAGACTATTCCCCGAACCTGGATTTTCGATCCCAACAACCTTGATGATTTACTGACTAATAAAGACAACTACGTCCTGAAGGGAAACTACAGCCGCTATAGTGAAGAGGTTTATATTGGCCGGCAGTATGCTGCAGAGGAATGGGAGCAAGTTCTACAAGCTATCGTCGGGGATAACAGTGCTAAAACATATGTTGTTCAGGAGTTTTGCGTAAGCGAAAGCTGGGCAGTGCGCAAATATAGCGAAAACCGCCCTCAGGACACAACTGCCTACGGAAATTTCGGTGTGTACCTAATTAACGGGGCTTTCGCCGGATTGTGTGCCCGGTGGAGCAGTGATTTACTCACCGCCGATGATTCTTGGTTTAGCCCAGTCGGAATACGCCAGACCTGCCTTAGGGTGGAAAACAACATGTTGCCTAACCGCAGACAAACCTGGCAGCAAATAAATGATCAAGCCGCCTTCTCCCTAAATTATACGGCGGGCTATTGGGGGGATCAGGAAGCCTTCTCTCTGTCCTGTCTTAAGCTGCCACAAAGGTTGGCGGATGAGCTATATTCCGCTTCCGAAGGGCTGCTTCGGGTATTTAGTCAGACCTTGGAGCTGGTTCTGACCAAGCCTGAGCTGCTAGGTCCCGTACTGGGAATAGCTGAGCCTCTGCTTAGTCTAGTTGTCTGCAGGCAGACCTCTTCCCTGGGACTGCTGGGTCGACTGGATTGGGTACTAGACCAACAGAATAAACCCCAACTGCTGGAGTACAATGCGGAAACACCGGGGGGGCTTTTGGAGAGTACCGGACTAAATAAGCTGGTGGCTGAGGCTTATAGACAAAAAAGTGCAGCTTGCTTAGAGCAAGAGCATGCTAATTTTATTAACCATGATAGTACTGCTTTTACTTGCCAAGAGCGTGCTGGGGTAAGCAGTAAAGGAGGTCATGGTTGGGGCCAGGATGCTAATCTTGGGTTAAGCAAGCTTATTCAACAAGAATTTATCCGCATTATTCAGGATTTTTCCCAGCAGCGACCAATTAAAACTATTGGCTTTGTCAGTTCTATTTATTCCGAGGATTGGCAACATACCCTATGCCTTTATAACCTGGTAAAGGATCTACTACCCGGTACGGAATTTATGATGGGTGAGCCCTCAGGACTGCATGGGGAAGATGGCAAGTTATGGCTTTACAATACCCCGCTGGATGCGCTTTACCGCTATTATCCTCTAGACTGGCTGGAAGCTTTTCCCGGGGTGTTGGAGGCATTAGGTGCGCAAGGGACGCTAAGCATTAACCCGGTACATACCTATATATTACAGAGCAAGGCTTTTTTAGCCTTGGTCTGGAAACTGTCCATTAATAACTTTTATGGCCCAGAGGAGCAGCAACTAATTCAAAAGTATTTGCCTAAAACCACCTTGAGTCCGCAGGAATTGGAAAATTCTTTTGTAATTAAACCTTATTATGCCCGGGAAGGGCAAGGGGTAATTTTCTCCGAGGAACTGGAACCCGGTCAGTTAGTAGAACTAATGGAGCAGGATTTTGTATTTCAGGATAGAGTACAATTGCAGCAATTGAGTCTAGATGTTTACCGGGCCCAGGGCGAGGTCCGGCTGCCGGTTTTCCCGGTTATTGGGGTATATACGGTGGGGAGTCGGGCAGCGGGAATTTATACCCGGGCAGGGGCAAGGATTACAGCTAAAGAAGCGGTATATCTGCCTACTTTTATTATTTGAGGCACTAATTTCATGACCTTTATTGGAAAGGGGTGATTGGCTTGACCAACTACCAGGGAAAGGCAGCAAAAACTAATCCTAGTGCTAATCTAGTTGTATTTGCATTTTTAGGGGGACTATTGTTATTGTTAGTGGTTTATTTCGCTTTCTTTAACCCTAGTTATGAATACCTCTTGCAGCAACTGGAGGTACGAGAGGCTGTTATCGTGGAAATGGACAATAGCGAAAAACCCTGGGTACGGGTGCAAGTACCAGGGTTAGAGCAGGAACGGGAGTTATGGCTTGAGGTTGCACCGGATTTCTATAACGCCCACCATTTACAGGACCAAGTTGGGGTCCGCCTAGGTAACTATAATAAATTTGCGGTGAAAAAATCCGAGGGTAAAAAATACCGGAAGTTAGTATCCCAGAATTGGCAAATGGAAGAGATTTATAATACTCTGGCCGATGCCCAAGGAGACAATGTAGTCAAAACGTATACCACCCCCGGGAAAGTGGTGGGCAAAGAGGCTAAAGCTGAAGGTAGTTTCCTCCTCCTGGACATCGAGGGAAAACAGGCAAAGACCATAGTGGAAAAGTCCCTTTTTGATAAGGTGAAAGTAGGGGATACCCTGCAAGCCAAATTTGAAAGTGTTGGGGAGTTTACCAGGTTTTTAGGTGTGGAGAACAGTAATTAAGCCCGTACTATTATAGATTTAAAGTGAAATTACCGACCTAGTAAATAAAAAAAGCCCCATCAGGGCTTTTTTTATTATCCATCGTTATAATCATCAGTCCTATTATTTCTCCATTTATAAAGCCCTTTTTAGCGGTTCCAAGCTGTTGTCCACACCAGACAAAGCCCCTTCAATCGTAACAATTTTATGGTTTATTTGGTCTACTTCTGTTTTGTGTACCTGGCTATTGTGATGTAGTGCTTGAATTTGCTTTAGGGTTTTCTCCTCTTGGCCTAACCTCCTTGAAAGGATATATCTATTATAACAAAAAACCCACCCTTGCAACTAGACATCATTTTCTTTTCAGCCATTTTGAAAGCCATTTCACTACAGATTCTTAATTAACTCATCGGCAAAAGCGGAACAGCTTACTTGCTGGGCTCCCACCATTAACCGGGCAAAATCATAGGTAACTACTTTGCTGGCAATGGTTTTCTCAACGGATTGGTAAATTAACCGGGCCGCCTCGGACCAACCTAAATGCTCTAACATCATTACCCCGGAAAGCAACAGCGAACCTGGGTTGACTTTATCCTGACCGGCGTATTTAGGAGCGGTACCATGAGTAGCTTCAAAGATTGCATGACCAGTCACATAGTTAATATTTGCGCCCGGAGCAATTCCAATTCCACCAACCTGAGCTGCCAAAGCGTCAGATATATAGTCCCCGTTTAAGTTCAGCGTAGCGATTACATCATATTCCGCAGGCCTGGTGAGAATTTGCTGGAGGAAAGCATCGGCAATGGAGTCCTTAACAATTAGCTTACCCGCACTTTCCGCAGCTCGCAGAGCCTGATCGGCGGCGGCTCCACCCTGAGATTCCTTAAGCCGGTCATATTGAGCCCAAGTAAATACATTATCCCCAAATTCCCGCTCAGCTAGTTGATAACCCCAGTTCTTAAAAGCCCCTTCAGTAAATTTCATAATATTACCCTTATGGACCAGCGTGACGCTTTTGCGACCATGGTCCAGGGCGTACTGGATAGCAGACCGTACCAAGCGCTCGCTGCCTTCCTGGGAAACCGGTTTGATGCCAATACCGGAGGTTTCTGGGAAGCGGATTTTGGATACACCCATTTCCTCCCGGAGAAATTTAATAAGCTTGTTTACCGCGTCAGTTCCTGCCTCCCACTCAATACCGGCGTAGATATCTTCAGTATTTTCCCGAAAAATTACCATGTCCACCAACTCTGGCTGCTTTACCGGGGAAGGTACTCCAGGGTAATAACGAACTGGGCGCAAGCAGACGTAGAGGTCTAGTTCCTGGCGCAAAGCCACATTCAATGAACGCATTCCCCCACCCACAGGTGTAGTCAGCGGTCCTTTAATTGCTACAATATATTCGTTAATTGCCTCTAGGGTATGCTTAGGAAGCCATTCGCCAAATTCATTAAAGGCTTTTTCCCCGGCAAACACTTCATACCAGGCAATTTTTTTGAGTCCGCCATAAGCTTTATCCACAGCCGCATCCAAAACCTTGGAAGCAGCTGCCCAGATGTCCGGACCTGTTCCGTCACCTTCGATATAGGGTATTACTGGTTTATTGGGAACCTGGAGCTTACCCTGCTTAATTGTAATTTTCTCGCCCCAAGAGGGCAGTTGATGCAGCTCTGACAATTTCCTTCTCCTCCTCGTATCTCCTAGGATAAAATAGTTTCTATTTCTTTTCCCATTCCATTTTACCCTAAGTAACCAGAGCTTTGTCAAATTATTTTTACCATTATTGACTACCGCCTTGCCCCTCTTTACCGTCTTGGCTGCCTTGCCCCTCTTTACCTCCTTGTCCCCCTTGACCGGAGGACCCTGCAGCTTGGCTTTTAAGTTCCTGAATTTCGCCATCAATTTCAATTTCCATGGTCTTGCCTTCTTTGGTCTTAATAATTAATTTAGATTTTTTACCTTGGCCTCCGGACTTCCCACCTGATTGAGCTTCGGACTTTCCTCCAGAGTCACCTCCAGATTCTCCCTCAGATTTTCCTTCAGTTTGACCACCTGATTGTTCAGTGGATTCCTCAGACGAGCCACCACTTTTCGCACCGGATTGACCTTGCTTTTTTTCCTGTTCCTCAGCTTGTTGTTTTAATTTACCCCAACGTTCTTCCAGCAAGTAGACGTTTTCCGATTTTATAAGTCTAACCGGGATGACCTTGACCGGAACATCACTTTCATCATTTTTGACTCTCTGGTCGTAATCAACATTCTGACCTTCAGCCAGCAGTTTGGCTCCCTTTAAGGCATAATACGCCAGTAAATCTGGGCGAATGTCAACCTCTGCATCATGTAAACCCGCAGCTAAGGCTAGGGCTGCGTCTTTATCTCCACCTAGGCCTACTGTGGTAAGTACAGCCGCCTTAGCTTTATCAGTCTTCAGAAACTTGAGCATGGCAGCTGTTTGGGACCCGCTTTGAGCCACAATAGCCACCGCATTCGGGTGGGCTTGTAAGACCTTGAGCACTTCTTGCTCCATAATTATGGCATCCATGGTGTCCGGCATAGTAACTTTTTTCACAGATAAAGGACTGCCAGTTGGTAAGCTCTGCTGAAAGCCAGTATAAAGCAGCTTGCTAACCTGGTTGAACCCTTCGGTAGTTAAAACTACCACTTCACCCTTGGTCACTTTTCTGGCTACAAACTGGCCTTGAACTTCCCCAGCACGGAGATAATCCGGAGCCACATACCCGTCTAAAGGTACATTTTCCGGGAGACTTGCTAATGCTACCACCTTGATTTGCTGCTGCTGGATTCGGCTTATTAGCTGCGGTCCAGCTTTGGGGTCTACAATTTGCAAGATGATTACCTTGACCTTTTTTTTAACTAGTTCATCCACCTGGGTATTTTGGGTGAGGGGGTCGTTTTTGGCATCTACCCACGTTAATTCTACTTTCTCTGTGGCTTTCATTTTCTCCATAGCCTTTTTAACAGCCTTACTTCCTTCCCCCTCCATGGTAGCCATAGCTACTCCTATTTTTACCGGCGGACTCGAGGTTTTACCTTGTTTGGAGTTAGGCTTCTTCCCCCCCTTAAGGCTGCATCCGGAAAAAACCAGGCTGGAGGCAAAAATTATTACAATTGAAATAACCAGTAACTTTTTGGGTCGAAACGGGAAGCTAAACATAGTTAACCACTCCCGGAAGTTCATTTTTAACTAGTATTCGATTTCCGGGAGGAAAATATGTTATTACGGCTGTCAAAATTCCCCGCCTAGCTTTGTCAACATAATTGACCATATCCTCAACGTACAAGTACGCCTGAGGTATTGTCAATTATGTTTCCGCGCTATACGGTTTTTTTGACAGCCTACTTGGGTCTTAACATAAAAAATTTCCTAAGGAAAAACTTAAAAGCAGCCACTTCGTGACTGCTTGAGCATTTATGCAAGATACATTTTCCTGATCTGCTTAAAATCCTCCCAGACCGGGCGCTTTTTGGTTTCATCCCTAAGTAAGGCAGCTGGATGAAAGGTGGGCATGATTAATATCCCGTTACGTTCTGCCCAACGCCCTCTAATGGCTGTAATTCTTAAGCTTGGGTCTAAAAGTCCCTGAATGGCAGTGGCCCCTAGGCAGACGATTATTCTAGGTCTGATAATTTGGATTTGCTTCATTAGCCAGGGCATACAGGACCGGATCTCCTCTAGCTTAGGAGTCCGATTTCCAGGTGGCCGGCATTTAATAATATTCCCGATATAAACCTCATCTAGGGAAAAGCCTGCAGCTTGGATAATTTTATCTAAAAGTTGTCCCGCCTTCCCAACAAAAGGCAGACCCTGCAGGTCCTCCTGCTCACCCGGTCCTTCTCCGACCAACATCAATTTAGCTAACGGGTTACCTTTACCAAAAACCACTTGCTGGCAGCCCTGCCTTAATTTACAGTTAGTACATTGGAGGCAAGCTTCCCTAATTTGCTCTAGTTTACTAATGTGTTGACCTTCTTCTACATTATTAGTTTCCCTACCCATCGACGGTTCACTTCCTATGTTCTAGCTCTTCTAAGCTGTGATTTAGACAGAAGCAGCCCCGCAAGAAAATCGACTGCATTGACTCATTTTTATTGATGTCGATTTTCTTGCGGGGCTGCTTAAAATTTATCTATATTTTACTCTTAATTATTTCCACAGCCTTATTCAACTGTACATCCACCTTACTGTCCTCTGGAAGTTCAACAGCAACATCCGGTTGAATCCCTTTTTTATGAATGTCGTGTCCACTAGGAGTAAAGTATTTGGCAGTGGTAATTTTAAGGCCTGAGTCACTGTCTAACCTGAAAATGGTTTGCACAACACCCTTACCATAGGTTTTAGTACCCACTAACAGTCCAGCTTTAGTATCCTTAATGGCTCCAGCAACAATTTCAGAAGCGCTGGCACTATAGCCATTAACCAAAACTACTAGAGGATAATTTAGTTTACTGCCGTCAGCGTCTTTAGTTTCAACCGCACCGTACTTATCCCGAATGGTCACAATTCGGCCTTTGGGAACAAAGAAGTTGGCTACTTTTACCGCAGCTTCTAACTCCCCGCCTGGGTTGTTGCGTAAGTCCAGAATGATGCCCCGGAATTTTTCCTGCTCTAGTTTTTTTATGGTATCAGCTAACTCTTCACCAGTATTTTCATTAAATATGCTTAACTGAATATAGGCTATCGGTTGGTCCTTAATTATTTTGCCCTCCACTGAAGGAACGGTGATAATTTCCCGGACTATGGTGAATTCCCGGGTTTTGCGTTCATCCTTTTCCTCCCGAGAAACAGTAATGCGGACACTACTACCAGCCGGTCCCCGCATAAGCTCCACAGCCTTATCAATATCCATATCAGTAGAATCCTGATCATTAATCTTGACAATTATATCCCCGGCCTTAACCCCCTTCCTGAAGGCGGGAGTGCCTTTAATTGGTGCTATAACAATAATATGTTTATCTTTTACCCCAACTTGGATACCTAAGCCTCCAAAGGAACCCTGCATTTGAACCTGCAGTTCCTTATATCTTTTCGGTTCCATATACACTGAGTATGGGTCATCTAATGACTCCACAAGGCCTTTGATTGCGCCATCCATTAACTGGGTAGTGGTCACTGGCTCGATATAGTTCTCTTTTACTAGCTTAACCACCTTGTATAATGTCCCGATATGTTGATAATTAGTGACAAATACCCCACTTAAGGCAGCACCAAATAAAAACACTAGCACAACTATGGCTATAAGCACCTTGCGGCGGTCAGACAATATTATCACCTTCCGTTAATTTCATTTGTACAAGTATATGAACTAACTAACATATATACTACAATAATAGAATTTAAAATACAAGAAAATCAACTTAGTTTAGTCCTAATATTTGGAAAGCGCACATCCTACTTGTCGATGTGCGCCCATGACTTAGCTGATTAACTTTTTAGACATAAGGCATAGGGTTGACCGGTTCTCCACCTTTCCGAACCTCGAAGTGCAGGTGAGGACCTGTACTCCTGCCAGTACTACCTACTTCGCCAATTTTGTTACCTTTTTTTACTGCTTGACCCACATCCACAGAACGTTGACTTAAATGGGCATAAAGAGTTGATAGCCCCCCCCCGTGGTCTAGTACAATTACATTACCATATCCGCTCATCCAGCCGGAATAAATGACCTGGCCATCCTGAGCAGCTATTACCGTAGACCCTGTTGAGGCGGAAATATCAATTCCCGTGTGGAACTTGCGAACCCCTAAAATTGGGTGCATCCGCCAGCCGAAAGGGGAGGTGATTTTCTGATGTCCTGGAGCCGGCCACTTTAGGGCCCCGGAACCTTGCGGGTTATTGGGATTAGTTTGCCGTAACCGGATAATTTCACTCATCTTACGACTCTCAGCCTGTTCCAATTTATCTATTTCTTCGGCAACAGCTTTTAAATCTTCTTTAGCTTGATCTAACAACCGAGAATGCTCTTTCTTCTCTTCCTCGCTCTCAGTTTTAGCTTCCTCGGTCGAGGCCTTAATATCCTCAATTTTAGCTCGTATATTTTGCAATTCGGCTTGCTTGTTGCGGATTTCCTGCTGTTTGGTCTCAATTTCTGCTACTAGTTTAGAGTCCTGATCCACAATAGCCTTCATGTACTCAAACCGATCTAAAAAATCACTAAAACTCTCACTATTTAGCACTACCTCCAGGTAACTCACTGAACCGTTTTCATAGATATCCTGAACTCGAGTATTAAACATCTGTACTTGTTCACTTAGGTCTTGACTGGTCTGAACTAAGTTTTCCTCGGTAACAGCAACCTCATGACGCACTTGGGTCAACTGTTTTTTCTGGGTATAAATTTTATCATTTAAGTGGTCAATTTTATCTTTTACCTGATCAATGGCTATGGTTAACTTTTTAGCCTCCACCTTGGTTTGCTGTTTTTGTTTCACCAATTTTTGCTTCTGAGTGCGGATAACATTAAGTTCCTGGAGCATTTTCTGCTCCTTTTGCTTGCTATATTCCGCCCCATAGGCTGGAGCTAGCAGCGAACCCGCCAAAAAGCTCAGCACCAGCAAGGAGGCAACTCCCTTTTTTGAAACCATGTTTATTTCCCTCCCAACACAATCAACTAAAGTGACTTAAACCCTCAAAAATTTCCGTACTGAAATCATGCTGCCTATAGCTCCCAGAGCTACACCAAGCACCATAAGCAGGTCGTAGACCTTAAAAATAACACTCATATCCCTTTGGATGGGTAGAAAAGGAAAGGAATTCTGTAAAGCTGTGTTTAGATTAGCATAGGCAAAATACAAAATGAGTACGGCCACCAAAGAACCCACCAACCCCAGAATAATTCCCTCCAGGATAAAGGGCCAACGGATAAACCAGTCGGTAGCTCCTAGGTACTTGGCAATATTAATTTCCCGGCGTCTGGCAAACACAGTAAGGCGAATGGTGGTGGAAATTAGAAACACCGCTGCCAACGCCAACAGACCCATAATCACCAGTCCGGTGATACGAACCCATCTGGTAATCGCAAAAAGCTTTTCTACCACACCCTGGCCGTATTTGACCTTGGCAACACCCTGAAGGGCCCCTATTTTTACTGCTGTTGGTTTGACCTGTTCAGGTTTGTCCACTTTAATTCGATACTTATCCGGGAGGGGATTGTTCTCACCTAAGGTATCTAAAACCCCGCGCTTCTGCTCAAAATTTTTCTTCAATTCTGCTAAGGCATCGTCTTTAGATACAAACTTAACTTCCCGAACTCCGGGAATACCTTTAATTTCTTCACCGATATCAAAAGCCCGTTGGGCATCAGCCTTGTTAGTTAGGAATACAGCAATTTCCACTCCCGACTCTACTGTCGTCGCAAAATAGTCGGTATTTAACACCACCAACATGGAAGCCCCAAAAATCATTAAGGCCACCGCAGCGGTGGAAGCGGAAGCCATTGCCATCCAGCCATTGCGACGCAGAGAAGCAAAGGCTTCCCGGAAGAAGTAGCCGATGGTACTAATTTTCATACCCATATACCCCTTTCTGTTCATCACGAACAACCTTGCCGTTTTCGATGGCGATAACCCTTTTCTCCATAGTATCCACAATGTCTTTAGCATGTGTAGCCATGACCACCGTTGTCCCCATTTTATTGATATCATCCAGCAGCTTCATAATTTCCCAAGAGGTGTCCGGGTCTAAGTTTCCGGTAGGTTCGTCAGCGATAATCATCATCGGTTTATTTACTATGGCCCGCGCTAAACCAACCCGTTGTTGCTCACCTCCGGACAGAGATGTTGGCAGGTCAGTAGCCCGTTTGGATAAACCCACCATCTCTAAGGCGGCAGGAACCATTCGTTTAATATCCCGGCTGGAAGCCTCAGCTATTTGCATGGCAAAGGCTACATTCTCATACACCGTCTTGCTAGTCAATAGCCTAAAATCCTGGAAAACAACACCGATTTTCCTTCTCAAAAAAGGTACTTCCTTATTTTTCATCCGCACCAAATTAATGCCGTTAACCATAATATGGCCCCGACTGGGAATTTCCTCCCGAAACAATAGCTTAGTAAAAGTAGACTTTCCCGCTCCACTGGTTCCTACCAGAAAAACAAAATCCCCTTTTTTTATTTGGACATTAACATCTATAAGAGCCTTAACCCCGTTTTCGTAGGTTTTGGAAACATTGAACATGGCAATCAATACTTACCCCTCCAATCCGTATATGGAATTCGACAGCATTGTCTAAAATTCCTTCATAATATTGTATTTTTTACAAAAAACCTGGTGCTTGGTAAAAGGGAGGAAATTCCTTGCTTACGTCGAACAATCTAGGATAGCTAGCTAGGTAAACTAGATTAGCCTAAATATGGTTAAACTGGTAATATTTCAGATAATGGTCGGAGGGGGAGGTGAGCGTAGTTGGATGAAGCTATCAAAGAGTTACCAATCGGGGTATTTGATTCCGGTGTAGGTGGGATAAGTGTGCTGGCTAAATTGGTCAACACATTGCCCAACGAAAAATTCATTTATTTTGCTGATTCCAAGTATGCGCCTTATGGTATGCGCTCAGTGGATGAGGTCCAACAACTTTCCCTGAGAGCTGTAGATTTTCTTTGTGACCAGGGGATTAAAGCCTTAGTGGTGGCCTGTAATACAGCGACCAGTGTGGCCATTAAAAAACTCAGAGAAAAGTTAAACATTCCGGTTATCGGGATGGAGCCAGCGGTTAAACCAGCTGTAGAATTAGGCTCCGAGGGAAAAATAGTGGTCATGGCCACACCCCTGACCTTAAGTCTGCAAAAGTTTAATATCCTCCTCCATCGTTTTGGAGACCAAGCGGAAATTATTCCCTTGCCCTGCCCCGGTCTGGTGGAGCTAATTGAAAGCGGGCATACCTCTGGAAAAGTAATCACCAACTACCTAAGTGAACTTTTTGCCGAGGTGAAGGGAGATAACCTTTCATCGGTGGTTTTAGGGTGTACCCATTATATCTTCATCCGGTCAGAAGTTGCCCGAATCCTAAGACCCGGGGTGGAAATTATCGATGGGAACTGCGGTACAGTGAAGTATTTACACAGAATTTTGGCCGAGCAAGGTCTGCTGCGGGGAAACCGGGCTGAAGGTTCAGCGGGTTCAGTAAGTGATGCGGACATTCGGTTTTACACTTCCGGCGAGGAAGGCAAAGTGCTGCCCTTGTGCAGGAAGCTGCTCCGGGAAGTGCTAGCCGGTAAGTCCGTTTAAGCACTAATCTGCCGGGAGGATGCCTGCCCCGGGCTAGGGCAGGAGGCACTACCACCGGTCTAGGCTCCATAGACTTAGTATGGGATTACATGCATCGAAACCGGCATTCTCCCTGGGCTGGCTGTTAGGTAAACCTTCTAAGCCGGTACCGGGTCGAATGCTTCAAGCAAACGCTATGACCCTCCTCTGATTTACATAAAGGGGACTCCCCTTTAACAACCCCCGTTAAGGAAATTATCCACAGCCCTGTAAAACGGTAATTTCCTTAACTAACAAAAAGTCCCTTTCCCAAACTTGGAAAAGGGACTTTTATGTTTCCCGAAAAATTCACTCTCGCCGACCCCAGTAGGCTGATTAAAAAACCCGTCTAGCACGGAAACGGATTTAACAAGACCGCAGACGTACTCTGTGTACGTTGAGAATCTTGTTAAATCCGTTGACAAAGCTAGACGGGGAATTTTAACAGCCGTAAGACTTTTAACAGCCTTTTCGGCCGATTACCTTTTTCACTGCCGCAACAACGTCCGCAGTGGTCAGGCCGTACTTCTTGAGCAACTCATCCGGCAAGCCGGATTCGCCAAAGGTATCCTTTACCCCTACCCTCTCCATAGGAACAGGATGGTTTTCCACCACCACTTCAGCAACGGCGCTGCCTAGTCCACCAATGATGTTGTGCTCTTCGGCGGTTACAATTGCCCCGGTTGCTTGGGCGGCAGCGATGACTGCCGCAGCGTCTAGGGGTTTAATAGTATGCATATTTATTACCCGTAGGAAAATGCCTTCCCCGGCGAGAGTTTCAGCAGCTTCTAAGGCCATGCTGACCATGATGCCGGTGGCAATTACCGTGGCATCCTTGCCGTCCCGCATGGTTTCGGCTTGGCCGATGGTTATTTTATAGTCTTCACTATGTAATACGGGGACAGCAGGGCGTCCTAAACGGATGTAAACCGGCCCCTTATATTCCACAGCAGCCCGTAGGCAAGCCTCGGTTTCTGGGCCGTCAGAGGGCACCAGAACTGTCATATTGGGTACGCTCCGCATTAGGGAAATATCTTCAATAGCTTGGTGGGAAGCCCCATCTTCACCAACAGTAAGCCCGGCATGACTGGCGGCAATTTTCACATTTAGCTTGGTGTAGGCAATGGAATTACGAATTTGTTCAAAAGCTCTGCCGGTGGCAAACATGGCAAAAGTACTGGCAAAAGGGATTTTCCCGGCTGCAGCTAGTCCTGCGGCGGTTCCCATCATGTTAGCTTCGGCAATCCCGATATTAAAGAACCGTTGGGGAAATTCCGCCGCAAACTCTGAAGTCTTGGTTGATTTGGATAGGTCCGCATCCAAAACTACAATATCTTTATTTTCAGCCCCTAATTTTTTCAGGGCTTTGCCATAGGCATCTCTGGTAGCTATTTTACTCATTTTATCCTCCTTGGTCAGGTAATCCCATATTTTCTTGGGTCAATTTTACCTGCTTATATTTGGCACTTTCCGATATCTTCCAGACACTGGCCTAATTGCTCCGGTTTGGGTGCATTCCCATGCCACCCGGCTTGGTTTTCCATAAAGGAAACCCCTTTACCCTTTACAGTTTCGGCAATAATCATGGTGGGCTTACCCTTGGTTTCTCTAGCTTTGGCAAGGGCTCCGGCAATTTCCTGGATTTTGTGACCGTTGATAACCAACACATTCCAACCAAAAGCTCGCCACTTATCCGCCACCGGTTCCGGTGACATAACCTCAGTAATTGGCCCATCTATTTGTAAGCCGTTATGGTCCAGGAAGGCTACCAGGTTATCCAGTTTATAGTGGGCCGCCAGCATTGCTGCCTCCCAAATCTGCCCCTCCTGAATTTCACCATCACCTAACAGGGCATAGACCCGGTAATCACTGTTGTCCAGTTTTCCAGCCAAAGCCATACCGTTAGCTGCGGAAAGTCCCTGGCCCAAAGATCCTGTGGACATATCCACTCCCGGTAATTTCTTCATGTCGGGATGGCCTTGGAGCCTGCTATTAAGCTTGCGCAGCGTGATTAACTCCTCAATGGGGAAGAAGCCCTTCTCTGCTAAGGCTGCGTACAATACCGGCGCAGCATGTCCTTTACTTAGCACAAAGCGATCCCGGCCCGGCCAATTAGGTTGGTCAGGTCGCACTTGCATCTCGTGAAAATATAAGGTAGCTACAATTTCTGCTGCCGAAAGCGAACCTCCCGGATGGCCTGATTTGGCCTCAGTAATCATCTGCACAATGTGTTTGCGCATCTCCTTGGCCTTTTGGGAAACTCCCAGAATTTCTGCTTGCATCATGGTGTCCATAACTACTCCTCCCTGCATGCTAAAAACCGCCTCCATTAATAAATTGCTAAATTACTACTAGGCCCATTTCTTAAACCCTTCTCCTAACACCTCATGGACATCCGCCACTATTAAGAAGGCATCAGCATCTACTTCATAAACAACTTCCTTTAACAGGCTAACCTCAGACTGACTTACCACAGCCAAAAGAATCTCTCGCCTTTTACCCGTATATAAACCAGTACCCTCCAAGGCGGTAGCACCACGATTTAAGCGCCCCAAAATTCCTTTGGCTATGTCTTCGCTATAGTCAGAGATTATCAAAGCAGCCCGGACTACTGACAGCCCTTCTTGTACCACATCGATTACCCTGGAAGTAACAAACACAGTGATTAAGGCATATAGTGCAGACTCCAGCCCAAAAACAATCCCGGCGCCGGCAATAATTAGCCCATCTAAAACTAGTAGAATCTGGCCCAAGGGTATTTTAATAAACCTATGTATTAACGCAGCTAGCTCGTCTGTTCCCCCTGTACTCCCTTTGCTTCGGAACACAATGCCAATACCTACCCCAACGAAAATTCCTCCATAAAGTGAGGCTAAAAGATTATTTTCCGTCACTTTTTGTAGATATGGGGCAAACCCATCAATAAAAAAGGGTAAACTTACTGCTCCTAATAAAGTACGGATACCAAAGCCAAAGCCCAAAAATCGCATACTGGCTATGAACAAGGGTATCTCCATTATCAGCATAGTTGCGCCTACCGGCAAATGTGCTAAATAATGAATGATGATGGCTATCCCACTTACCCCGCCAGCGGCAATTTTATTGGGGACTAGGAATAAATTCATGCCTAAAGCGGTAATTGCCGAGCCAACCAATATTCCCATACTTTCCCGTAAAAACTTTAGCGGTATAAGTGCTCGTTTAGCCAAGGGTTTTTGCACCTCACAACCCATAGTTCCCGGAAGATTAGTATTTCCCCGGGAAGATTAGCATTTCCCAGGAAGGTGCCACTTCATTCTAGGAAAACGACCTATTTACTTTGTTCCTTGGCAACCTTTTGCAGATAGGCAGCTACAAACTCATCAAGTTCTCCGTCCATTACTGCTTGGACATTGCCAACTTCCACATTTGTCCGGTGGTCTTTGACCATACTGTAGGGATGAAAAACATAAGAACGAATTTGGCTACCCCAGGCAATGTCCATTTGCTCACCCCGAACACTCGAGAGTTCTGCCTCCTGCTCTTTAAGCTTCAGGTCAAGTAGTTTGGCCTTAAGGAGCTTCATTGCTTTGGTCCGGTTACTCATTTGGGAGCGTTCATTCTGGCACTGGACTACCACCCCGGTAGGAAGGTGGGTGATCCGAACGGCTGAATCTGTTTTATTTACATGCTGACCACCAGCTCCACTGGCCCGGTAGGTATCTATTCTTAGTTCAGTTGGGTCAATATTAATGTCCACGTCTTCTTCAACCTCGGGAATAACATCTAACGAAGCAAAGGAGGTGTGCCGCCGGCCCGAAGCATCAAAGGGGGAAATCCGTACTAACCGATGAACTCCCTTCTCATTTTTCACGTAACCATAGGCATTTTCGCCAGCAATCTCCAAAGTTACACTTTTCACCCCAGCTTCATCCCCAGGTAATAAATCCAGAATATCCACCTGCCAACCCCGGTTTTCCGCCCAGCGAGTATACATGCGGTATAGCATCTGCACCCAGTCCTGGGACTCCGTCCCCCCTGCGCCGGCATGGAGAGAAATAATTGCATTACTCCGATCATAAGGTCCGCTTAACAACACCGCCAACTCTAAATCCCCAATCTGCTTATCTAGAGTCCTGACCCCTTTCTTTAATTCGGCTAAAGCCCAAGCTTCCCCATCTTCGGCAGCTAGTTCCCGGAGTACAAGTGAATCCTCAAGGGCTTTTTCAAGGTCAGTAAAGATTTTAACCTTCCCTTGCAGACCTGTCAACTTTTGCATAACCTGCTGCGCCACAGCAGCAGCATCCCAAAACCCTTCAGCCGAGGTTTGCTGTTCTAGTTTGGCAATTTGCTCCTGCTTCCCAGCTATGTCAAAGAGAAACCCTTAATTCGTTTAATTTGCTTTCCAGTAGTTCCAGTTGTTTTTTCAGTTCCGATAGCACTATTGAACACCTCTTTCGAATTTGCCTATGAATGATTTGTTGTCCGGTCAGATACTTATAGGTCGAAAATCCTCTCAGGATCTTCAAAACATTCTGGGTCGAAAACCTCAGTCCTACTTCTTCAGGCCGCAGCATTTTTTGTACTTTTTCCCGCTGCCGCAGGGGCAGGGGTCGTTGCGTCCGGGTTCGTTGTCAGCACGAACTGGCTTTTTAGGGGCGCCTTCGCCAGAGTAAAGGTTTTCGGTAACCTGCTGGTGCCGTTCCTCTTGTTGTTCAACCATGTTCAGCCGGAACATGTAGCGAACTACATCCTCTTGGATGCTGGCAATCATGTTCTGGAACATCTCGTAGCCTTCAAACTTATATTCAACCAAGGGGTCCTTCTGGCCATAGGCCCGCAGTCCAATCCCTTGACGGAGCTGGTCCATGGCATCTAGATGGTCCATCCACTTGTCGTCAACAACCCGGAGCATTACCACCCGCTCTAGTTCCCGCATGTTTTCAGGTCCTAGGGTTTCTTCCTTGGCATCGTAAAAAGCAAAGGATTTTTCCTCCAGGATTTCTTGGATTTCTTCCTGAGTATGTCCATCCAAGTCTTCTACTTGTAAAGGATTACCGGGTAGGAACAGCTGGTCGGCATATTCCAGGAGACCCCGGAAATCCCATTCCTCTGGGTGTACACCCTTGGCGCAGTAAATATCCAGGGCACCCTGAATGGTTTCGGCAACCATGTTTCGGATGGTATCCTTCATATTCTCCCCGGTAAGCACCTTGCGACGCTGCTCGTAGATAACCTCCCGTTGCTGGTTCATTACATCATCGTATTCTAACACGTGTTTACGAGTTTCGAAGTTGCGACCCTCCACCTTCTTCTGAGCGGATTCTAGGGAACGGGTTATCAAGCTGTGTTCGATGGGGATATCCTCTTCCATACCCAGCTTTTCCATTAGGGCGGCAATATTGTCAGAACCGAATTTACGCATTAAGTCATCTTCTAAGGATAGGAAAAACCTTGTTGAACCAGGGTCACCCTGCCTAGCAGTTCTTCCCCGGAGCTGGTTGTCAATCCGTCGACTCTCATGACGTTCGGTACCGATAATATGCAGTCCGCCTACAGCCATTACCTTTTCGTGTTCGGCCGCAGTTTCCTTGCTTACTTCCTCGTAATATCTTAAATAGATTTCTCTGGCTTGTAAAACTTCCGGATCTTCCGGCGGAACTCGCTCCGCTGAAGCAGCCACAATGCCCGCTTCATAGCCCAGAGCCCGCACTTTCTGCTTAGCCAGGAATTCCGGGTTACCTCCTAATAGAATGTCCGTGCCCCGACCAGCCATGTTAGTAGCTATAGTTACCGTACCAAAACGCCCGGCTTGGGCTACAATGTCAGCTTCCTTCTCGTGAAACTTAGCATTAAGCACTTGGTGAGGAATACCTTTACGTTTTAACATCCCACCTAATTGCTCCGACTTTTCGATAGAAATTGTACCAACCAGCACTGGTTGACCGTTAGCATGGCGCTGAGCCACCTCTTCAACCACCGCCCGGAATTTAGCAGCCTCGTTTTTATAAACCGCATCCGGCAAGTCCTGCCGCATATTCTCTTGATTGGTGGGAATAACCACTACATCTAGCTTATAGATTTTTCGGAATTCCGGTTCCTCCGTTTCAGCGGTACCGGTCATTCCGGCCAGCTTATCATACATCCGGAAATAGTTTTGGAAGGTAATGGTGGCCAAGGTCTGGGACTCCCGTTCAATAGTAACCCCTTCTTTGGCCTCAATTGCTTGGTGCAGCCCTTCACTATAGCGGCGGCCAATCATTAACCGGCCGGTAAATTCATCAACAATTATTACTTCCCCGTCTTTAACTACATAATCCCGATCCAACTTCATCAAAGCATGTGCCTTGAGGGCTTGGTTTAAATGGTGGGTCAGCTCCATATGGTCACCCTCATAAAGGTTATCCACACTAAGCATGTCCTCTACCCTGGCCACCCCTTGTTCAGTCAGTACGACAGTATGGGCTTTTTCATCCACAGTAAAATCCTGTTCTTTTTTAAGTTTAGGAACCAATTTGGCAAACACATGGTATAAATCAGTGGCCTTATCCCCGTGGCCGGAAATAATTAGGGGAGTGCGGGCCTCATCGATCAGAATGGAGTCCACCTCATCCACAATGGCATAATTCAGCTCCCGCTGAACCATTTGTTCATAATGCATTACCATATTATCCCGCAGGTAGTCAAAGCCAAATTCATTATTAGTACCATAGGTAATATCTGCTGCGTAGGCAGCCCGACGCTCATCATAATCCAACCCGTGGACAATTAGACCCACGGACAGGCCTAAAAAGCGGTATATTTTCCCCATCCATTCACTATCCCGGCGGGCCAGATAGTCGTTTACCGTAACCACATGAACCCCATTTCCGGTTAAGGCATTTAGATAGGCTGGCAGGGTAGCAACCAAGGTTTTACCTTCACCAGTACGCATTTCGGCGATCCGCCCCTGATGGAGCACCATACCTCCGATTAACTGGACATCAAAATGCCGCATGCCCAAGGTCCGCTTCGAGGCCTCCCTGACAACGGCAAAAGCTTCCGGCAACAAATCATTAAGGGCTTCCCCCTGTTCCAATCTAGATTTAAACTCAGCGGTCTTATCACGGAGTTCAAGATTAGACAGGCGTTCTAGTTCTGGCTCAAGCTGATTAATATCCTCAATAAACCGACTTAGTTTCTTAACTTCCCTAGCATTATCATCTAAAAAGGACTTGATAAATTTTAACAATTTCCATCCACCTTTCACAGAAAAGCCATAGTTGGGCATAACAAACTCCAGCCTTAGGCCCCATAAAAATCATTTTATCACTCTTGACTCCCAGTTTCAAGGTGGTATGCCTCGTCAGGAGAGTTTGGTTGATTTTGCATCCCTCGAAAGAGCACTATCCCCGCACCAGCGGCTAACAAAACATCCCCAATGCTGTCCAATTCCTGAAAAGGCCAGGACAGGTAGAAAATATCTGCTAAGAAATACAGTGCACTATCCGCACTAAGTAATCGGTGGGTTCCGTTAAGCCCGTTTAATAAATTCAATCTAACTTCCTCCGGCAATCGTCCAGGATCGACTGGCATAAAACCCTGATTAGCTATTATGACCAGGAAATTCAGTAAAGTTCCGCCGGCAATCCACCATATTCCTGATAAACTTCGATTTAAATATATCCACCAAAAAAGCAACAGGTAACTGGCGCTATGTACAATTCCCAACCAGTCTTGAAGCCCGCCAAATTGACTGGCAGCTATTACATCTAGACAATATTGGCTGCCAAATGCTATGAAAGGGAGATAAATAGCCTTAATCGGCAGTTTAGTCAAAGTACGGATATCCTTTTTAGTTAACATCCCAATAATGACACCCAAAACAAGCGAACTAATGAACATACTTTCCCCTCCAAAAATACAATAAGCCCAATCCACGGACCACTTATAGTGATACTCAGGATAGGGGCAAAATTAACAACTTAATAAACATCCCCGGTTCTACTGCTTCTCGACCGCTAGTTTGCTAGAATATTGAATTTCTAGCTTTCCTTCAAGTTCGGCTAAAAAGGCCTTTACCACTCTTGGGTCTAGCTGCCGTCCCACCACCCTTTGCAACTCGGCAATGGCGTTATCACAACTTAATACTTTACGGTAAATACGGTCGGAAGTCATGGCATCAAAGGTATCAGCCACAGCAATAATCCTCGCCCCTAAGGGAATTTCTTCACCTTTTAGCCCATCAGGGTACCCTGCTCCATCAAATCTTTCGTGGTGGTGACGAACACTAAGGTAGGCATCCCCTAACTGCTCAACCTCTTTGACAATATTCGACCCTATAACGGCATGTTCCTTTATTCGGGCATATTCCTCATTAGTAAGCTGACCGCGCTTGTTCAGGATGTATTCCTCAATACCAATCTTGCCAATATCATGGAGTAACGCCATATAGCGTATGGTTTCCACCTGATCCTCAGGAAGCTTAAGTCTTCGGGCAATTGCAAAAGAATACTCGGCTACCCGTTCCGAGTGCCCCCTAGTATAATTATCCTTGGCCTCAATAGCCAGGGAAAGTGCCTTTATTGTATTTAGGAACACGTCACGCATGTTCATATATAACTTAAAGGAGTGCCGGGCCAGCATTAGGGGTATAAAAAAGATTGCAACCCCTAACCAGCCCCAGGACTGGTAAACACCGGCCATGAAAAAGCCTAAGGGTGCTAAGGCCAAAGTATTGGGAGCGAAGGTCCGAATGTTAGTTAGCCAAATCCCCCATGGGGAAATACCTTCAACCATAGAAATAATTATAGTTACTGATGTAGTGTTAATGATGAAATAAACCAAAGCTGCTGTTATAATTGCTGCGAAATGCTCATAAGAAATCTGCCCAAACTTACCCCCTACTAGTTGATAAGCAATTCCAGCACTAACAACACTAATTACCCCTTGAGTAATATTAAAAATATTTTTAATCAGGGGCACTTTTTCTCGGATTAATAACTTACTTAAGGGATAACTACCAGCACTAACTAGCGCTGTAAAAACCGGACCAAAAAGCAGCAAACAGGCGAATTCTACGGCGAAGGTAACTGAGATGTTTCCACCTCGAGGTAACCGGACAGGTAAGGCTTCAGTGACGATGGCAACTATATAGAAAAAAACCATACCTGTCCAAGGAAAAGTCTGACCCCAAATAAGTGACCGAGCGAAAAAAAACAAAACCAAGGCGACTGCCACCAAACTGCCAACATATAACTTAAGGGATTTTGGGTAACTCATTACTTCCCACCTCCCTAAAAAAATATTAAACCGGCCGCAAGATTAATTTATTACCAAGTGAATTTTGCTCCGCCAGCCAGAACCATAGTGGTAATGGCTAAAACAACCTTAAGAATAGTTTTCATTCTACTTCGCCCCAATTTTTTGTGTGTTAACCGTCCAAACCGCTGGAGGACAGTCGAACCACTCCGCTATGGGGTCTTGAATCATACTTGTTTTTAGTCGGATATACTGAGCTTAAAAAATAGGTAATATAATTTCTTGCGGCCGGTTTAAAATTAAACAAATAAGCCTAGAATCATTCCTTAATTAATAAGGACAAGCGACGATTTATGGCATTTAACGTTGCTTTAACAATAGCATCCCACTCATTGCCCTTATCAAAGGAACTGCCAATTAGGCACTCCTCTCCAATTAGGGTGATTAGTGAAATAGATACTAGCGCAGCCTCTTGGCGTCCTAAATGCACCATGAGTACATCTTCCACAGAAAAGGTACATGTGCCTTGTAAATATTGTTCAATTGCTACAATGGTGGCCTGGACTATTAGCCGTTGCCGATTATTGGCTGAGCTGGGGCCTGTGGCTTTGCCCTCGAAAATCCCTTCCCCCACTTTTACACCGACTGAAGCCTCGGCTGTCACACCATTAATGTGTAAGTCAACATGGATTACCTTGGGGCGGATTTCACTAATATTTTGCTCCAAAGATTCATGTTGAATCTGGGCGATACTAATTTTTTTATGATCAATAGCCACCCCGAACTGAGCCATGACCGCAGATTCAATATCTCTAACCAATTGCTTTGGCCCGCGATTTTGCTTGGCTAGTACGTGGACTTCCAAAATCTCCCCAGCTTCATTCGTTACAATTCTAGCGGATACAACATCCTTAATCTGTCTGATTATGTTCTCATAGTCCCCAATTTTATTAGTTGTAACACTCTTCACCCAACATCAGTCCCTCTCTTTGTTTATTACCGTTTGCCAACAACTTGCACACTAATATTTGGTAATTAACTATTTTCTACGAAATTTTCTATTTTCCTTCTTAAATATGGAAAATTTTTATAATTTTTTTAATATAAGGGTATTTTTTAATATATTACAAAAAACCAGCCCTAGGGCTGGTTTTACTTTTTGCTAAGACATTCTTTTTCTTATACTAAAGTACGCTGTTAAAAAAACCATATAGCACAAAGCCGGACGGGAATTTTTAACTACCCTAGCAGGCTGATTAAAAAAACCGTATAGCGCAAAACTAGATGTAACAAGGCCGCAGTACTCCTTGTACGTCGAGGACCTTGTTACATCTGGTGACAAAGCTATCCTGAAAATTCATACTTAATTTTCATATACTGTTGGTGCCACGTTAGTGGCATGGATATCTAGACAGGGAATTTTAACAGCCTAGCTTTATTCCGGTTCAATCAAACCATACTTACCATCTTTACGCCGGTATATAACATTGACGTCTTCAGTCTCGGCATTGGAGAACACATAAAAGGAGTGCCCCAACATATTCATTTGCATGATGGCCTCTTCCAAAGGCATTGGTTTAACCGCAAACCTTTTGGTTTTAACAACCTCGTCCTCTTCGATAGTTTCCGGGGCCGGGCTTCCAGCCTCAAAGGCAATTGGCTCCCGCAACTTTTTATTGATTTTACCCCGATACTTATTAATTTGCTTTTCCAGCTTTTCAAAAACTAAGTCAATGGAAGCATACATATCCCCGGAGGACTCTTCCCCTCTAATAATCATGCCATTAACAGGAATTGTCACTTCAACCCGGTGCTTGTTTCTCTCCACTACAAGGGTTACTTGAGCTTCTTGCAGTATACCTAGATACTTTTCTAGTTTGCCTATGCGTTTCTGAACATACTCTTTCAGCGCATCAGTAACTTCAACATTTTTCCCTCGAAGGTTGATGTTCATAATCGCCACTCCTTTCCCTTGATTGGAACTATAATAATTCTTCATATTATGCTAATTATCCTGCTAAACTATAATATATTTCTAGTATACCACAAAATTCAAACCCCAGAAGAGGTTTCTGGGGTTTGTACCCAATCATTTATCTTTTTTTAACAGTATCTATATTTTGACAACATTGGCTGCTTGGGGTCCGCGAGCGCCTTCTACAATGTCAAATTCTACATCTTGACCTTCAGCCAGGGTCTTATAACCGTCCTCTTGGATTGCCGAGAAGTGCACAAACACATCGCCACCATCTTCTCTTTCAATGAAACCAAAACCTTTTTCTTGATTAAACCACTTAACTTTTCCTTGCATGTACTACCTACCTCCTAAAACAAAATAATCAGGTTAGCCTTGAGCTTAACTTACTTTTTCATAGTAACATAAGGAAATATCTCTGTCAAACCTTTCTAAAGTTACCAAAGGACTAAAGGATCTTACTTAAAAAGGCTTGTAGTCTAGGGTTACTAGCATGTTCAAACTGCTAAAGCATTATCTTTGTAAAAAGCAATCCACCCTTTAATTCAGCTTCGGATTTGATAGCATCATTATTGGCTTTTACGGCAATACTTTGGTTAGCATCAAAATAAGGGTCGGAGAAGTTAAACATTTTCTGCCGATCGGTAGTAATGGTCATAGCTGAGATAGCTCCATCAACCCCATACTGGGAAAAACAGTGTACTAGTATAATCGACCCCAAGAAAGCTGCAGGGCTAAAGTAGCATTCCAAACCCCGTGGGCAATAATGGTTGTCCAGAGAGAACCTGTTCTTGTATATAGCTGGTTGAGTATCCAACCAGCTACAGCTAGGGGGAGCATTCTCCAAGCATCAAAGTGTAATGCGCCAAAAAAAAGGGCTGCCAAAATTGCTCCATTTTGTTGTCCCAAGTAATTTCTAAATAGGGGAAGGGTATATCCCCTAAAAAAAACTTCCTCACTTAGGGGAGCGAGAAACCCAACAGCAAACCAAAGAGGTAGAAATTCCTGCCAGGAACTGACCCGGTTAATTGCTTCATAAGCTGCCTGCTGGGAAACCGGCCAAGGTAAAAGCTGAATTAGCCAGCTAATTCCGGTCATTAAAAAAGCTATTCCCAAACCAGCAACTATTGCCAAAGCAACACCTCGCCAGGTGGGGATTTTCCTTAATCCTAAATGCTGCCAATTTCCACCCCGAATTTTGAGAAAAGTGATTACCAGACTAACTAAAACCATGCTTTGAAAAAAAGTATTTGTTACAAAACTATAATTTTGATTTATGGACGCCCAAAAAGAAAAAATTAAGCTTAAGAAAAATAATATTGCCAGCAAATCTATCCAGGAAGCTACACTTTGCTCAAAGGTTTTTTCCTGTCCCACCCGAATTCCCTCGATTCTATTAATATTCTGATGCATATTATTCTCTTTGATTTGTCTATTTCCTCCATATCAACTATACTTTTGCCTAGCCATCCTGCTAATATTGACTTTTCCTTCAGGACATACTAGAAAAAGTGCGTTGTGCAAAATTAGTCTGTTCATAAAATAGGGAGTTCTAAAACAAGTTTGCTTGGAAAAAGGAGGAAGGAAAGTGAGTACGATCAACTGGGTTGTCTTTGTATTAATTCTTTTAGGCACCCTGAGTCTGTTCTTAATCCTTCGTAATTCTGCAAAAAGAGCTGCATTTAGAAAGCCGGAAACTGCTAAGAGTCTGGATGACTTCTCCTTTGAAGCCTCTGAAGCACTTGCTCCACAAACTCCACTTGTTCTGCAGAGACCACCTAACCATTGGCCTACTGGCGAACTCACCTTTACCACTAGCATCTTGGCTGCAGTATCCCGTAGTCCTTGGTCCTTGTATGTTTATTGGGAATTCGTCCCTCAAGGGGGCAACCCTATGCAAAAGTTGGCAAACTTTTATGGTGCTGCTGCTTATCCAATTCTTCGCATCTATGAACTTACTGAATTCTATTTTGCCAAGCATACCATTAAAAGCTATTTTGATTTAACCATTCCAGCTGATGCCCACAACTGGTATGTGGAAGTTCCCCATCCTGCGGCAATTTATTGTGTTGAGCTTGGTATTGTATTACCCGGCATTAGCTATATTAACCTTTTACGTTCCAGAGAAGTAGCCACACCTAGAAATAACTTGTCCCCTAGAATTGACCCAGACTGGCTTCCTATACAAGGGTTACAATTTGGGTTTGGCAGCCCGTCAGAAAGCTTTTCTTCAGTAACAATGGTTAGCCATAATTTAAATATTAGAGAGGATGAATAGCTGAGTGAAATTGGATTACACCATGTCAACCGGGGGGACACTCAACCCTCCCGCTGGTATTTATTTTGTCAATTCTAGGTCTGAACTTACCCCGGTCTATGCTGAAAACCGTTTAGTGTTATTACCGCGAAGTCCTCGAACTATATTTGCCTACTGGGACATCTGCCAAGATATCGCTCCCGAATATCCAAGGGTACTGCGGGTTTACCGAGAATCACCTCCGGAGGTAGTTCTCCAGCAGGAGATTACCGTACACCGTGAAGCTTACAATTGGTACATCCAAATTCCTGCTACAGGAGGATTATATTACACCCAATTGGGGCATCTTATCGAAGGTAAATTTATTCCCTGGTTAACTTCCAATCGAGTTATTGCTCCATTAGCGGAAATATCCGCTAAAATCGACCCATCCTGGTCACCCTTGGTCTTACCCAACCATTCACCTGAAAGAAATACGGGAACCTCCCGGTTTACTTAATATCTGCTGGAAGGAATGATTTGCTTTGGCTAAAGGATACCTTGCTATGGTACTACATGCCCACCTGCCTTATGTAAAACACCCCGAAGACCCCCATGCTTTGGAGGAGCGTTGGCTTTTTGAAGCAATTACCGAAACCTATATTCCTTTACTTAATGTATTTCAAGGTTTAGTCCGGGATGGAGTAGATTTTCGGTTGACTATGTCCATTAGCCCTACTTTACTCTGCATGCTGTCAGATGAGCTTCTTCAACAAAGATACCTGAGCCACTTACGGCAACTTCAGGAGCTTATTTACCGAGAGTTAGAGCGAACCTATCATCAGCCGGAATTTCACCACTTGGCACAAATGTACCAGTATAAAATCAATCAATGTTACCATATTTTCCATAAAGAAAATAGGAATAACTTAATCCAGGCTTTCAAAAAACTCCAAGACCAGGGAAATTTAGAAATTATCACTTGTGGGGCAACCCATGGGTATTTTCCTTTAAATAATTTGTACCGAGAAGCTATCCGAGCCCAAGTGGGTATTGCAGTTAAAACCTATGAACAGCATTTCGGATGTCGCCCTAAAGGGTTGTGGCTTCCGGAATGTGCTTATTATCCGGGAGACGATGAGGTTTTAAAAGAATTCGGAATTGAATACTTTTTTGTAGATACCCATGGCATTCTTTTTGCTGATACTAGGCCGCGTTACGGAACTTATGCCCCTATTGTTTGTCCATCTGGAGTAGCTGCCTTTGGTCGGGACAGTGAATCCTCCAAGCAGGTTTGGAGTTCTGATGAGGGTTATCCTGGTGATTTCGACTATCGGGAATACTATCGAGATATTGGTTATGATCTCGACTATGACTATATTAAGCCTTATCTTCATCCAGACGGTCACCGGCTAAATACCGGGATTAAATATTATCGTATTACCGGAAAAACGGAAAATAAGCAACCATATCAGCCGTCCTGGGCCCAAGAAAAGACCGCAATTCACGCCGGTAATTTCATGTTTAACCGTGAAAAGCAAGTCCAGCATCTGGAAAACATCATGGAGCGCAAGCCAATTATTGTTGCCCCCTATGATGCAGAGCTTTTTGGACACTGGTGGTTTGAGGGTCCAGAGTTTTTGGATCTGCTAATTAGAAAAATTCACTTTGATCAATCGGTAATTAAACTAGCTACCCCCAGTGATTATTTAACGGAATATCCAGTAAATCAGGTTACTACTCCTTGTATGAGCAGTTGGGGACATCAAGGCTATCATGAGTTCTGGGTAGATGGCAGTAATGATTGGATTTACCGCCACTTGCATAAAGCAACGGAAAGGATGATTGAACTAGCCAATACGCATCCTTGGTCGGAGGGCCTAGCAGAAAGGGCATTAAGACAAGCTACTCGGGAATTGCTCTTGGCCCAAAGCAGTGATTGGGCTTTTATCATGAAAACAGGAACGATGGTAGACTATGCAGTAAACCGGACCAAGGATCATATTAATAATTTCACCAGCCTGTATCAAGGTATTAAAAATAAGCAATTAGACCAGGATTGGTTAGGGAAGCTGGAGGCAAAAAACAGTATTTTTCCAGAGGTAGATTATCGTATTTATTCCAGTAATTAAATAAAAAAGAGCAGCTTTGCTAGGTTTATACCAGCCTTAACCTCAGGCGAATGAATACGCTCCGGTTGGGGTTACTTAAACCTGCTAGATGCTCTTTAATTGTGGCTTGCTTTAGGCTAAAGGTCAACAATTCCGGCAATTTGTTCTACAACTTTATCGGTTAGCGACTCGGCAATTTCCATCGATAGTCCTTCTCCGTAAATTCTACATAAGGGTTCTTCCAAATCAGGCAGCACCAAGGTCCATCCTTCGTCGTAAAAGACCTTAATTCCGTCCAATAGCTCCACCCGGTCGTCTCTATGCGCCTCAATTAGCCGGCGAATTACTTTACCTTTAGCTTCCCAAGGGCACTCCACTGCCTTTTTGCTTTGATAAAACTGGGGTATTTCTGTAATTACTTTCGAAAGGGGTAAGTCTTCCTGGGCTAAATAGCCTAAAATTTTGCCTAAAGCAAATAGGGCATCAAAATTCATCAGGAACTGCCCATAGGAATTATTATCTACACCACCTTGTAAACAATACTCCATAATTGAATGTAAGGAGGTTTTGGTTCTAATAACCTGGGCCTGATATCGGCCAGCTAATTCTTCGATAGCACGTGATGCCGTAACTGGAACAAATACCTTACCCTCAGGCATCGTTCTCAGTATAATTAGCGCAATTAAAGACGATAAAGCCTCATCATTGAGCACATTACCCTGCTCATCTACCAAGACTAAACTTTCCCCTGCTTCGTCGATGGTTATCCCCAAGTCAGCCTCTTGTTCCCGAACTGCTGCAATCAAGCTTTCTTGACTTACTTTACTTACTTGACTTCTCTTGCTTTCCAGACTACCCTTACGGTCTAGAGTTCCCTTATCCGGGCTTAGTTCATAATTAAGATAACTGACCTGGCAGCCTAGTCTTTCCAGGAGTTCCGGAACCAGCCCGCTCAAACCCGATGGTAATGCAGTGGAAACTAGTTTCGGAGGGCGCTGCCGGAAAACACGACTATCAATTTGGCTCATTAGGAAATTTAAATATTGCTCACTAGCTTTGGGTATGGTGGTCACTGCTTTTACTTTGCTTCCTTCGACCCGGCGAATATCTTCTCTGGCCAGCAAGTTCTCTATTTTTCGCTCTTCAGCTTTGCTAATATTGCCGCCCTGACTGTTAAAAAAGTTAATCCGAACTTTTTCTCCTTCTCCGTCTACCCTTTTAATATGCACCCCACCTTGAGCCTGCAAGGCAGGCACCATGTATCTGGACTGGGGTGTAATTGTATTACCAAGGTCTAGCACTTGGATTCCTGTGGATAATAGTCCGGCACACATCCCGGCTTGGAGCATACTGGCAGCTGGCCAGTTATCCGTACTGAGGGTAATTTCACTTCCCGTCCCAAAGCAGCTGCCAAAAGCTGCTCCCAACTTCGCAGCTAGTTCGGGGGTGAGTTCCCGGTTAATCATCCCCGGAAAACCATCCAAACCAAAATAGGTCTTAGTGCTTCTGGTCCCCCAGATTAGGCTATCCCTAAGGATTGTCCCATTTTCCACCTGTTTTCCCGGCCAGATCTTTATGTTAGACTTAACCTGGCAGCGATCCTTAAGGATAGATTCATCACCAACAACTGCACCCTCGTAAATAGCCACATTAGCCCTTACTTGCACACTATTACATAATACCGCCCCCCTAATTTGGGAGTTTCTCCCAACTTGAACATTATTCCAGAGGATGCCCCGTTTAATTGATGCACCCTCTTCAATCCGGGTATTGCTGCCTAAAACAGTACAAGGACCTACCAGAGTATTTGCTTTGAGTTGAACATTGGCACCCAGAAAGACCGGACCTATTACTTGAGCTGAGGGATGTATTTCCACCCCTTCATCCGCCCATACACCGGGATGGATTAGACTGCCGGGAATATCCATATTAACCTGCCCGGATAACACATCATAGTGAGCCTGAGCATATTGCTGCAGGTTACCAATATCACACCAGTAGCCTTGAAGAATACATCCATAAAGAGGGTTACCCCGTAGAAGCAGTAAAGGAAACAAGTTTTGGCTAAAATCGTACTTCTGCCCCTGACTAAAAAGCTGGAGAACTTCAGGCTCTAAGACATAGATTCCAGTGTTAACAGTATCACTGAAAACCTCCCCCCAACTAGGCTTTTCCAGAAACTGGCGAACCGCTCCGTGTTTATCGGTAATTACAACTCCATATTCCAATGGATTATCCACTGGGGTGAGCACTAGAGTGGCTAGAGCTTGCTTGGTCCGATGATACTCTACCGCCTGGGTTAAGTCAAAGTCAGTTAAAGCATCTCCGCTAATTACCAGAAAGGTTTCATCCAAGAATGCTGCTGCATTTTTTACACTTCCAGCCGTACCTAGGGGAGTTTCTTCGATAAAGTAATGCAGTTCTACGCCCCAGGGGCTGCCATCGCCAAAGTAATCCTGAATGGCCTCCGGTAGGTACTGGAGAGTTACCCCAATTTGGGTAATTTTATGCCGCTTTAATAAATTAATAATATGCTCCATTACCGGCCTGTCCAGCAAAGGCGTCATCGGCTTTGGCCGGTCACAGGTAAGGGGCCGCAGACGAGATCCCTCACCACCCGCCATTATAATCGCTTTCATTTCTTTCACTCCTTAGACCTGTTTTCTTTGATCCCAGGTGTAAGCTTATTGGTATTGTCGTTGTTGGTTAACCGGACGTTCTTGGTCACCTGGCTGTTCTGCACCTGGCAGGGCAGCAAAGTAACCATAATCCCAAGAGGAAGCTAAAGCAGGTCGCTTCCAAATACTCTCCCGGTAAAGGCTGAGTACCTCTTGGTAAAGTTCACCCGTTTGCCTGGCAATTAACGACCAGTTATATATTTCCCGCACATCCGCATAAGCTTGATCCTCTATGCTTTTAGCAAAAACGGGGTCACATAGGATATGGAGGATATTATCCGCCAGTGAGTTGGCCGAACCGGTATAGTACTTTAACCCGTTAAGCTCATGGTTAATAATTTCACTCAGGCCGCCGGTATCAGAAACCACCACCGGTGTCCTTGCCGCCATCGCTTCCAGGGCAACTATGCCAAAAGGCTCATATAAGCTAGGGAATACTGCAACATCAGCACATTTATAGAGTTGATTACGAGTTGCATCATCAATATACCCGGTAAAATAAGCACTCTGCTCCACACCTAATTCCTTGGCCCGACTTTTTAGGTAATGCTCATTAGGCCCTTTACCGGCAATAATAAACTTGGTTCGGGGATGATAACGGAGTACCTTGGGGATAGCCGCTAGAAGCACCTGGACACCCTTTTCCTGAACTAAACGACCTACAAAAAATACAATCTTTTCATCGGAATGAGCGTAGCTGGACTTAAAGTCCGGTTGTACCTCTTTAACTATAAATTCTGCCGGCTCCACCCCATTAGGTATTACCCGGAGTTTATCTTTAGGTAATTGAAATACTCTACACAGTTCTTCTTCCATGTAACTACTACAGACAATTACCTTCCAAGCTTCATAAGTTAACCACCATTCCACGTCACTGATATAACGCTGTTCATCGTTATGTAACCCGTGATTACGACCGTATTCGGTAGCATGAATTGTCGCCACTAGGGGGACATTACAGGCATGTTTTACCGCCCTAGCCGCATAGGCGGTTAGCCAGTCATGGTTATGTACCAAATCTATTTCACCATCTAAGTTATTTAGCAAAGTAATTGTATACTCCAACATGGCCAAATTTAAATGCAAAATCCAAGTTTTGAAATCCGGAGCAGTAAGGCTATAGGGGCTTACCCGGTGGATTTGGACACCTTGAAGGTTGTCAAAGGCAGGTAGTTTCTGCCCTCCACAAGTTATTAGGTGTACCTCGTGCCCTTCCCGAACCAAAGCTAGGCTGAGGTCGTGGACATGGCGAGCAAGACCCCCAACACTCTTAGGAGGGAACTCCCAGGAATACATGAGCAAACGCAACAGTTCATCACTCCATTAATATATTGACCTATTTTTTTACCAGCAACAAACCCCCTGGATTGTCAGCTTGGAAACAGCCACCATCCAGGGGGTAGTTACTCATTTTGCCAACCGGGCTAATTATTGGCCCCCGTTGTGTACCTCATAACTCCAATTGTGGCCGGTGTTGTTATCCCAATTATTTGCACTATCTTTGAAACAAAAGTTAAAGCGGGAATCCTCGGTCATGGCGATGGTCTTCTCCCAGCCCCAACCAATTCTAGTCATTGGGATGTCAGCTAAATGATTCCAATGCCGAGCATTGCCATAGCCCATATGGAGGTAAATCTGGTCTGCCCCGGATTTGGCTAACAGTCCATTATATAATACTGTAACCTTTTGTCCTGCAGTAATTGGAGTAGGATCCACATACACCCCGCCTCCCATTAGGTTTTCGTGCATTTCCTTTAGGCGCTGCTCACTATCCCGCATGTTGGTGTGACTATTATCAATCATCTTTTTCCCTCCTACCGGGTGAATTGAGAGCCCTCAATGGGGACATTCCAGTTTTGACCCAAATTATTATCCCAGTTATTGGCGCTATCCTTAAAGCAAAAGTTTAACTTTCCTGGGTGTTCAACGGGAAAAACCTTTTGCCAGTCGGAGCCTGTCCGTTGCATCGCCAAGTCACTGACATATTCCCATTTATCCCCATAGCCAGTATGTAAGTAGACCTGATCAGCACCAGACATGGCTAAAAGACCGTTGTAGTTTACCCGGACAAGCTCTCCAGAACGAACTGTTTGTGGCGAAACATTAATGCCCTGATTTGCAAAATTCATCTGTTCTGCAACCTCCTAATTCTATTGGTGTTGTTGGGGGATGATATCGTGCTTAGTATGGTACATCTGACAAATTTTCATACTTAAAAATTTAAGTTTGTTTGCTTTGCTGGTCGGATGAATGCTTTAATTTGGGGTCCTTGGTTGCCGGTCGGAGGCCTACCCCGGTTTGGTGCTCTTAGCGCCATGCCTAAGTGGCTGTAAGGCACTCTGCTATGAGCCCCCAACCGGAATAGACCTCCGACCTGGGTCATGCGTACTGGCCCAATAAAAGCAGGCAGTAATCCGACCTGAGCTGGGTCTTTAGCTCCAAGCTAAACTTAAGTTTTAACGATGAAAATTCGGGGGTCGGGAGGGCGGTTTCGGGCTTGCATTTCGGGTTTGAGGTTTGAGGTTTCCGTTGGTTCGGATGGTTCGATCTGTCAATCTCCTTGGCTTAAAATGTTGTTTTTCCTCGCAAGTATTACTTTCTCCCCATACAACCGGCTTGCACCCTCTCCCCCCACGCACAATAGATTTATGCCCAGGTCGGGTGCCTGTCCCTGGGGGGTGCTCATGGTGGAGTGCCATAGCAGCTCTTGGCGCAGATGGGTAATAAAATTGACCTTGCCGACAAGGACGTCGGCAACCTCGACGACTAGGCATGGACGCCGTATCGTCGAGGTTGGTCAAATTTTATTAACCCATCCAGCTTAGAGATGCTAAGGTGCGGAACTAAGAGCCACCACCCAGGGATAGGTGCCCGACGGTCGATAAATATTTTTTTCATCACAAGTCAGGCTTGCGCATATACTCAAACTGATAAAGAATTCTGGGTTTTCAAAAGGAGGCGATTGTTATAATGCATCCATATCGATGTGAAATTTGCGGGGAAACATTCTTAGGAGCAAATCCGCCGGACCGCTGCCCTTTCTGTGGATCGGCCATGAAATTAATTGTCCCGGCAGCAGAATGGAGGAATTTTGGCAAAATTGCCATGTGTGAACAAAGCCTAGAGGATTGTCAGAAGGCTCTTATGCTGGAAATAAACAATGCCGCATATTATAAATGCGCTGCCGCCAAGGCTCAAAATCAAATAACTGAAGCAATATATACCCGACTCATGAAGCATGAAATGGAACATGCTGAGGTGCTGGCGACAGTTATGGGAAAAGAGGCTCCAGAACTGCCAAATCGCAGTTGCTACGATGAGGACGCCAAAAATATGATTGTTTCTAGTAAGCATGAATCTACTGCCATCAGTTTTTATACACAGGTAATGAACCGTGCACCCGAACCCCGACTACAGCAAATTTTCCGCGCTTTAGCCGAAGTTGAAACTCAGCACCTAATTCTTGCGAACATATATATTTTTAGATAGAGCATGAAAAAAGAGGCCTCCCAAAAGTTTGCTCAACTCCTGGAAGCCCTCTAAAAATAAGTGTAGCCAAATAAAATTATTGCCCGACTTACCCCGATGCCAAAGGCGTACTCGTAATTGTACGTCGAGGACCTTGGTAAGTCGGGCGACAAAGCTAGACGGGGAATTTTCCGACCCCAGACAGGCTGATTGAAAAACCCGTCTGGCTAGGAAGCAGAATCGCCAAGGCCACAGGTGTACTGATTGTACATCGAGGACCTTGGCGATTCTGGTGACAACGCTAGGCGGGGATTTTCAACGCCTGAATTACATCATGCCGGGCATGCAGTTTTTGCGAACACATGTTCCACTCCCTATTATTTAGTGGCGGTAAATAAGGATTTGTAAAAAATCTGCTGTAACATTTAGAACTTAAAAATACAATTTTTATTTATTTGCGTTAACAAAGTGTTAACAATTAATAGTGGCTATAGACTACATAGCCGCCGATTTATTGCTTATTCGTAACAAAATAATTACGCAAATCTTCACTCCTTATAGAGAGAAAGTTTGCTAGTTTAAGGGCCTCAAATAGGTTCAATCTACAAACACCGTTTATTTTTTTAGAAAAAGTATTGGCCGTTGTGCCTAGGATTTCTGCCATCTCCGAGTGAGTAAACCCCTTTTCTTTAAGTAACCCTTTTAGTGAGGCAAGAGCGGTGTGCCTTGCTGCGTGACCCAAGCTGTCTCAACCCCTTTACGGTAACCGTTATTTCGATGTAGCTATTCCAGATCTTCATAAAGTTTTTCTATCTCTACGCCTAAACTCTGTGCAATTATTGACAGGGTTTTTAATTTTGGCTGTGCTTTCCCCCTTTCGATTGCCGATATATAACCCCGACTCAGGCCGGTGGCTAAAGCCAGTTTTTCCTGTGTCCATCCCTTATCTATGCGAATCCTAGCTATTCTTTGCCATTCTCGCATCGTATTCGCCCTCTCATTATATAAGTTAATACGTGTCGCAATTTGTAATAAGGGGGATACAGTAACTGCATATCTTGCGACAAATTTCACCCTTTTAATATGCGAACACATATATTATTCGTATTTTTACCAATTTGAGAGGAAATACACCTGGTTACGCAGAATTTTTTAACTCGGGTGATGCGGATGAACAGACTTAGAGAAATCATGTTACTAAAAAGAATTACACAGGCTGAGCTATCGAAAGAAACAGGTATACCGCAATGCGATATAAGTAAGATAATTAACGACAAAAAGGCCATACATCTCACTACTGCGAAACGGATAGCAAAGGCGCTTGGCAAAAGCATAGATTACCTCTGGCCGGATTAGTGCAAAAGAAAAACCCCTACGGTAAATTTGTAGGGGTTTCCTGCTGATTTTAAGTTTTTAGTTTTCTTTCGCTTTCCTCTGTTTTTGGGCCTCAATCCAATTAAGGAAATCCGTCTTTTCTACCTGCTTGGATGCTCCTATCTCGAACATTGGTATACCACCATGCTCGGGTTTAAGTTGAAAAAGCTCATATACCCGCCTTCGGGAAATCTTAAGATATGTTGCAATTTGTTGGGCAGTTAGAATGTCTGGTAGATCATCTTTGGTCATGATTTCCACCTCCTATGTTTTTGTTAATTTTACGGGCTCCATTTTACTATGGCATGCATTTTCCGTAAAGAAAAAGCCCTAACCCGTACTGGTAATAAAAAATAAATTGTATTATAATGGTAACAATTGGTTTGAATGGAGAGGCAACACCAGCATATGCTGAAAAAATAACTATTCCAAGAGGAGGGCAAAATTAAATGTCAGAAAATCAAGAGTTGAAATGGTACCAAAAAACATGGTTCATCGTAATTATGTTAATCTTTCTATTTCCCGCAGGACTAATATTGATGTGGTGGAATAAGAAATTTTCTAACAACGTACGTATTATTATAACTGTCATGTTCGGGATTTTTATAATACTATCCAGTATTGATAAGTCTCAGGAAAAAAAGGAAGCTCTTGCGCTTATTGCTCAGGCAGAAACATTAATACACCAAAACAAAATTCAAGAAGCATTAGCATCAGTAAATAAATCAAAACAAATAAATATCAGTGAAGTTGAGAATAGCGCAAAATCTTTAGAGGAAAAAATCAACTTACTGCAATCTGATGAATTCATGAAAAAAACACTGGCAGAGATGTCTAATAAGGATTTTGAACTTCTTAAAAATGGTGAGCTAAAAATAGCTTTTATTGATCATCAAGATCTAAACAATCTCTTTTTATCAAAACTAAGAAATAATATAGATAAAAGAGCGATCTACATAAAAGAATTACAAGATAAAAAAGTACAGGAAGAAGCTGCGGTAGCGAGACAAAAAAAGGAACAAGAAGCCCAGGAAAGAAAGAATATGATTGAAAAACAATTTAGTGCTTGGGATGGTTCCCATATTACCCTATCTAAATATATTAAGGAATCAATGAACGACCCAGATAGTTATGAACACATTAAAACAGTTTATCGGGATATGAATGACTATCTTATGGTTACCACTACTTTTAGGGGCGCAAATGCATTTGGAGGCGTTGTAAAAAATTCCGTCACAGCAAAAGTTGCTCTTAATGGAGATATAATTGAAATAATGAACCAATAGTAAGCCAAACTATTAGACCAGCAGCATTCAGGCATAATAAAGTAAATGTAGAAATAATAATAAAAAAAAAAAAAGCCCGCGGCCCTCCATCTGGAAGGTAGCGGGCTTTTTTATTGTTAACCGTTTGCAGTTGCTCATGGTTAACAAAGGGCTTTAATTATACGTGTTCGCCTTTTTTGAAACGAACCATCGCCCTCACTATGGCGTCAGCAATAACCTGTTGATACTGTTTAGTGTTTAACTTTACCTCTTCCCCTGGGTTAGATATAAAGCCTAGCTCTACCAAAACGCCGGGTATGCTGTATTTGTTAGTGCCGTTAAGTACTGCAAGGTCTGTCCTTGGCTTAGTGCCTCTATTAGGGGCTTTGGTGGCCCTGATTAACTCTTGCTGTACCAACTCAGCAAGCCTTTTACCACTTAGGTTACCGGGATGGTACAGGGTTTCAATACCCGATGCTTTAGGTGTTGCGCTGTTTGCGTGGATGCTGATAAAAGTATTAGCTCCAAACTTTCTAGCCATATCAGTACGCTGTTGCAGGGAAGGATACCAATCCGATGAGCGGGTCATTGTAGACCGTGCTCCCTGGGCAACTAAATCATTGTGAAGCAGCAGGCCTACCGCTAGATTAATATCCTCCTCTTCGGTATAGAGCTTGTCCCCTTCTTTGGGGTTTACGCCGTCCACGGCTCCTGGATCAGCTCCGCCATGGCCGGGGTCAATTAATATTGAAAAGCCTTGAAGTGGTTTAATCACCAATAGATTCCCCTCCTTTGCCCTTAAGTGCTGCAATCGCATTTTTCAGCCGCTCCGGAATAGGAGCTCCAAGTTTACCACCGTTTTCAAGAATTGATACAAATTCAAGTATTGCAAAAGCAACGGATAAACCATCAGCAGTATAGCCAGCTAAATTAAGCCCAAGTTTTTGGAGTAAATATACGGCACTGATTAAGAGGATGATGTAGACCTTTTTAATCAGCCCTTTTTTTCCTGTTGAGCTTGATAGTCCTTCATTAACGGACCCGGCCATCATTCCTGTGATAAAGTCAATTATCATCATCCCGAGGAGCACCGCGAAGGCTATGCCGATACCTCCGACTATGTACGAGATTACTGCTCCAACTGCGGTGCCAAAGACTTTGATCTGGTTTTCCATGTGACCTCTCCTTTCTTATTTTGGCAAAATAAAAAAGCCCTACGGCTTACCCCTCCAATACTGCTGCCCTTAAATCCTCCAGCAGTTGGTCTTTCTCTGCCTGGGTCATTGCCGCTACCAGCTTTGTGGTTGTCGCCAACCTCTCCTTGGCCGTCAGTTGGCGGGAGAAGTTCACCGCTATACCCTTCCCCTTCAGCGGATTCTTCGGCTGCGCCTGTGCTTCAGGTTCTAACTTCATACCGCTTGCACCTCCACCCCGACCTGGCCGTACTTGGTTGTAGACTTAGCCTCAACTACAATCGTCCCCGGGGTGGTCGCTGTAATAGGTAATTGAGCCCGTCCGGATACACAGTCCACTGTCTGGATCAGTACACCCCCGCCGTAAAATTCGATATTTTCCGTACTTGCCGGATCATCCACTATAGCTGTAATCGCGGCAGTGTCCACTCCGTTGGCAGTTATTTGCAGCTTGTCCGTAGATACTGTAATACGCTTGTACGTCTTTACAGCGGCCACAGCAACATCCACAACTACGGCCTCAACCGTGGCGGCCTCAGAAATGCGCTGCATTTCCTCCGGGTCGGTCACGACATGGGAAATTTCGTTATATCCGGCCATACCCGGTGCACCTTCCGGGTACTCTGAGTTTGTCATGGTGCGGAGCAGGCGGCCTGTGTGTTGGTCAAATATGCACTGTAAATTCACTCGCTACACCCCCCTTTTAAAATGCCTGCCAGTGGAGTTTTCTAATGTTCACGGTCCTGGCCGCTCCTGCATTTGTATTCTGGCAAGCCAATACAAGGTTTGTTCCGCTTATATAGGCATCCAGCAGTCTTATTTCAGATCCAATTATTCCGGAGTCGAAAACGTATCCTGAGACACTTCTTAGGTATGTGGCGGTTACGCTGCCATTAATAAAAGTTCCAACCGTGTCCGCTCCGACCGTTGAGCAGTCCACAATACCGCCAGACACCCCTAAAAAGTGTAAACGTGCCTTAGCCTTGCCGCTGCCAACAGGAATATTAATATTAATCGTACTACTGGCCGGAATAGAGGTTGTAGTGTCTGCATAGGTTCCGTAAGATGTTAGCACTAGGTTCCCGGCGTGGTAGACGGTATTGCCGCCCGAATAAATAACCCCAGCACGTAAATCCGTTAAAGCATCTACGTTGTCCACAAGATAAAGCCCGGGGATTCCGTCTTTATGCACTAACGCGCAAGCCGTAAGCCCGACTCGATGAAACCCAAGCACAACATCATCACCATTGGTGCTTTGTAGTTCTAATTGACCACTTGCATAATTAGGGACTAGGCCAATGTTTTTTGATATGAGTAGCTTTGCTGTCATTGTATCGCCAGCCCTGAGAACGGCAGCGGCTATCCCGGCTTCCATGTTATTGAGTTTGGCGGCTGTTATTATATCCCCGGTCAGCCATGTAGTAGGTGCATAAGCCAATTACATCACCCCCAGGACGTGAGCTAAAAGCTCATATTCGCATTGCTCGATAAATTCCTGCTCGTTTGCAATAACTTCCCGTGGAGTCAATTGGCTTAACCGGGTAGTCAAGGTTGCAACGGAAGCATTCTTGCACCAGTTAAGAAACTTAATTCTACGAATCTGCAGGGCTGTAGCTTGCTCAAGGCTTAAGTTTGGGCCGTTTAAGACAACCCCTTTTTCCTTATTCCGTAGAGCCTCAAGCTGTTCTAAAATATGATCTTGCTTTGCTTGGGCCCTGGCTATCTGTTCTTTAGTAGCCACAATACCCCCTCCTTAAGTCGGTTGTGATGCAGTGATCTGCCAGCTAACTGTTTTAGTCTGCGTGTTGGTTTTGACTTGGTTTAGCAATGCATGACTGAATAGGTCACCACTGTTAGCCCCCGCTCCTGCGGTAGAGTTTCCATGCATACCTACCTCTTGCCAGGTGAAATTTGCCTCTGCAGCAGCGATAAAGGTGTCACAGTATATAGTGCTATTGTCATAGGCAAATGAAGTTATCAGCTTTCGGAAGCTCTCAGTTTGCAGTTGGGTGTCAGCCAGCGCTGGGGCATTCGTTCCTGTGCCTATCGAGAGGTATTTTAGTCCTACAGTTGCATCCCCCTTAAGCAACTTCCAGATTAATTGACGGCCCAGGTTTACTATAAGATTGGTAACCTCCTCGCTGTCAGCAAGTATAATGTCAGCTATTTGGTTAGCACTTAACCCCTGTTCAAACAGTTCTTTAATTTTCGGCTCCAATTGCGCCGGATAAGTCCGGACAACAACCCGCCCGGTAATGGCCCCCAGGTAGTCTTTTACTTGCATTTCATCACCCCGCATCACAAAACCCTACTTTAGCCGTACCTACTAAAAACGTCCCGGTTGTTTGGGTCGTGCAGGTTGCGGCATCAGTAAGGTTAAGTGTTTCTAAAATATCGTTATTGGGCCTTATAGCTAGCAATTCAGTTAGGGTTAATTCTTCGATTAGTCCTATAATCTGTTCTACCGGAGCATCTTCCTCAAACTGATCTTCCAGCCGTTTTATGGAGTTCCTTATTTCCTTGAGAATTAGCCGGGTATCGTAGTCGGTTTCCATTTCCAACCGAATCCTAAACTCCCCGGGTTGGCTCTCATAGGTGGCCTGTGTAACCTTCAGGGCTGTTTGTACTTTGAGAGTTGGTAGGTCAAGAGGCACTAGCTCCCCCGCCCGGTAGAACCCTTCCAGCGGCTCTATTCCCCCCTTAATTACCGGGTTAGAATATTTCCCTATATGCTGTATCCCCTTGGCTTTCACTAGCTCCTTATCGTCACTTTGGACATCCAGCTTGTCCTCAAACACTCCGTATTTACTCTGTGATATCCTGTCCTCTAGCAGCAGTAAAATAGGGTACTCATATTGATAAGTAGCCAGAATGGTATCTGTAGCGATTAGAAGTGTTTTGCTAGGGTCTTGCTTGAGCAGCTTTTCCTGGAAGTTAGTGTAGTAGTCCTTTCCGCTGTCCACGTTATCTAGGCCCAGGCTCGTCACAGGCACGCCGTTTAGGGTCATGCTGTAATTGGTTGGCTTGTAATCCAGCGGCCAGCTCCGGCGCACCCCGTCACCTTTAAGAGTTTGAGAGTAGGGTAGGGATAGGCTTGTCCCGCCTCGGACGTAGAGCTTATTAATAAGGCGGGAGTCCTCGCTAAACTTGGCTGTACCTTTAGAGTAGTTCTTATTGCTTTCGCTTATCGTGATTGGGTTTAGCCGGGTAGTTGGGTCAAAGAAATTTAGATCCAGGTTGAAGTCAATAAAAAACTCCCAACCCTCTATACTGGCCAGGAATTCCAGAGCATCGAAAAGATACTCCCGGTTAAACTTTTTCTTTATGGTTTTGGTTGAGGCTTGAACATTGACAACAGTAGCCCACGGGACGTATTTAGCAAAAAGGTCTTTTACTACTGCATCTATGGTTTGGCCATCGTAGCTTTCGATTACAATAATCGATTGCGTACGTCCGGTATAATCTGTGCCAGAGAATTCGACCGTTTTAACAATCCCATCTCTTTGCTTCCCCGGGGTAGACAGCCAACCTCTCATTGTCTGTTGTTCTGGCTTATCGGCATCGTTTTGATAGATATTCACATCAGACCCCTTCGGGAACCGGTCAATTAGGTCGCTATCGAAGGAGTCTAAAGTAAAACTAAAACTTGATGCTCTCCCCGCTCCGGAGCTTGTCACGCTACATCTTTTGAATGCTTGGACAGTGAGGGTGTCCGTCCACATTCCCCCGACTATTGTTCCGTTTGATCCGTTTACAGTCCCGTCTAACGCGGTTGTTCCTTGCCCTTCTTTTAGTGGCCAGTAGCCCCGCAGCCCGCTCTCACTCCCCGTTAAGCCGCTTTCTATATAAGACAATATTTGCGCTGCAGTTAGAGCCACACCCCACAAACTCACGTCCTGTAATATCCCTTTAGCAGACGGAGGGCCGGTGCTATAACCTATATGTTTTGGGTCAGGCACATCGGCGAAAGTGAAAGGCGTTGTCTGGAGAGGGGCGAGGGGTACACCATTAACATATAGAGTATCGTTGTTTATCCCGTTACGCACAAAAGCAACGTGTTGCCGCCTGTTGAGTTTTAGGGCGTTGTCGTTTGATTCTATTACCCATGTTCCCGGCCCGGTAACTGCAAGCCTGCCTATACCACCATTCCCTGCCCCATATTCAAGTTTCCATTGTCCGGCTGTCGCCCCTGTGCGGCTTGAATAGATATCCCTGCGGGCTGTCAGTTCGGTAGGTGTTAGCCATGCCATAACCGTTAGGGTATTGCCTACATTCAATGCCGCTGGGCTGCCCAAATCTACCCTCGTGCTTGTGCCGTCAAAGATTAGAGCTGGGCCACCTACCCCAGCTAGCCCACTCAGCCCTTGCGGCGGGGCAGTTAATACTATTTTGGTTTTGCCTCTCATTAACGAGACCCCCCAATACTGCGCAGGAACTCAGCCCCAATCCGCTGGCTGACCTTATCGGCAAGCCTATCTTCATCAACGCTGTTAGCGAGATAGTTGCCGGATACATTTACCCGAATGATAACCCCTCCCATGCCGGCAAATGCTGTCCTGCTTACAGCAACATTATTGGTGAAATTAAGCCTAGCCGCCAGGTCATTAATTTTTGCAGACAACTCAGGCATGTTGTCTTGTAATCCACCAACAAACATTTCCATGAAGTTAGGAGCCCATTTATCCGCTTGACTACCAGGACCTTTTTTCGTGGGGGAAGAAAAGCCTAGAAAATCCTTTATCTCGTTGGAGATACCTTCAAGAGTATCAGTAAACACGCTGATTTTTGACTTAATGCCGTCAATAAAGGTTTGAATTAAATTTCTACCCCAATCCCAAGCAGCGCCAATGGTCTCGTCAAAAATACCTTTGATAGAGGTTACTATATTGCTCACCGTGTCCTTTACCGCATTAAATTTCTCACTTACCGCCTTCCTGATTGCTTCAAAAACGCGACTCGTAGTCTCCTTGATTTTATCCCAGTGCTGTATTACATAGGTTGCTATGACGGCTACAGGACCAAATACATATTTGAGACTATCCCAATACTTAACAAAGAAATTTTTTATCGCTTCCCATATTTCAGAAGTCTTTTTCTTAATGCCATCCCAGTGACCTATTATGTATGCAATAATTAAACCTATTCCACCAGTAAACACCACTAGTAGCAAAGGCCACCACTTTTCAAAAAACGTTTTGATACCCTCCCAAATTTCAGATGTCTTTGTTTTAATTGATTCCCAAATACCTACAATGGTATTTTTTACAGCGTTCCAAACTTCAGTTGTTTTTGCTTTAATAGTATCCCAGTTCTTATAAATCAGGTAAGCTACAGCCGCTAGAGCCGCTATCGCCGCAATAGCTATTCCTACAGGACTTGTTAAAAACGTGAGGGCTCCGCTAAAAAGATTAGCCATTCCACCGGCTTTCGCTATTGCTCCTGATACTTTTCCGATTCCTGTTGATAAATTACCTAAAACCATTAATGCTGGTCCTATGGCCGCCGCCAAAACAGCCATCTTTATAATAAATTCTTGTTGGACTGGAGATAATTGTCCAAACTTCTCAGCTAATCCACCTAATACTTTAGCGAGTTTTTCAATTGCCGGAGCAGACTTCTCCGCCAACTCTGTTACGGAGTTCTTTATTTGGTTAAACGCTTTATAAAGTTTTTGACTTGGGGTTCCACTTACCTTGTCAAATGCCTGTTGAGTTAAGCCAGTAGTGTTCTCCATTTGTTTGAGAACACTATTCAAGTCCCCAGACCCCTTACCTGTCAGTACCATAACAGAGTTCAGGGCCTCAACTGAACCGAATAGTTTAGCCATCTGTTCTGCATTACCACCTGTTTTCTGTTTAACTTCTTCAAGGAATTTCGCCCAGCCAACTGATTGTAAGTGGGCCGCATTGAAGTCAAGGCCAAGCTGTTTAGCTAGGTCACTTGCTTCTTTGGCCGGCTTCATAATATTAGAAAATGCTGATTTTAAACCTGTTACAGCTTCACTAGTCTTGATACCGTTCTTGGTGAGCACCCCTAAAGAACCAAATAATTCTTTGGTTGACACACCTAAATTGGCCGCTATTGGAATCACATTGCCCATACTCGCGGCCATTTGACCCCATGTTGTTTTGCCAAAGTTTTGCGCAAGCATCATTTGGTCGGAAATATCAGTAGCCTCTTCTGCTTTCTTTCCATAAGCGTTCAAAACAGTTGTTAACCCATCAACAGTTGTTGTAGCATCCGTAAAACCACCTTTTGCGGCTTTAACTGCCGTTCCTAGGAATTGAACTGAATTGGCAGTATCTACCCCCGCTGAAATAGCCTCGTACTCAGCTTCAGTTAAATCTTTTGTTGTTATTCCTGTTTGGTCAGACAATTCCCTAATACCTTTTTTCAATTGGTCTAAAGGAACTTTTGTAGCGTCGGCAATTGTACTAATCTTTGCCATACCGTCTCCAAAATCCCCAGCAAACTTAACGGCCGCAATCCCAGCACCAACCAAAGGTGCAGTTACAGTTGTTGAAAGCGTTCTACCTGCTGCTGACATTTTTCCCCCTACATCCTTAAGCCTGTCTCCCACAGTTGCCATGCTTGTAGAGAGCTTATGCCAGACAGAAGATTGTTGCTCAATCATTTGATTAGTTTTTTTAAGAGCGTTTTCTATATCGGCTTCCTGTTTTTGGGCCTTTAATAACTTGATTAGTAAGTCCTGGGATGCCTTAGCATCAGCTCCCTTTGCTTCAACAGACTTATCATAAGCAGCAGAAAGAGCAGTAACCTTTTGCTTTTGCAGCTCCAATTGCTTTGCTAATGAATCAGTTTGTAGCTGCATCTTGTCCGTAGCGTTTCCCAGTTGTCCAAGCTTAGAACTGGCAGTCTGGAATTCGGCCTGAGCCACTTTAAGTTGCCGATTAATGCTAGCCATGCCTGTGGTAAAACCGGTAGAGTCAAAACTTAAACCCACCCCTATATTACCTATTTCCTGGGTTTCTCCCATAATCTCACCACCATTCTAATAAGGTGTAGCATCAAGACAAGCCACGTTTGGCTTGTCTTGTTTTTCAGGCGAAGAATTGTACCTTTCATGCGCTTTCCATAAGGCTAATAGTTTGCGAGGGGTACACCGCCAAAATTGATTTTCAGTCATTCGCAAAAGGACTGTTCCCATATACATAAGCCACGGCCAGTCCCAACCGGAATTTATATTTGCTACTCCGGTTGGGGTTCGTTCTTTCCCTCTTCATCATTCCCAGACGGCAAAGAAAGCGATACCGCGCTATTTAAGGCATCCCCGACAAATGCCATATTAGAAATATCAATGAGTTTGCCGACTATTTCTTCCGTCAGACTATCATCTTCATGCTTTAGTCCGGCATATAGTAATGTCCTTACAGCTTTCATGCTCCCCTTGCTCATGGCATCCATTGCACCTTGCATGGAGCCGTACTTTTCTTCCAGTTCACAAATAGCATTAAGGTCAAATACAAGGCTTCTCTCTTTGTCCAGTACCACGGTAATGGGTTTTATTTTAACGTCATCAACAGACATGCTTATCCCTCCCATATACAGATAGGAGAGGCCAAAAGGCCCCTCCTAAACTGATTAATTTTATTATGCGGTTGTAAACTTGGTAACTGAGTTGGCAGCCAGTTTATTACCAGAAAGGTCTTGAACGTCTTTAGTAACAACTGCCCGGTATGCGGTAGCAGCAGCCAAGGCGGCACTTGGAGTAAGTGTGACCTTGAAGGTAGCTGCATCATAGGTCAATGCACCAGCCACTACGGTGCCATCGGTATCCTTAAATACCATGAAGTTAGCAGTTGTAATACCAGCTTGGTCAATGGCTTCGCTGAATGTCCAGTTGACCGTAGCCCCTACAACAACACCTACGGCGTTGTTGGCCGGCAAGTATGTGCTAATAGTCGGCGGAGTAGTATCAGCAGTACCTACCGAATCAAACCAAGCGGTACCGGTGGCAGCTACATAAGCAGGATCATCCTGGTCAGTTGTTTTAGACCATGCGGCATCATAAAGCCTGCGAATAAATTTAGCCTTGATTTTTGGTGTGTTGTACTTAACCTTATCCTCTTTGGTAGAATCATCAGTGGACATTTCTTCAAAACGCCCTTTGTATAACCACACAAAGCGGCTTGAGCCGTTCTCCTTGGTCCGTTCATAACCCAGTGCCACATAAGGAGATATGTCGCTGTGCTTGCGAGTCATCACACCCCCGACAACGCTGTGTCCAAGCAAAGCCGCTTGGATAGCCTGGGTCAAGTATGCGGTTTCCATTTCAACGTCTACATCGCCAAGTTGGTTAGATGTTACTAGTGGCCCGTCATCCCCATACAAAGATTCGGAGCTAGTTTTAGGGTCTACTTTAATTGCCCTTGCTCCAGGAATGGCTACTGGTGCCTGATAAGTAAAACCATTGGCATCGTCGGTAGTCAAAATAGCATAGTATAACTTTTTTAAGCCAACTAAAATTCCTTCCATTTTAGTGCCTCCTTAATATTTTTTAACTGTCGCATATCTCATAGCTTTATGACGAAGCCTGGTATCAGCCTCCCATAGATCGGCTGTGGCTGTGCGACCAAATCCTAAACTTTTCATTGTTATTTCAACCTGTTCAGCGAAAGGGGTGGGATTAACGTTTTCAGGCGTAAAAATATCCACCTGCAGGTGGATTTCGTCAGCTAAAACGGTATCCTCAGCATATTCAGCCGGGAAGTTGGTCATTTCAAAAAAGGTAATATAAGAACCAGTTATGCCTTGCGGGGCTAATAAGTAGTAGACTTTCTGTCCGCCAAGCAGCCCGGTTAAAGTTGCATTAGCTTTTAATCCTGTAACAACTGGAGCATTCATGCTAATCATAGGCCTAACCCCGCTTTAACCACTGTTTTCATGGCATCTATCGCTTTACCCCTATCCTCCGCAACGGTTGGCCCGATAAACGGAGTGGCCGGCATTTTGGAGGTTCCCCATTCGTGAAATTTTAGGTAGAAGTATCTTGAGCTATCACCTTTACTAACCCCAACAAATACACCCTTCACCCCGCCGATCAGCTTCACTCTGCTAATTTTAATGTTGTCAGCAGCGTGTTGCCCGGTTCTCCAACTTTGAGTTCCGCTCAAGTGACCCTTTTGCCTGGATTGATCACTACGTGGAGCTCTTTCGCTCATGCCTTTTTGTAGCACTTTACCCCCGGCCATTAAAGCCTCGTTTTCTATCCTTTCCGCTCTATCGCCCAGCGCTTGGAGTTTAGATATTAAGTCATCCATGCCTGTTAAAGTAATTTCAGCCATCTAAATCACCTCTTTGGTCATCAGGTGAATTTCCTTTTTTGCGGATTTGAGGGGGATAACAGATAAGATATCAAAAACCCTGGCTTCGAAAAGTACCCGCATTTTGGTTGTGATACCAGACTGGTATCTAATCCTGAACCTTGTGGTTAGCTCAGAATTAAACTGCTGAGCATTAAAAAACTCTCTTCCAGAGAGAGGTTCAACTGCAGCCCATGCCGTTGTAAAGGTGCCCCATGTAGTTGTTGTAACTCCTTCGCTGTCAGGCGTTTCTACAGGCTGTTGGATGGTGATTCTTCGGTTTAACTCTCCAGCTCTCATCAGACGTTCACCCGCCCCCCGCTCAAGCCGAGCAATGACTCTACGGCAAAAGGTATTTTATTGATGATGTTTCCGATATTGACGGGTTCTCGGTTTTCATACCAATGACTGACTAGTAATAAAATAGCCTGCTTAATCATCAGTGGCACGTCAGCTGCAACACCATACCCCGCGGAGTATGCTATTTCAATTGCATTTACCGGGCTGAGTTGAACGGTTGGCCATGAGAGTCCATAGCCCAAAACTATCTTTGGGACAAAGCTTGTTTTGTCGACAATGTAATTACTGCCGCCCCAGGTAGTAACTACTCCGTCCTTATCGGTATACTTCAAGTGCGTTACTGACTGAAGCGGAGCCCTGGTCAGTTCTATATACCGCTCTTGCGGAAATTTATCCAAGTATTCCGTTTTTGTTTTGGTGATGTAGAATTTTTTCTGTTTTTCTTCACACCAATTAGTGGCTACTGTTATAAGGGTAGTTATGTAGGGATCATCGTCCGTAATATCTACCCTCAAATGGGCTTTTGCTTCCGCTAGGGTAACTGGCATCCAAGGGATCACCTCGCATTCTTACCAACAATCCCGGCTGTGGAGCCGGTAAAAAGGGAGGGGTATACCCCCTCTCCCTTAGTTATTTTTGTTTTTAACTTTTTTCACAAAATCACCCTTTCGCAATACCAATAAGGGTTCCTGTACCGTGTGAACCCCCGACGGTACTGTAAATTTTAACGCGATAATACGCATATGGTGCCTGAGCCACTGCATAAGTACCTGCAGCTCCTGCCACAACATTCGCTGCTGACTGGACAACTACTTCATCACTGTAGTCGGCGCTATTGGCTCCGTAAACAACCCAAGTCACATCATTAGTAGCAACTTTGAGAGTATAAGCCAAGGACCGCCACATGCGCATATCTATTTCAGACCCGGCCAGAAGTGTTTCTGCGTTTACGCTGGCCTGTGCTACCGGTGTTATAATGTCAACTGCAACCTGGCGGTGTTGATTATTAATCATTTGAACCGTCATAATATCACCTCGTAAGCTTCACCTTCATAGTTGGCCTCCCTTAGCTCGAAGCCAATACTCCGACGTTTTCAAGGGCAACAAGTACGCTGTTAAACTTTGCAACTAGCGCGGCATATTCTGCCTGAGTCGGGTTTGCTCCGGCAGCTCCGGCGGCATCAGCAATGTGTGCTGCCTGCGTTCCTGCAGCAGTTATTTTGCCACCGGCTTCGACATCTATAGCCCCGCCATTTTCGACAGTCATTATGTCGGGATCTATTTGGTAGACCTTCGCGTTTACGTTAGGCATTTAGTTGCTCCTCCATTCTAAAATTTGTACCCGGCCGTTAAACCGGGCTTTGCCTTAGTTTACAGATAATCCACTTGCAACTACATCGGCAGGCTGAGTAGTTGGAATTGCCCTCGAATTATAGCGAATCGCTACAATCGATTCTACCGGGATGTTAGCAGTAGCCCGGACAAAGTCGGCCCTGACATATCTTTTTCCCGGGCGCACCACATCAAGGACCAGAACTTTATCATCTGCACTGGGTGCAGTGGCTGTAAATGTTGCGGTCGTAGCTTTGTACGCCCCGTCACCAAGAGCTGCGGCATCCCCACAATACGCCTTAAGTGTGCCAACAGCGGTGTCAGCTACATCGCCGGTGACCGCAATAAAGCAGACGCTATCATGGTTTGCTAGGTCAAGAATATCGCCGTTCAAAGTGTCGCCGGTTCCGGCGGCTGTATTTGCTAATACTTTGTCGAACAGTCCGGCTTTTAATAAGGATTCAATCATTTTCCATACCTCCAAATCAAATTATGTAGGCGGCCATTCAAGCCGCCCCCTATTACTGAATTATGCGCCTAGCTTAATCCGACTGCAGCACTCTTCCAAAACTGGCATACCGTCGGTTTCTATCCTGGCCAAGTAATCAATTTGATTAGTTCTGGCGTACAGTTCGGTCAACGCTTGGATCTCCATGCCTAAACCGTCTACAATCCAGTACATCATTTTTAAGTCACAAAGCATACCTACGTACAGCCCTGCTGTAAAGGTGTTAGGGGCATACTCGGACATATTAATAGGTTTGCCCAGGAGTCTGTCGGGTTGATCTAATTGAGTAGACTGCTGCCAGATATACTGACCATCCCCGTCTTTAATTTTAGCAACTTGTTTTACAGCATCCCTGTGGAAGATCCACTGAAGCGCAGCTTGGTACTGGTCTTTAATGTTGTATTTTGCTCCGATAAGACCATCAAAAGTTATTGAATTTGCTGTATTACCATCCGAGTAATCGCGCGCGGTACTGATTCCATCCGGAGAAGCTGTAAACATCCCCAAAGGCTTTCCTGCGCCATCACCGGTCATGTATGCAATCTCCATAAGCTCACCAAACATAAAGGAAATTTCGTTCCTAACAATTTGTTCTGCGTTAGGAGCGTTGCGAATCAGTGTTTTGGAAACAAGGATCTCTGCACTTGCCGGGTTAGGCTTGAACTCTCTTTTTCCGAAAGCCAATGCTGTGTCAGGGGTAGGAGCCGCAATTTCTGTTCCCCAGCTAGCCCGAGTCATACGTGCAGTTCTCTTGGGATAACCCAAAGACTTGGCCCCTTTCAACGGGGGTAGCACATTTGCAAGCTTTCTGACAAACAAAGAGTTGTTAATCTCTTGGATAATTTCAGCGACAAATTGCTCGGGTGCCACAAGGTAACCTGCTTGAGTGGGGTTGTCCTGCTGCAGGGCCCGATACTCATTATAAGCATCCTGGTTGCCAGTAATAAGATAGTTTCTGAATGTGGTACGAATCTCTTCCTCCCGCTCGGTTCTTTGATCTCCTGGGGCGGGCTCTTTCTTTTCGCCGGCAATCCGCTCTCTCTGGAGCTGTCGTTCCTCGACTAAGATTTGCTCATTAATAGCATCAAAACGGGTTTCCATTTTGCCGAGCTCTTCTCTTTTTTCTGCGGGGATTTCCTTATCGCCAAACTCATCGATGAGTGAGCGAATGGAAGTTGTCAATCCGGCTCTTTCCTGTTTCAGTTCGAGAATTTTTTCACCTTTCATCTCTTAAACCTCCTGTAATAGTTTTTTTCTAATTTCTCCAAACCACTTTTGGTTTTGCCTTATCTCATCTGACTTTTTATCGCCAGCTCTGAGCTCTTTGTATTCCTTATAAGCATCCTCCGCGCTTCGAGTGGAAGCGGTTGTTTGCTCATATGCTGGCCAAGCCGTTAAGGATATTTCTGGCAAGTTGGCTTTTAACACCGTTCTAATAACATTGTTTTCGTCGGCCTCATTCCACTCATCGGAGGTAGCCTTAAACCCAACTGAGATATACTCTTTGTTTCCGCTCCGGACATCCTCATAAGCATCGTTACCAAGGGTTGTTGCGGGGATCTCCAGACTATACTTCAGCCCGGTGGAATCTGTTGTGAGGGATAGAGTTCCTTTATTTGACCGTCCAAGCACTTTCCCTGTGTCATGGTCAACTAAAAACTTTGTGTCCATGCCCGCGTTGAAATAGTCATCGAAAGCACCGCTTTGAAACTTCTCTCTAAACTTGTAGTAGTAGCCTAAGGGGACTGAAAGCTCATCCCATTTCATGGCGTAGCCCTCGATGTACCTTTTGCCGTCATCAGCAACTCGGATCTCAAAACCTCTTACCGCTCGGTGCTCAATCTTTACTGTTTCCGCCACTTATCTCACCTCCCTTCGCCAGTTTGGCTCTCTGAACTTCCATGAGTAATTCCACAGGTATCATGTTCCCGTTAACCATGTGGATGTCGCCGCCCTCAAAGGTGTTTTCGTCCTCTTTTTCGAGCACATCGTTTGGGGAGTAAACACCGTTTTGGACCATGGCCTGATAAAACTCCTTCCTTGCAGCTGAGTCGCCACGGAGCAGTCCGTTTAGATTAAACTTAGCAAACAGCTTTTTACGCTCATTAGGTAGTAGTAGGTCCTTATAAATGGTCTGCTCTATCCTAACGGCGAAAGGCCCTACGCAGGATTGCACAAAATCAATAGATTGCTGCTCGATATTGTTGTTAGTGCTACCGGATAGGTCCAGTATTTTGTGCAGTGGAATGTTATAGAAAAACCTCGCAACCTCCGCAATTTGAAATTTGCGGGTTTCGAGGCTTTGGCTTTTATCTGGGTCGTTACCCAGTTTTACATAGTCGGTTCCCTCTTCGAGAAATAGTACTTTGCTGCTATTGCCTATGCCAGCATACTTTTCCTGAAAGCTTTCTTTGAACCTTTGGAAAGCGGTGTCGCTAAGCGACCCTGCAACCTTTACAATCCCGCCGGTATTCGCTCCGTTTGCAAAATACTTGCTACCGTATTCCTCAAGAGCAATTGTCAGGCCCAGGGCATCCCTTGCTGCTTCTATCGGGCGAATACTTTTATCTCGCTTGTTAAATCTCATCCCCCGGGTGTGCATTATGTTTTCCGGGTAGAAAGTCTCCTGGTTACCATAATCATCGACAACCCTGTAATAGATTTCCGAGGTTTCTCTGTTTCGGTATATTGTAACGTTCCCAGAAGGTATATTCCACAGCTCCAAAATAGTCCCATTACCGTCGCGCTTGATGTAGGCAAAAGCATCACCGGTTAGCATCAAATTAACAATATACATTACCCAAAAGTCAAAAGAAGTCGTTTCGGGGTTGGGTAGATAGTGCAAAAGGTTGTATATTGGGTGGTTTACGGCTCTATCTTTGCCTCTATCGAGCTTTTTATATAGCACCAGGGGTAAACTGGCCATGGTCTGCGACATGAGATTAACACAAGCAAATACGGCGGATACTCTTAGAGCCGCATTCGCGTTGACCCTAATCCCAGCTTTGCTCTCCCTGCCGCCGAAAATATCTATCAGCCATTGGGCGGGAGTGGCAAAGTTGCTTCTAATTTCGTGAAAAAACTTGGTAATACGCTGAATAATAGGCATCTTTTTCCTCCTTTCTCGTGTTTTATAGCGATAAAACCCCTCTTTCTTCGTAGATTGACTTTTTATTAACTGGTACTACCATTGCCCTTGTATGGGCATTGATAACTGCAGCTATAGGGTCAATTCTCTGGACAGTCTTTGACTTGTCTAGCATGATGTTTTCATTATGATCCTGCCGGGTAACGGCATTAGACAGCGCCCAATATAAGACTGGGTTTTTGTTATGCAATATCTTCCTGGCATAAACTAACTCTCGAAAGTTCTTGGTGGGCTCAGACAAGGTTTTAACCCCCTGCCTAATCTCAACCGCTTCATAGCCCTCATTCTGCATGTTCTGGGCGAATTGGGTAGCATTATATGGGTCAAAATCAAGCTCTTTAATTATCCATCCGTTTTCTTTGGCTGTGTCTTTTATGTACTGCTCGATGAAGTTATAGTCAACAACAGCCCCTGGGGTTGTTGTTAGCCACCCTTGTTTTAGCCAAAGGTCGTAAGGTACTTTATCCGTTTTACGTTTTGCTACTAGGGTATCTTCCGGAATAAAAGAGTGAGAATATACAGCATATAGTCCATCTTCTAGCGGTATTTCAAAGCCAGTGGAGGCCAAGTCAATCTTACTAGCCAAGTCAATGCCGACAAAACACTCCTTGCCTTTAGTGTCTGGCATTTCATCTACTCCGCAGGCTTTCCATTTGTCCATCAACATGTATCCACCCGCTTTTTGATCAATCCATACATTCATCCTTTTGGTTAAAAAGTTCCGCATTTTTTCGGGGGCATCCAGGGCTATTTTTAGATCACTTCTGAGTTTTTCTATTCCTTCAGGATAGCTGCATACTATCGGATTAGCTTTAGGCCATACGCTTTCATCTTTAATGTCATCATCTTTGTCTAGTTCGTTGATCATTACATAATATTCATCGTTTTCGACATCACTATCTGGGTCAAGTATTAGAACGACATAAGCGTATTCTACCCGGTAACATGGGGCATTTAAGTCAAAACCGGCTGTTGTGATTATCATCATTAACGACTCAGGCCGGGCCCCCATCCCTGAATCTATAATGTCGTAAATCTCCGATGTAGGGTGAGCATGATATTCGTCAACTATTCCACATTGAGGATTAAATCCATCACCCGTTTTGCCATCCTCTTTAGACAGTGTTAGCATTTTTGATTCTGATCTAGGGTGAAATATTATCCCATATGCTATTTTGAATTTGCCCTTCATCTCGGGGCATTTCTCCAGCATCATTCGGGCCTCATCCCAAACGATTTTTGACTGATCTCTTTTTGTAGCTGCGCAATAAACTTCGGATGCGCTTATTCCATATGCAAAGGTTTCATATGTTCCTACACACGCCTCGCTTTGAGATTTTGCATTCTTTCTAGATACCTGCCAGTAAGATTTCTTAAACCTTCTTCGACCGGTTTCCTGATGTACCCAGCCATATAAGTTTCCGAAATTAAACTTTTGGATGATGTGTGGTTCGATTCTCTGTCCAGCCAGCACCCCTTTGGTGTGCTTGAACATTCGCATCCAATCAAAAAACCTCTCTGCTTTGGCTTCGATGAAGATATACGGAAAATCTTCAGTGCCCTGGCGAGAAAGGTCCTTCAAAAATCTTGAGCACGCCCATTTGTGCTTTTGGCATGCAACTATTCTACCCTCCAGTATATCGTTGGAGTATTCTATGATCTCTTCCAATAATGGCATCGTTAAACACCAAATTTCTCCCTAGCAGGATCTGATTTCTCAGGCTCTTTCTTTGGTACATTTTTTACTTTGGCCAGCGGGTTCAGGAAAAGCCTGTCCTCCATTTTTATGAGCATATCCATCTTTTTGTTGATGGCGGTTTCAAGTTGTAGCTCGTGATCTATTCTAATCAGAGCCTCCATCGCATAAATAAAATTCTCTGGAAGCGCTCCCTGGTATCTCTCCCAATCTGCGTGCAAGGTTTCCAGCTTTTTGCGGTTACCGCATAACCTAACATACTCGCTATGAGTCATACAGTACCTGGATAGCAGACCGACATCCCCCGAGGACACAAAGTCGACACCCTTATATACTTTGATGACCTCTTTCCACTTGGCAAAGGCCACTACATCATTTTTTACGTAGGCAGGGCATGTCAGTTTTTGCGTACCAACTTTTACTTCAGAATTTTGTCTGCGTTCGATTTCAGATTTAGTCAATCTGTTGGGATTTCCCTGAGCAACATGCAATTGAATTGGTTTTCCATTTCTTCCACCCATGGGGGACACCCCCAAATATTTCATAAAACGAATTTTGTATGAAGAAAACTCTCCGACGGTCTATTCAACGTTTTGCTCCAGGGATTTTAGGCCCCCTACCCCTGGTCCATGTTTTCGTGTCCGCGCACCGTGGACATGCCGTCCTTATTTCGTGCGCCTGATGTGGACATCGATATACCGCTGTTCCTTCTATGAAGAATTCTTTGTGGCTTGATTATGCTATAGCTCACCTTCCCCAACCTCCGTCTTGCTTAACTGTCTTCCTGCTATGGCAACTATGGCACAATGCCTGATGGTTATTAGGATCCCAGAACAACGGGTCATCAGGACCACTAACTGCTGTAATATGATCAACGTGTTTTGTTGGCTCAGTCCTGCCCTTCTGCAAGCACTCAACACACAGTGGGTGCTTCTTCACGTAACTATTTCTATACTGCTGCCACCGGTACCCATAGCCCCGTTGAGAGGATGAACCTCTGTATCTGTCGTAGCTCCTGGCCTCCTGCTTATGTTGGTCGCAGTATCTCTCTTTAGTTAGGTTTGGGCATCCTCGTTTACTACACGGCCTGGACATTCTTGGTGGCATAGATCATCAAACTCCTTCAGTGCTTCCGCAATGTTTAACTCTGTCACTGCCCAAGGTAATCCTTTGCAGCCACTAATTACAGCCTCAGTAATCTCTTCTGTTGTTGGGAGATCATCCATGTAACCATCTCCTTTTTGCAAAACAAAACAGGCTAGCATTACGCCAACCTGTTTGTGGGAAGGGAGAATAAGTCTGCCGGTTATTATCTTTTAGGTGGAGAGCGCACCCTCCACCTAATATACTACACTGTCAAACATGTGCTCAATTTGCCCATACAGAAAGGCAGCCGGTGGTTGACCAACTGCCTTGCGTTTTATTGTTTCCCCTGTGAGGGCATGAGTTGCCATTATAATATCATGTCAACTTATAGGGCACAAACGAACACTCGTACTGTTTTGGCCTGAATTAGAACACCCGTCTGGAACAGCTCACTATCTCTGCTTATTGCTCTTTCGTTCTCACTTTCTTAAAGCTCCATCCACTCCTTTCTGTTTTTCTTTTTAGGCTTCTTCCTACTCTTACCTGACTTACTTTTACCTGGTGCTGATGGCCCTGGTATATAGACAGCATCTAACGGCTCTGGTGCCGGAATGCGTTCCGGATTGCTGTCTGCCAGATAGCTAAATATATAACTCGATACGGTTATGATTTTATACAGCCTTGGGTTATTAGGGTTTCTAATCCGTTTGAATTTAGGCTCTGGTGCATGAAGAAGACTATCTACTTTCGGACACCTTTCCCACATTCTCCGTCACCTCATCGCCTTTTGGTCGTCCACACATATGACAGCGGATAGAGTATTTGGACAACTTAGTCCCGCACTTTGGGCAAACATACTCTTCACTCATTACATGACCTCCCTAAATAACACACATCTCAAACATGTTATCCATCTGCACCTGGTGAATGTATTTATCTTCCCATCTGACCCCAATATAATCTAAAACCTCACCCCATCCCATGGTATACATCCAGAAATGCCACTCTTTAGGGTTGTCCTCTCTGAGCCTATCAAAGCGGTGGGGTCTTTTCTCAATGTGAATACCGAAGCCACACATACTGCATCCGGTTCTTTGAGCCCTGGTGGTGTAGAGCAATCCTCTACCATCCCGTTCTATTGTTCCGTATATTGCTGGCACGGGAACTTTTAGATCTACTGCAAGTTGTAGGAGATCCTGACGGCCAAATACTGCGAATGGGCAACTACGAATGGTTGATTTTCCGTAATAGTTGCAACCATTTTTCATTAATCCCTGCTCTCGCTGTCCACCCTCAGATGCCATAAGTCCAAGATAAGGAACCATATTATTTTGTTTCTGCCAGTCCTGGGCTGGTTTTTCTTTCATCCACTTGCAACACTCTGCCGATACCTTAAAAAAAGCTGTTTGGCAAACCAAGTCGGGTCTATGATCGTTGTATAATCCACCAAATAATTTAATCCATTTTTCAGGAAGTTTTATTTTCTTGGAGTGCTGAAATTTTCCTTGTTCGCCCATATCTCCAGTCATAATTGCATGAATAAAAGTTTGCTTTGGGTTATCTGGTTTTTGAAGGTTCTCGATTTTACTGGCCTTTGATTTACTGATGACAGGAAATCCAAACTCTTTTAAAACTTGTACTTTGCTTTTATATGGCTTCAAAAATACCATCCCCGGTATCTGCTGGTGTATTGCTTGAATGCTTTTATCTTCAAGGCTTGACACCGTAACCGGAACGGCTTTAATCCCGATGGATAGTAGGAAGTAGTATAGTGTGATGCTGTCAAGGCCCCCAATGCTAACACAGATATTGTATCCATGCTCATATGCCCACTCTTCAAATTCGTGAGCTCTGTTTGCTCCGTGAATTACTTTTGCTTCATACGGAAGGCTTTGTTTTTGCATAAACTCATATGGTGTCATCCTTATCCCTCCTTTGCCTGAAGTCTCTGGTTACCCTAAATACATCCGCACCAGGTAGCCCAACAGTCCCCCAGCAGCTAACCCTGCTAATCCACCCGCTATTAGGGCTTCCTTAACTTTTTTCCGGGCGGTTGCTATCATGCTATTCAGGTCTTTGCCTAATTCGGTAGTAATAGTTACCCTGAGATCCTTTTCGTGTTCCCAGGACCGTTTGTATTCCAGTGCTTTCATTTCTCTCTCCTGCAGTTCGTCAGCTAGATCTAGCAAATTATCTTTTAAGTCGAGATATCGGTGCACTTTCGCGTGCTCCCGGTTGAAGTTTTTCTTAAACAGTCGATTCTTCATTAAGCACCTCCTGCTGCTTATCAGCTAAGAAATCCATTAGCTCAAACAGGTCATCAGTTACCAGATCAGCAAACCCATACATAACATCGAAATCACCTACGGGGTATTCCTGTTGGTAGATAACTAGTTTTTTACCTGAGCCTTTAGCGTAGCCCGCTTCTAAATGGGCTGATTTCCCGGCCGGCAATATAAGCAGTACACAATCAGCCCAGTCAATCCAGTGCTTATCTTCAGCGAAAGCCTGTTGCACTTCAGCTATATCAAGGGCGCTCTTGGCATTATAGTGCTCTATCCCGGGCAACTGGCTAAAACTAAATGATAATCTACCTTTACTGGAATCCGTGAAATCATCAACCTCATGCCCGCGCATCCGTAAATAATTAGCCAAAATCCTGACAAGCTCTACATTCTTCCAAGACGAAGCGAGATATATTTTCATTAGGCTCCTCCGTTCTATTCGATTTCCCAAACCTTGACATGCCTTCTACCCCAGTCCCAGGCTTTGTTTCCCGGCAACCAAACGTCCAGCGTATTCCCAATAATGTCGCTACCTGTATCACTAGCCAACGCCAGGCCGTAGCCCTCAACATACAACTTAGTGCCCAATGGAATTACTGAAGGATCTACCGAAACAATACCTACTCTAGTTTTATCCCCGGAGGAGGTCCGGTTCTTGGTCAAGTTGTATGCGGTGGCTTCAAATACGCCTAAATATTTTCCGTGATCCTGTCCGCCCCTGGATACCCCCTGCTTTTGAATGTGCTTAACTGCGGGCTTGGGCGGGGCTATGTATTGTTTCATAGGTGCGTATTTTGTGGAGGGAATAAGTGCGAGGATTAGGGTGAGTGCTAGGATTTGCATCTTAAGACACCTCCTTATAGCTTTCTTAGTAACTCAATAATCTTTTCCTGATAGGGCAAAAGCCACTTGTCTCTATCAGTTTCATATTCGGCCTGGCTTGTCCACATAGAACTATTTGGGTCAAAGTCTGGTCTAAGTACATATCCCTTTCCTCCACGGTGTAGTCGTAGGCCACAACATCGCAACCCATGAAGTATCCCTGTAAGTATCCGGTCTGCCTTTTCTGCTATTTCCAAAAGCTTCTCCCAGTCTGCTGAATCATAAGCCAAGTCTGGCCGTGGATCTATCATTTGTCCACCTCCTAAAGGCTTTCAATCGCAATATAGATACCGGGTACTTTTGACCAAAACTTTTCTGTTATCTCACTTGCCACCAAAGCATCGTCTGTCCAATACCCCAGATCTGTCATTACATCCTTGAGCATTTTTTGCAGGTTATCGGTGTCAGGCTTAGTAATCTTGTACTCACCGTCCTGGTGCTTCCCCGTGATCGGAAAACACCACTTAGCCATCAGCCTAACTGCTCCGGTATATTTATGCTCCGGGACATGATTGCCGAGATGAGCCTGCAGCTTAGATCGTACCGCTTTGAGTTCTGCCGGCTCATAAAACTGAGGCTTGCCATTTACTACTCTTACCTGTTTTTCCTGATGTGTTTTGGTCGGAGGCAAAATATGCAAAAAGAACTCAGTTCGCATTACTTCACCAGCTTTAGTGATGTTTCAGCAGGGAAAAGGTTATCTGGACCCTCAATGCTTTCCCAGTTGATATTTTCATCCAAGAGATTCGGTATCTGTCCCTTAGTGCTGGCCCAGTCTACCCCCAGCTTTTCAACCATATTGAACCAATCTTCTACGTCATGCCTTACGATATCGACCTTTGGCCCGTCTGGAGTTCTTACTAGCTGGATATGTTTTAGCTCGTGATAGATAAGCGCAATAATTTGCTGTCTGCTCATTTGTAGTGTGTTTTCCTTGAAAATTTCCAACATGTACTCAAAATGCTTCTTGGTTACCTGATAAATAATATCTTCGAACTTGCCAGGCATTTTGCTGATCTGAGCATAAATAATTGAGTTATTCTTCTTACGCTTGTCCTCTGTATTTTCGATAAAGAGGATATTTTTTACCGGCACATACTCAAGCTCTTTGAACTTTGCAAATAGGCCCTCCGCTATCGGTCTATAATCTTCGTTGATTTTGTACTTGCCATTAAACTCTTCAACGGCAATTATGTCTTTTTGAGCATCCATATTTTACAACCTCCTATTTTTTACATTGACCACCTTGTCACGTCATGTATGGGTTAGGGGTGACCACTCCTTAACGTGGTCACCTACCGTACCCATACGTGACTACGCGAATGCGGAAGCGGGGAATATACCCTTTAGGGTATGGTGTCCGCCGTATATGCGGCGGTTGTCGTTTACCTAGGTCAACGCACATACGGCGGACACCTTAAAATTAAGGTCTACGTATATGCGGCGGTATGTACGTCAACCTAGGTCTATGCACATACGGACTTTAGAAATTTAGGTAAATATCGTCACCTGATTTACCAACTGATTTTACTAAAAATGTAATATTAGCCACTTCTTCATTACCTGACAAGTTGTCGGACAAGAGGTCATTGATATCCTTTTTAGTCGATACAAACACCCTTGACCCAGCCGGTAATTGCAATAATCTCTCAATCACTTCATATACTTTCATCCTTATCCCCCTTGTCTTTCACAACGCAGTTTCCGTTGTTTTTATCAATCATGTAACCGTATGATTTTATCCAATCCCTAACAGTCCTTTCTTTAATGCCTAGTGACTCGGTCAGCATTTTAACTGTCGGCGGTTCTCCAAAGTTGCAAGATTCAACTGCTCTTTCAAATTGTTCCTTTTTATTTTGTCGTTCTGCTTTTGCCTGGTCTTTTCGTTTTTCCTTTCCTTTCTGCCATGAAGGTATTTCACCCTCAGGCTTAACATCATTTAGGCTGCCAATCTTATCTACGTAATGAACTGGGTAATCAAACCATAGATTTGTTGGCGCGAACTTCGGGAACTCCCGCAAAGTACCTTCAATGCGCCATGCTGTACACTGCTGTATGGCTTGTCTGGCGGCGTAAACATCTTTAACCATAGATTGGTATACATCACGTGCTAACAAGCGATTACAAGCTGCTAGCATATCTTTTTCATTACACTGGGCGTCCTGTGATACCTCTTCATCCCAGTCCTTTACATGTTTAGTCAGCCAGGCCTCACAGACCTTACAGACAGCTTTGTTTTCTTCCTGCTTCAGCAGATCCTCATTTAAATCCAATTCTATTAGATCCAGGAGCGCGTCCGGATCTCTGGCAAATACTCCTGAGCCTGATGACCGGTCCATGCTCCTTTTTGATCCCTGGCTGCCCTTTGAATGATGGTGACAGTAGATTACTGCCGCGCCCAACTCCGTGCATACTCGGTCAAACTGGTTGCAAAAGTTAGCCATCTGATCAGCACTGTTTTCGTCACCGGTAATGACCTTATAAATAGGGTCAATGATAATGGCCATATAGTTCTTTTTGGCCGCCCTGCGTATCAATTTGGGAGCTAGCTTGTCCATCGGTACCGACTTACCACGTAGGTTCCAAATGTCAATATTGTCTATATTTCTTGGTTCCCACCCCAGGGCATTGTAAACATCCTTAAAGCGGTGCAGGCAGCTAGCTCGGTCAAGCTCTAGATTTACATACATGACTTTGCCTTGAGCACATCCCCAGGCCATCCATTGCTTACCCTCAGCAATAGCACAACACAGTTCGATGAGTGCAAACGACTTACCGGCTTTACTGGGTCCAGCCATCATCATTTTATGGCCTTGCCGTAAAACACCATCTATCAGGGTTGGAGCTAGTTCTGGCAAGTTGTCCCAAATACTGGCCATACTCTCCGGTTCGGGTAGGTCATCGTTAATGGCCTCAATCCAGTCTTGCCAGTCTTTCCATGACTCTTTTCCGATATTGGCATCAACTAAAAATTGCTTCTGCCCGTTACGCATGACACCAGGCATCCTTGACAGCCTTGAGGGGTTTCGGTTTTGGCTATCTACCTTTAGTCCATTTTTTTTGCAAACTTCATAAAGATAGTCAACCCGCTTACGATATTCCTCATAATTCCCAGCATCCACCCTCACAATGGCGTGTAAACTTTTTTTGCCGGAATGTACCAGGCACGCTACAGGTAATTCTAGTTCGCGGATAATAGCGTGTTGCTGGTCAATTTCCATGTTGTCAGACTCAACCAGCGCAAACCGGAAGTCTGTCACGTTTTCATTTTTAACACCCTTGCCATCAAGAGGATTAAATCGTATCCACGCCCCCACTTCTGGTTTATAATCTCCTAATACACTGCCAAGATCTCCATTACATTGATTGAGTTGCTGAATAAGCAGCCCAGCAGTCCGATCACAGCAGCCCTTTGAGGGAAGATACTTGCCTTCCTTTTCCCAACTATCGGTAACGTATCCAACATTCTCGGATGCTTCAAAAAGTATCTCCAGATACTTCACCAGCTGAGCAATAGGATTCCATTGCTCCGGCTCAGTAACTTCCCGGCCTTCAACCCAGTTCTTATTAATAATAACAAGCTCGTCCTTGCTGCCGATGATATCATTCCAGCCAAGCTCATAGCTTATGTCAAATCGCTCTGGCTGCCATCCCTGGTCTTTGGCCATCTGCACAATAGTGCCAGCTGTAACAGGGTTCGAAGCACCGCGAAAACTGTCCCATTTTCGGAAGCATTCATTGGCATGGTAACGACCTACATCACGCTTACTCCAGGCATCCCAATCGGCCGCAGTATGACCTGCTTCCTTCAAAGCCATACCTATGTTTACCCAGCCCTGGTAATCCAGCATTGCGGGGTCTATATGATTTAATACTTCAAGCAAGTCATACTGCTTTTCCAAGTTTATGCCCCCTTATATTCTGCCGGGGAAATTTCATTCGGTACCCGCCAGCCATTCGCTGCTATCCGGTCAATAAGTTTCTTGGCCGTCTCAAATTGCCATGTTCCAACATGATTAAATCCTCGGCCTTCCAGGAACCGTATCTGCTTCGGTGTGGTCAATCCTTCCATACGCCGCTTGTCCAACCTATCCAGCAACTTAGTAGCTTTGCCAGCGTTGTCTATTTCGTCCGGGAAGATTCCCAGTTTTTCCAGGGTTGCGATTTGTTTGTCACTTGGTGGGCTCATTTCCCAGCCGAAAGCCGGAACGTAGCCGGATAGATCTTCAGCTTGGATACTCATTTCAAACTGCAGAGGGTCTACTAACTTCCGCTTTCGACTCCTCATTTCTTGGAGCTGCTTGGCTAAAGCTTCTTCCCGCGCCAAGACTGCATCTTCTGTAGCTTTGACCTCTGCTTCCTGGATATCTACCGGACATCCGGCAGCCTCGATGTTCTCAGTCATGATTTGGGCCACTTCAGGAGATGAGCATATTAAGTGAGCCGGGTGACATAATTCAAGTTTTTCTGTATGCCATAGAAAGTCTAGGAGCAATAAATAATCCTTCCCGTCGAATAGGCGCGTCCCTCGTCCGACCATTTGCACATAAAGGCTTCTAATCTTGGTTGGTCTTAGGACCACAATGCAATCCACTGAAGGGCAGTCCCAGCCTTCTGTGAGCAACATGGAATTGCAGAGTACGTTGTATTTGCCCATATCGAAATCCTTAAGGACCTGTGCCCTGTCTTCGCTGGTGCCATTAACCTCTGCTGCGCTGAACCCCTTAGATCCCAATATGTCACGGAATTTCTGGCTCGTTTTTATCAACGGCAGGAATACTACTGTTTTGCGGTCCATGCAGCACTTTGCCATTTCATCAGCTATTTGGTAGAGATATGGGTCTAAGGCCGTGCCCAGGTCAGCTGTTTTGAAATCTCCTGCTTGTTGACTTACTCCAGTTAGGTCTAACTTAAGAGGTATAGTCTGAGCCTTAATAGGACACAAATAGCCTTCCTTGATGGCCTTGGGCAACGTGTATTCATAGGCTAATGTTTCAAAGTACTGCCCGAGGTTACGCATGTCAGATCTGTCGTGTGTAGCGGTAACCCCTAAAGCTTTGGCTTCCTTGAAATAGTCCATCACTCTCATATAACTGTCAGAGAGTATATGATGACACTCATCGATTATAATCGTATCGAAATAAGTGGGAGGAAAGAGCTTAAGTCGGCTTTCTCTCATAAGGGTTTGAACAGAGCCAACCACCACACGATACCAGCTATCCAGACATGAATTTTCAGCCTTTTCAACTGCACATCCCAATCCTGTGGACTTGCTTAGCTTGTCCGCTGCCTGATCAAGGAGCTCCCCGCGGTGAGCGAGTATCAAAACTCGCTCACCATCCCGAACACAATCCTCAGCAATCTTACTAAATAGAATCGTTTTACCAGTGCCTGTGGCCTGAACTACCAACGTTTTTTTGATACCTTTTGCCCATTCTCGCTGTATCGCTTCTTTTGCTTGCATCTGATACGGACGAAGTTTCATTTTAAGCATTCATCCTCCTTTGTGGAGTTGTCGAAATGCTCTCCATATTCCATCCTCTCTCAACTCTGTGCTGTAATGCTGCATACGATATTCCGAGATATCCAGCCAGCTCCGACATGGTCATTTTCTTGCCTTCGCAAACAAGAATATGGTTTCTTGAGACATTGTTTGCCTGTGTTTTTGCATTTACCCAACGACAGTTTTCTGGGCAATAATTACCATCTACGTCTACGCGGTCAATCGACAAATCATCAGTGTATCCGTTATTCATTGCCCAATTTCTGAACGATTGATAATCGTTCCATTCTGGGCAGATAGTTATCCCTCTACCACCATAGTGGCTCCATCTATTGTTTTTCGGATCAAAACACCTGCGGCGCATATTTTGCCAAGTTTGGTAAAGCCGCTCCTTGTGCGAATAACCATGCTTAATTTTCCTACAACCACAGCTCTTTGTATGACCGGACAAAAGCGAATCACTTTTTACAGCAATTACTTTGCCGCATGAGCATTGGCATTCCCACTTAATAACTGGTTTTTTGCCATTTCCGCAATCGTCGGAACGGTAGAGCACGGTAAGATAATCGAATTTCTGACCAGTTAAATTGTTCCGCAATTTTCCGCTCATAACTAAAAGCTCCCGGCAGTAAATCCTACTTTACTGTTTTGTGGACCTTCTGCAGGCTCATAAAATTTCTTAATCTCATTGAAGGTCAGCTCTTCGCCCTTATCGTTCTTGAATTTCCTGGTTCCTACCTTGGCTCGGCCCTTGGCTCCCACCACTGCATTCCAGTTCATTGTGAGTCGTTCGCCCTTCTTGCGCTGTCCGATGCCTGTAAAGAATGCACAGAGCATGCCCTCAGTGATTGAATGGAGAAACAGGTTGTGCTTTATCGTGGTAACGCCCTCAGGCCCCGTCACCTTAATATGGACTGTGGCCTTATTGCAGGGGGGAAGCTTATCGCTCCCAGCATGCCTTCCACGCTCAAATTCAACCACTTCAAAATCATAGTCACCCTCAGGCAGTATTACAAAATCCGGGCTGTCATTTTCAATTTGTTCATCCCAACCAAGTTCGCGTCCATCATTACTCATGTCTTTTTCCTCCTCAAATTTAGAATGGTATCTTGTCCCTGAAATCCTTAATCATCTGGAATACTTGCTCCCATGCCCCCACAAGTACACCACTTATGAAATTAGCATCATAGTTTTTAATAGGTGTGTTTTTAGGGTAATACCCCCTGCTTGATACGGCCTGCTGGATCTCTTTGACAGTTACAAAATTAGCAGCCATTAAGTCAGCTAGAGGCTTCGGTACACCCTCCAGAGGATTTGGGGGTTGAGCTTGCGTTTTCGGTTGCGCTTCCTGTTTTGGCGGCTCTTGCTTAGGTGGTTCCTGATCTGGTGCTGCTACAGTTACATTTGCTTGTTGAACTTCCTTTGGTGCTTCGGGATTGACCACAGTTGCTACTTGCTGGGGAACACTTTGAGGTTGTTCCGACACCACCCTTATTGGAATGCAGTGTGTGATTTGGGCATAATCAAATGCAAGCTCTTCAGGCAAGCCATGCCGGTTCTTAGCATCCCAGCAGTTGTGGTGTGTCGTATACATGACACGCTTCCCGCCCTGAGCTTTATTCTTGCCTTTTTGCACGCCTTGACCGTCTACGTTGACCACGTAGGTCTTATAGTTGGCGAATAGGACCATGTCAGCCCATTCCCGGAGCAAAGGAGATGTTTTCTTTTGGAGCTTCATTTCCCAACGGTCATATGCTCCCATTTCGTCCGGTTGCTCGAATTTCTTCATTTGAGCGTGGGCAGTAAAGACAACATTAATTCCCAGTTCAACCAATTCGCTTAACATGTTCAATAAGCGGCCAAATTCCTCAGCTAGATAAACATATCCCTTGCCATAACCAAAGTCCTCAATTCCAGTCTTATTTGACTTTGAGCAAAGCTCATTGATGCTAAGTATTTCTGCCCAGTCCGCTGTATCAATTACCAGAGTGTCTAATAAATTAGGGTTTTTGATGAAATACTTAACCTGTTCAAGCAACATTGTCCAGCTGCTGGGCTTAGGAGTTCTAGCTACGTCCATGCGTTTTGTGCTATCCTCGGGATCGATAAAAACCGGGTTGGGGAACTTAGATGCAAAAGTAGACTTACCTATCCCCTCCGGACCATAGACAATAACCTTTTGGGCACTGGCAATTTCCCCACGTATTATTTCCATTAAAATTCACCTGCTTTCCATGTTGGGGCTTCCTGAACCGGCTGATCTGCTCCAACAACATACCCGTCCTCTATGATTATTGAACACTCATCACCAGTACTTACCCTAGTTGCAATAGCCTGCAGTCCTTCGACCTCCAACCAGTCACCGAATTCCTTGAGGGTATCCAGGTCCATCTGCTCAAGCTTGTCCAGTAGCACAAACCCGCATTGTGGATTCAGCTTCCGGACGATAGCCGTAGACACCTTGAGCTGATCAGAACCGCTCATGCCGTCCCATTTTTTCCCCTGATAGGTTAGCTCCCCATCCATCACTGATAGTCCAGGGAGAGGCAGTTCGGCACCATTCAAAAGGTCAGTTTTAGCCTTCCTGGTATCATCAATCTGCGTTGTGAGGGTATTGTATTGGTTGGTATAGTCCTGGGAGTCCTGTTCGGCCTTGTCTTTGTCCAGGTTAGCCCTAACCTTGATGTTGATAGTCTCAATGTTGTTGATATTGCCTTCAAGTTCAGCTGTAGATTCGTCATGGAGATCAAGGGCAGATTTATGGGCAATTTCAAGATCCGCAAAAAGATCTGATTCCTGTTTTTTAAGATCTTTTAACTGTTCTTCCAATCGCTTAATGCTTTCGCTTAATGATTTGTGTTCGCTGCGAAGTTGCTCAACTTTTTGCCGCTTACGGTTGTTCTCGCCGTTCCTGGCTAGAATGTCCTGCTGTTGTTTGATGAGTTCAGAAGCTGAAATAGGTTCTTTGGGGGCATCCGGATGATATGGCATTTCCTTGGCAAATTTCTTTTTTTGGTCGGCTATTTGGCCTATGGTAAGCCGCCGATTATACAGTTCTTTTTCCTGCTTCACCAGTTCAAAAAGCTTGTCCCCAACTCCAACAATCCGCAGTAATATATCAGCCTTTTCCTTGCTGGTCGACTGCATAAACTTCGGCAGGTCCAGGGCCAGTTGCTCCACAAAATCATTAAGGAGCTGCTGGCCGCCCTTCTGGCCGGCTGGATCGATGACTTTAAGATCACTGTTTTTACCCTTACGCTCAACAACCAGACCGTTACTTAGTACAATATGGAGAGTAGGCGGTATCACTGATCCGTCTCTCTGTGCCTCTGATGGACGATATTTTTCACCCCCCAGGGCCCATGCGATAGAATCGAGTACAGAGGTTTTCCCCTGGTTGTTTTTTCCGCCAACAATAGTCAGACCATTAGCTGTAGGTTCAATTTTTACAGCTTTGACACGCTTTACATTTTCAATCTCGAGCTTGTTAATTTTAATACTCATTCTTTAACCTCCTCTGTCACTTTAGGCCGTCCACACATATGGCAACGGTTGGAGTATTTGGACAACTTAGTCCCGCACTTTGGACAAATGTACTCTTCACTCATGGCTGGCCTCATTTAAGGTTAAAACCCCAAACTCGGTTTCAATACTTGTTTTACCCGTTTCTACAAGATATGTAGCTACTACGCTCAAACACTGGGATGTGATCTCTTCCGAAACGCTTATTGCGTTAGTGAGCCTATTATATTTAATAGCTGTTATTGTTTGACTTTCGGGGTCATATGCTACCGAGTGTTTATAAACATTACCCATGGCTGGCCTCCTTTAGTTCATCAGTACACAACTCTGGTAAATTCGCCCTCACTAAATGCTCAGCCAATGGCGGAGGAACGGCATTCCCGCATCTAGCTACCTGAGCAGATTTGGGGTACTTATTTCCTTCAGCATCCCGGTCAATGATGTAATCATCAGGAAAACCTTGGGCGGCAAACAATTCATGAGGCCCCAACATCCTCATACCAATATCAGAGATAAAGTACAGGTCACCGTTGATTTCCAAAAGTAAAATCTCATCATCGGCAATATTGTAATCACCATATTTATTGAGTAGTTTTCGTACTTCTGTCCAATGTCCTAAATCCTGATTTCCCACAATCTTTTTTAAGACCGTCCTGACCTCTGCAAAGTGTCCAGGGCTTGTCATTACTGTTGGTAAGGGCTCCCCGAGTTCCTTGCAGTCCATATGATTTCTAAAAACACAAAGGTGGGTCTCTATTAGGGCATTTCGGTCCTTGGTTGTTACAGTGTGCAGCGGTTCTTTCAGGACACTGCCCTCTCCGGTGCCGTAATACTTCGTAATAAAAGCCGCTGTAAGTGCGTATCTCGGGTTTGTGTCAACCGTCAATAACGGCCTGTCCAATACCTGACCTCTTGCCCCGTCTCCGTCGTAGCTGTGGTATTGGGTAAGAAATGGAGTAGCTAGGGCAAAGTGCCCTCCTTTTGGATATGCTGTTACGGTCCTGAGTGGTTCTCTTATTGAATGAGTAGGCGTGCTCCCGTTATAGTGTGCTATTGGAATTATAAAGGGGCTTGGATTGTTGATAATAAATTTCTGCGTTCCTTTGGCTATCCGACACAAGGTATTATCCGCTAATGGCCTAACTGCCTTAATGTTATGCTTGTTTTTAATCTCTTCCGCTGTGTCAAATATGGACGGGCAAGGGAGTGTCCAGTTTATTATCTCAGCCGCAGTTCTCCATGGTTTCAGCTTGCCGGTCTTAACTTCCGGACTATCTGGATGTCCATGCGTCGGCTGTGGCCATACGATAGGCCGACCGTCGCAACGAGCAACCATAAAAAACCTTTTCCGGATAGTCGGTGCCCCATAGTCACAGGCCCGGAGCTCCTTCCATCCCACCTGATACCCCTGCCGCTTAAGGGCTTTTACAAAAGCTTGGAATGTATGTCCTTTCTTATCGGGATCTGGCTTGCCATCTTTAAGCAACGGCCCCCAGGTTTTGAACTCCTCTACATTCTCCAGCATGATTACTCTAGGACGGACAGTTGCGGCCCACCTAACTGCCACCCATGCCAAACCTCTAATCTTCTTCTCAACCGGCTTTCCGCCTTTGGCCTTGCTGAAGTGTTTGCAGTCCGGCGAGAGCCAACATAGTGCTATAGGTCTGCCATTAACTGCTTTTCTGGGGTCTACTTCCCACACCGATTCGCAATAATGCTCAGTGCCTGGGTGATTAGCCTTGTGCAAGGCAATGGCTACAGGATCATGATTAATGGCGATATCAACACTGCGACCAGTCGCCAGTTCTATTCCGGTACTTGCTCCGCCCCCACCGGCAAAATTATCGACAATAATCTCTCTGAATGGTGTCACTCTTAATCCCTCCCATGTCTAAACCCCTACCGGAACAAACCCGCTTACCAGGAATACGCCCGCATTAAATACCCCGCCAGGCCCCCTACCGCTACCCCCAATAATCCACCGACTATTAGGGCCTGCTTAACTTTTTTCTGGGTGAGTAATGCCAGGTTATTTATTTCACGACCTAATTCGGTAGTAATAGTTATCCGGAGATCCTTTTCATATTTCCAGGACCGTTCGTACTCCAGTGCCCGGAGTTCTTTTTCCTGAAGTTCCTCGGCTAGATCCAATATAGTATCTTTTAGGTCTCTATTCTGATGAGCTTTCACATGCTCACGATTAAAGTTTTTATTGAACAGTCGCTTCTTCATTAAGCACCTCCGTTCTACTCGATTATCCAAACTTTTACCTTGTGCCGACCCCAATCCCAAGCCTTCCCCCCAGGCAGCCACACATCTAGCATGCGACCTTGGATAAGTTCCCCGGTATCACTAGCCAATGCTGGTCCGTATCCCTCAACGTACAGTTTGGTACCCAAAGGGATAATCGTAGGATCTACTGACACAATACCTATTCTGGTTTTATCCCCGGAGGTTGTCCTGTTCTTGGTCAAGTTGTATGCTGTGGCTTCGAAGGTACCTAAATACTTTCCGTGGGCCTGTCCGCCTCGGGATACAACAGGTTTAACTACGGGCTTGGGCGGAATGTACTGTTTCATAGGGGCATGCGCTACTGTAGGGAAAAGGAGGATTAGGGCGAGTGCCGAAACAATCCTAATCATCTGCGCTTTGCTCGTCCAGTTCAATCTGCAGTTTTGCTAACTCAATCGCCAGCATGTAGGTTTTTTCGTGCTTAGCCCCTTTGTGAGTTTTAGTTACGGCAGCGGCAAATTCTTCGATATCGCCTAGAAAGCAACCACAAACAACCATAATTTTGTTCGTTTTTGCTCGGAAGAACGTAATAAAGGAAGTGCGTGAGCCAATCGCTCCCAGTTGAAATAAGTGGGTAATTTTTAACACCTCAGCATCGCCGTACACCTCAGCATCGCCGGACACTCAAGCATTGCCGGACACCCTAGCATTGCCGGACACCTCAGCATCGCCGGACACCCTAGCATTGCCGGACACCCTAGCATTGCCGGACACCTCAGCATCGCCGGACACCCTAGCATCGCCGTACACCTCAGCATCGCCGGACACCCTAGCATCGCCGTACACCTCAGCATCGCCGGACACCCAAGCATTGCCGTACACCCAAGCATTGCCGGACTGATTAAGATTCTCCTCTTTCTCAATAAAGCCGCCAAGCTCGTCCTTTTCAATATTTCCAAAACTAATTAATGCCCTAATTCTGTAGAGTGTTCTACTAAAACGAACAATAGTTTCACTTGTTAACTCAAACTTTTTATCCATCTTCCCACATCCTTTCGATATATAAAGGCACTCTCTACTAGTTAAGTTCTTGGAGCTTAGCCCTTATAGCCGGTAACAGACCAGACACCGGGCCGTGATAAGTAAAAATATATCGCTTCAATATTGCACCACCTTTTCAATTTGGCTTTTTGTGGTATAATGAAGGCGAGGTTTAAACTAAAAGCTCTAAACCAAGAAACACGACTTACTGCTTGCCGGCTGGGTCGTGTTTCTTTTTGCCTTCTTCCAATCTTGATATCGCCTCCTTTGCTCAACTAGCACCAACTGGTCCACCTTTTCATTCAGCACTATAAATGTCGGATGCTGAATGCCTACCTCATTGGCCAGGGCTATAAGTTTCTGTTGGGCTTTCTGTAATTCACTCATCCTGCGTTCCAGCCTTTCTCGGTTACTGTGAACGGGATAGGCTCATCATCGGTCTCGGTAAACTCTGGTTTCGCCTCCTTTCTCAGCCTGTCGCGCCGACCGCTACATTTTGGGCAGGTTGTTGACGCTTCACAACTTTCCTGCTCACAGCCACAAATCTGGCAATAGGGTTTGGGCTCTGTTACATGTGCTTGACTCATGGGCTCACCCCGCTTTCCTCTGTTTTTGGGCCTCAATCCAGTTGAGAAAATCTGTTTTCTCTACCCTTTTGGATGCACCTATCTCGAAAACTGGTATGCCCCCGTGTTCAGGCTTTAGCTGAAAAAGCTCGTAAACTCTTCGCCGAGATATTTTAAGATAGGTCGCAATGTGTAGAGCCGTTAGAATATCCGGAAGCTCATCCTTGTTCATGAAACCTCCCTCCTTCCTTTTATGCGGTGTTCTGTGTCTTTTTAGGACACTGGGCCTCAAAAAAATTTTGCATGGGAACCCCAAGCAAAGTACTCAAGGCCGCTAGCTCATCGGCATAAAATTTTGTTTTACCATCTTCTTTTTTAGCGTAACCGCCCAGGGACAGGCCCAATTCCTTTGCTGCGTCCTCTCTGGATATCTTTGCTGTTATCCTAGCACCTTTTACCGAAATAACCATTCTTGTGTCACCCCCTATCGAATCGTGTCTTTTAACGACACTTAAATAATACCATTGCCAAAACCGGGTGTCAACCCAAAAAAGACACGAATAAATATTTTTATTGCTAATCGTGTCTTTTTTGGGTTATAATATGGACATTAATAAGAAGGAGGTCTGGAGCGTGGCAGGGAATGAACGGTCAAAATTGTTTTACACCGTGCTGGGTGACAACATCAAGAAGTACCGAATCGCGCGAAATTACAGTCTGGAGGTACTTGGGGAAAAAGTAGGAGTACAGAAAAAGACCATTCAACGGTACGAAAATGGAGAAATAAAAATTGACATGAACAGGCTATCAGACATAGCTGATGCCCTGGCAGTGGAGATGCCTAGACTTTTAGAGGGCACAGAATCTTTCCTCGGGATTAACCCGGACGACATGTCATTAGTTAAACTTCCTATCGTAGGTAAAATATCATGCGGTAACGGCATGCTGGCCTTTGAGGAAATCGAGGGTTATGAGTACACTCCTACATCTTGGCTCAATGGCGGTGATTATTTTTATCTGCGCGCTCAAGGGAACAGCATGACCAATGCCAGGATATTTGACGGGGATCTGGTATTGATCAGAAGACAGGCAGAGGTTGAGGATGGGGAAATTGCTGCTGTGCTTATCAATGATGACGTATACCTAAAGCGAGTCTATGTTCGGGACGGCACTCTAATACTCCAGTCAGAAAATGCGGACTACCCACCAATTATTGCGGACGGTAAAAAAGGCACTGTTCGGATTATCGGGAAACTCAGAAAGGTTGTAATTAGTTTTTAAGAGAGGTGAGATAGTTATGAAGGGATGTTTCTTCAAGCGGGGGAAAACGTGGTCTTACACTATTGATGTCGGGGTTGACCCTACCACCGGGGAACGGAAACAAAAGGGAAAGGGCGGGTTCGCCACTAAAAAAGCAGCGCAACTAGCAGCTGCTCTGATCATGCAGGAGCTGGAGGCAGGGACTTACCAAGACGAGAACAAGATACTGTTCAAAGATTTTGCCGAGGAATGGCTCAAACTGTACGCAGGGACTGGCAAAGTGAAGATTTCCACAGTGAGGGTCAGAAGGCATGAAATGGGGGCTCTGATGCCCTATTTTGCAAACATACAGCTGAGACACATAACCAAGAGGGCATACCAAAATGCGCTAAACGGACTGAAAGAAGAGGAGTACGCACTTAACACAATGAAGGGTATCAACCGGACAGGTAAAATGATTTTTGAAAAGGCCATGGAAATGGGGATAATTAAAACAGATCCTACCATTTACGCCCAAGTGCCGGTTGTCCAAAAAACAGTTGAAGAGCTGGAGGAAGAAGGGGAGATACCCAAGTACTTAGAAAAGCAGGAGCTGGCTTTGTTATTACAAACAGCCCGAGACAAAGGAATAACGTGGGACTATCCAATGTTTCTGCTGCTCGCATACTCAGGCATGCGGGTTGGAGAGGTCCTCGCCCTCAAATGGAAGGACATTAATTCCGAGACCGGAGAAATAAACATTACCAAAACTTACTACAACCCGACTAATAACATGGTCAAATTCCACCTGTTACCGCCGAAAACTAAAACCTCCCGTCGGGTTATCACAGTGGATCCTATCGTATCGGCAGAACTGGACAAACATAGGAGTTACCAGAACATAGTTAAGATGAAATTCCGGAAGGTGTACTTTGACAAGGATTTTGTTTTTACCAAATACGAGAAGAATCCTGGATACCCTGAGTTGATTAAAATCGTTGAGACCAGGATGGCGCGGTTACTAAAACTGGCTGGACTAAATACCGACCTCACGCCTCACTCACTCCGCCACACCCACACTTCCCTTTTAGCAGAGGCGGGGGTGGATCTGACGCAGATCATGGAGAGATTGGGTCATAGTGATGATCAGACCACAAAGGGTATCTACCTGCATGTAACCAAGACAATGAAAAAAGAGGCCTCCCAAAAGTTTGCTCAACTCATGGAAAGCCTCTAATTTTTTTCAGAAAAAACGTTAACAAAATGTTAACAAATACATTTTCCCAGAACCGAAACCCTTGATAAATCAGGGGTTTCGGTTCGTTCTACATCATGCCGGGCATGCCACCAGGCATTCCCATACCGCCGCCACCACCCATACCGCCGCCCTCTTGAGGCTCATCGGCTACTAGTGACTCAGTAGTAAGTACCATTGCAGCAATAGAGGAAGCGTTTTGCAGAGCAGAACGGGTTACTTTCGCGGGGTCAACAATACCAGCAGCGATCATATCCACGTACTCTTCAGTAGCTGCGTTAAAGCCGATTCCAGCTTCACTTGACTTAACTTTTTCTACAATAACCGAACCTTCTAAACCAGCATTGTTAGCAATCTGGCGGAGAGGCTCCTCCAGAGCTTTCCTAATGATGGCCACACCGGTAGCTTCATCGGCGTTGACGGTTGCAACATTGGCCAGAGCAGGAATTACATCAATTAGACAACTACCGCCGCCAGCAACTATCCCCTCTTCCACAGCGGCGCGGGTAGCATTCAGGGCATCTTCAATGCGCAGCTTCTTCTCTTTTAGTTCGGTTTCGGTAGCTGCACCAACTTGGATAACTGCAACACCGCCAGCTAACTTAGCCAGACGCTCTTGGAGCTTTTCCTTGTCGAACTCAGAAGTGGTATCTTCATAAAGTCTCTTGATTTGGCTAATCCGCTTTTCGATTTCTGCGGAATCACCGCCACCGTCAACAATTACTGTTTCTTCTTTGTTAATTTTGATCTGACGAGCCCGACCCAACATTTCAACAGTAGTATTTTCTAGTTTACGGCCTAACTCTTCGGAAACTACTTGACCACCAGTCAGGATAGCAATATCCTCCAGCATAGCCTTTCTGCGATCGCCAAAGCCAGGTGCCTTAACTGCAACACAGGTGAAAGTGCCGCGCAGTTTGTTAACTACTAAGGTAGCTAAGGCTTCACCTTCTACGTCCTCAGCAATGAGCACGAGAGGCTTACCAGATTGAACAACTTTTTCCAAAACGGGCAGCAGTTCCTGAATGGAACCAACTTTCTTCTCGGTAATCAAGATGTACGGTTCGTTTAACACAGCTTCCATTTTGTCTGTGTCAGTAATCATGTAGGGGGAGATATAGCCCCGGTCAAAATTCATACCTTCAACCACTTCTAAAGTGGTGCTAAAACCCTGGGATTCTTCAACAGTAATAACACCGTCTTTGCCTACCTTTTCCATAGCCTCGGCAATAAGATTACCTATTTCCGGGTCGGAAGCGGAGATGGAAGCAACTTGAGCGATGGCATCTTTGCTTTCAATGGACTTAGCTTGACTGCTGATTGCCTGAACAGCTACGATAACTGCTTTTTCAATACCCCTTTTAAGACTCATGGGGTTAGCACCGGCAGCAACGTTCTTCATGCCTTCACGGATGATGGCCTGAGCTAGTACAGTTGCGGTGGTAGTACCGTCACCGGCAACATCGTTAGTCTTGGTGGCAACTTCCTTAACCAGTTGAGCACCCATATTCTCAAAAGCGTCTTTAAGTTCAATTTCCCGAGCTATGGTAACACCGTCGTTAGTAATTAAAGGTGAACCAAACTTTTTGTCCAATACAACGTTCCGACCTTTAGGTCCGAGGGTAACCCTTACTGCTTCTGCAAGGCTATTAACGCCTCTTTCCAATGCCCGGCGGGCGTCTTCACCAAAAATGATCTGCTTTGCCAATTAATTCTACCTCCTTAATCGATTTGAAACAAATAATTTACTAGTTAACAATTGCTAGAATGTCCCGCTCCCCAAGGATAAGATAATCTTGACCTTCATACTTAATTTCGGTACCAGCATACTTGGAGAAAATAACTTTATCTCCAACCTTGACCTCAAGGGCAAGTCTTTCGCCGTTTTCTAGTACCCGGCCACTGCCTATAGCCACAATTTCACCTTCCACGGGCTTCTCCTTGGCAGTATCAGGAAGAACAATACCGCTGGCGGTCTTTTCTTCACCGGCCAATGCTTTTAAAATAACCCTTTCACCTATTGGCTTGAGCATTAAAACAACCTCCTTCTTGTAACAATATGTTTTATTGTTGTTAGCACTCATCGCTATCGAGTGCTAATACAATTATAATAATATAAAAAGGGAAAAGCAAGCGCAACTCCCTTTTTAAGCAAATATTTCTTTTATGCTTTTCTATTTGCGTTCATAATGATGATTGCTTCCACTTTCATTAACTTAATATTATCTTGGCTTATAGTTTTCCCAGGAGTATTTATATTATTCATTTTACACCAAAATCATCCTTTAAAACCGACTAATCTCTACGGGCACATTCCCCCCCCGTTCCTTTAAGTATCTCTAGACCATGATTAAGTACTGGCAGGATTACCTCCAGGCATTCCTTAACAGCTTTAGGGCTGCCAGGCAAGTTAATAATTAGTGTTCGGTGCCTTACCCCAGCTACAGCCCGTGAGAGCATGGCTCGGTTGGTTTTTTTCATACTTTCCATCCGCATAGCTTCTGGAATTCCTGGTACCAGCTTTTCTACTACCTCAAGGGTGGCATCCGGAGTTACATCCCGGGGACCTAAACCTGTTCCCCCGGTGGTTAAAACCAAATCCAAATGATCATTGTCCGCAAAGTGAATAAGATTTTCTTTAATAACCTCTAACTCATCAGGCACAATTTCATAGCGAACCACTTCGCCCTCCAAATCACCAATCATCTCTCGGATAACCTGACCACTTAAATCCGGACGCTCTCCGCGAAAACCTTTATCACTGGCAGTTAAAATACCAACCGTAAATCTTCTCATCCCAATCACCTCAGAATTCAAAATTAACTAATTTCTATAATATCTCCTACAGCCACCGTTCCACCTTGAAGTATCTTAATGAAAATCCCTTCTTTAGGCATTACACAATCTCCAGCTTGGTAGTAGATTGCACAGCGGTTGTGACACTCCTTGCCGATTTGAGTAACCTCTCCAATAGAATGGTCCCCTACTTTCAGTTTGGTCCCAATTGGTAAGCTTACTAAATCAATCCCTTCAGTGGTAAGGTTTTCGGCAAAATCGCCGGGGTTTACGTCCAGACCCAGGTCCCGCATCTTGTTAATGCTTTCTATAGCTAGCAGGCTCACTTGCCGATGCCAAGAACCCCCATGGGCATCCTTTTCCAAACCAAAATCAGGAATCAGTTGGCCTTGGGCAATATTTTTTTTCCGGGTACCCTTAGTTTCACTAATACAAACCGCCACTAGCTTACCCTTTTGTTGCACTAAATTATCCATTCTTTTAACCTCCGAATTATCAGTTGGGTCTATTGACTAACCTCGAATCTCGAATCTCGAACCTCTATACCAACCATGGTTCTTCACCTTGGCGACTATATGTTCCACTTTTACCACCTGTTTTCTGGACTAAGCGGATATTATTAACCACCATTCCCTTGTCCACTGCCTTACACATATCATAGATGGTTAGGGCTGCTACAGCAACGGCAGTTAAGGCTTCCATCTCCACTCCGGTTTTCCCTGTGGTACGTGCTCTGGCTTCGATTAGTACCCGGGAACCCACCTCATCTAACCTAAAATACACATCCGTCCCAGTGATCAGTAGGGGATGACACATTGGGATCAGAGTACCTGTTTGCTTGACCCCCATAATTCCGGCCACACGCGCCACACCTAATACATCACCTTTAGCTAATTGCCCGGTCTGGATTAAAGCCAGAGTTTCCGACCTCATTAGCACTTCACCCTGGGCAATGGCTTCCCGTTTAGTTTCAGTCTTATCACTAACATCCACCATCCTGGCTCGGCCCTGTTCATCAAAATGAGTTAGCTCCCCCATTTCCTAACCTCCTATTTGGGACATCACCCGCTTATTATCAGCCCAACCGTTATCTGTCATAGAGTGCTGTTTAGGCTTCAGGTTGACTGCCTGACTAACTATCGCCGCCAAATCCTCCACACTGGCCCCGGCTCTCAGCAGGGTTCTAATATCGATTTCAGACTTAGAATGTAGGCAAGGACGGATTTTACCCTCCGCAGTCAGCCTAAGCCGGTTACAATGCTCACAAAAATGCTCACTCATAGCACTGATAAAGCCAATAGTACCTTGAGCTCCAGCTAGGGTATAATATTTGGCCGGGCCGCCCCCAGTAACCTGTTCTCCCGGAAGCAATGGTCCTAATTCCGCCAATTTTGCTTTGATCTCCGGAATGGTAACCCTTGAGTTATCCGCCCAATTTTCACTACTACCTATGGGCATTAACTCAATAAAGCGAATGTGAAAGGGCCGCTGTAAAGTTAGGCGGGCAAAATCCAGAAATTCATCATCATTTTTCCGCCGCATGGCCACACAATTAAATTTTAGGGGCTCTAGACCTGCATTTATAGCTGCTTCAGCACCTGCCCACACCTGAGCAAGGCTTCCGCCCCTGGTTATCTGAAAAAATCGTTCCTCCCGAAGAGTATCTAAACTAATATTCACCCTTTTAAGGCCAGCATGCTTCAATTCTTGGGCGTATTTGGGCAGCAAAATTCCGTTTGTAGTAATTGCAATATCATCTATTTCCGGGATTTCATTTAATTTGCTGACAAAATAAGTCAAGCCTAAACGAACTAAGGGCTCTCCGCCAGTAATCCTAACTTTACGAATCCCTATTTGAACACAGGCCTGAACAACCTTGAGCATTTCCTCCCAGCTTAAAACTTCTGTATGGGAAATTAATGCTACACCCTCTTCAGGCATACAATAGACACACCGCAAGTTACATCTATCCGTAACCGAAATTCGCAAGTAATTAATATGCCGTTGATAATTGTCCTGCATAATCCCCCCACCTAACCTTGGTTAAACTGATAAATAATTTTCCCCATATCCCTAGTATCATAACCTGCTATAGCTTGAACCTGATTGCGGAAGTTAGGCTGTTTCATTATCGCCAGCAGGTTTTGCACATAAGGCGTATCCCAGAATTCCCCGGAAATTAATAAGTCGTAGCGTTCTTCGGTAATGGGTATAAAGTCCAATTCTAACGCTGTAGCCGCTGACTTAATACCCATACCGACATCGGCGTTACCACTGGCCACCGCTGCAGCCACTCCCAAATGAGTAAATTCTTCCCGATCATAGCCCTTGATTGTTTCCGGGTTAATTGCTAACTTAGCAAGCTCATAGTCCAATAACACCCTAGTCCCCGCTCCCCGTTGGCGGTTAATGTAGCGAACCACCCCACCGCTTAAATCCGGTAATCCCTTGATAGCCAACGGGTTACCTTTTGGTACTAGCAGCCCTTGTTCTCTGTATACCAAATTTACCAAAATTAAGGAACGCTCGTCCAGATATTTTACTAAATAGGGGACATTATATTCTCCAGTGGCTGGGTCAAGTAAATGCACACCTGCCAAGTGGGCTTCCCCCCTACGAATTGCCATCAGCCCTCCTAAGCTGCCTACATGAGCGGAGGACAAAGTCCATCCGGGAAAGTCCAAACTTAGTTGATTAGACAAAAGGTCAACAATCAAATCGTGACTTCCAATGATAACAGAAGTTTTAGCCACAGCTTCCGCAGGCCTAAAGAGCTGAATCTCCACCGTTTTTCCGGCGTTAAAACCTTCACTGAGGCGAGGAACTCGCATAGTTCCGTCCGCCCGGACTAACGACATGATTATCCCAGCTCCGCGGGCAATAGGGGTGGCTACAAACTTGTCCCCTACTTTACCACACTTTACCCGCACAAACTCTTCCTGCCCGAGGGGCGAAACTAGTTGTCTGGATAATACTGCTTCTAGTCGGGGTCGGGAAGGCAGGGTAACCCCAGCAAACAGCTCCACAACAGGTTTAACAAATAACTCACAAGTAAGGGCTGCTGAAACTGGATATCCAGGTACTCCCACTATCGGTTTGCCCGCCACTACTCCCATTATCACCGGTTTGCCAGGTTTAATTGCTACCCCATGACAAATCAATTCACCAAGGTCCTGGATTGCCGAAGCGCTGAAATCCGCGGAACCGGCAGAAGATCCGGCATTGATTATTACTATGTCATTTTCCTGAGCTGCTTTGGAAATAGCTGTTTTAATTTGCTGATAATTATCTACTACGATTGGATAACGCTGAACTAATCCACCCCATTCAGTAACTAAGCCACCAAGCACCTGGGAATTATATTCAATAATATCCCCCGGTTTTAACTGGGCTCCAGGTACCACTAATTCGGTACCAGTAGGGATTATCCCTACTCGGGGTACTTTTTTCACTGCTACCTCGGCAATGCCACCCGCCAACAAAGCTCCCAAGTCGTAGGGCCCAATTAGGTGGTTACCCGGTATAATCATTTCTGTAGCCACCAAATCCTCGCCGATAGGCCGCACATGTTGCCAAGGGGTAACGGCAGCAATTATATCCACGAAGTCACTACTCTGTTTGGTAACCTGCTCAATCATCACCACTGCATCACAACCGGGAGGTAAACAATCCCCTGTGTCCACATTAAAAGCTTGTACACCCAAAGCCAGTTGAACTGGATTTGTTTCCCTGGCCCCTGTTGTATCTAAAGCTCGCACCGCAATCCCATCCATGGCGGCAGCATTATAATGGGGTGAGGAAACTCGGGCATAAACCGGTCCGGTAGTTATCTTGCCTAGTGATTGCTCCACAGTTATTGTCTCCACCTGGTGCAGACATTTTTGAGCTTCGACTACCCGGGCTAGAAACTTCTCCAGTGCTTCTTCCAAGTTTAGATTATCCAGATAAATGGTACGCTTAACCAAAGCTATTCCCCCTGTAGAATAAGCACCTATAATCCTAGACTATTAAAAAAGCTTAACATTAACATACTCGCCTTCCATAACCCCTTCCTTATCCAGGGGAATCCGAAAAATACCATCAGCCTTGACCATAGTTGTAATTAACCCAGCTTTGCCAAGGACAGGAACAGCCCATAGTTTACCCAGCCTATCCTCCAACATTGCTCGGATAAAGTCTTCTCTTCCCGGACCGGAAGCAACATTGCAAGCCAGCCTTGCCCTAACAGCGGCTTCCGGCTTGCCTCGTTTTACTCCCTGATAATACCTAAGAATTGGTTTGATAAATAAGTCGAAAATCACCATCGCAGATACCGGATGTCCCGGCAGACCGATAATTGGCTTCTTCCCAACCATCCCTAACACAGTTGGCTTGCCAGGTCGAACGGAAACACCGTGTACTAAAACCCCTGGCTCACCTAGGGAATCGATTACTCGGGCAGTTGCATCCTTGATACCCACCGAGCTTCCTCCGGAAATAACTAACAGGTCATTCTCAGCCAAGGCCTGTTCAACTATCTGCCGTAATTTTTCAAAGCTATCCGGTGCAATCGGATAGAGCTTGCCGATTCCGCCACACTCCTGAACCAGACTATATAAAGTATAGGAATTAACATCCCTGACCTGTCCCAACTTAGGTGCCCGATCAGGCTTGATTATTTCATCCCCGGTAGAGATAATTCCTACCTTTGGCCGGGCATATACACTAACCTGCGGAACACCTACCCCAGCCAGAACCCCAATATCCTGGGGACGAAGCTGCCACCCTAAAGGTAGTAATAAATCACCAACTCGAACATCCTCTCCGGAATGAATAACATTCTCTCCCGGTGCCACCGGTCGAAAAACCGTGATGGTGGAGGAATCCATTTCTTCAGTGTACTCTATCATAACTACGGCATCACTTTGGTCTGGCAGCATTCCTCCAGTAGGAATGCTAACCCCTTCCCCCGGGACTAGTTTTTGCGTAGCTTCTTGGCCCATTAAAACTTCACCGGTAATTGTAATTAACGCCGGTAACGACTCGGAGGCTCCATAGGTATCCTTGGCCTTCAAGGCATATCCGTCTACAGTTGAACGGGCAAACCCTGGCACATCAAATGAAGCTGTGATATCCACAGCCAGTACCCTTCCTAATGTCTGGAGTAAGGGAATGTGCTCAAGCTCCCGTTTAAATTGCTCAATATAAGGCCACAACTTGGACCAGGCTTCCTGCACTGTAACCACTTGAAAAAGCTGAACCACCTTGTTAACCCCCAGTACCACCTTGTTAACCCCTAGAAACACCCTAATTGACAGTCCTTAACTTTAATCCCTAACTGGTCTGCCGCCTCACCTATAACCTTTCTGGGCACCTGTAACTGCTCGGCCAGTGACCAGGCCTGTCCACAGGACAGTTTGCCGTCTATACTAGCTTCCCTGAGGGCCTGTAGCAATTTTTCATCCAGCTTATCCATTTTAATGTCTCCCCCTTAATATTTAAAATATTAGCCAGCGACTCCATAGAAAGGCGCTGGCCAATTAACTACTAAATCCTTTCCAAACGGGAGGCACACCGATTTCCCGTGAAAACAGTTGTCCTGTTTTATGTGCCCTTGAACCGGAATCAACCGGTTCTGGCTCAGGACCATGGGAATACTTCTTCCTTTAGGCCCCCTGAGCTCGGAAATATAAAGTTATTTAGTACTAGTCTTAAGTTTAAATCAGTTCAGCTGCAAGTTCCGCCAACTCAGACCGTTCACCCTTGGTAAAGACGATGTGACCGGCAAGTTCTTGATTCTTAAACTTCTCGGCAACGTAGGTTAGACCATTACTACTAGAATCTAGATAAGGATGATCCACTTGATGGGGATCCCCAGTAAGCACAATTTTAGAACCTTCCCCGGCCCTAGTCAATATAGTTTTAACTTCATGGGGAGTTAAGTTTTGGGCTTCATCCACAATAATATACTGGTGAGGAATTGTTCTACCACGGATGTAGGTGATTGCCTCTAATTCTAACTGTCCTCTTTCCTTAAAATAGCGAATGGTACTCTCAATGTTAGTAGGCTTAAATTCATCCTTTTCTTTTTTGCCTTCTTTACCCTCTTTACCCTCTTTGGTCCCATTTAAAATGAATTCAATGTTATCATAAATTGGACTCATCCAAGGCCGGAGTTTTTCATCCTTATCCCCTGGCAAAAACCCTATATCATTGCCCAAAGGAACTACCGGTCTAGTTATCAGCAGCTTCTTATAAGTATTATCATCTATTACCTTTTGTAAACCTGCGGCCACCGCCAAGAGGGTTTTACCTGTACCAGCTTGCCCTACGAGGGTCACCAGCTTAATATTATCATCCATCAGCAACTCCATAGCGAAACGCTGTTCCTTGTTCCGGGCTTTAATACCCCAAGCATCCCTATTGCCAAAACGCAAGGGTACTATTGCCTTTTGCTTGGCATCATATTTACCTAAGGCCGACTGATTACCACCATCATCGGCAGTCAAGGTAACAAATTGGTTCGCTCCCAAACTTGCCTGCCAAGGTAATCTTCCGTTATTAAAAAAATCGTTGATTTGTTGTACCGGCACAAGAATATTGTCCGCCCCAGTATAAAGCTCATCAATATTTATTTTGTCAGTCTTGTAATCCTCAGCCAGAATATTCAAAGCGTCAGCTTTCACCCGCAGATAAGTATCCTTAGTCACTAGGATAACCTGGCGATCACTATGCTTTTGTTGATAATGTAAGGCCACTCCTAAAATACTATTATCCGATTTCCCATATAAAAGTTCTTCTGGCAAGTCTTTTATTTCATCACTAAGCTCCACCCTTATAGTTCCACCACCATCAGTAGGTATCCCCATATGGAGCTTACCCTTTTGGCGCATTTTATCAAAAAGTTTGGCAACTTGTCGAGCATTACGCCCAACCTCATCCTGCCTGCGCTTCTGATCATCCATTTCTTCGATTACAATTATAGGAATAATGATATCATTATCCTGAAACTTAAAGATTGCTTGGGGATCGTGTAACAGAACATTAGTATCTAAAACAAATACTTTTCCCAGCTTTTTTGTGGATTTCTTTTTTGATGTGCTCTTTAATTCTACCAAACTCTTCTCCTACCTTTCAAAATATAATTATGCCTAAAAGTCTATTGCTAGCAAATTTTTTTCTTGTTAAATCCGACATATGTGCAAAAATACGACATATGCACTAAATCAACATATGCTAATTCGACGCATTGCCTTAGGTTTCCTCTATTTAAAAACATAAAATAACCCCCTACTCGATGAATAGAGGTTAAACTTAGTAAAATTTATGTTTTTCAGGATTACTCCCTGAAAACTACATAGAGGAAAAATGCTAATGCGCTAATGCTTGACGCTTTTTTGCTAAAGCCTTATGTTAATGCTAAAGCTTAAAGCTAAAGATTTAGGTCAAGTCCTCGACCAATTAG
>JBAQLS010000024.1:0-177920 GCA_049302075.1 Carboxydocellales bacterium | reverse complement strand
AAAGCGAAACAGCTCTTGGATCTTCTTAGTGTCAATCCTTATGATTGCAGCGATTGATCGGTGTTCAAGGGAAATTTGAATCGTTCAAAATTATTAATCTCTTGTTCAAGGGTGCTCAAAATGAGATTAATAATTACTTCAATGTAATTTCCTTGAAAATCAAAAAACGCCCTTTGGTGCAATTTCCTGCACCAAAAGGCGTCAATGCCTAAAAAGACGTCAATGTCTACACTATATTATTGTACTTCTAAAATAAATTAATTATTTAAATCATGCGCCAGCATAATAGCCTCTGCCACCGCCCGCATAGGTTTTCCTTTGTCCATACTTTGCTTTTGAATCTTCCGAAAGGCCTGCTCCTCACTAATTTCCATAGTGGTCATAAGTATACCTTTGGCCTTATCCACAACCTTTCTGGTTTCCAGGGTGGCCTTAAGCTTATCCACCTCTTTTTCCAGTTCAATTGTTCGTTTATAATTATTTAAGGCCAGATTTAATACCGAGTATAGATTGTTTTCGGAAAATGGTTTGACGATAAAACCAAAAATCCAGTGATGCTTAAGTTTTACCAGCAAATCTTTATGCTGATAACTAGCTGTCATGACCACTGCTGCCAATTTCCCACCATCAATATTGTTCAAAACTTCAGTGCTGCTCATTCCATGGAGGTCGGTGTCCAGAATAACCATGTCGGGAAGAGTATTTCTAATAAGTTTTAAAGCTGTCATTCCATCAGTTGCTTCCCCTGCAACGATATACCCCACCCTGGTGAGCAAACTTTTCATTTCTTTGAGTGTTCTTTGGTCACTGTCAGCAATTACCACTCTTATTCCGAACATAGCTAGCCCTCCTTCACCCAGGGTATTCATTATCATATAATTGTCCTAAATAACAAAAAAATACCTTCAGGAAATAATTATCCCGAAAGCATCTTTGCTCGGTAGTCACCAGTGCATCATTGCACTAGATATTTTACTTTATATTTATATTACCATAACCTCAGGTCTAATACAACTGTTAGTTCCACGGAGACCGGAGAATAATATCGCTTATTTAGGTAAAGCTATAACTAGCGTTTAGATAATGCATTTTTTTGACAGGAGGGATAAACTCAATGCCTGGAGATGATTTAAGTACCAGAGGTGCGCCCTGGGGTTGGCGGCCTAGTCTGGAATCAATGTGCCGTGAGGTACACGTAAATTTTGACGATTTTATTATCGGCTTGAGCAATAACCGTGCTGATACCGAATTGGCCAGTGAGCTTGGGGTAAAACCCGAAACTATTACCGCCTTAAGAAAACACTTTGAAAAATACGGTGTGGACTCCATGATGGGACAAGATTAATATTTTTAACCTAAATATCCCAGGCTGTTTAAAAACCCATCTAGCAGGTCGCTAGATGGGGAATTTCAACAGCCTTAAATTTTAGCTTGGGTTATTTTTCCCCTGGCTTGGATTTAGCATCTAACTTAACTTGGGTAGCTGAGCCTAAATCCTCATAAGTGAATTCATTGTTGTGAAGCCTATTCTCTGACTGATTCTGTTCTGTAAATTGTAACTTTTTATTAGCTTGTTGCTTTTTTTGATTCATGCTTTTACCTCCCTTCTTTACAGATTAACTTTAGTATTTACTTTTAGAAGGAAAAATATTGAGCAAAAAGAGAGCCCTTAGGCTCTCTTTTTGATTGAATAAATATTTAAAGGTTGATTTATTAGTTTTAATCTCTTCCCTTTGTCATCACATTTTTTGCATACTTCAGTACTTCGTTCAAACTCACTCTGGAAAAAATCATAACCGCAAGTTTTACACTTCCGTACATAGCCCACAGCCTCACCCATTCTCCAATTAAGGTTTGATTGTTGACGCAAAACAAAAGAGTCTTAAAATAGATCTGGTTCAGGTATTTAAATGTGGATTATCAGTGCTTATTAACTCCTGCTTCCCTCCCTTCTCTATATATCTATTTCGCTACAAACCAAAGCTTTCCTCCTAGTAGATAAAATTTTACCCTTAATTAACATTAACTCCAAATAACCCAATTTTAAGCCGACTGCCCCCTAATACCACAGTTTATCCACATTTTACACACAGTTGTGCATAACTTAGTGCAAGCGAAATACTTGCTTGAGAATTGCATATTTTTCGCTATTTCCTTTCGGATCGTGTATTTTCCCCACTTTGGGAAATAATACTACGTACAAAAAGTTTTTGTTATGAGGAGTATTTATGGACAGAGCACAACTAATATTAAAATTAAACTGGTTTTATAGCCTGGAACTAAGTCAGGTAGATTTATATCAGGCGCAAAGCAAAACATTCAAGAATAGTTACTATGGTCTTAGCTTTGAACGGATAGCCTATGTTGAACAGCAGCACGTTGATAACCTTGGGTCAAAAATCAAGGAACTTGGTGGACAGCCCAGTAAATTAGGTGACGTTATTTCTCCTATTTTAGGAAGTGTAGGGGGTAAATTAATATCCTTGGCAGGTCTGGAAAATACCCTTAAGGCAAATATTCTACTTGAAACCAAAGCAATGCAAGATTATCGGGATATCATCTACACAGTTAAGCAGATGGAACAGCGCAATGATGAGCTGTTAAAAATACTGGAGAGTAACTTTATTGATGAGGATTTACATACCGCCTGGTTTGCCGTAATTATTGATCGGCTATAAAACAAAAGAAATTAGGCAGGAATACCCCTGCCCAAAAATTCCTCAACCTGTGAGGTCTTAGGAAAGCTTTCATTAACTCAATAGCATCCGGCAGAACCTAGCCCAAATACTGGCTAAAAAATATGAAGAGCATAGTATACGACCAAGAAGGCAAACCCACCCCCGCTTTAGGTCTCTACATTCTCCAAGGCTGTTTCTCAACTGTGATACTTGCCCAAGAACCATACTGACAGGTACAGGAGGGTCGAAAGCTAAATTGGTATCACCTTTGGTCAATACCAGAGGAATACCTTCCTTGTAAATGATTCCCCAATAACGGTGAACTATCAGCCCATCGGCACCTCTTATTAAAAGAAGGCTTCCTTTTGCCGGCAAACCGGCTTGAAGGGGCGAAATCACCGCCCTCATTCCTTCTGTAATAATCGGCCACATACTCCTGCCGCTAGCTATTAGGCAGATAGGTTTCCCCGTTTTAATCGCCTTATCACAAAGGATACTCGCATAATTCACATCAAGCTGCTCCCATAATCCTTTTTCAATGTTATTAGTTGTTCCAATTTCCTGATGGATTAATCCAGCAGCCATAGTGACCAAGCCCGTCACCATTTTGTTCGTTGGGATGATAATGACCTCCATGAGGATCACTATGCGCAGTTTCAAACATTATTGGTTCTTCAACCATTATTGCCGGTTTAACATATGCTTTCATAGTCTGTTTCCACACTCCTTTCTTTAATATACTTCAGTAACCCGGTCTGACAGCACTGAAACCGGGAATAGCCGTTTTTAGCGCCCCACTCGTGATATGATAATCCAGGACACCGCAAACAATTGTTTATTGCGCTGCAGCCTATGCATTGTCCCGGTGTTAGCTTCCCCTCTCTTACTTCACTTATTTTCTTGGAATTCCAGAGCTCATGTAACGAAGTTTCCAGTAGGCTGCCACATGGATAGCGGTAATTGACACATGGGTACAGCATCCCATCATATTCTATAAAACAACTGTTTTCTGCAGCGGGGCATGGATTAGTTGCATTTTCTGAAGAGACTGTTGGTGATTTGGGAGGTATTCGGGAAAACATTTCTGATTTGAGTCCATCCGGATACTGTAAAAGACATGGTTCACTGCTACCGTCTGTTCTAGGGCTTAAAAGGTATGAGCTGTTACATTTGACCCCCAACTTGCGGCAGAAATTCTCGATCTCCAAAGGATATTCCTTATTTAAGGTCATAATGCTGGATTTAACTTGTACATTAATTCCCTGTCTTTTTAAAAGGATGATTGCCTTCACCGTTTTGTCAAAAGATCCGCGGACACCTGTAATCAGTTCATGTATATCCGGTTTATGACCGTATAGACTTATGTAAACCTCGTTAACCCCGTAACGGGTAAGACGCACTGCTGCCTTTTCCTCAATTAGGGTGCCATTAGTAAAAAGTCGGATAAAAAACTTGCTCTGTCGGGCAAAGGAAATTATCTCCCAAAAGCCAGGGTAGGTAATTGGTTCACCCCCGGTCAAAGTCAGGAACAGACAGCCCGACCGTGCCAACTGGCTTATCACCTCCTTGAACTCCTCAGTCTTAAGTGTTCTGCTTTGGGAAAATCCTACATAACAATGGCGGCAAGTAAGATTGCATTCCGGTGTTAGAGCTAGTTTAGCCGCAAATAGCAGTCCCTTTTTTGCTGTTTTATTAAAGAGTTCATTCAAAAACATAATTTAACCGCACTCCATTTACTCCTCCAATAAGAGTAGGCTTTTCTCTCTCAGCGTTGCCGTAAACTCATCCAGATCAGACGATGCCGCTTCTCTGCTTACCTCAAATTCCCTGCACAACGAAGTAAGCATATCTTCCTGTGTAAAGTTACCGTCCGCCATCTCCCAAATGAATGTACCCACTTCATTTAGAGTCAACAGCTTTCCCTCTAGGGGGTCCATGATCACAGCCTGTCCGTCAATAGTTCTGGTAATCATAGCTGGATTCTGCTTTAAAATTGCTGTACTTTTCAATGATACACCTCCAGAACGAATTGTCTTTTTTAAAGTGCAGAATTGCCGGTTTCACCTGGTGGAGAAAATCGCAGCACAATTGAAATATCTTTGGCTCATACGGGTTTCTTTCCGTAATGGGGAAAAAAATGTTAGGAAGCAATTTGCTTAATGCTGCAGATTGGGAAAGGGGCTGAATATATGTACTGGTATTCTGCTTTATAAAAAACATACCCGCTATATTGCCGGTGGGTTGGAGTGGTTCGGTGTGGAATTCACTGCGAAAAGGAGAGTGATAGACCTTAAAAACCTCTGCTTCATCCTTTCTGACCAGGGTAACTTCGTCCGAATAGAGCAATGGTTTTTCGGTAAGTTTTACTAAAGTTGATTTACCGTAGCCGGAAGAGCCTGAAAAAATATGAGCGCTGTGATTTTTGAAAATGCAGGAAGAATGAATGGCCAGCCCGCCTCGATCGATAATAACAACAGAACATACCAACCGGATGAAGGCTATTAACGAATAGATATCGTTAACGGATGCTGTCCCTTCACCTTGTTTAAGGTTAAATATACCTTCATATAACGGGTGGACTATCGTCAAAATACCTTCACTGTGTGTGACCTCCGGAGGCTGATTAACTACAGAGTTAATATTATGCAGCCTTGTAGTTATATTGGACCTGGTTTTTATATTAGGCATAGGTTTTATATTAGGCCTGGTATTTATAAAAGCTTCGATTTTTATCCCCGGCTCTGCACCAGCCTGTTCAACCTTGAAATGGTCGAAATATGACTGGCAGAAACGACTGTTTCGTATAATAATTGTAAAAGGAATGTCTGCACAACGCAGACAAAATTGATGCAAGATGCCACCTCAATTCCCAATGCTGGTCATTTTCTAGTAAATAATAAAATTATTGCCTGAATTATAAGGTTCACAGTAGCTATTTGTCTTTATACTCATCAATACGCTGTTTTACTTAATATTACTTAACTTATTTTATATTATCACAAAAAATATAAATGGTCAATATTGGTAATATTGTTAATTAATTGATATGCCCCTCTTTTGAATAAAAGAGGGGCATACTGATCGCTATTACCTAATAATATTAAAGAAATTATTTCCTATATATTTTGGGTTGAGCATTGCTGCTCCTGTTATAATATTATTTTCATCAGTAAAGTTAAAGATTCCCTTGGTAATGTTAACTCCATCAAATACATAACCATACTTCGTCAGAGTAAAACTATTATCTTCTATTGTTGCATTACCATTTGGCACTGTGTAAATGGTATCATACAACTCAATTACCGGTTTTGCTATTTGATTTAGAACAGTATTATTTTTAAATATTAGATTACGGGTTTTACCTGCCGATATACGAACCAGGGGGAGATTTTTATTCATCGTTACTTTGCATTGTTCAAAGATAGTTTCAGTTGCAGCGCCCCATGTGCTATACAACATTTGGCTATTGATAATTTCACTGTTTTTAAACTGTATTTTGGTGGTGTCACTATGAGTAGAAAAGGTGGAATCTGTTATTGCACAATTTTCAAAGGATTGTTCTGTATGCAGATTCAAATGGGTATTGTTTATTCTACAATCCTTTAAGCTTAGATTAAACGCCTCTGCAAAAGCTATTTCAAGTAAGCAATTTTCCATTGCAGAATTTTTTATAAATGGTTTACCTGTTGCTCTTATTTTAGAGTTAACTAGTTTAGTTCCTGTGCCTGTAGTTGCATTTATTGCAGTATCAATCAAGGTTTCATTCACTAATTCTATTGTTAATGATGAAAGGGATATTGTGCTAAGACGAGTATTGGTGTATTGATTATCTCTAACTTCACAACCTGCTCTTTTTATTTTATAGGTAGCATTGCCACCATTAAACTTATTACCAATAACTTTATAATTGGTTGTTCTCTCCCAGAAATATGCCCCTTTCTGAAACTCATTCCCTTCAAACACTAAATTATCTCCTGCACTCACAACTAAATCGTTGTTGTTGCTAATAAACTTATTATTTCGAAACATTACGTCTTGCATTAACTCCCAACCATCCTCAAAGTCTACCGCTAGGCTTGGTGCATTTCCTCCATTGCCCTCGAATATATTGTTCTCTATTATCCACTTCTGTCCACCAGTAAAAGCCAGACCTAAACTTCTATTTCCTTTGATGAGACAATCAGTTAGTTTTACATCCGCAGGAGGTTTAAGATTGGTAATCCAGGCATAGGTGCCATTAACATCACCGCCAATTTTGTTTTGAGGGAAAACAAAATGCACATATTTTGCACCGTTAGGGATATCTATTTTTCTAAATTGAAGGCATATTTTTTTTTGGATAAAATACATGTTTTGATCATAGAAATAAGCCGTGTATTCACTACTTAAAAGAAAGGGGTATCCTTGATATCCCAAAGTATATCCTAGCTCAAATTGTCCACCGCAAACAGTTACATCATATGGCTTGCTAGTTCTAGTGGTATTTGTGCTTTCAACTGGCTTGCCATCGTCGGATATTGAACCTTGAATTACGTCTTTAGTATATAATGTATAAAATCTATTTGCCCCAACACCACTCTCAGTATAAATTCCATATCCTGTAACATTAGTTACTGTAATATTGTCAAATTGCAAATTTCTACCACTTTTGAAGACAACTCCACAGCCCCATTCATGAGGACTTTTTAGGGTTAAGTAATCGTGAGTATCTTTATCACCTCTAATAGTACCATTAGTAAGCCTAACGTTATCAGCACCTTCTCTAAACTCAACTATTGAATATTTTTCTAATCCATTTGTATTTATTTGTAATATAGCACCATTCAAATCAATAATTATATTATTAAAATCTATCACAATTGGCATAGTTTCATCTATTAAGTAGGTACCCTTAGGAAACATTATTTTGCTAGAACCTTGTGCCTTAGCATATTGTAACGCTTGGTTTAAACCTGTTGATGTTACTTGTGGTGATGTTCCATCATTTTTAATACCAAATCTTTTTAACTCAATTTCCTGAGTATATGTTATCTTATCAATTTCAGAACTTCCATTCACTGAATTCGTGTTTTTATCTATGTTATCTGTTAACTCATCCATAAATGATGCACTCCTCTATATGCTATCTAAAGTCTCTTAAGCTATTGTACTCAATAATTCAGATAATGGTGATAGCTAAATTCATTAAGAGGAGATTAGTCATTACCTCCTAGTAATATTAATAAAATCATTTCCTACATACTTTGGGTTTAGTATTGCAGCACCTGTTATAATATTATTTTTTTCAGTAAAGTTAAAGTTTCCCTTGATAAGGTCAACTCCATCAAATACATAACCATAATTCGTTAGAGTAAAACGGTTTCCCGTGAAAATCACATTACCTTTTGGAGCTGTGTATATCGTATCATACATCTCAAATACCGGTTTTGTGGTTTGATTGATAACGGTATTGTTTTTAAAAGTTAGATTTCTTGTCCTACCTGCTGAGAGACGCACTAGTGGAAGATTTGTGTTCATAGTAACTTTACATTGTTCAAAGATAGTTTCAGCCGCGGCCCCCCATGTACTATACAACATTTGGCTGTTAAGAAATTCACTGCCTGTAAACTTGAGCTGAGTAGTGTCACTATGAGTTGAAAAGGTGGAATTAGTTATTTCACAGTTTGCAAAGTATTGTTCCTTATGCAAATTTAAATGTGAATTGATTATTTTACAATCTTTTAGCTTTAAATTAAACGCCTCTGCAGAAGCTATCTCAAGTAAGCAATTTTCCATTGCAGAATTTTTTATAAATGGTTTTCCTGTTGCTCTTATTATAGAGTTAACGAGTTTAGTTCCTGTGCCTGTAGTTGCATTTATTGCAGTATCAATCAAAGTTTCATTCACTAATTTTATTGTTAATGATGAAAGGGATATTGTGCTATGACGAGTATTGGTGTATTGATTATCCCTAACTTCACAGCCTGCTCTTTTTATTTTATAGGTAGCATTGCCACCATTAAACTTATTACCAATAACTTTATAATTGGTTGTTCTCTCCCAGAAATATGCTCCTTTCTGAAACTCATTCCCTTCAAAAACTAAATTATCTCCTGCACAGACAACTAAATCGTTGTTGTTATTTATAAACTTATTATTTCGAAACAATACGTCTTGCATTAATTCCCAACCATCCTCGAAGTTTACTGCAAGGCTGGGAGCATTTCCTCCATTGCCTTCGAATATATTGTTTTCTATTACCCACTGCTGTCCACCACAAAAAGCCAAACCTAAACTTCGATTACCTTTGATGAGACAATCGTTTAGTTTTACATTCGCAGGAGGTTTAAGATTAGTAATCCAGGCATAGGTACCATTAACATCACCAACAATTTTGATTTGAGGGAAAACAAAATGAACATATTTTGCACCGTTAGGGATGTCTACTTTTCTAAATTGAAGACATATTTTCTTTTGGATAAAATTCTTCTTTTGATCATAGAAATAAGCAGTGTATTCTCTACTTAAAAGATAGGGGTATCCTTGATATCCTAAAGTATATCCTAGCTCAAATTGTCCACCGCAAACACTTACGTCGTAAGGTTTTACAGTTCTAATTGATTTTGTATTTTTAACTATTTTGCCATTATCTGCTATAGCGCCTTGAATTACACCTTTAGTATCTAATGTGTGAAATCTATTGGCACCAACACCATTATCAGTATAAATTCCATATCCGGTGACATTCGTTACAATAACATTGTCCAGTTGTAGCTTTTTGCCACCTTTGAAAACTACTCCACATCCCCATTCATGAGGACTTTTTAGGGTTAAGTAATCGTGAGTATCTTTATCACCTCTAACAATACCATTAGTAAGCCTAACGTTATCAGCACCTTCTCTAAATTCAACTATTGAATATTTTTCTAATCCATTTGGATTGATTTGCAAAGTAGAACCATTTAAATCAATCACGATATTTTTAAAATCTATCACAACCGGACTAGTTTCCTGTATTAAGTAGGTACCCTTAGGAAATATTATCTTGCTAAAACCTTGTCTCGCAGCATATTGTAACGCTTGGTTAAGCCCTGTTGAGGTGCTTTGTGGTGATGTACCGTCATTTTTTATGCCAAAGCCACTTATGTCAATTACATACTCTGACGGTGCCGGTGCTGATACTGATACTGATGCTGTTGCTGATGCTGTTGCAAGTGATGATGTTGGTGACCCAAAAGAGTTGGCTACTGAGAAAACAAAAAGCAAATATCCTAATATGCAAATCACAACTAATTTGTTCATAAGTCGCTCTCCTTCAATTATTTATAAGGTTTAAATAATAATTTCTTTTAATTCAAATAAAGAGGTGATTATATAATCAGCCTGATGCGAATCCAAAAACCTAATATTTGAATATTCTCCTTCATTACGACAAATTTGAACTGTGCTCCAACCGAGAGCTTTGGCGCTAACAAAGTCTTTTGTAGGATTATCTCCGATATAAATGCATTCCTCTCCCTGATAACCCAATTTTCCCATGAATTTTAGGTATGGAACCTTGCTAGGTTTCCAACAATCCCTGCCGTGTTCATCAGAATAAACTATTGCTTCAATAATTCTATCCAGACCCAAAGAATTGACCTTATTCCTTTGAGTTAGCAAATACCCGTCAGTGATTATGCCAAGTTTTTTAATTTTTGCATAGAAGCTGATTGCCCAATTTGCATCGGCATAAAGCGTTAGCTTGGGTTGATGCTCACGATAGACGCTTACTAATTCTTCAATCAGCGCAAAATTATGTAGCATGTTTAATTGTGCTAGGGCGACATTAAAAGTGTTACCACGGTAGTTTTGCTCATAAAGTTGCTTCGCAGTCAGATAAAAGTTTGGTACAGAATATTTTCTATAGACCCAATCTCCAACTGCCTGAAAACCACTTAAAACGAATTGGTGCTCCGGAAAAAGGGTGTCGTCTAAATCGAATACAACAGCTTTTATCATTACCATATCATTTCCTTACTCACAAATATGGCATCATCGTACCGAAGCATGACCACCCCATCCTGCCAGCTATCGAAGGCAATTTGCTTTTTACAACCTAAGATCATTTCGATAATCCATCTTGGGAAATCGGCACCGGCCTGGCTGGAAAGTGGAAAACCTCCCCCAAACCTCGGATTAATTTCGATAAATTTAATATCCCCACTGGGGGTTAAAAAACACTGCACGGTTATGCAACCAACTGCTCCAGGTAAAGCTTCGACTACCTTCATTCCGGCAACTATAATCGCAGGGTTCTTCACAGTCATTCCCTTGCTAACTTCACCCGCTCTAGTTTCTATTCGCAGTCTTGGTACTACAGAACAAATGTTTCCATTTAAGTCAACCAGAACGTCGATGGTGTATTCATCACCAACAACCAATTCCTGTATAATCGGTTCTGGCACATATTCTTTAAAAAAATCCAGTTCTTTGGCATTATTTATTTTTGTAACACCAATACTGCTGCTACCTCTGGCTGGTTTCAAAAGAAAAGGGTATTCCGCTACAGGATCAGACAAGATCTTTTCAGGGTCAAGAATTCTCGGGGTCTGAACACCTGCTCTTAAAAAGAAGTCATGTGTTTTCCTTTTATCAAAACAAATTTCATTTGTTTCCTTGGAGGAAACAAGCACAGTAACCCCCTTTTTTGCAAATTCAGTCCTATGGAGAGCTAATAATTCGAGTTCGGTATCAATGAGCGGTATTAACAACTTGATAGCATGTCGTTGACAAATCTCTTTAAGAACTTCTATGTAATTAGGTTCCGTAACGCGAGGCACCAACTCCTTAAAATCGGAAACAAACGGGGCAGGAGCATTCCGTTGTAAGTCGGTGGTTACAATTTTCCCTTTTAGATTCATTTCTCCAAGAATTTGTTTAAAATGGCGTATCAGTGAAACCCTTCTTCCGGCACTTGTGAACAGAATGTTAAAGTTGCCCATTTGTATCTTTCCCACCCGTCATAATGAATTTAGCTGCACACACATTCGTTTATTTCTATTATAAATTTTACTTCTTAAAAAGCGTGTTGAAACACGTCGCCGCAACCTTAAAAACAATGTCGTTAACCAACAGCCGTTTCATTGTACTGTACAATAGCAACCTTTTTATCAATTATCCGGGTTATAGGTTTATAAATAGTGTTGATTATGTAGGATGAAATAAGACATAGCATTAGCAGCCATACAAAAATCATTATTGGATATTTTGGTGCAAAGATTAGTTCAGGAAAAATCGACCGATAAAAAAACATGTGCGTCAACCATATATTTGTCGAATGTTTGCCAAAAAATTTCAAAACACTCTGTGTTAGCGTACTTTTATCCGTAAGGTTAAACAAACATATAAATGCAATTGCCGTAAAAGGAGCAATAACCATGGACTCGTAAGCCGCATGTAAAATAACAAGTAACAATATCCCTATTAAACAAAGTGTGTTTTTATAAGAAAAACCCAGTAATTTATTAAATAGCATTGTATATATTTTCCCCTTTGCAAAAATGGAACCAACAATGAATGGCAGCTGAGACGTTCCAACCAACACTATGGCGTTTACGAACATGCTTCCAACTATGCTTTCACTAAAGTCAAAAGGATGTCTTATCCGTTGGACATAGCTCAATATATAGATACTGCCGGAGATTAATAATAAGCTGATAGAATTATATTTTTTGATTAACTTGACCAGCATAGGTGCTAATAACACCAGGATGAGATATGTCTGCAAGAACCACCATGCTCCATTATATGAAGATGCTAACAAGGAAAAATTAAGCAGAAATTTAGCTAAGCTACCAGGAAAAAGCTCGTTCTTACCCACTAGAAATCCGATAGTAATAAATATCACCAGCACTATCCAATAGTTAATCAAAAGCTTGAAGATACGGATAAAGTTTTTTTTCATGTTGAGCTTATGTTCCGCACTCATAACTGTATATAAACCATACCCACTTGAAAAACAGTAGATAGGTACACAGGCATCTCCGAACAAGGCTAGATAGTAGAGCACAGGTATTCCGTTGATTTGCAAGAAAGTCTGATATAATCCATCGGTTTCTTTTCTGCAGAACAAGTGAAGTAATAACATAAATAAAATAGCTACACCTTTTAGAATCTTTACATCATTTTTTGATAGCTCCATTGTTGGTTGTACTCCTTAATTAAACTGTTTACAAACCGACACCTCTAAACTTGTCCATGGTGACCTGACCCTGCTGGCTTACGCCTTCTGAATTAGCAACCTTAAGAAACGTCAGCCCTAGGATTTTTAGATCCAGCCAAAAAGAGCTATTGTCCACATACCATACGTCTAGCCTGAACTTTTCTTCCCAGCTGATGGCGTTTCTCCCATTCACCTGAGCCCAACCTGTAATTCCGGGTCGTACTTCATGCCTTCTGCCTTGTTCCTCATTGTAAAGAGGCAGGTATTCCATCAACAGAGGCCTTGGTCCAACTAGGCTTAAATCGCCTCTGATAACGTTAAAAAGCTGGGGAAGTTCATCCAAGCTATACTTGCGAAGAAAATTCCCGAAGGAAGTTAGCCGCATATAATCCGGCAGGAGAACGCCCTGAAAATCCCTTTTCTCAGTCATGGTGCGAAATTTGAAAACATAAACGGGCTTTCCATACAAACCGGGCCGTAGTTGCTTAAACAAAACCGGAGAACCTAACTTAACTCTAAGCAGAATGGCGGTTACCAGAAGTATAGGGGAAACTAGCATTAATCCGATAAGTGCTAAAACAAAATCAAATATTCGTTTCATTATGTAACACCACACATCATTTTTGTATTATTTTCATTATAAATGTTAGTTCTTAAATAGTATGTTGAAGGGAGTCATCTAAAACTTAAAAACAATGTCGATAAAAAAGGATAAAAATTCTTTAAAAAAGAAAAAACCCTCGTTAAGGGTTTCCATTGAGTTCATACCCAGACGGATTGTTTAATTGCCATCGCCAGGCATCAGCACACATCCTTTCGACATCTCTTTCCGCCATCCAGCCGAGTTCTCTTTTTGCTTTTTGGGGATTGGCATAACATTCGGCTATATCTCCCGGTCTACGACTAACGATACTATAGGGTATTTGAATACCTGTTGCCCTTTCAAAGGCTGAAACAACTGCTAACACACTATAACCTTTCCCGGTACCAAGATTATACGAAACCACTCCTGAGCTTGACATCACTTTCTCCAGAGCTTTCAGGTGCCCTATTGCCAGATCAACGACATGGATGTAATCCCGTACACCGGTACCGTCAGGTGTGGGGTAGTCATTACCAAATATTTTAAGTTCCTTTAATTTTCCTACTGCCACCTGAGTGATATACGGCATTAGGTTGTTAGGGATTCCGTTAGGATCCTCACCAATTCTTCCGCTTTGATGAGCACCAATTGGATTGAAGTAACGTAATAGAGAAATGCTCCAATTGTGATCAGCTACATAAAGATCTTGAAGGATTTCTTCAAGCATTAGTTTTGTACGTCCATATGGATTTGTGGCTCTAAGTGGAAAATCTTCTGTGATTGGTACTTTTTCCGGCATGCCATATACAGTTGCTGAAGAGCTGAAAACTATCCTATTTACACCAAACTTCTGCATAACCTCACAGAGTATTAAGGTTCCAGTAATATTGTTATGGTAATAGCGCAGAGGGATTTGTACTGATTCTCCGACTGCCTTTAGTCCTGCGAAATGGACAACTGCCTCTATTTTATTTGCTTTAAATACTGCCTCTACTGCCTCCCGGTCAAGTAAATCTGCCTGATAAAACCGGAAATCCCTGCCGGTTATTTCACGCACACGGGTTACTGCCTCTAGTTTACTGTTCGATAAATTATCGAGCACAATAATTTCGTTTCCGGCATTCAATAACTCTACACAGGTGTGACTGCCGATATAACCTGCCCCTCCGGTTACAAGTATCACCATTAATATTCCCCCATCTTATTCTGACTTGGCGATTTTTTGATATCATTTAAGCATCGTAGTGTTTTTTTGCGACAAACTTAGAGGGTATGTCGTTAAGATATGGTCTCATTATGTTCCATAGGTGGTTAAATTCCATAGACCTTCTAAATACCGTTAAAAAAATGGCATTGGGGATAATCAGACATAAAACTCCGCGAATTGCTAATTCTATAATAACATTATTTTGTTGAATACTGCCAATGGTATCAGATATAAAGGCAGCAGCAATAACTAATAACCCAAAAAGAAGGTATCTAAAAAAGTATGTTTTGACTTGTTTGTGAAAGACTAAATTAAAAATAAGATAAGGGTCATACCAGAAATATGTACAAAATCTGCTTATAACCGTTCCTAAAAATACACCAGCAATGCCAATTGTTTTGGCAAGAATTACTGAAACCACAATATTAAGAACTGAAGCAATAATGGGCACATGTTTGGCTTTTTTAAATAACCCTGTAGTATCCCTGAAAGTTGTAGCTGCATTTTGCATTCCTGTAGTATAAAAATTCAAGATTATCGCAAAAACAATCACTTTATTCAATACATACTGCTGCCCTAACCACAAGCTTATAAAGGGATTGATTAAACTCCAGAGACACACCGCACAAAACCCATATATCCAAAAACTAGAAAAGTTAACTATCCTGAATATTAAATATTTTTTTTCTTGATCCTCTTTGACATTTAAATTTCCAATGCTAGCAGTAATGGAATAAAAAATATGGCTCAAAAAAGAATTTAATGTATTGATAATTAACAAATAGTTCGAGCAAACTCCAACCCAGATTAGCCCAACAAATTTTGCAATTACTATATTGTCTGTGCCATTGATTACAACCCCACTAATTCGATAGATCATTAGCGAATATAAATTTCGAAAGAATTTCCTTTTATTTTCTTCAGACAACATTATGTTGTTTTTTTCGTTTAAAAACGGATATAACTTGTCTACTTTATTGGAAAGGTACAAGTTTTGCAGTACTTTGAGGGCAATCTGACTAGACAGCACTGCTAGATAGTCTTTTGTCAGGATTAATAAAATTATCTGCCCAAGATTGGATACAACAGTAAAAACACTATATATTTTAGAAATTATATGATTTTTTTGATCAGCAATAATTATGGATTGTTTGTAAACAAAAAAATATGATACAACGGAATTTGCTAAAAACAATAGGTAGATAAGCTCTAGATTACTAATGTAGGTTTTACCATTGATTAAACTTGGCAGGAATGGTAACAGTGAGAGACCTAACAGTAATACAACTATGCCAATGATTCTATACGCCTTTTGATATAATTTCATTAATCCAATTATACTGCTCTGATCATTTTCGGCCAGGGGCTTATATAAACTATAGATTATGGCCGTATCAAAGCCTAAATTGGTCAGCGATAATATGGTTAAAATATTTGAAAAAAGTCCATCGACACCCAAATATTCTATCCCCAGGGTTGCTATGAAAACTGTTCTAACCACAAAACCCATGCTGCAACTAATAATTTGTCCCGACAAACCAAAGATAATATTCTTTATCGAATTTTCTACTCTCATAATAGTCCTTTATCTAAACATTAATAAAAATTCTATTAATTCCGGTGTTGAGCTTTCTTTTTAAAATTGGGAAAAAGTTGGTTAGTCTATATTCTAATAAAGCCTTTTTCCTTTCGTATTTAAAGTCATAAGCCAAAAACCAGTTAAGCAGGTCTTTGAACAATATTTTTTCAGAATTTTCCTTCATTCTATCCTGAATTAACTGCCAATAAATTGTGATAAACGTATCCGTGAAAAATTTCACTTCCTTATTTAATGCATTCCGAATATGTTGGGAAAAATCATTGGTAAGGTTGAAACCAAAAGCACGTGGATCCTTACCTTCGGCAACAATTGCCATAATAGTTCTTAAACATTTTTCGCAGACACAGCAATTTTCCTGGTTTCGAAAACAAACTCTAAGCTGGACAGGTTTTTTATCAGCAGAATAATAATCAACTACAAGCTTAACTTTATCCTGCCTGGTAAGTTCATAGGCGTCATGAAAAACCTTACCGGAAGCATACTTAATTTTATTATCCACAGTGGGATCTGAAGCACATGCAACTTTATGGATTGGAGAATTAGAACTAGCAATATAGATACATTTAATCTTAAGCTTATAAGCTATTGGTATAGCAGCTGAAATAATCGCTAAGCCGTGATGCAATCCATGCCACCAACTATCTCCTAATAATTTATTAAAATCATAGTCGATATTTTGGGCAATTATAAAGGTACCATAGTTTGACTGAATAAGAATGTTTTTCAAGCCATAACTTTGGGCAAAAGCTATAGCGTTTTTTTTGTCTGCTTCCCATACCTCACTGGCTTGGACAGTATTTTCGTGCCATCCATACTCAGTAATTAATACGGGCTTTTTATGTTTAATTCTGATAAAGGTAGTAAGGGCATCCAGACCTCCGCTAAATAAAGATGCGGCTTCGGTTTCGGGAACATAAGCGTTATCAATAATTTTTTTAACAAAAATTCGTCCTTTAAACCTCACATTTGGAAACATTGTTTGATATGAATTTCTAATCTCGTTTAGACTCTCATAAAAAGATTTATCCAACTCATCTATAGATACTGTTGAATTTGTAATCCAGATTAACGGAATTATGTTGGCCAGAAAGGGGATAGCCATAATACTTTGGGGAATCTCAGAGACATCAAAGTTGTACTCAAAAAATAAATGCTTTCTGGCGGTAAAATATTTTTCTAACTTTCCTTTGACAAAAAAAAAGTAGTCTACTCGGTTATTTTTCACAATTATTTTTTCCAGATTTATACTATTCATTTTAGTGTTAGCCTCCTAATTATTCCCCCGGAATTAAATTTGTTATTGTGTAAACTGACTAATCCAAGTTTGTACTGAATCAAAGTTAACATTTACCTTAGTGATTATTTCTGAGTGAATCATTTTCTCGAGCTTATTAATTTCATTACTTTCAATAGTGTTTAGGTTAAATGTTTGGCTCATTCCCCGGGCTCTTTCATCAATGGAAATAATAATTGATCGTTTTTTATGGCGCATTGCATATATCCCGGCGTGTAACCGTGTTCCAACATAATCAACATCTGTATTCAGTATCTTTTCGTACTCTTCTACCGATGGTGAAATTATTTTTACCTTTTTTGTATTGTTGAAAGTTTGAAAATAGGTTAAATCTTCAGCACCTTGGATCCAAAAATAGATATTACGATAATTCTTGTTCAATACATCGATTAATAATTGATCTTTTACAATCTCATTAGCAGAAGAGAGTGTAAAAATAACTGAATCCGATTTTTGGGTTGGAATTTGTTTGCATAACCCATCTGTCAGTAACCACAATGTTGGACAACCTGTGTTTATAGCTTTAAATCCCATTTCTTCTAGAAACTCTTTTGTTCTTTGATCTCTAACACTGTGTACATAACTATGTGATAAAACTTTGTTGTATAACATTTTAGTATATCTGTTGATTTTACTGCCTTTTCCGGCACCAACTCCAAATAAAATACTCCCTTTTAAAGGAAGATAGTTAAATATGTTAATATTCCACTGAGGAAAGTGAGTTAGCATATTCATCGTTAGCAAATTAGTACCACAGACAAATTTGTATCTTGCATCACTATAAAACTTCACTCGATGTGACCCTCTGGCTACTTGATACCAGTGAAAAGGTGAAATATGAGTCGGCAAGGTAAAAACATTTGCATTTTTCGTTAAATCCAATAGATGATATCTGATACACTTCATGATTATCTCATCCCCCTTGTTAAGGGAGCCTACAGATGTATCTAGCAATAGAATATTATCCATAAAATAAACTACCTCCGTATATTACCTTTCCCGGACTAGCTTAACAGACTATAGAATTTCTTTAATTCGCAGCTATTACTATAATCTATGCTTTTACAGCGATTAGCTAATTTTTTTCTCAGTTCGTAATCTTTATATAGCCTTTCTATCCCATTGGCTATTCCTTCAACGGACAATTCTGTAATATATCCGTCGAACATATCCTTTACTTGGCTTCTGGCTGTTGCATAGTTTGTTATCACTACTGGCTTTGCAAGTATCTGAGCTTCAGTAACTGTAACCGCTTTACCTTCATACCTTGATGGTTGAACATACAAATCGCCTGATTGTATATGCGGATATGGATTAATTTTTTTTCCTAAAAGTATAAAACTATCTTCTAAATTATTGTTGGCAATCAATTCGTTAATTATTGTTTCATCTCCGCCGTACCCAACAACGTACCAAGCTATTTGATCATATCCCTTGTCCTTTAAGATTTTTAGCGCTTTGACGGCATTATCAATTCCTTTAGCATGAGAAAATCTAGCCACTGTAATAACTTTAAATCTCTGGTCATTATTTATGGGGTTGTCCACTTCTTCATCAGCCATTTTTCTGATTACCTCTGGAGAATTGATATTTTCAATTACTTTAACCTTATCTGCTAATTCCCTATATTTATTTATAAATGAATGCTTACACTCTTCGGATATTGCTACGATATAATTAAACTTTTTCCACATGCTTAAGTCCATTTTTATATTTGTTTCCAGTGCTGAATAATCGGTATGAATCCAAGCTATTTTAATTTTTGCGTTTACTTTGTCAGCAACAAAGTAGTGTGGCCATAAATAACTTATGGCTGCATCATAGCTTTTTTCCAGCTTTGGTAAAAATGGTAAGGAATACCTCCACATATACTGCATCTGCTTAATTCCATTTTCAGAAGAGTTATTTAGGCTGGCGTTCAACTTAGCAAGCAGTCTCGCAACTCCAAGATGTAACTTACCACTTCGTAGAATTTGTCCTATAGACATTCGAAATGTTTTATATGCTTTTATTTCTGCCAACAAATTAGCATACTTGGGAAGTAAATTCATGAATTCACCGGTATGGCTATATAACATTAGATCTACATGATAATTTTTGTAGTCAAAGTTATTTAACATACTGATTAGACTTCTTTCAACTCCCCCAACTTCCAGATCAAATGATGAAATTAATATAGTCTTCATGCATCCTCCATAGTAAGTTGATATATATTCAATAGTTTAGAAATACCCTGTGACAAAGAATATCCATTTGCTTCAAATCCATTAATTATTTTTTTTGCATCTTTTTCCTTTTTGCCGGCCAGTTCTAAGATTTTATTAGCCCAAACCTCTGCTCCATCTGCTAAGGAGAGTCTTGAGAACAAATTAATATCCAGGTCTGCTTCAGGCTGTATCGCCTCAGAGACAACACAAGGCAATCCACTTGCTTGAGCTTCTAATAAAACAAGCCCCAAGCCTTCGTATATAGAAGGAAAAACAAAGATATCCATTACATGCAGGATAGTCGGGATGTCATTTCTTAATCCAACAAAGATAATATTGTCATCCAGACCTTTGCACTTAGCAGCTTCTTCTGTTTGTAATCTTAAATCTCCGTCTCCCACTAATACCAATTTAACGTTATCAGCTTTTTTGAGCATACTTTTAATTATATCTAAGAGAAACATTTGGTTTTTAGTTTTTATAAACCTACCTATATGCCCAATGACAAGACTGTTTTGTAAGCCTTTTTCGTCCTTAAATTTAAGGACATCCATTTTAGGCTCTTGTAAAAACTTTGGGTATTCAATTAAGTTTGGAAAATATGTAAAAAAAGGCTTGTTTAAACCTTTTTCTCCAAATAGGTATTTGCCCGCTTGATTACTACAGGCTAATAATTTAGTGGAAAAAGTATTGATAATATATCTCATAGCTTTAATATATAGTTTTCTAATCAAGCTATCACAACTATCCATTGTGGTATGGGCATGTGCTATCCTTACATTTACCTTGGCTAATTTTGCTGCCAGATTTGCTATACCACAATGAAATAACGTATGAGAATGCACAGCATGATAAGGACCATATTTTTTTATTGCCTCATATATTTCTTTTACAGAGTGAGTATTAGATAACCTTATAATCCTTCCACCCATTCTTTTAATTTCATCATCATAGTGAGCATTTTGTTGATAGGAAATAAAATCAAATTGTACTTTAGCTCGATCCAGATTCCGATATATATTCATCAGCATTGTTTCTGTTCCTGCGATATTCATAGCACCAACCACATGAAGTATTCTTATTGGGTAAAAATTATTCATTTCTCTCCCTCGCATGTAAAAATTTTAGAAGAAGTCACTCAAATAATTAATATGTAAGGTAATTGCTTGCTCATAATAGAAATACGCAAAGTAAAATAATACCAGCAAATAATAGATTAACGGCTTTTCCTCCCGATTACACAAAGTATTAATCATGTATGGTAATAAGATAAAGTTATATGGTTGAAAATACAATGTAAATCTGGCAAATAACCAATTAAACAACGAAAATAACATAATTATTAAATTAATCAAGGACATATTTACAAATAAATTGCTTTGAACCCAATCTTGCTTTAATTTGTGCCTGCCGAAATAAGCGATAACTACAGGGATAGCAGCTATAATTACTCTAACTACGTTTGCCCCCCCTTCTCCACCTGTCATTATTGCTCCTTCATATGAAGCATATCTTGTGCCTTCTATAGTTTTGAACATAATGGACATTAAGGGTTGAAAAAAAATAAATACTATGGGTAAAGCAAAGATCAATATCATAGTTTTCTTAGACCAAACTTCTTGTCTGGCAATAAAATATACCGGAATCATAATTAAAGCTGAGGTGTGAAATGTAGTCATAATTAAGGTGATTAGCAAGTATATTATAAACTTGTTTTCGGTAATAAATTTAGTTGAGGCAAATAATATCGCCGCAACCAAAGCTTGTCTTACTCCGTTCATCGTAACCAAATAGTAACCAGATGTTATGTACAGATATGTTTGCAGTTCAAATAAGCTAGAATATTTTCTAAACATCCCAATAAATAAACCATTAGTTATCAGTGCTGTAACAAAAATCATTAGTTGAGGGTTACCGGATATTTGGTTTAGTAATGAAAGAAATAGCATAAATCCAGTTTCATAGGAACCTTTAGCTACCAATCCGTTCCCAACAAGTGTATAAAGGTGCTGGTAAGCTGCTGTGTCTCCGATGTTATTTCTTAATCCTGATACTAATATCAAAACACCCATGATCACGATTGTTATAAGGATATTTGGCTGATTAGATTTTCCCTTTGTTAACCTAGCCATCACAGAAAGAATAAATGTAGCCAGTAGTGTTAAATAAAAAATAAACAAGTTTATCCCCCTGTTATCGCATTCAATAGCTATTTTTGACGATATATTTGTATAAAATAAATCCAAAGGGAATGGCTAATACAGTAAGTAATCTACAAGGGCTCTCTTTGATAAACTTCCGATTGCTGGACATAAAACTACTCGATACATAATGAATACATTCTTTAAACTTAAATTTTAAGCCTGCATAAGGATTCTTCATGTTTTCTATTCTATAAAAGGCAAATCCTCTGGGGTTTTTACGATATTGTTTTAACATGTTTTTAGAAGACCCATCTTCCATATATTCAACAATACACAGCACTTCATTTAATAAGGCAAGCTTATGTGTCTGATCAATTTTATTATATTTATAATTTAACCCGACATACTTTTCACCTTCAAAAACAGGATATGGATAATTCTTGGTTAGTTCAGAACGATATACTAGTTTTTTATCTCCCCTTATACTATATTTATGGTAAATCTCAAATAATGTAGAATGTTTAATTTCATCGTGAAATTTAGTACCTACAATCATCCCATTATTGTAAGCATCTAGTCCGGCTATACCGGCTAAATCATCACTCTGATTCAATTCCCAGAAATTTAAGATTTTGGCTGCTGCCTCATCAGGCATATAGTCGTCAGAATCAATACATACATTTAATTCTGTTTCTATAAGTTCGTAGGCGGTATTATGCGCAGCGTGCATCCCTTGGTTTTTTTGAAATTTGTATTTTATCTCAATAATACTTTCTTTAACCCAACTATCAACCAATTCAGCTGTATTATCACTGGAACCGTCATCAATAATTAACCAGATAAAATCCTTACAGGTCTGGCTTTTGAGGCTCTCATAACATTTATGAAGACAATATGCCCTGTTGTAGGTAGGTGTAAAAATTGTTAGTTTTTTCAATAATACTCACCTCGAGGCGTCTAGATAAAAATCTTTAATCCGCTTGGAAACAAGTTCGATGTCATAACCTTTTTTGCGTAATGCCTCCATTACTAAGTTAGCTGTTAACCGTCTTGCTGAGGCTTTAAGATTTTTGACCCAGGTCATTATGTCATTAAGAGGTAGATATTCAATTAAATCAACACCCATATCTACTTCTCGCGAAATCGCATCTGAGATTATACACGGTGTTCCCACCCCCTGAGCCTCAATGAGGGTAAATGGCAAGCCCTCATATAGTGAAGGAAATACAAATACATCAAATGCTTGGAGCAGACAGTTTACATCGCTGCGTACGCCGAGAAACTTTACTCTATCTACTAAACCTAAGTCTTTTACTTTGTACTCAATATCAGCACGCAACGGGCCATCACCAGCCAAGACTAAAATAGAGTTAAAATTAATGCTGACATATTCCTTGAAAATATCTATGAGAAATGTATGATTCTTGGGATGACTAAACCGACCTACATGACCAACTACATAAATATGCTCATTTATCCCTAATTCTGCTCTTAGCTTTTTGCGAATATTGGGGCAAAACGTAAATTTATTAAGATCAATACCATTTTTGACTATCAAACATTTGCTCGAAATATTTCCAAATAACCATTTAGATGCTCGATCAGAGCAGGCCATTAAGTTTGTTGCATTCGAGGGTATATACTGACCGGCATACCACTTATATGCTCTCGCTGCAATCCCACCTTCACTTTTGGTACTATGACTATGGGCAATCCTTACTGGAATACCCGCTTTCTTGGCAGCAAGGAGTACTAAACCACTCATTTTGTCCATATGGGAGTGGACAATTTTATAATCCCAAGATGCAGTAAAAAAATTATCCAGTGCCTTTACATACCCGAAATGACCAACTTCAGTGATATAGGGAATCCGATGAACTCTTCCACCCAATTCTAAAATCTCTGCATCAAAAACCCCTTGTTTGCAGGTCAAAAAGTCAAATTGAACTTTCGTGCGATCCATATTCCGATACAAGTTCATGATGAGAGTTTCAGCACCGCCACGGTTCATATTTACTACAACATGTAATACCCTTATTGGATAGTTCATCTGTTTTCCCTCAGTCCATGAAATTTCTATAAATAGCCGACATTTCAGTTAATATTTTATTGATTGCATATTTACTTTCCACCTTTTCACGACCCATATATCCAAGTTTATTCTTTAAACCTTTTGTCTTAGCAAGCATTTCAATTTTCTTAAACATTGAATCTAAATCTTTAGGACTTATGACCCAGCCACTTTCATTATTGCTAACGAGTTCCCTATGACCTCTGTTGTCACTGGCAATAACCGGTAGACCACAAGCCATTGCCTCCATAATATTAACCGGCAGACCTTCACGAAAGCTTGAAGCGACAGCAAGATCACACATTGGCAATATCTCATCAATATCCTTCCTAAAACCTAGGAAATCAACCATATCAGTTACACCTAGTTCTTTTGCCAACTCACTGCAGTAATCTATCATTGAGCCATTTCCGACCAATATAAGGCGAGCATGGGGAACCGTCTTTTTTAGCTTAGCAAGTACTCTAATTAGCAGCTGTTGGTTCTTGTTCTTATTAAACTCTGCTGCATAAAACATCAGAAAATCATCGGGTTGATAACCATTCTTTTGTCGTAATTCTTGTTTGGTTTCTTCTTTGCTGGGTTTGAATTTTTCTATATCTATTCCCACACCATGAACTCGCTCAATACGTCCGGCTTTAAATCTATGCTTAACTGCCCGGGTGTAATCCTCTTGATTAATTGTTATCAGACAGTCTGTAAAATGAGCAAGACCCCGCTCAATGGGGTAATAAATAAGCCAGTTTATAAATGGTGAATCTTGGCAAAAATGGAATCCATGAGCTGTATATATAACTGTGGTCCCATTTTTCCGGGCTTTACTTGAAGCTAAACGCACCAGCATCCCACCTATAGGGGTATGACAATGGATTATCCTATAATTGGTATTAGCAATAATCGCCTTTAGTTCTGTATAAGCTTTTATATTTTTAAGTTTAAAAGGTGACCTTTCAAAAGGTATATTATATTTTTTATCTACATATGGCAGTTTCAAATCACCATTTGCAGCAACATGTACTTCCCAGGCTTGTTCTTGAAACCATTTCATAAATGGCAAATGAAACGCCTTAAAATGGAGATCAATCGTTGCACAAAACAACACTTTATTTGTCACTTATCTCACCTTTTTCAGATTTTAATCCCGTTATTTATGCTTTTTACCATATGATTGTACATTGAAAGCATACTATAACCTCCATGTCGAAATCGTAAAAACAATGTCTTAAATATATTAAATTTCCTTTTTTTTACAATTTATTTTTGCGATTTTTTATATTAAATTGATAATTTTATCCCTGTCTACACGCTTCCCATCTGATTTACTAATAGTTTACTAAATAGTCCTCTTTTCTCATGTGCTAGCTGGCTAAAGCCACCTTTTTGGATAACTTTTCCCCGGTCTAAGACAATCACCTGGTCAGCATTACGTATAGTCGATAAACGATGGGCAATGACAACAATTGTCATTGTGCCCTTTAGTCTATCTAGAACTTCTTGGATCTTTGTTTCATTTTCGGTATCTAGTGCGCTAGTTGCTTCATCCAAAATAAGAATAGCTGGCTTTCGTAATATAGCTCTAGCTAGTACAAGCCGCTGTCTTTCACCTCCGGAAAGTCTCACCCCCCGGTCACCAATTAGTGTATCAAGACGCTGAGGAAGCCTTTTTACAAAATCAGCAGATGCAGAAAACTCTAACGCTTCCCAAATTTCCTCCTCGTTTGCAGCTGGTTTAATTAAAAGCAAATTTTCCCTTATGCTGGCATTAAAAAGAAACGGATCCTGGGGAACGTAGCTAATCGATCTCCTCAAGGCAAATATATTACTACTTGTAAGCGGGGTTCCGTCTATTAAGATTTGCCCCCGCTCTGGTTGCATGAGCCCCATTAAAATATCAATTAAGGTGCTTTTCCCAGCACCTGAGGGTCCTACAATAGCAGTCATTTGGTTGACTGGAACCTTTAGACTGATATCTTGAAGTGCAAATATGGACTCTTGTGGATTATAACGATAAAATACATTATTACACTCCAATTGTTGTTCTATTCTGATAGACTCTACGGTATTGTAATGCTCACCCCCCTTAAGTTCCCGGGCTTGCTTACAGTCTTTTTCTAGTTCTATTAAAACCTTAAAGGCTGGAATATACGCAGCAATTTGCTCTATACCGGACTGAATACTTGCAATTCGTGGCCATAATCGCAAGAAAATTATTACAATCAACAACAATTGCGCTGGCTGAGCATGAAATATCTTCGCGGATAAAAAAATAAAGACCGAGATAAACGTCGCCGAGGAGATTTTAGACAAAAGTTCCGAGGATGTTCTCAATTGTAAGTATTCTTTTTGTTCGTGCTCCATTTCCCGTGACATAGATCGGAGCCATAGCAAACGAGATTCTTCTAAGGTATTACTTTTAATATCCTTTATCCCGTTAAGTTGATCTGTTATACCTGCTAGATAGCTTTGTGATATTTCTGACGTTAAACTCCCCAATATTTTTGCTCGCTTAGCAAATTTTCTAGTTAACAGCACATGTACGCAACCACAAATCAGTATAAAAATCGTCAATTTTACAGATAACCATAAAGCCAACCCAATTTGAATCAAGGTGAAAATAAATGTAGTTAATAGCTGTAACAATAAGGCCAGCCCAGCACTAACCCGCCCCAATTCTGTCGTCAATGAATTAATAATATCGGACTTCCTCTTCTTTATAAAAAAGTCCCAATTTGCTTGTAATATAGCATGATAAATTTCCAGTCTTAGATTAAGCACAAAACCTTGATGGATTTTTACATTTCGGATGGTTATATTACGTTGTAAAAGGCTTTGCCCTACTACCAATAAGATGTAGCTACATAAAATAATAGGTAATTCAAACAGGTTAGGAAATTTTTGCATGAATTCAACAATCCCTGAAATAGGGTTTGCCCCTGTATTTCCATTCACAATTCCACTAACACTAATTATGGGAATTAATAGTAAATTCTCCATACCCTGAAGGAAACTGACTATGACCATACCTATGAGATTGACATAGAGAATTCTTCCGGAAAAGCAATGTAGTCGCTTGTAAAAGTAAAAAAGATGTTCCACTTAATTCCTCCTATGGTAATGCATTGGTCCTTGTTTTTCTCCAAGCCCATAAAACGGGACGCAAAGGAAAATATAAGAAATGTAGATATTTAGGCAACGGCAAAATCTCAGCATCCATAGGGTAAGGATAAAATAAACTCATAATGAATATAAACTTTTGCTGATTGGACATTAATGCAAACAAATGACGCTTATGATAGCTACTCACTTCTTCAGGAACGGGATCCGAATGTAGGTTTACCATTCGCTTGTAATAAAACAGCGCCTGTTGGGCTAACCTTCTTGAACGCTTTCCTGCTTTTAGTGTTTTCGTTTCTTCAAATACAGGGGTATTTAATAACTGCGAAGATAAAATAAGTGCTTGTCCTCCTATATGAAGACATTGATATTTCTTCAGTAACCCGTAAAGCCTTGCCCAATCGGGTTTCTGTTTTACAATTTTATCAATATCCGCTAACCAACCCAGTCGCGACCAACCATGCCGGGAACCGTGAGTAACTAGTAATAGAAACAAATCCTCTTTTCCTAAATAATAGACAGGATAACTGGTGAGTGAACTTATTCTTTTCCGTTCCCACAATTCAATAAAGCTTGGTTCCTTCCCTGGACCAGGATTTAGTCTCCAATGAATTTCCAGTTTAATCTTGCTTTGAGGATGGACATAGTCTAAATGGTGAATCCTCCATTTCCATTCGTCCAATACAGTTGAAAAAAACTCATACTTCTCATAACCAATATCTCGAAGGAGTCTGTCAACTTTATCTAAATCATTTAGTGGAACAAAAATATCTAAATCTACAGATGGTCGAAGGGAAATATCTTTATATAGATCAGCTGCAAGTACTGGGCCTCTTAAAAAAAGCAAGCGGAGGCTATTTTCAGCAAATAATCTACTTATTTGTTCCATTTCTCGGCTTAAGTAAAGCATTTGAAAGGTATTTCTACAGAATTCTTTATACAGAGCCTCAATCACATATTGAGGAATGAATTTTTGATCCATCCTTTTTAACAGTAAATAAATAAGTGGATGAACACGATGATGCGTTGCCAGCCGAAGGAATAGCTTCCAATCGATATCCCTAAATAACTCTTTATTGTTTGCAGGTACTTTCTCGTCATCTTCCAGCTTAATGAGCAAAAGTATTAATTTTAACTCTTTAGGAAATTCGGCCAAATCGAGGCTAATATCGTTACCCATAGTATTCACCTTCAATAATTGCTTTTTTTGCAAATTTGCCGACTACTGTAAATCTATTCATTACTTCCGACCCTGTAATATAGAAGGGGCCGCTGCGCAGCCAGGCATGAGCAATCAGTTCTCCAGCCTCATCTTTAGCTGTTCCTAAGTAAAGAGTACTTTCAATTTGACGTCTTTCAAGCATCTTCATACCAGCTATGGCTTTTACCAGACATTTGTTTTCCCAAAAGGTATGTTTACTCATAGTCCCAATAGCACCGGATATACTTATTAATACAGTTCTGTTTGTTTGGATCTGGGAATTGGATGTTTCCTGCATTTGAATACCTAAAAAAGGTGCAACCTTAGTGAACGGCAAATATAAAAGAAAACGCGCCCAACCTAAACATATAAAAGTCTCTAAAAATAAAAACCTCGTTTTTGAATCTAATGAAAAAAACTGTATTACCCTTTTCGAAATGTTCATTTATAGTTCCCTACTTCTTCTCTTGAATAAATAAAGAATTACGAGTTGGCCTCTTATTCGATATGAATTAAGTCTTCCTGTAATAAACGTTCTAGGAATGAAATAACTTGTTGCTCACACTCGTTTTGCTTTACATCATATTCAGATATTAAATTAGTAACTAACTGATTAACGGAGATTGGCACCCCAATAAGATCCCATATTTTTCCCCCAACTTCGCCTAAATTGTAGTACTTTCCATTATTAATGCTTAACATCACTTTTTCTGTGTCCATATCACTAACTATATTTCCTTTTCCTTGAACAATTGAATGGTTTAACGAAATATGTTGATTTTTGATCATAGTTTCACCTCATCTAAGGTAGTTAATATTAAGGCCGCAAGCTGATGCGCAGTAAAGCCAGAAGTTGGTCGCCGTAGTTTAAAAATAGAGATTTGATTCATTATCTTTACAGAGGTATTAAAGTGCCATTCCATCAATCCGGCACGAGGTATAAGGAAATTACGATAGGTATGCAGGAACAAGGTTTGCAGTCGTTCTAGACTTTGGATACGATGGATTTCTATATTCTCGCTCTCTGTCTTGATAAGTTCAAACAAACCCGCAAGGGGTAAGGTTTCTGTGGAAAACTTAGCAGGAACAGGTACAGCATATTTAGTTTCTCTTTGATAGATCGGACGATAACGGTTACTTTCCATCCCAAACTGCTGTAAACTTTCCTGCCAGAGCTTCTGCTGCGGATACGCTGGCAAAACAAAAGGAGTATTATCATGAGCAAAAGATATGGCTATCACATCATCACTCAGCAGTTGATAGCCTTTGCTTAATAAAGCTGTAGCAAGGGTCGATTTACCCGCTCCTGAATCACCAATAAAGCCATAGGCCTTTCCAGTAATAGCCAGAGCACTCCCATGTAACGGAAGCACTTTTCTCTGTATTAACAGTGCCCCCATACAAGTACCAAGGATAAAAAGTCGAATCTCATCTTCATCCGATCCCTTCATGGGTGAAACGATAATTCTTTCCCCTTTTTGTATGCTAAATATGGCAACTTTGGGAACTTGAAACATAAATAAATCTTTTTCTACTACAGTTTTTTTCTGTGGGGGGGCTAATTCACTCCATAATTTAGATAAATCGGCAGTTTCAATTACAATATCTATATGATCCTCTTTTTTTGTCATTTTCGGAAGCTCCGGAAGAGGAATCTCACTTATCACGCTTAATCCGAAAGCTTGGTAAACCTCTTTTTTCACAATATATACCATCTATTTCACTCCAAATAGTAGACCAAACTGAGTTTAAAAAGCCCTCATACTTTTTATATTCGTATAAGGGCAGTGGTAAAAACATTTCATCTAAAATCGGGAATTAACTATGATTCAAATGTACTTCTTCGTCAAAATCCGTGTAAGTCGCGTCATTATAACGTATCCCAGGACCTGCCATCGTCATGCTAATGTTAAGTACTGCCAATTCCGGTTTTTGCCATTCTTTTTTCATGTTGTCACCTCCTTTCATAATAGCTTTTTTATAAATCGATAAACTATTAAGCTGCGCATTAAAATCCTAAAGTCCGGTTCAAATGCAAGTTCTGGCCGGGGTTTTTCTTGAACCTTTAAAATTGCTGCATTAATCACTTTTACATCTAAAAATTCAGCAACTATAGCATCTTTACTGAGCTGCTCAAGTTCCTCGATTAGTGTATGCCAGACCGGAATGATGCGATGAACCCAATCAGCGCCTTGAACCCCTCTTACCCGTTGGTTTAGCCTAACTTTATCAGGGAGAAAGCTTTCTGTGGACCTCCGGATAAGTGCCCGATCTAAACCATTATGGACAAATTGTTCTTCTGGTACTGATAGACAAAATCGAATAACTCGTAAATCATTTGTTGGATCACGGTTCGCTAACGAGTAACGCAAAGACAATTTTGCTCCACTTGTACCAGTAGTATCCCAAACAAAAACCTGTTCATAATGTTTTTTCCTGTCTTCATATCTATCTACAAAAGAAGAATTTTTTATATTCATCCCATGTTCTTGGAGTTTATTAAAAACGTCAGTTCTTTTAGCAAATTCCGCATTAATGAAAAGCGGGAAGTGCTCTTGGTTTTGCAAAGAACAATCTTGATTTATAAAAGGAAACGCTTTTTTCCCAACTACAGACATAATTCTTGATTTGTCTACTCCGATGTTTTTACTGTAAAGAAGTAATTCACGGTAAAGACGAATCCAGTTAAGCTTTTTTAACAGCACAGCATAATAATCTAAGGCCGGTCCCCAGGATATTGAGTAATTTCCTCTTGCCCCGTTTAAGAGTACTCCTATCCCCAACTGGCTGGCTTTCTCGCAAATTCCTTTCAGCCAAAAGGAATTCTCGAAGAATTTGTAGGGCATCTCCATTGTTTCAAGCCAATCGTTAACTTCAGATAAGGAACTTTTTTCTGCAAAATTTAAATAATGATCGGTAATATTACCTACATGCTGCACAGTTGCGTGAATAAATGGTCTCTCGTCAGCCATTCTGTGTTTAGGTGTCCAATCAATAAAATTATCTTCCGGTATATAACTAAATGTATGTAAGGGTTTATTCTCCTTGCGCAAAGCTTTTGCCGCAAAGCTAACTACAGAACCCGAATCCAAGCCCCCGCTTAAATGAGCCCCGACATTGCGGTAAGATCGTATCCGTGCCGTTACTGCGGTTTGGAATACCTCACGAAATGCTTCCTCATATTCTTGATTTGATTTTAGTTGTAGCTTCTGCCCCGCAGTTATTGTGGAATATCTTGAAAGCATTACTTTGCTGCCGACTACTAAAATAGAATGGGCAGGAGGTACTTGTTCAATGTTTTTATAGACTGTTGAAGACGGATCTACTGTATCGTGCATTCCAGGTATAGCTAAAAACTCAGCAAGCCATTGTTCATTTAGGCTTTTCGCAATATAGGGCAATGAAAATAGTGGACGGATGACCGTACAAAAGGCGAACCGCTGTTGAGTACGGTTAAAGTAAAGGGTTCTACTTCCAGAAAAATCTCTAGCACCAAAAAGCTGTCGCTTTCTCTCGTCCCAAATCATAAAGGCAAAATCACCGATTAAGTACTTGGGAACTTCTTCTCTCCACTTTTGGTAAGCAAGTAAAATCAACTCACTATCAGTCAGCTTTTTTCTAGCTGCTCGCTCCACTTGTAAGCTCTCAAATAATTCAAGACGATTGTCAATGATTGCATCAGCTGTGATAGCTAACTGGCTTTCGTGGTGGTAGTAAGGTAACCGCTCATCGACCGATTCAGGAGTTATCCATTGTGCATGGCATCCAAGGAAAATATTCGCTTTGTGCCATGTTTGAACATCATCGGAGGGATATTTCTGTAAAGCCTTCATTAACTTCCTACCATAATCAATGGGTACCGCTTCTTGGTCTAAATGATATATTCCAGCTATTGCACTCATTTTTCCCCCCGCTAAGTTTTCTGTTAGACCGCCTAATTTACATTAGCATTCAAAGGCTGTTTTGTCAATATTTTCCATATGCCCTGGAATTATTTTTTGCAACAATTTCTCACATCTTTACATTACTTAGACTGGCTGAGCCAAAGAAATGAACAGCTTCTGTCGAAGTCAGTTAAAAACCGCCTTTTCCTTCCACAGATGATTCTGTAGTTGTCACAGCCCAAAGCTGTTTATCAATCTCCACCCAGCTTTTAACCCTCTCGTTCTCGTCAAAACATACTGTTGATTTGCCAAAGCTCCAGGAGCCCCCAAACACAGAACTTGGAGTACCCATTGCTTTGATCACCTGATCCTTAGTTGAGCCTACTTTAAACGGTGGAGCGTTTTTCTTCTTATAACCCAGCCAAGCCTTTAGACTTTTGTCAATCTTGGCCCAGCCATCTACCTTGCCTTCCTTATCAAAATAAATCAATGAAGCTCCGTAACTCCAAGAATAAATAAACATGGAAGTTGGCGCCCCCATTACCTTTTTGACAACCGCCTGTGAAGACCCCAAAGTAAATCTGTCCTCAGGAACAACCGGATCATTTTTATTGATTACTATTTCTTCCGGCGATGATTCGTTATGATAGCCCAAGTTTTCCGTTATATCGATTCGGGGTTGATTATATGTATTTCGTTCGTTGTATGTATTGCGTTCGTTGTATGTATTGCGTTCGTTGTAAGTGTTGAGGCCGATGATCAGTACAGTTATTCCAAATATTAATATCAAAACCACAGTTAGCCAATGCCTGTAATTCATTGTAGTATTTAGGCTTTTCTCCACTTTTGCCTTGATTATTTGCATTCTTCTGGCAGTACTCCGGCCTAGTTTATTGTTAGAGTTACTTCTGGCTTTCATTAAGAAAGCATCATATTGTTTCCTGCTGCAGGGGTCCTTGAGAGTCTCATAAGCCAGATTTAACTCCTTCATTTTATCTTCAGCACTGGCCCGTTTTATTTCCTTTTGTAGGTCTGGGTGATATTTCTTCGCTAAACGTTTGTATACTGCCTCAATTACATCAGTTGACGCATTTGGGCTAACCTCTAGAATTTCATAAAAATTATGATTCATAACGGGTTCACCTACAATGGTCACATTTTACTTGCTTCTATTACTTTCCTGTTCTTTTTTCCGTAATAATATGAGTCGTAGTAGTGATACCCATTAGAGCCTTCTACCGCATTGAGGACTGTGCCGACGATGCGGGCATTAGCCTTATCAAGGTGTTCTTTGGCCTGTCTAACGGCATCCATCTTTGTTTTGGCTGATTTAATTACCAGTATACAGCCATCAACTATCGAGGCAAGAATTGCCGCATCTGCCACCATTAGAGTTGGCGGAGAGTCTATCAATACAATATCGGCCATTTCACCCAGCTCGGCTAATACTTCCCTATTCTTATCTGAATCCAACAGTTCTGTTGGGTTCGGCGGCAGAGTGCCACATGTAATAATCTTTAAGCTGGGCAACCTGGTATTTTTTAGAACCTGGCTTATCTCCTTGCTGCCCACCAAAACATCTGTCAGGCCATTCTCATTGGGCAGATCAAACAAACGGTGCTGTTCAGCCCAGCGTAGGTCGCAATCCAGTAGAATAACCCTAGCTCCGGCCTGGGCCATTACTATGCCTAAATTAGCTGCAACTGTGGATTTGCCCTCTGACGGCCCAGGGCTTGTTATTAACAGCGACTTGAAAGATTGGTCTACTGTCGAAAACTGCAGGTTAGTTCTCAGAATCCGAAATGCCTCAGACACTTTTGACCTGGGGTTCACCTCACACATAACCTTGTTTTTTTCCATAATCTAGTACCTCCCTATAGCTTTGGGTTTATTAGGGTTATATGAAGGTATCTGCCCTAAAACGGGGAGTCCTAATAGGTCTTCCAAATCTTTTGAAGTCTTTACAGTGTTATCAAGGTAATTTAATAAAAGGGCCAAACCTACCGACACTATTAGCCCTAACGCTACCGCAATCGCCATATTTTGCATCTTGTTAGTTGTGACGGGACCTCCGGGAACTGTGGCTGGGGAAATCACCACCAGGTTAGTGTAGCCAAATTTTATCGACTGGCTGATATTGGTTTCATCAATTTTGCTCCGCAACAGGAAATTAGTTTCTTCTAAACGCTTGGCTTCATTTTGGGCTAACTGGAGTAATTTTTTCTTTTGCCACAGTTCTGACTGAAGAACTTTTAATTCATTAGCCAGTTGCTTATTAATTACTTGCAGGCTTTGAACCTCAACGGCTTTTTCAGCTGCTTTCACAGTTTTTTCATTAATAAGGGCTTTAAGTTGCGTATACGCGGGATTAACCTCCTCCGTTATAATTGTCTTGTCCAGTTGTAGGTCAGATTTAGATATTTCGGTAATAGGAGGTGTGTTCTCCAACTGCTGCTCAGCCTGTAGCTTGCCTGCCTGTACCAACTGGTAGTCCATACCGGCCTGTATGGCTAACGACTGGTATTTTGTTAGGTCCTCGGTTTTTGCTGCAATCAGCTTCTCTAACATTGTTACCCCTCGGGGATTGGCTTCTAAATTGTTCTGATTTGCCACCACCTTTTTTAACTCTTCACCGGTGGTGGCCGCTTGTTTTTTTAGAAAATCCATTGATTTAGTCATTTGTTGTTCATCGGTCTCAGAAACAAAATCCATGAACTCCTGGGTAACGATATTGACAATTTTAGCAGCTAGGATGGGGTCTGTATGGGTCATTTTCAAATTAATCAGATTGGTATCTTTGTCTACCTCCACGCCAACGCTTCTTGCTAGACCTCTGGCCGTATACCCAGCCTTGTCCAATTTAAGTTTTTGGATAACTCTGGCCATCATAGCTTCACTCTTCAACTGGGCCACATATGTATTGATAGTCATCTCCGGTAATTTGGCAATGGAGTTCACTAGTCCTTCCATGCCTTCTCTCCTGGCGTTGCTGCTGTTTTCCGAAGCTGTTCGGTTTACCAACAATACCGCATCGGCCTGATAAACGGGTACCATAACATAATAACTGTAGATACCGCTCATAACTAAAGCAGTCAGCGTTATGGCCACTATAATCAAATACCGTTTCCTTAAGATTGCCAGTATTTCTTTCAAATTAATAGCATCATTGTCACTGTTATTTACTCTGTCCATTATTTGTACCCCGTTTAGTTTAATTTTTATGGCGAAAATCCATGTCTGCCTGGCTAAACTGCCCCATTATTCGTGATATTTTCTATTAGCGTGTATGCGCTAGCCACCTTGATGCTCCTTCGCCTCTACCTGTCTCCTATTTTATGGAATAATATTTTTTCTGTCTATAATTACTTGTCGAACAAATTCGACAAGTAATTATGTAAATCACTTCCATATGGCATATGAAACTTGTCATTAGTTTCTCACAATACCTAGCATCTAGCCTACTCTACCATTTAATGGCTATTCCAGCCCTTGCTTCATTATTGTATTTTACTCAATAATTCTTCTATTTTTGACATATCATTAAAAAGAAATTATATTATCTGAATACGCAAATTGAAGGTAATTTACATTTAGTTAATATATCGTTTACTGTAAATTAACACAGAGGTAATTAGTATTTTACAATTGATCTGTATAATGATGATTGTACGCAGACAATACCAAAATTCAAAGGAGGAATTGATTACATGTTTAAAGGAAAGAAAATGTTGTTGCTGCTTTCCATGGTCTTGCTGTTAGCGGTAGTAGCCGTTGGCTGTGGTGGCACTAAAACTCCTGATGAAAGCAAGCAAAGTGTTGAGCTAAAAGATGAGCCAAAACAACAAGTGACGCTTAGCGCCGGAGGGGCTTCCTTCCCATTCCCGCTCTATTCTAAATGGATAGACGTGTACACCAAGGAAAATTCCCATATTAAACTGGATTATCAATCAATCGGCAGTGGCGGTGGTATCAAAGGCATTCTTGCCAAAACTTTTGATTTTGCCGGCAGTGATGCTCCAATGAAGGACGAGGATTTGGCCAAGTCGCCTGTAGAAATACTACATATTCCTACAGTAATGGGTGCAGTAGTAGTTACTTATAAGCTTCCTGGAGTAACAGAAAATATTAAATTAACATCAGATACTGTTGCAGATATTTTTCTGGGCAAGATTACTAAATGGAATGATTCCCGCCTTACAGAGCTTAATCCTGATGTAAAATTACCGGCAAAAGATATCGTGGTTATCCATCGTTCTGATGGAAGTGGTACCACTAATACATTTACCGATTATTTGACTAAAGTAAGTAGTGCATGGAAAGATAAGGTTGGTAAGGGTACCTCAGTAGAATGGCCGATAGGCCTTGGTGCCAAAGGTAACGAAGGCGTAGCCGGACAAATAAGTCAAACCGAAGGTGCAATAGGTTATGTTGAATTAGCTTATGCTGTGGAAAACAAACTTCCCTATGCGAAGTTAAAGAACAAAGCCGGTAATTTTGTTGAGGCTTCCCTGGACACCACCTCAGAGGCTGCAGCCGGGGCGCTTGCTAATATGCCTGAAGATATGAGGGTCTCAATAACCGATTCTCCCGGGGAAAATGCATGGCCAATAGCTACTTTTACCTACCTGTTAATTTATAAAAACCAGGATGATCCTGTTAAAGGTAAAGCCACCCTCGATTTCGCCTGGTGGGCAATTCATGACGGTGAGGGATATGCAAAGGATTTACTATATGCCCCTCTGCCGACAAATTTGGTTAAAAAGTTGGAAGGTAAACTGAAATCAGTTACTTACAACGAAGAGCCAATATTGAAATAGAAATAGGAATAAAGAATTATCCAAGAGGAGACGTTTAAGGTCCCGGATCTAATCTGGGACCTTAACGTTATGTTAAAAATCATATGGTTAAAGTCCCATCTGAATCAAGAATATTGTCTATATGAGGGAGGTCCTGAATGTTGAGGCATAACGTTAGAGGTAACCGGGCCGATTGGTATTTTTATAAGGCCTCCAGGGTTTTTGCCTTTTTTATCATACTTATAGTATTCGCTATGCTGACGGCTATGATTATGGCTGCGTGGCCAGCCATTTCCCGTTTTGGTTTAAACTTTTTATGGAACACTGCCTGGAACCCTGTAACAGAAGAATATGGAGCATTACCATTTATTTATGGCTCGATTGTTTCTTCCCTGTTGGCTTTGCTCATAGCCGTTCCTTTGAGCCTGGGTGCAGCCATATTTCTTACTGAGTTGGCTCCACGTTGGCTAATGGTTCCCGTATCATTTATGATAGAATTATTGGCAGCTATACCCAGTGTAATTTATGGTCTCTGGGGTTTATTTGTGCTGGTACCCTTTTTGCGGTTGCAGGTACAACCATGGCTGGGCAGTCACTTGGGTTTCCTTCCATTTTTTCAGGGACCTGCTTATGGTGTGGGAATGCTGGCGGCGGGTATCATTTTAGCTATTATGATTCTACCTACCATTACATCTATTTCCCGGGATGTACTTGGGTTGGTCCCCAATGATCAAAGGGAGGCCATGCTGGCTTTAGGAGCTACTCGCTGGGAAACAATCTGGCATGCTGTGCTGCCTTATGGCAAAAGCGGCTTAATAGGAGGGGTTATCCTGGGGTTAGGTCGGGCGATAGGTGAAACCATGGCGGTAACTATGGTCATTGGAAACCGTCATGATATTTCCCTTTCTCTATTTGCACCGTCCAATACTATGGCCAGCATCATTGCCAATGAATTTGCCGAAGCGGTTTCAGAGATTTATACCGGTGTTTTAATGGAATTAGGGCTAATATTATTTTTGGTTACTTTGTTAATAAATGTTTTTGCCAGGCTCCTAACCCGGCGTATTTCTGCCAAAGGAAGCAAAAATGGAGGTGCTGGGAATGTCTAAGCTCACCTTTCGGAAAATCATAAATTTTCTGGCATTGTCCCTATGTGTGATTTTTACCTTAATCGTAATGTTTCCACTTTTTAGTTTGCTGAGCTATGTTATTTCTAAAGGAATACAAGTTATAAATTTGGACTTTTTTATCAACCTGCCCGCTCCTGCCGGAGAATACGGCGGAGGTTTGGGCAATGCTGTCTTAGGAACCATTTATATGGTAGGCATAGCTGTTATGTTTGCTCTGCCTATAGGTATCTTGAACGGTATTTACCTGTCAGAGTTTGGAAGTGAAAAACTAGCTAAAGCAGTTAGGTTTATTTGTGATGTACTTACTGGCGTTCCAAGTATTGTAGTTGGTATTTTTGTTTATATCATTTTGGTCAAAACCTTGCGGACTTTTTCCGCTTTTGCAGGGGGAGTCGCCCTTGCTCTTATTATGATTCCCATTGTAATCCGAACCACCGAGGAAATGCTTCGGTTAGTCCCAAATACTCTCCGTGAAGCTTCATTGGCATTGGGTGCCACCTCATGGAGAACCACTATCAGTGTAGTTCTTCCTTCTGCCGCCAGAGGCATTGTTACGGGTATAATGCTAGCTGTGGCTCGGGCAGCAGGTGAAACAGCCCCACTGCTTTTTACGGCATTGAATAGCCGTTATTGGCCGGGGGATTTATTCGCGACTACGGCATCGTTACCGGTTTACATTTTCACCTATGCCATTTCGCCTTATGCTTCTTGGCAGGATTTAGCATGGGCAGGTGCTTTTGTACTGATATCAATGATTTTGTTGGTTAATCTTTTTGCCAAATTGGTATCCAGCCGGTTTGTGCAGATGAGGGGTGAGTAACGCTGTCGAAACAATTGGAAGTCAAAAATTTATCAGCCTGGTATCAGAATATAAAGGCTGTTTGCGATGTGAATATGCATATTAACGCCGGAAAGGTAACAGCCATTATCGGACCTTCCGGTTGTGGTAAGTCAACTTTTATCCGCTGTATAAATAGGTTACATGAGACCATCCCAGGTGCCAAAATTCAAGGGGAAATTTTCTTGGAAAATGAACCGCTGCTTGGTTTCAGGTCCGATGTAGCAGATGTAAGACGGCGTGTTGCCATGGTGTTTCAAAAACCCAATCCGTTCCCAACCATGTCAATATTTGAAAATATTGCTATAGGTCTGCGAATTAACGGTATTCCGAATGGGAAAAAAATAGAAGAAATTGTAGAAGAGATCTTAATAAGGACAGCGCTCTGGGATGAAGTAAAGGATAGGTTAAACAGTGCCAGTCAAAACCTTTCGGGGGGGCAGCAGCAACGTCTATGTATTGCCAGGGCACTGGCCTTAGAACCGGAAGTATTGCTGCTGGATGAACCATGTTCAGCCCTGGATCCGATTTCTACCATGCGTATTGAGAATTTAATCACGCAGTTAAAAGAGCATTTAACTGTTGTCATTGTTACCCATAACATGCAACAAGCGGCCAGGATATCTGATTATACAGGCTTCTTTTTAACAGGGGAACTGGTGGAATTTGATAAGACCGAAGAAGTTTTTTCAAATCCTGTTGATAAACGAACTGAAGATTATATCACCGGACGTTTTGGCTAGTACCAAAAATATGTTCCCAAAAAAATGCGTGACTGCAACACCAGAAAAATAATTATCTTCGATACTAATAAGGGGAGCGGATTTAATCCGACCCCCTCTTCTGTATCTCTGCGAAATACTTAATAATCAAATAGAAACCATTCTATGTATGGTATATAATAAATTCTAAAAGCTGCTAATTAAGTAATTTAGTTTTTTAACGTAAGTTTACCTTAATAAGCAATCATTTAATTAGCTCTTATTAAAAAAATAGCTCATTTATTTTAATAAGGCACTTGGAGTAGTATTATTTAAGTAGAGTCAGAAAACTCGTAATTCTGGAAAGAATAGTAGAAAAAGAAAGAAGGTAATCCAGATGCGAGACTATGACAAAGACTTTAAAGAAGAGGCCATCAAATTGTCCTACGAAATAGGATCTAAAGCAGCCGCAGACAGGTTGGGGATTCCTGGAACAACACTATACACCTGGAGAAGTCGTACAAAACAGTATGGAGAAATAGCTTTTATAGGCAGCGGAAATAAGCGTGTAGATCCTAAAATGGCAGAAATCAAAGCAATGGAAAAAAAGATTAAAGACCTTGAAACTGCTAATGATATTTTAAAAAGGGCCTTGGGTTTTTTCGCAGAGAGCCAAAAGAAATAGCTGCACGACGAGTAAAAGAAACTGATGGAAAAGTCGTAGCACTTTAAGAACCAAATAGAAATAGCCAGTCCACGATCTGCTTGCTGTGCCAAAGCCAAGGAGGCATTAAAATAAAATTAAGCTTAACGTAACAAAAGCTTAAAAATAAGTGAAAAATGGAGAGTGCAAAGTATGGAAGAATTAATTAGTGTAATGATGGAAATTAGAGATCAACTAATTGAACTGAATTCAAAAATGGACGTATTGACTGGGTATGGATCAAATAGTCTATCCGACATTACTGAAGCAATTGAAGGTATTAAGGGCTCAGCCGGATACGATCTTTCAGATTTAAACTCATCAATTGAAAGCATCAAGGGTTCAACTGGGTATGATCTGACAGATATACATTCAAGTTTGTCAAATATTGAATCATCATTGAGCTCAATAGATTTGACGTTAACAATGAAAGACTAAATTCCCGGAGGGTGAAGTAATCTGGCTCGAGATTAAAAATGGGGTTTAAATTAAAGCAAATTTCACGAAGCATAAAAAATCCTTAGAACCATTGCAATTCTAAGGATTTAAGTTCATTGGAGCTGGTGAGAGGAATTGAACCTCCAACCTGCGGTTTACGATACCGCTGCTCTGCCATTGAGCCACACCAGCATTTATGGGAGGGCGGGATTTCCGACCCCGTTTTCACTTTATTATAACTTACTCATTCTACCTTATCAACAATCACAGACCTACGCATTACGAGAGTGCTAAAATGATTATCCTGACATATCCAACTTTATCCTGATATCCCGTAAACCCTTGAAATAACTGGGTAATTTGTACTCTCGGAATAATGGCAATATCCTAATTTTTCCCGCTTTGTCCCACATTGCGTTTGCAAAATGTTTGCAAACAACTTTTCCGTATCTCTTGCGCCGGCTTTAAATGTCCATAAAAATAGATCCACAGAATTAATACTGTGGATCTTGTACTAAGAATATTTGGTCTTTTGTTACCAATAAATACTTGCCATCCTCGAGTTTAAACACCCGCACTATATCTTCATCTAAATCCCGCTCCGCTGCCTGACCCAAGCTGTCTCAACCCCTTTACGGTAACCGCTTATTAGGTTGAGTATATCCCAGGTACAAAGACCCGTCAAACGCATGTTCTGATATGTTTCGACAATAAGTAACACTATTTCCCCTTTTTCAACTTTTCCATTTCTATCCTTTTAAGTCGCTCAAGATAAGCTAATACATCACTTTTTAGAATCTTGTAGTCCCGGCCAATCTTTCCAGCTGGAATTTCGCCCTTTCCCACTAGCTTTAGCGCAGTCTGGTAATGTATTTTCAAATACTTGGCCACCTGCTCCAATGTCATTACGTCATCATCTGAATTCGAACCCATTTGCTGCTCCCCCTCAAAATTTGTCGAAAAATAACTAGCCCTAACTAGTCTTAGATAGCTATAGCTATTCTTAGCTAGTTGTAAATAGTTTAATATATGCTGGTATAGCTAAACTATCTTCTATTTACTCTAATATACTTTTGTTTACTCCATTTTACTATAATACACAATATATCGTAAAGGTTTTATATCATTTATGTAACAACGCCCACAATTTACCACAATCAAAAAATATAATCGGACATGCAAACACCCCCCTCCCCCCTTACTATACTCGCCGATATTTTCCAGTAAGTGCATAGGGGGGAGGGGGGTAACGACACCTCATTATATTTTCTGTTATTTTCCAGCGTTTGGAAAGAGTACTGTTACTTAGTAAGCAATAAGTAAGTATATATATAAGTAAGTAATATTTAAATATATATTATATATAATATAGTTAATTATTTACTAATCTAACTGGGAATTATTGGGCAAAAGAAATCCCAGGGCCCAAATTATCCCTGGAACAAATATGCAAATATTTCAAAATAATTGAAAGTAATTACATTTACCCTCTTCTCAAGGATATCGTATTGGGTTATTCTATAGCTATACAGATAATTCACTGGAGGTGAAAAAATGAAATCGTTAAGAATAACAATCGAGAAAATCTTGCTTGTTAATGCTTACGTATTTGTTTTTACTTCGCTTTTTCTAATCCAGTACTTTACGTTTGGCCGTATTCCAGCCATTACTCGTATTGTAGTTTTTGGTAGATTTTATCTTCATGAGTTAATATTCGTGTTGACTGCAGCGTTATTAATTCTTTTTTGTGTCAGGATCAGAGTTCGAAGGACTTTCCAGTAATCTCGGTTCATGGCTATCTTCCATATCACAAGCCACCAATTGCATTACATCAATAGAATCAGCTCCTACAACTTCCTGGGGGAGTTGGACCTCAAGTTTTGCCAAGGCAGCACCAAGCTGCCTATTTTCTGTTTGATGCCGATGTTTTTGTTCCCTAAAGGCATAAATTTTATCCAGTAACCCCTTTGTATCTATAGATGCTTCAACTCCAAAAGGAAGCTTAAAGTCATATTTTCCGCCAGCCAGACCTATAAATATGGTCAATACCCAGATGGGCCCAATAGCACCTACTAATTCAATCATACCTGCTGATTGTACATTGACCTTAACTTTAATTGATTCCAGATCCAATCCACTATTGGTTTCTTCATTAAATTCATTAAGCAAAGTCAGACTTTTTGAAAGTAAGTTAGCAAACTCAATCGCAGAGATATCTTCTTTCTGTTTTACATTAAGTATTGTATGGGCCCGATTCCCTTTAATAAAGAATGAACTTATCAATCTATCTATATATGGCGCGTAGTAGTCGGCATTTGTAACCGCATACTGGGAGTAAAATAACTTATAAAGATAAGGATCTACATTGCCCCTTTCTACTGTTTTACGCCAAAGAACTTTTTTTCTCTTTTCCCACGGGCATTGTTTTCCGTCATGAGTCACCAGCTCAAACGGTAACAAGTCATCTGATTCAACTTCTCCTATAGAAATATTTACTGTACCCCTGTCCGGAATAAGTATAATATCCCCTTTTTTAATTTCATTCACGAATTGTATTATTTGCCTTGCAGTATTGGTATGTCGTTTTTCATTCGGGTACGCTTTCTTTATAAAATTAGTCAACTTGTCATAAGCTTCATAGTCTTCTTTAGCGGCCCTAATTAATTCAATATCATTAATTTTGTCCCAGTTTAACGCAATAAACCCATTTTTAAAAAAGTCATCAAAATAACGGCCACCCGACGTTCTTATAAACCAATATCGCCTGTCCCCAAAAATCTTCATGTCACCCATGTAACCGCCTCCTTTGTTAATCGACACTTTCAACCATTTTTTTCATATTCCTGCTTTTCGACATAATATTACATAATTCCCAGCCATATAAATAAAATTAGGCCCACCCCCTAGCTAAAACCAGGGAGTGGGCCTAACTTGATTCATAATTAATGTTTATTAATATTTGGATTTATGGTTGAATAAGAGTATCCCATTTTTCACTAGTAAATAATGCAAATCTTAATAGAAAGGCTAAAGACGTGTATGCTTCATTATCAGTTATGTTAGAAATTTTACCGTGAGCAGCTGTATCCCGCCAATATTTTAATAAACTGGAATAACCGCGAAACTCCGCTTGTATACCGTTAGGTTGTTTACCAATAATTAAATTTTCTATCCGCCCCCGACCACCGGCTGATGCATAATCTTTTAAGACCCGCTCTTCGTTTCCGGATTTAGCAATGGCCAGAGCAAGGATAATTGATTCGGCCGCCGCACCACACATAGCACAACAGGCTAAATAAGCATGAGCCCCATAACAACGAATAGCTTCCTGGCATCTTTCGCGAAAACTGGGGCCAAACCAATCACCATATTTATCAAGTAACCTAGCAAATCTACCAGGTTCAATGGGGACGTAATCGTATTTACCGGCTTCTTCAAGCCAAGCTTTTCCCTTTGGCGTAATAGAATAACCATTACCAGCACTCCCGTCACTAGTAGCCTGCAAACCATGTGTTGTTATTCCTGGACGTAAAAGTCCTCTACGGCAAAGTTCCCACGCAGCATTATAAAATGCTGGTGATATGTCCTTAAAGTACCTATCAGTTTCGTTTGAATTTACACCTGTAATTAATACAAGATAATTGTGCATTACATTTGGCAGATACAAACCGTATCCATAGTTACTATATCCACTTTTTGTACCCTCGTTTAAATAACGAATTATATAATTAAAGGCATCCTCTTCATTTATATTTATCTGTTGCTGTGCGTTACTCATTTAGAAATCTCCTTTCGTTTTTATAATTAATAACCCCATTCGACAGCAAAACTGTTATATCCTCCCATTAACCCCAATATTTTTACCATAAAACAAAAATGCCCACCCCCATCAAAACGGGAGTGGGCTTTAGTTATTTCTCAAGAAATATTTACTTTACACCGAAATACACTTTAATCTGCCAGGCCTGTTCATTGACCAGCTTGCTGTAATTAGCCCGAAATTTCGCAACGTCAGCGGGATTATCGTGGAAAAACAGCTCCGCTAATACAGCATCCATATCCTTCCTGGCAGCCCGGATCTCCAGCAAGTGCCGACCGTCTTTTGCTCCCCGGTTCGGGATACCCAGCACTTTACTTACACTTGCAGCAAGTCTTTCAGCAAATGCTTTTGATCTTGGCTTTGTAGGATCATAAAAAACCTCAACTCCAGATCCTCCGCCGGCATTAGTATGTAACGCAAGGTGCAGCTTAGCCCTTTTCTGATTCGCTTCCCGGATCGCGGTCAGGGCGTCCTTCTTTGGATCATTCCGGAATACCGAGATTGGTCTAATAAGCTTAATAATGTCATCGGTTAACCGGTTCATGTTGAATTCTTCCGAGGATCTATCAGGATAAAGATTTTTTTCCTGGGTTGATGGTGATATGTACAACATTTATAACTCCCCTTTCCCTTTTAGAGCTGCGATGGCATTTTTAAGGCGTTCCGGGATAGGCGCGCCAAGTCTACCACCATTTTCGACAATGGACAGTAATTCGAATACCGCATAGACAATTGCCAAACCATCAGCAGTGTAACCGGCTAAATCAAAGCCCAATTTTTGCACAAGGTAAACCGCACTGATCAGGATCAGTATGTAGGTCTTTTTGATTAACCCTTTTATACCTACTGAGCTAGACAGTTCCTTGCTAACATAACCCACCATTAAACCCGTGATGTAGTCCAGGACCATCATCCCCAGCAGGACGGCGAAGGCTATCCCAATGCCCCCCACTACCCAAGATAGAAATGCCCCAATTGCAGTGCCAAAGATTTTGGCCTGATACTTAACCCAATCCATGTGACCACTCCTTTCTAAATTGCAAAATAAAAGAAGCCCTTACGGCTCCCACAATTACTTTTTTCGACATTTTCCAACAAAGGAAAATGCACCCAAATGTAGAATAGACGCAATATTAACCGATTCTTTCTACAAAGGGGATTATTAATATGGATAAATTTCTCATCGCGCTGAATCATTATTCATCTCTTATCTCTGCTTTTGCTACGGTAGCGGCTGCCGGTGCGACTATTGTTTATGTTATTCTGACCCACCGATTAGTTAAAGAAACCCGGGAAGTACGTTTAAGTCAGTCACAACCACGGTTAGTCGCAGACTTTGAATTAATAGGCCGACATTTCTTTCATTTAGCAGTAAAAAATTTGGGCAATGATATTGCGCAAAATATTTTAATTACCTGTTCCCCAGCTTTCGGGAAACTTGAAACCTTAAAACTTGAGTCCCTATCTCCCAATCAAGATTTTCGTCAGCTCCTGGGATTTATCGATCCTAGCACATTAAAGGATGTTGTAGTTACGCTGGAAATAGCTTACGAAAACAGTTCTAAAGTTAAATTTAACATTACCAGAAAAATCGACCTTTCGATTTTTGATACCGATGCTATAGCTATCAAGGAATATAAAGAAATTACTGAAGCCATTGCTAGAATAAGTAGAGATATAGGAGATCAACTCAAAGAAATTGCGAGAAATACAAAAAAGAAATAAACTATACTTCAAACCTCTTTAGAATATCGTCAAAAATTGTTTGTAATGCGTTATAAACTTGATCTTTACTTACTTGATTACTACGTTCAATATCAATATCAACCTCGAGAAAGACACCTTCAGTAATTTCGATTTTTTCTCTTAAGTCAGTTAGATAAGGAACCATAAATTCACCCCTTTCTTATAAGAAATTAATTTAAGGAGGTCAATACCAATGAAAAAGTATTTAGCTGGACTACTAACCGGTTTAATTTTGGCCACAGCTACAACATCTTTTGCAATCCCCCAGGTCATTAAATTATTTGTAGACGGTAAAGAGCTGAAACCCGATGTCCCACCCCAGGTAATCAATGGGCGAACCTTGGTCCCGGCCCGTGCTCTTGCGGAAGCCTTGGGGGCTAAAGTGGAATGGGATGCCGCCAAGAATGCAGTTGTGGTGACCAGCGATACCGGTGGTGCACCGACGGATCTGGCGCCGGTTACTCCAAAACCCTCTGCCCCATCGATTAATCCAACGCCGGGATATTATAGTGGACGTGAAATTGTAGATACGTTAGGTAAAAAATACCCAGGTACTAAAATTGCCCTTTCCCCTGATGGCGTTTTGAATTTTGGGGAACGTAAATATAAAATGGCCGTGGAAACAATTCAGAATCGCAATTACTATGCTATAGCCTCGCTTATTGACGATGGAATCATAGCTAAAGAAGATTTTTAATTCTGATCCGTTATGCTGGCGATCCGTCAGGAGGGGCTGGGTTTGTTGAATCAGTTGGCTCTATTTGGGCAAGTAATTGCTCAAATAGAGCTTTTTCCTTTTCTACGGTCAGAATATCCCGGCCTAGGCGTTCGTGATTATCTCGCATCTGAGCAAGTGCGCTCTCCAGGTGTTTTATTCTAGCCGGTAAATGAGCGATGTCTATTTCAACATTTGTCTCATACTGTACGCTCACAATGTTTTGCCCTGGGACGTTTTGCATTTTTACGTCTTTTCTCTCGGTGTGTTTGTTTTTCATTCTTTACACTCCCATCATGGCCTGGATGAATGCTGTTGCATCTATCCGGCCCAAACTTGTCGAGCCTAGTTCGATTGTATTCCATGCTCCTTTAGTTAAATATGCAGCGATGTTGAGATTGGCCTGGTCGGTCGTGAATCCGATCCCTCCACCCAGGGCTGCGGTCCTGTCAATACCGTTGATTTTAATGGTCACGCCCGTGGCAGTTGCGCCCTCATAGATTCCATAATCTATAGCATGGGTGTGGTTAGAGATTTGATGAGTATGAGCCATTCCGTGAGAATGACCATAAGCCGAGTAGTTGTGAACGTGGGGCGGTAACCAGTGAACGTGGGATGAGCCGCTGAATGCGTAGTACATTACAGATCCACCACCAGCCTTAGCCAATTCCACCCCGGTAGCGATTCCATGATCGTGAGTATCTGCGTCAGCATATTCTGACCGTGTATAGTCAACGTCAGGGCCGGAGCTAAAAACGTAATTAGTGACCTCGATGTTTTCGTATCCGTTAGCCGACGTGCTTGCCGAGGAGGATCCAGAGGTAGACCCTCCGCCGCTGGCAGCTCCAGTCTCATAGGCTCTATATTTTGCCAGCTTAAAACGTAGAATAGCCTTTTTAAAAACCTTAGTCTCTGGTGGGATATAAAGGTTCAATGTCAGCGGATGAGTGGCGTCCACGTTCTCTGCTTGTCCTTCCTGCCAGCTCTGCAAGATGCCGTTATCATCCAGGATAGTCTGCGAGCCTGTTGGGTCAATGAGTAGCAGGCCAAACTTCCCCGCCTGATATTGGCCCAAGTGGACCCTTTTAACCGGGGTGGGTGCGTTATCATACACTACCAGGCCGCTGTCGATCAGCTTGGTAAATCCATCACTCGAAGCTATAGCGAAAAATGCCTTCGCTACCAATCCGGTCGCGGTCATTATCGTGTCCCAATCTACCCCGCCGTTTGTGCTTACCATTAGCCCCCCAGGAGAGACCCGAACCATCTTCCCGGTCTGGTTCCCGTCAACGTCCAATTCTCGCCATGTAGCCACCCCGTCGACGAGGTCAAAAGCTCCCTTTGCTCCGTTAACCAGAGTGACGAACGTGTCCACGATGCCTTTGAGCATGTTGACTATTCCGGCATTTGGCTTTACTATGTCGACGTACTTGGCAGCTACGCTACTGTCATAGATTATCGACGCCAGGGTAACCATTGGGTCGCCGATGTCTACCTCACACTGCCATGGCTGAAATATGTTGTACTTGTGGCGAATGATCCGGATACGGACAGCACCCAGCTCGTCGTCCGGGACGTCTGCCATATCACTCACCTGAAAGGTCTCATGTGCGTATTCCGGAAGTGTTCGGAGGTCAACCAAACGGGCTTTGTAGGTGTGCCGGGGTTTGCATATCTTGGCGAGCACTTCCTGAGCTTTGTCATATAGTGCCTGTGCAGTCAGCAGTTCTTGATTGATGTAGGTATCCTCATAGGCCACGGAAGTATAAGAAAAATCCTCGACATAGATGTTCCCGCCAGGTGCGACGGTGTGGATGTCCAGGCCGTCTGCTCCGAACGGGTATAACCTTGTCACTATGTCATAGTCATCAACCCGGCTAATGTGCTTGAGGTTCTTGGCGTAGCGAATCTGGAAGCCGTTGTATGGCTGGTATGTGTTTTCATCCCGGAGATGGACGATATGGTTCAGGCTGTCCCATACAAAGATACCTCCCCACAGTTCCTGGACCTTCTGGACGTTTGCAAGTAGGCGTTCTTTTTGGTTCTCCAGGTCCCGGGTTCCTGGTACGTCGACAATTCCCACGGTCCAGCCGGAGCCTTCCAGCAGATAAGTCAGTGCAGATCCCGCGCTACCGGGAGAATACCCACCGGCTGCAGCGCCGCCTGATACAATGGCGACCTGGGACCAGGCCGGAGTCGGAACGGCTGCACTGTTTGATACGGTCCGGAATTTCTTCCGGAGTAAGACCCAACTCTCCTGAGCCGTCACCTTACCCCAAGTTTTCCGCCCCTCCCTTGTTGCCTCAATAGCGTCCGGAGCATGGATGACGAATTCCTTGCCCTCGGCTATGATGCGGTAGGCATCGGTCAGATAAGCCCATTTCTTTGATTTGGTCGGAAGCTCAAACGTCAGGGTGCAGGGGCCATTTTGCTGGTTATCCAGCCAGGGGTTCTTGAGCTTGTCCGCTTTGGGCGAAAGAAAGGCCACGGGTTTCCCTGCTAGGTTTCTAATCTCTATATGTTCGGGTATAGTTGCCACGCTCTCCCCTCCCTTCTATATCCACCTATCCCGCCAGGTGAATGTTGTTGTACCAGTTCCAGGTGCTACGACCGCCGTGTCCCCAGCTTGCAGTTTTGGAAAATCTACGGTAAAGTTCTGCTGCGCATTAGCCCCATTTAGTTTGACAGTAACGGCGTCCGTGTCAATTTCCAGGAGATCCGGAGCTGCCAGTGTCCCAGTGTATTGCAGCACTTTTCCGCCGATGGTTACCAGGGGATTGACTACTGGCCCCCGGATACTGATTTTGACCGGGGTCTCGAAGGTCCCTGCATTAGTCAGGGTTCCGGAACCGATTGACGTGTGCTCGATCACGCTGACCCAGATCGGTTGGTAGCGGAGCGGGATGTTGACAGAGAACAGTTCAAGTAGGTCCTCCTCTTTTGGCGTCCCCATCCGGACATATAGCCCCTTGTTCTGGTCGCTCTCCCAAACAAGCATGTCAGGCTGGTTCCGGAGTGCATGCAACTGTGCTGCCAGGTTGCTCATAAAGTCCAGCAGTTCGCTCCTGGTCATTCCTGCCGGAGTGAAGCAGATCAACTCCCAGTCTCCACTGTCCAGTTCGGTACCAAAATCCTCCTCGCCATCCACCCCGTCAATCTCCTCAGTGTTTTCTCTGGTAGGAGGAAGGAGGTCTATTCTGCTACTGTTCATCATCTTGAGGCCCCAGGGGTCTATTGTTCCGTCATTTTTTATAAGTATCACCCCACCCACCTCGCTCTCCACTTAAAAGTGACTTGGGCGCTCGCCGTCACCGCTGTATCACCAGGAGGGAGTTTGGGGAATCCTCCGGAGTATTCTGTCATTGCATTTGCCCCGTCCAACTCTACGGTCAGTGCCCCAGTGTCAATAATCAACTGGCTTCCTCCATTGATAGTACCGGTATAGAGTAGCGTCGAGGATCCGATTGTGATGCTGGGATTCGTAATCGGGCCAACTACCTCGATTGTCAGTGCAACCTCTTCATTGCCCTCATTGGACAAAACACCACTGCCGGTTTTTTGCTCCTCAAAGGATCCCACAATGATGGGATCGGTCATCTTGAGTGGGATCACGAATTCCATGTAGTTAGGCCACTGGTCAAGAGGAATTTTCCCGGCATAGCGGACATAGTAGGTCTTTTTTTCATCAACCGCATAAATAAGCGGCTGCGCTCCCATTGTTGGGTTTAGCCATCTTGCCATGGCCCGCGCGAGCTGCTCTCTGACCTCCGGCTCGGTGCTATTTGCCACCCTTAGCTCGACGATCCTGGCCTTGTAGTCATGGCCCAGGACAATATCGCCATGACGGCCTGGTATCTGTTCCCGGAATTCTTTCACAGGTGGCAGGAGATCCCCATCCTTGCCGTTCAGCACAATGACGCCCAGAGGTTGCAGGACATTGTTGCTGTCTATAATATAAAAGGCTTTTGCCACCTTGCTCTGCTCTTGGGCCTGCCCGCTATCAGAGACCGTCATATTAGCAATTAAGTCGAGGAGTTCACTAAATGCGCCAGAATCGGTGAGTGAAACATTGGCAGTCAGTTGCAGACTATCCGACCCAATTCCGGTTTCCATGGTACTTAAGGTAGCCGATAGGTCAATGGTATCCACAAGGTCGCCAGATTCCAGCAGATCAATGAGCGCCGACATCGCTAAAACCTCAGTTGCAGAGGTTCCTGAATCACTCAGCTGGACATCAACCAGCAATTGAAGGCTTTCATCCCCGGTACCAGAGTCCACTGTCTGGAGAGTTGCTTCCAGGCTTATGATTTCCGTGGCAGATCCCGTCTCAATAAAGCCGATTAGAGCTGACAGGCTCAAAACATCGACAGCTGTACCGTCATCCTGGATCAGGATAATCCTGGGCGCGGAGTTATAAAAGGAATTCAGCTTATCGTTGTAAAGGTTTCTTCTGTTATAGTAGGCCAAAGGATTCGCCTCCTAAAGACGGTTACTCTCCGGGTTTGGGATATTTAGCCTTAACTTCTAGCCATAGTTCAATAATTTTGGCCAGGTCGCTATCCGGTGACTCAGTGCCTCGAAGGTGTTTTAATATGGCATCTAACTGGTCGCCTATAGGTAAATACTCTGCAGCCCTTAATCGTTTATACTCATTCGGGTCTGGTGAGATTGGAAGTGGAATAATGTCATTCAACAGTCCATCAACAATAACAAAGTCATAATAAGGATAATATTTATGAACTAATTTTGCCATTCTATTCCCTTCCTCAGTTGTTTCATCAATAATAAAAACAACCTTCTCGGGAGTAGAGGAGAAATTACCTGTGGGAAAAAGTATATTGGTTTCAAATTTCTTATCAGCATAAATAATCATCTTTTATCCTCCTTTAACCCCATGCCTCCCAATAATAAACCCAGGTTGATTTATTACAACTGCCTTCGTTCGCGGCGGTATTGCCCGTTAAATATCCGGTGGAGTTTATAACTATACCGGGTGTTCCCGTAGTGGCGTATAAATATATTAGGCTTGATACATTAATTACTTGCATAACACTTGCTGGAGCTATTCGTACCGGCCCCCTATCACTCCCATTACTGGACCATACCAAAATAAACTTTGGTTGGAATCCTATAGTTATCTGCCGATTCGCCGCACCATCACCTGTGTAACTGCCTGAAGCCACACGCAAAGCATCCGTAATTCCGTATCCTGCCAAGGTGGTAGGATTACTACCTGCAATTACCCTTCCGTAGGCATCTGTAGTCACAGATTTATAGGTTCCTGCTGTTCCAGCAGGGGCCAGGTCGATATTGTCAGCATTTACCACTATTCTAGCAGTGGAAGCAGTTCCGACATCAAGCGTGTTGCCGGTTTTAGTTATTCCTGTTCCGGCAGTTATTTGACCAGCGCCGGAGAATTGAGTGAACACTAATGCAGTGGTTCCTAGTGTAATTGGATCGTTTGTTGTTAGTACCCAACCACTATCTGCATTGACAGTCCCCTCAGATACGAATGTATACATAGTAGACATTTCTGCAGCGATGTTGGCGTCAGCGGATCTTGACCATGCTCCAGCAGCGGCTGCATAAATCCCGTTCTGTGATCCAGTAGCTTGATTCTTTACGAGCACTCTGTCACCAGCGATTACGTCCACCCCATCGATGGTCTGCGTGCCAGATAATGTGATATTGGCGGTCGTGGCTGCGCGACATGACTCCTTTGGACTTAGGCCCTGGACCATCGCGTCCACATATTGCTTAGTCACTGCATGTAGGTCCTGAGTCGGATCGGATGGCAAAGTCAGCGCACCTGCCATAGCGATGGAGCCATCACTTTTTATAGCTCCTAATTGTGCTGCCGTAACACTATGAGGATTATCTGTTCTGTTACCATGTGCATCCACTTTAGTCTGCGCCCCCACTGGAGTCTCATGGCCAGAGTGCGGAGCTGCAGCGGCGACATGTGTGTCCAGCTGGGCGTGAGTGTTTGTGCCGATGCTAGTCAGGGAAGTGTGCGCTATCTTGGTCCCATCTCCAGCAACTCCTGTGTGGGTGTGTCCGGTTGTCTGGTGAAATTTGCCCCAGATAGTCTTGATGGTTGCGGCTGGAGCGGTCCACCAGTTGGCCTCTCCACTTAAGGCAATAATTCGATTTACAAGCCAGCTAAACCATTCCACAAATCCGCCTGGCCCGTTGCTGGCAGGAGCTTGCGCCGGATCAGCTGTAAAGGCAGACTGGTTGATTGTGTAAGTCGCATCCACAGTAACGACATCACTGCCTTGTTGGTTTGTAGTGAATATAATCGCGCCACCGCCATAGTCAATTTCGAAGTCGGACACAATGGTGATCCCATTTTTCTTGACTACCGGAGCAGGGACAGCCATCCAGTTTCTCTTCCCAACCGGAGCCTGATAAATACGATAACGGTCATCCACGCTGATGTAGACCTCGGCCAATGAGATCCCGGTGGCGCTTGCTGTTTTTATGCTAAGAATGTCCTCGATCTTGCCGACGGCCTCCTGCAGTCCGGAAACATGCGTCGAGCGTATCTCTGCAGACCCGGGATCCTGCCAGTTGGTTGTCATAGTCTATCACCCCTTACGCGAGCGTAATCTGTAGAGTTACCACCCATGTGGTGGGGTTGGCCTTTGTGCCCATAACCTGGACCTTGCGGTTCATATTCTTGGCTCCTGCCGCACCATTATCAACAGTAATTTCATTCCAGGCGAAATTAGCATCTGTAGCGCCGAATGTAGATTTGAATGTGATAGTCTGACCAGTTACCTGCGGGTATGTTGCATCCATAGCCTTATAGAGCTTGTTAGCCCCGGCCTGGAGGTCAGTCTGTGTAGCTACAGCCGCAGTAGCGCTGTCTCCTATGCCGATTCGTGCGTTTGCGTTATTATAGGCGGTTGCCGTTCCGTCTCCAGCGACTAGCTTCCAAATTTCAGTTATGCCCTCATTGAGTAGTAGGTTACGCTCGAATTCCTCTACGGAAAAAGGAGTCCCGGCAATTACGGCAGCATCGTTGGCAAACTTCTCGATGCTCCACTTGACTTTCCAGTTTGCCTTGTCGGATATTCCCATCTCAGCCAGGATGCTCGCCAGATCATCTCCTTTCGCTATCTCGATGAGAGCTTTTCCGGTCCGGGCCATGGCTGCCCTTATCATCTTTGCAATATCCTCCAGCTTCATGCTGACCACTCTCCTCTCTATTTTGCGCCTGCAAGGCTTAACACGGCCCGGCGTAGGCCTCCCATGAGAACATCCACGTCGGCCTCATCGGTCGGCTCGTAGCTCTCAATGTTCAATAGCTTATCGATGCTAACGCCCATCCTGCTTTCAATGGCTCCAACAATCCGGTCAGCTGCAGCCTCAATAGCCTGAGCAAAATTACCCCCACCGGAAGTCCAACCAGGGCTTGTGGGAGCTGGTGACCCTCTCCGTATCGCATCAACCAGGTTGGCCGGAATCATATATTCGCCGGAGTGAACTGTAGCAGGTCCAGTTTCCCAAATAGGACCCCCTTTGTCGTAGGACCTGGACAGGTTGATCATCTGGGTTTGCTCGTCCCAGTTGACTCCGTATCCAAGGGCCTCAGCAACCTCGCGAATCCCAACGAAGGATCTGCCATTCGGTCCGCTCTCGACTTTCAGCGGGTTGAATGTTTTCCCGCCGATCGTAACCTTCCCAGACGTCTGGTCCCAGCTGACAGATAATCCGCCTAGCAGGTTGGCCAAATCCCGGCTGGCCATAGCTGCCTTTCCTGAGATCATGGAATACTGGTTCGGACTTATGGCCGTTGTAGCTGCTGGAGCTAATGTCGAATCTGATCCGGATCCGGGGTGATCGCTCCTAATCTGGTCGATCTTGCTATTGATCCCTGTGAAGTCCCCGGACTCCAAGCCTTTGATCAGTTCAGCAATCAACTGCTTGCCGGTTTCCATCCATTTCGGACCGGTAGCGGCCAGGCCAGCGATTACATCAAAGATCCCATCCTCGGCTATTTTTTTTGCCAGCCGGTAGTGTTCTTCGAGATCCTTCCGCTCCTGCTCGGCAGCATCGCGGGCATCTTTGATTTTTTCCTGGAGGTCCTCCTTTTTATCCTGGCGGGACCATTCGTCCTGTTTTAGGGTCCAAGCCCGGTTTTCTTCAGCAACCTGCTCAGCTGTTTCGGCGAGTGCCTTAATGTGTTCCGCTCCGGTGCGTTCAGAGTGGTAGAGTCTGTTCTTCTCTAACTCCGCCAGTTTGTCATTATGCTTGCGCTCGGCTTCCTCCCGGTCACTCTTTTTGCCCGCAGCATCAACCGCTTTGATCTGATCCTCAAGGGCGCTGATCGTCTCCTTGCTCCTGTCCTCGATAGCGCTCAGTGTGCTACGATATGCCTCGTCCAGACTGTCGAGCTGATCGCTAAGCTGCTTCTTGCGGATCCGATAAAGCTCCTCGTCAATATCCTTGATCTGGTTGGCTGTCCAGGAGTACGCTGTCCGGAGCTTGGCCAAGTAGTTGGCCTGCTCATCATAGGACATCCGATACATGGCCGACTCATGCTTCAGCAGATCCATGGACTTCTGATACATGTCATTATAGACCTGTTCCGCTGCCTGGGTTTTCTGGGCCTCCAGCTGCCACCAAGTCGCCCCGGCCTTGTCAATCTCAGCCACTAGGCGGACCATTTCCTCGCGGTAAACTTTTACGACAGCAGGGTTCCTGGCCGAGCTCATCGCTGCAGAGACTTTGTCCAAAGCGGCCCGCTCCTGATCGGCGAGCTTGTTCAGCGCTGTCTGCTGATCGTTTAGGTTTTTAGCGTGCGTTGCCCTGGTTTTCTCCAGCTCCACGGCCTGAGCGACTGTCCCTCTGCCATCCTTGAGCACCTGAGTGAGGAGCTGCTCTTTGATCGTCAGCTTTTCCAGAGTGGCGGCTGCAGTGTCAGCAGAAGCCTGGAAAGGATACATTGCAGCCTTGAGCTGGTCGACGGCCAACTTGGCAGCGTCGACAGCCTTCTTTGTGGCTGCTGCCCGCTTGTCCTCGCTTGCCGGGGACCAGTTTTTGTCGCCACCTTTTTTCTTTTCTTCCTCGGCGGTTTTTTTATCATCTTTGGGAAGGCCTTGCTCCAGAGACTGGGCCAGCTTGATCGCATTCTCGGCAGCGGTCACGGCCTCGATCGCGGCCTTGGCTTCCTGGTTTGCTTGCTCGCCCAAAGCAGCCGCCCTCTGCAGTGTCTGCTTTTCGTCCTCGAATAGCTCACTGTAAAGTGATCCCATCCCGCCAAACTTCCGGACCACTCCGGTCTGGAATGCGCTCGGGAGAGACAGAGACTCGTTGATCTGGCTCTGCTTAAATAGCGCCTGCCTCCGTTTCTCCTGGAGATCCGGAAGTTGTGCCTCGGCGACGGTTGCTGCTGCCTTGGCCTGAATTTTCATCTCGTCGTTGAGCTTGCTCATCTCAGTGGCCGCAGCTTTTGAGACTGAGCCCATGGTGGCGATCGCCGTCCCGGCCTTGTCGTAGTGATCAATGGCCGTCGGCATGATCCTGGTGATCTCGCTCGTCACTTGCTTGAGCCGATCCTGCTCGTCATTGGAAGGTTTCTGGATCTTGGAGAGCTGGTTGAATTCTTCGCTGAGTCGCTGGATCTGAGAGATCTCCTCACGCTTGGCTTCGATCGCTTCCAGAGTCGCCTTGGCCGACATCTCCTGCATCCCTCTGTATGTGAGGTAAGCTCCCGTCAAGGCAACGACCGCCCCAGTGACCAGGACGAACGGGTTTAGAAGCATTTGCATCGTGAGCCCCATCATCTGCAGAGTGCCGATCAGAGCCTTTAGTGCTACCAGCAGACCAGCGCCCCCGATTATTCGGAGGATCAGCGCCCTGGAGGAGCTGTCTAGGTTGTTGAAACCGATCAGCATGGTGTTGATGCCCTGCAGGGCCGGAGCAAACGACTGCGCAAAGTCCTCGGCGATCAATACCTTCGCCCGCTCCAAGGAAGCGTTTGTCCGACGGATCGCCCCATCGAAAGAGTCAGACATGGCCGAAGCCATTCGATGAGTGGACCCCTCGGCATTCTTCAGTCCGATGGTAAAGGTGTTTAGGTATTCGCTGCCCTTATTCAACGACGTGGCCATGGCCCGGATCCCGTCAGTGCCAAAGATCGTTGCCAGAGCCATTTGCTGAGATTCCTCGTTGTATGGTTTGAGCGCTTTCTCAAACTCTCCGACAATCTCGTGCCATTGCTTCATCCGCCCGCTGGCGTCATATATCTTGACCCCGAGATCCTCCATGGCTCCCCGGGCCTCTTTGGATGGTGACATAAGCGCGATCATTGCGCTTTTTATACTTGTACCAGCATCCTGGGCCTGGATCCCTGCGTCTCTCATGGTCGATCCGACTGCCAGGATCTCCTGGAAGTCCTGCCCTGCCATCTTGGCCACAGCTCCGGACGTTGCCATGATCCACTGGAAGTCCTTGCCTGCGATCGCGCCTCGGTTCATTGCTTCGGTAAAGGCGTCGGTCACGACCCCGGCCTCCTGCGCCGGTATGTTGAAAGCTTTTAGAGTGGAGGACACTGCATAGGTTGAATCTGCCGTATCCAGCAAGGCCGCGATCCCAAACTCTAAAATATCCGGAGTGGCCGCCATAATATCGTTTGACGAAGCTCCGGCCTGTCCAAGCTCACGGTATGCTGCAGCGAGCTCTCTGGGCGTGTTGACATCCATCTGGCCGCCCTTAGACTCCATGGCCATATCTCTAAACATGGTCGAGAAGTCTCCGGTCACGGCCTGGGTTTGTTTGGTCGTCAGCTCAAACTCTCGACCGGTTTGGATAACGTCCGCCATAGCCTGCTTTAGACCGTATAACACGCTAATCAAAGCCATGGTCTGCATCATGTCGGCCTGAGAGTGGTCCATGTGGTTTTTGTGCTGCTCATTTAATCCACCCAGAGCTGAATCCACTCTCTGGATGGCTAATTGTGCCTCTTTGCCGACAATGCCTTGAGCAGCAAGAGCGCCGGTTAGTCGTTTGGTTTCGGTCTCAACGCCCTTTTCCGCCTCCTGCATTTTCAGGAAAGCCAGATTAAGAGCCGTTGCCTGCTCCCCACTGATCTTCTCCGCCCGGGCGAGATCCGTGGACGCTTTGGCAAATTGCTTGCTTGCCTCAGTGGCCTTGGTTTTCGCCTGGATCAGAGACATCATGGCGTCATTGACTCGGACGGTGGTCGTAGTGACCTGTTCCTCCGTCTGCTGGACCTTTTTCAAGCCTCTTTCAAACTTATCGAATTGCTGAGAGAATTCGTCGAAGGCCCTTATTGTGGCCTGCATAACTGCCTCAGACATTGGTGTCCTCACCTCTCATCAGTGAGGCACTGCCCATGTGCTCGTGCCCGTAAAAATAATGCAGGCTTGCGGGCTGGGCTGCCCGCCCCGGTCGCGACTCGGGAGCCTGCAAAGATTAATCGTTTTTTTTCTTTGTGAATCCGTGGGTGTAACGGCCATAAGGGTTTTCTGCTATTTCCGGGTATTCGAGATAGCTCTCCCACCATTCCCGGAATTTCCGGTAATCACTGAGTATTTTAATGGACGGGATCTCATGACCCCTGCTGGTCAGTGCAGACAGTGCGGAGGAATACTCTTTCGACAGGACCACTAACCGCCGCTGATCGCTTGTCCATTCGGAGACAGGTCCGGGAAATAATATTGCCGTGTCTTCCCCGGCTGACCTAAAAGACTCGATCCATTCCCTATTGGATAGAATTATCGGGACGAAAAAACTCCGGCAGCAGGCCCTCCTTAAACTGTTTCCACTTTAGATATAGATGGACCAAGCCCTCCCGGTTCGTGTATTCTAATTCTTTTATTTCGTCGATTGACGAAAAATATGGACTACCGGTATCCTCAGCTTTTTTAGAGCTAATCAGGATTTCGGTGTCCATTTGGTGCATCCAAGCCAGGTGCTCGGCTGTGTTGTTTTTTATGTGGGTTTCTAGCTGCTCGATCTGCTTGGCCAGATCCATGACCTGCCGATCCTCGTCAGTATAAAAGGTTTGCATATATTCAAACATTTTGACCCCGCGTTCCTCCAGGGCTTTGTCCCGGAGTTCAATTCCCTCCGGAGAAAGCTCCTGGACCTCCTCGTCGGTTAATCCGTCCAGAGGAGCGGCCAGCTCTGCAGGAATGCTGTCATAGAATCTTTTCAGGATCTCGCGATTTTTGTCCAGGACCTTCATGTCCAGACCGTTGTCTTTGCAGATCTTTGCTAAAGTGAAAGGGATCAGCGCCTGCGAGAAATACCCTCCGAGGGCATACAATTCTTTAAGTCGGCTGGAATATGCCCGGGCAGAGACACCTCTCTCTGCTAGTCCCATTTTTACAAATACCAGGCCGTCCAGTCCCGGGATAGCTGGGGTATATGACCCGGAGGAGACTGTTTCCAGTCTCCTCTGAATCATGTCATCGGTAAGCTTCGACATGATAATCCTCCTCCGGATCTAATCTTATACCAGGTAAACCACGACTAGCTTGTCGTTGGCTGCCAGACCGTTGTCTGCGTGCAGGGTTACTGCAGAGACTGTCTCAGAGTAATACCCGGCAGCAGCCACAGCGGCCAGTTCAAACCTTTTATGGCTCTTGTCTGTGTCTTTGTACTTTAGCACTAAGAGGGCATATCTGGTTGCACCGTCCTCATCCACCCAGGCATACGGCACTTCTGTAGTGGGGAAGGTGCAGGCAGTGACCGGAGTGGCATTTCCGTCGACCACATGGAAGCGGAGCTTTTTGCCCATGAAGTCGTTGCCGGTAATGCCCTGGAAGCTGAAGCGCTTCGCATCTGCTCCGATGCTTTTGGGAGCAGAGTCAATCTTGCAAGTGTCACAGAAGTGCGATTTTAGGATGACTCCATCATCATCGTAAATATTGGCCAGGAGGAAGAACTCTTTCAGCTTGTTGTAGTGGCCATTCACAAAGCTGGCGCGAGCTATTTTGTTGACCACGGCAAGGACGGCATTCTCTCCGTCGACGCCCTCAGCGTCAAAGTTACCTTTGATGCCGCCATACTCGTCGATTAGACCGATCGGCTTGTTTTTACCAAACTGGCCCTTGCCTTTTCGCTCGACGCCAAGCTCGTGATCATAGCCGAAGGCAGTTATTCCTGGGATCTCGTGGGTTTTCATTGCAGTGGTCACATCTGCGGTGGCCGTATAAGTTCCGGCCAGGATATTTGCTGCCGAGATCAACCACAGATGTGCATTCCGGTTTTGTTCAAACACAGGGATCACTCTCCTTTATTGATTAGTTTGCAGCGCCCTTCTCAGCCTTGGTTGCACTGCTGCCTTCTGGCTTGTGCTCAATTATAGTGCCACAATGAGAGCAGGAAATCTTAGCACCAGCATCAGGCTCGCGGTTGCAGACTACCTCTTTGCCGCAGCTGCATTTTAACTTGTAAACGCTCATCTTATATCATCCTCCTTAAATTGGCCGCCACCAGCGGACTGTATAGGTTAGCATGATAGACTTATTTGCTGGATCGTCCTGGTCCTCGATCGGATCCTCAAGAGGGCTATTCCTCGAAGGATCAACCTCAAACCAGATCTGGCCAGCGTCGACAGGGTTCAGCGGATCCGTCCAGTCCTTTCTGGGGATCACTAGGCCACCTCTAGAGCTTCCGGCCAAAGCACCATAGACTGTATCCCGGAATTTCCTGGCCGTATTCCAGTAATAATCCAGACTGGGATCGGCTGCCCGGGTTTTGCACTCTATCTCCAGGACGGTCTGGAAGCGCTCGCCCCACTTTCCGCTTCCAACCTGATTTCCGAAAGGCACTTTTTTGCTAGTGTCCCCCATGGTTCGCAGATCCAAGACGATCAACTTCTTTGCACCGTCGACCAAAGCGCCCTTTGGTTTTTCAATCAAGCAGAGATCAGTTGCTGCAGCCAGGCCAAAGGTGGCGAAGTTGGTCGTGATGTGCTTGCCGATCGTTCTCATCATGTTGTCCACAGGTGATCACTCGCCTTTCTTCCTAACCATTAAGATCCTTTTCGGAGTGATCTTCCCTCCGTCGTTGCCTTGATGGCCAGCTCCATTTGCTGGTTAAAGTGGTTCTGGAGCACAGGGATGTTTTTCCTAAACATGCCTTTTCCTTTGACCCATGTCCCGGCACCAGATCTCCGGTTTATTGATTTATTTGCTCCGATCTGTGACCGGTTGTCAACGATCTGACCATTACGCCCCTTCTTGGTGTTCCGGAATTTGCCCCATTTGAGGACAGTCACAGTACCAGGACGGACGACGGACTTGCCGGAGCTGAGCTTGGTAGATTTCAGAATCCCACTAGCGAATAAATAACGAAGCTGCTTTCTAGTGAGATTTTTCGGACCGGTTGCCTTGTGACCATATTCCAGATAGAGAATATAGTCGACATTGGATCCGATGACTCCCTCAAGGCCACTATACTTGGTCACGCTATTTCGTATCCCATCCGCAATCAATCGAGGATCTCCTGCCAGGTCCACCCCAGACTCACTGGCTAGTTCTCCGGCGAGACTTGCTCGCGCCCTGCCGGTGTCGACAGGGCAATCGTTAGCGATTCTGGCAACCCCTAGCAGTGTCGTGTTTGCCACCCCTGCCTCGACGTTCTCTTTTAGGAGTTGGGCTTGTTTCTTGGCAAGCTCCAGCAGCTCGTTAATGCCGGAGAATTCGATCGCAAAAAATGTTTTCGGAGCTGCACCCATGAGATCATCATTCCTTCCCGGCCACTAACTCCCACCAAAGTACCTTCTTCAAAAATAGCCGTTTCCGGCTTTTTGGTCGATATTCACCGCCATCATATACGATCCGGTCCTTATAGTCAGGTTTAGTCAAGCGCCTAACTATAAACTCCATGTCCCCCAGCTCGTAGGCTCCGCCGGACTTCCGGACCTCCTCCAAGGTAAGCTCCCGCGCCATGGCTGAGGTCGTGGTTAGATCCGTGGTATAGGTCGGAGTAGCTGGTGTGCCAGCCAGTTGATCCCCCGGAGTAAGACCGGTATACGTTTTGTAGGTAATCGGTTCCTCGGTTACATCTGACAGGTCCTCCAGGATCGCCTCGATCTCCGCGATGTCTGCATCAGTGATTAGCTCTGACATCTCTTATCACCTTCCATCTACGCGGACGAAGTTCCCGTTCGTAATCGATGCGCTCGGGATCCGCAGCTTGGACGCTATTGCCTCTCGACGATACTGATTGTATGCAGTTTCCACTAGCTTGACGAAGTTGTCGCTGGCGCTGGTCCGGTTGACGGATACACCTTTCGGGATAGATATGGACGCATTCTCGGCATGCTCCTCAGCCTTTGCCCTTAAACCGAGATACTCGGCATAAGCCAGCATAGCATTCGAGTGCTTCGTCAGGACATCCGTCATCGAATCATAGCCGTGATAGGTGGCCGCTTCAGTTAGCCAGCCTTCCAGCTCCGCCGTGGTTCTTTTGGGCATCCGGACCAGCAGTCTACCCCTTAATACTGTTAGGTCAGCCATATTTTGCTCACCTGCTTTCTATTGCTCCTTGAATTCGACCTTCAGGATCTCAGCGATCAGTTCGTCCTTCTTGAGAGCCTTAGTATCAATCTCCAAGGCAGCCGCCTCTTTCTGCAGAATGTCGACGGTGAGCTTTTCCAATTCCTTCTTTCTGTCTAAAACAGGGTCTGCCTTTGACTTAGCTTCGGTGTCGGATTCGGCTACGGCTTCGATCTTAAGTAAACCCTTGTATTCACTCTCGGGGAGTTCTATAGGGTCGCCTTTCTTATACAATGCGCCGCTGAAGTTAATAGGTTTCCGGGCGGTCGTAGCAATAATTTTTTCGCTCATAAGAGCATAACCTCCTCAAAACTACCGAAAGGGGCTGCTCCGGATCTATCTCCAGGCGCCCCCATCGGTATATATTTTTTAACTGTGAACTGTTGCAATGAAAATCTCATCAATCCGCTCGAAGCTGGGGAGTACAATCTCAGTAACTTTTGTGAGCACGTTCACCGGATCGCTCTGCTTGATGGTAGTAATGGCTACTCCGGTGTTCACAATCTGCACATCGGCATCACTTGCACCAGTCATGAGATCACTCTCCTCCGGCGTGGTTCCGTAGTAGGTGTTACCCATGTTGCCGGCAGGAAGTAGGGTGAAAACTTCGTCCGGGAAGTAGTTTTTAGTGGCTCCGGCCTCGTCTTTGAACTTCTTGTCGTAGACTGCGACGGAGAGGCTGAGCTTAGCTACCAGATACTGCTTGAGCATGTTATCGGTCAGAATGATGTTTTGCCCGTTCTGCACGTTCATGTCCAGCTTGATCTTGGCATTCAACAGCAGGTAGTTCCAGGTTTTGAAGGTACAAATAGCCCTAGTAGGCCGGGTCCCGGTGGTAGATTCCCTGTTATCCTGCCATTTTTTAATATCCGCAAGGGGATTGGAGTTCGTGGTGTCGGACCACTTAGCGTTCCCCGCAAGAGCCTCGGTTTGATTGGCTGTGTCGAGCAGGTAGTCATAGTTGTAGTCCACGCCCTCTGCGCTCACGGCGATTTTACCGGTAGACAGCAGCTGCATAATCATCCTCTCAGGCTGTACATCTGCGCCATCGACGAGAGCAACGGTGTCATCGAAAATCTTACTAATGACTGGCTCGATGATGGCCTGATTGCCGCTCATGAGCACCTTATTGAGTTCCTGGCGATCCTTTTCCTTGACCAGCGTGCCCTCTTTGAAGAACGGCATCTCCGTCTCTAACTTGTCGACACCAATTCTATCGCGGAGCGGAGTCTTGGTATCGAAGGCCGCAGGCTTAAGGGCTACAGGAAGACCACGACTGCCCTTAATCCAGGACAGGTCAAGTCCCAGCTGTTTCTTGGCCGGGAACAAAGTAGCTCCCAGCGGTGCAATCTTTTCGGACTGTGTGCCTGTGTAATAGGTTGCTACTTCTTTTGCATTTATCAGGTCAAATATATTCATCCTGGTCGACTCTCCTCTCTGTTAATTATTTCATGAACACGATGCGTCCCTTGAGGGCTGCAAGGGCATCGGCGCATGGAACTTCGGGGATTTGGTTCTGGTTGATGGCACCCCGAATAACCATGGCTCCTGGGTGATTCCCGTCGGTGACGTCTACATCGTAGAGCAGAACACCCTCGGCATCTAGTCCAACACCTGCAGCCCCACTGGTGAGATCAGCAGCAACTGCTGCAACCACTACCCCAGTGCCATCGGAACCTGTTCCATTCGCAGCAGTCACCAGTTCGTTTGCATCGGGCTGGTTGTTAATGGATGCGATAACTTCGGCAGCAGTGCTGGTGATAGCTCCTGCTGGGCCAGTAGCCAAAGAAACACTGACTTTTTTGCCTACAACAGAAACAGCCAAGGCCTTATCGTTACCCGCCGGGTCCAGCATTTCAAAACTCAGACCACTATCACCAGCAGCTTTGGCAGTTACTTTCACCATGCTGTTATTTGCACCAACGGTTAGAGTGTCAAAGGTGCTTTGTGCATTCTTCTTCTGCACAGGTTCCTGCCTATTAGTTAAGACTGCTTTAGTGGCCCCGCCCACGATAGTCCCCGCTGCTACAATTTTCTTGCCGTCAGCGTTAGCAGCGATGTCGGTGTCGTCAACCATGACGGGTATGCTGTCATGGTCGGCATACTTCAAAATCTCTTTTGTTCCGGTAAAACTTGTTTTCTTGAATTTCATGCCAGTCATCCTCCTTGTAAATATTGGCCGATTGGCCTATTGGTCTCCGAAATAATTCTTTTGGGCACCCGACGTGTTTTTTGCAGCCTCGCTGTTCTTCTTAGCAAGGCTTTCGCCGATACCACCCTGACCACCAGTTCCTCCGTCCTGTCTGCCGCCGTTCCCGGCACTGCCTGGCATTCCGCCGGATCTGGCTTGTAGTCCAAGAAGGTGAGGTTTCGCTTTTGCCAGGGTCTCAAGTGCCTCCGCGACTCCTGTAACGTTGCCCTGATCATCTACTTTGATGTTTGTGCGATCAATCATAGCAACGGCATCGTTGGCATCGATAAATTTCTTATTATCCTTCAATGCCTGAGAGAGTATCTTGACTTCAGCATCGGCTGCGATCTTATCGGCTCTGGACCGTTCTGTTTGAGCTTTAGTCTCGGCTGCAGTCTTACCCTCGTTAGCCTTCTCCAGATCGGACTTGGCCTTATCGTCAGCTTCCTTGGCTTTCTTGGCTGCGGCCTTCATGGCTTCGACGCTCTCGAATCCGAGATCCTTAGCCTGGGCTGCCAGTGTGCTTTCAGCGTGTCGGTCAAGCCTAGCCTGCAGAGCGCCCTGGTTCTCGAAGGTGACGGCATCACTTGTCCCGCCACTGCCTGCGCCTCCGGTACCTCCACCAGTTCCGCCAGTTCCTGCCCCAGCACCTCCGGTTCCACCACCACCGCCGCCTGTCCCGCTTTCTCCCTCGAAAAGGCCCTTTATCATACCGAAGTCGCGCTTGTCCCTCCACGGGAGTCCCATTATGGTCCCAAACATAAATAGATCTCCTCCTTCTGCCTCTTGTTTCGCGCCAGTTGGCGCCCGCAGATGTTCCTGCGATGCTTATTTGCCTCTTAACTTATATCCCGGAGATGTCCCTCCGGCCCCTTTCGGGATGGCCTACTTGTTCGCGATATGTCGTGGCGCCCGCAGCTTGTTCCTGCGCTCCCGGTCAGTTTTAAGACTTGACGGGTTCGGTCGTGTTTTGGGCATAATAAAAGCGCCCAGGCAATTGCCTCAGCGCTAATAAAACTAATTTTTAATTTTAGACTTTTTCAAATCTTATCCCATGATCACCCGGGTATGGCACTTTATGTTTGTTTTTACCCAGCCATATTTCCCTTGGTATTTCTCCCGGAAAAGCTTTACATGTCCTACCTGGCGAATCTACATTAAGGTTTTTACAAACTGTACAAACCTCACTGTAAATTGGTATTTCGTGACCTTTATCGATTGTGACCATGGTATCACCAACTTTCTCTCTTATAATCCAAACCAAGTTCCCGGGAAACTCGAGTCCAAACCTCGTGCCAATGTCTCATCTCCGCATCAGGAATAGACAATTCGCCGTCCCTTATTGCTTTTGTAAATTTCTGTTTAACTAAAAAATCATATTTATCAACAGCAGGTTTAATAGTATTATCCCAATCATCCCGGGACCAACCCTGTGGCGGCCTAACCACCGAATACTTATACTGACTACCAACTGCACGTATTTCTTTTAAGTTCCACGTAGTAGCCACCGCAATATCCGCTGGAGATAACGAAGTACCCCCCGGGTGATTATGCGTAAAAGTATTATCGTTAAACTTCATCAATTCGGAAGGCGTGAAATTGATATGGTCCGTAGCACCTTCCTTTTCCAATATTATACTACCACTTGAATCAAACAAAAAGCATTTTTCAGTTTCACGACCAATTATTCCAAGTTCTTTTTCTTTCAATACCTCGGAAAAAGGTCTTTTAACCTTATCTATTTTTGGGGCGGACTTTTTGTTTGTACCAGTTTTCTCTTCCTGAATAGTACGCCCACGCAAATCTTCCAACTTCAATGCGCCGGACCTGGCCCAACTGACCAGGAATGGAATCCTTCTGCATCTTCAGCCAGGGTGTGTGTGGATTGCCGGTCTGGGTCCATCTGTACGACGGTAAACACCAGGATATTCAGGAATACTCTTAAACCTGGGATCCTGGCCATTGGCAATTGCCCTACACTCTTTATCAACCCGGTCATCACCGGCCGTTATCCAGGCGTCGAATATTTCCTCACCAATCGCCTTTTGAGCTTGAACTGCCAAATCCTCATATCCCTGATCGGAAGCTTTCATAACCTCCGTCCGGGCAATGGTTTTCGCGCGAGCTTCCAGACTGGGGAATGGTTTTTTCAAACCTTCCTGTGTTATGCCAGTACCCAAGATCCGTTTAGTAAGTTTCGGTATACCCTCCCCCATAATTGCCCCCCGGGTCAATTCGTCCCGGATCCGGAAGAGGACCTGATCTTCCACCCTACCTGCAAGCTTTGGTACATCTCCAATTAGTGCGGTAATCATCGTCCGATTAATTAAACCAATACCAGCATTAATTCCGATATTAACACCACCGGCGTGCAGTGTATCAATCCCAAACTGCTGACCGGTAATGTGTGCCTTGTCAATTGCCTCTTGTCTGGCGCCCACGGTTAGCCGGGTATAGTACCGCATTTTTGCTTCGATATCCGCCAGAGTCCCTTCGAGGTATTGAATTCGGAATTTATCATCACCGCCTTGGGCTTCCAAAAAACGAACGTAAAGTTCCCGTCTGGCCTGTTCATATATCAGTAGCAAATGCTGGGCAAGTTTACGCTCCTGGTCCATCCTTTGCCTAGAAAACAGGTTAATATAATTTATAAGATCTTTCTGTTGGGCCATTATTCACCGCCCCCAGTACCTCCACCCTTATCTCCCCCGGATAAATCGGGTGTAGACTCAAAATTGGAATTAACGTCCCCCATAGTTTCACGCATTGCCATTTTCTCTGCTAGAATCTCTGCTAATTTTGATTCCGGATTCTCCACACCCATGGCATCCATAGCGCCTTTGATACTCTCTAGCATGGTTGCGATTTTCTTGGTGTACAGATCCACTAACTCTGTTTCGTTCTCTGGAATCGGCATCTGCGTTTTAACCTGTACTAAATCATCCAAATCCCCCAGGTTTATTTCCGTTAACTTCGCAGCATCTATTAGCGCTTGGTCATAGTGCTTGCTAATATCAAATTCATTTAGTAGGTATAACGCTTTTCCAAATAAACGTTGTAACCTAGGCCCCCAAGTTATCATGCTTTGATTTGTCGCGCTAATAATGGACCCATACATTAACCGGATTGCAAAACCTGAAAGCTGACCCAAACCCTTAATCTGATCCGGACTGATATTTGGTACATTGGCAAGTTTGTGCATTAGGCCAACCAGGGTTTCGATATGATCCTTCAAAATTTCCTGGTAACTAAAATTATGTTCGATAACTTTCACATCCGCAGCTGCGAGATCGTCGGAGCTCTGAAGGTTCCAAAGAGCATTTGGGGCTTTCTGCAACGGCTCAGCTTCTCCCTTTTCTACCTCTTCCTTCGTGGGTAAGCTAGCATTAAGCACAGCTGTGATTGCAAACATACCAAAACGCAAGCTATCCGCGTTATCCGAAATCTTTTTCTCCAATTCCCGGTTCAACCCACTTAACACATCCACCAGAGATCGTCCTTCAGTTTCACCGGTCAACCCACCGTAAGTGAAAACCTCAACAGGGATAAACGGTAACTGCATATCGTAAGGAACTACAATTTGTTCTTTAACTTTTAACTGTAAGTCATAAGTAGCTTCCTCCATCCAGCAGGAACCTGCCTGCATTGAATACGTCTGTTTCCATATGGTGTTGTCATCAGTGAAAGCTACAAAATGTATTTTCTCAAGTACGTCGACATCGTCAGTATTATAAACCGGCCAATATTCCAACCTTGGGCGCCAAATTATCCGCAGGCCCCGGTTCTCATCCATATGGAGCTTGGCACAAACACCGGTGGCGATGTGATAATCTTTTCCCGCCCGTAGTAATTTTTCGTGCAGCATATTCTGTTTCATGACTTTATAGAGTAGGCGCTCTCTAGCAGCAGCCATAGTGTTTGCCGCTTTTTGTGCCTCGGAAGGCTGGTACTCCGGTTTGGTCTGCAGTTCGGCTTCATCCACCTGTTCGGATGGGCAGGCAAGACTAATTGGCCGTTCAAAAAGAAACGCGGCCAACCTATCAATAAACCAGGCCGTTAAATTCGCAGTGATCATAGTAGGTTCATAGTCCAGCGCATTTGTGGCCTTAAGCATTGCCGGCGTCAATTCCTTGCCTGTGCTATCCAGCCAGTGCTTGCCGTCATATACCTGATAACTGCCAATTAATTTATTAACCAGTGCAAGCCCCTGTTTTCCCAGGTACTGCATGTCCGTCCCTTCGCCATATGCCAGTTTAGGGAAGGCCGTTAAATCACGATTTGCCACTTTATCACCTCATCCCCCGTCGGTAGTTTGAAGCTTTTGCCTGTTTCTGTTTCTTGGTCAAAGCCCAGTTAGCCAGCGCCATAGCCCAGAACTTGTCTCCATGGTGCTTTTCGTTACGCTCGACACTATAACGGAATAGCCCGGTTGATGTAACTTCCCGCTTAATGGCTATAATCTGGGATATCAGATCCCGGTCATTGGGAATCAGTATCCCGGATCGACCTTTCTCAAACTCCTTATGTAAAGCAATGGCCATGGCTTCTTTACTAGAATTGGTGAAGGGTATCGCTTCAACCTGACGCCCGAATTTCTTGCGTCGGCCTTCAGCCAATTGCATGCCCAGGCCCGTTTCATCAATACAGAGTCTAAGCGGTTTGGCTATCTCCAAATAGCGGTCAAGCTCTCTTTCCTGCAGCTCGAAATCAGACTGCTTGTATGTAGCCATATGCCGGAGGAGCTTGCCGGTAGTAGTATCATCCAAGCTGATTAGCTCTGAAGCGTCCCGCCGGCGGCCGACATCATACCCTCCACCCAGGGAGCCGATTGTCTTTTTACGAAGTTCTTCGAAACCAGTTGCCATCAGCCGTTCCTGCTCTGATTGTCCGTCCTCGCCCTCATCATCCATAACACACTTATAGACCATGGCCAAAGGAAAGTAAGATGTCGAGTCATCAACGAATGCACACTCGAATTCCTGCTGAAAGCCTTCAAGGTCCAGAGCGTTAAAGAGTTCGTGCAGCTGCTCGGTACCGAATTCCTCGACCCGCATCATGGTGTGCATGTTGGGAGCTTCTTTCCTCGCTCTGGCCACATCCTTGCACAAAAGAGAAAAGTCCCACCAGTATATGGTGCGACGCTTGTAATTGCGGTATTTCTTTGTTTCGGACCAGAGCTCAAAGAACTTGCCCGCCTTGCCCAACGGGGTGGAAATAATGGTGAGAGATCCATGCTTCACCCGAGTGAGTACCGGTACTGCTGAAGTGTAAACTGTAGCGTCCCAGGATCCGAAGAAAGCAAACTCATCCAGGATGATGTCCAGGACATTATTAGATCCTTTCCCCCGGATGGGGCCTTTACCCTGGGCTATGATCCGGGTACCCACTGACTGACGACCGGATCTGTCGACAAACTCCAGTGAATTTGTATTGTCCACTAACTTCCGCTTTTTGAACTGATCCGGCAGGGAATCATACAGCTGCTTGGCATACCTGATCTTCTCTTTGGAATCCTCCAGCTTGTAGGAACTGATGATGCAGGTATAATCATCCAGGTTCTGACTTCTGGCCAGGGCCCGGGCAGCTGATACAAAGGAGAACCCTAGCTGCCGACCTTTCAACCACATTTGGAACCGGGATGTATCACTCAGAAATTCCCGCTGATAGTCATCGAATTGGATTGCCGGCTCGGTTAGCAACTCTATGTAACCGACTTCAGTGGCCAGTGCATCAATCAACACGTCCGAGGTAATTTGTTTTTGGGTTATGATTGTCGGCCCCCGTGTCATGCAGTGTCAGCCTCCCGCTTGTCCGGTTCAGGGCCAAACCTGGCCGCGAATCTGGCATGGACCTGATCAGCCGAAATCCCAATGTTGACCTGTACCGAGGGCGGCGTGTCTTTGGCTGCCTTGGGTGTCATGAGGTAGTTATTCAGGTCGATACCCAGGGTCTTCATTAGGTTAGCTGCTTCCTTCAGTGCTGGGTGTGCCATCTTTTCGGTATAGATATGCCCATGTTTGCTCTCCTTCTCAGTTTCTACCACTACCCCATCATGAACTACTGCCTCCAGCAGCCTGCTGATCTGCACAGCCATCGCACCCGCCACGGTACCGACATCATCCTTAAGGCTTTCAAGATCACCTTTCCGGAAAGCTACCTGCCACTTTTTGATTTGTCTGAGCTCAGGCTTGCAGAGGTCCTGATCCTGGACCCGGCCCTTCTGGTAGTCCTTACATCGGCCCCGATGAGGACATTCAGCAAGGCAGGGGCGCACAGGGATCTCACTGGATAGATAGGTGCGGAGGCGTTTTTTCTGTTCTGCCAGGTTGGACTGTGCTACCTCCACCATGGCTTTCTCCAGGGCTTTGTCATAGTCGCCTACCACGGTGATGAACTCATCATCAATTTCCCCAATTTGCTGTTCTTGTTCCGGTACCTGGTCTAGTGCGTCAGACATCGATTATCACCTCGCTTTTTTGGGCAAAGAAAAAGAGCCTTGTTTTAGGCTCCTTATTTCAGTATTAACAACGCATAAAATACTACACATAATGCACTAGTTGTTAATACTGATCGGAAAGTCCATATGAAAATCTTGTCTGATTTATAAATTCCGTCGGTTTTTCCTATAATTGTGTCCTTCTCGGTTCGGTATCTTGTTATGTCTTCATAATAGGCATCTAGTAGTTTTAATCCACAATACCACACCAAAACAGGAACAACAATTATAAAAAGATACTTAAAGCTACAATTAGTTTTATCAATTTTATCTAAGTACCAGATTACTGCACCCTGAAGTGATACGCCATAAAACACAGTCTGCCACTGCTGCTGTTTTGTATACCTAATATCTTGTAGTAGTTCCTGATATCGCACTATATTACTTACTTTTTCATCATTACCCATTTTTCCACCTCCTGCCTAATTCTTCGACAAGAGGAAGGTTTTTCCTGCAGTTATGTAAAGCTCAACTTCTCTACCGCATCCTGCAGCTCCTGCTCCCCGGGCTGCGTGTAGATCAAAGTAGTATCTATCTTGACATGGCCGGCAAGCTTGGCCACCATCCCGATATCAACACCCTTGGTAACCAGGTCATGGCAGAATGTATGCCGGAGTACGTGAGGTGTTAGTCCATCAACACCTGCTTTTTTGCCTATGGTGTCACAAAATTGATATACACCCATATAGGTTAGTTGATCACCACGTTGGCTGCCAAAGAGCCATTTACCAGTGGCACGGCGTTCCAGCAGATATTCACCCAAACAGTCTCGGAGATCCTTGCCCATCGGTACAGTCCTGCGTTTTTTGCCTTTCCCTATCCTAACAGTTACAGAACCTTTACGGTTACCGAATATCAGATCTTCAGGAATTAGATTAACTAATTCGGAAGCACGGAGACCAGCAAACATTAGTGTAAAAATAATCGCGGTATTCCGTTTGTCTTTCTCCTTCATTGCTGCCCGGATCACACGGTACTTTTCACTTTTATTGAGCCATTTGGGTGCTTCCTGAGCCTGTTCCGGTCTTTTTACTTTAGCCAAAGGGTTATGATTGATATGTCCTTCATCCTGCATCCACTTGCACAGGGCTTCGATGGCCGCCAGAGCCGTGTTCACTGATGCCGGCTTAAGGCCTTTTTCATTTAACTGATAATCTCGGTATTCGACGGCATCAATTGCAGTAATCTCTTTAGGATCCTCGGACCCATCGTTTAATTTTAACCATTCAAAGAACTTATGTAACTGCAATCGGTAGGTTTTAATGGTCTGGGGACTCTTCCCGGTTACTCCCAACGAATCGAAATAAGTCTCTAGCATACCCGCCACCCCATTATCTTTTAAGTTTTTTCATAGATAATGGACCCTTTCAGGCCGCATTCTATGTAGGGTAATTATACCAAACTCAAAAGATAATGTCTATTATATATTATGTTTTATTTGGGATAGACTTCCATAATTTAGGCGGCTTTCCTAGAGATTCCAGGCGCTGGGCCCCGGGCTCATTTCGCAAGAATACTGCTCCCAGAAAATAGAAAAACGCAGATCAGATTGGCTCTTGACCTGCGCTTGTTTATTATTTTTTCGGCTGGAGACAGAAACTCCAACTTAGCAATAATTGTACTGGTTATTGTCATGGTTTGTCAAGCCCCCCCGCAGAATCTTTAGCAGCTAACCAGGCATCAAACCCCATTTGCTCCTTATCAACCTCTTCCAGCTGCTGCATCTGCTTAAGAGCTGCCACCTCATATAGTATTCTCTTCCAACCCTTATCCCCCGGCCGCACCCAGCCGCCATCATCATTAATGATCACCACCAGCCTGTCCACGCCAGCCTCCAGCCATCTATAGTACGTCCGCTGGCTAATATCACCCAGCACCTCACAGAGCTCCTCCCGCCCAAACAAGCCCAGGGCGCAGTAGTGGGCCTTGAGCAGTACCCGCAACGTTGGCTCCAACTTATCCAAAGCACTATCCAGCTGTACCTTCAGGGCCACCACCCTGGCCACCCCATCCCGGATTCCAGATCCACTCCTGGGACCGGTACCAAAATCAATCAGAGCAGAAACATCCCCGCCGGCCTCCAGAACTTTGTAGTTTGCCAGTAATCGCTTCACCATTGTCCTGTCAATAATTCCCACCCCGCTTTTAAGAAAAATACCTATATATACTATATATATAATAAATATACTAATTATATATAAATACATATTATATATAGTTAATACTTACTAGTACTTAGTTCTTTACTCTTTTCCTTTTGCTGGATTCTTTATCTGCACTCCGAAAATCGGTTCTCGAATTTCCAGTTGTTATTTCAGTTAAAAAAATATAATGGTGCTGTGCTCCCCCTCCCCCCCTCTACATAGGGGGTACCAATAGCACTGTTAGCACTTATAGGGGGAGGGGGGTTTCTCTACTACTGATTATATTTTTTCGGAGCAAACACCCCACTGTCCCAAGTCAGATTTAGTCATATTCGGGCAAATTTAGCCGTTTTCAAAATTGAAAAGGTACCCCCCTAATTTTCGAACTTCAAAATACTCCATTTTGCTCCCATTTACTCAGCTTCTCTTAACTTGGTAATTTATGGGTGGTTAGTTTTTGCCTGTTAATACCTGCTTAACTATTTGTAACCAGTTATTACAAGCTTTTACTTATTCCAACTTGCTCCATATTTCCCTATTCGTAACATGGTTATTACTTATCAATTTGGCAGGTGCTTACATGGTATTTTGTGGGAAGTCGATTTTCAGCCCTGAGCGGTGATTTTGGCTTCTAAAAAAGGTACCCAGGTAGAAATCCGAATTAAATTAGCTTTCATTTGCTCCAGATTGCTACCCTATCCATTCTCAATTTTGATAGATTTTCTAACCTGTTATTTCCATTTGTGGGAACATAGCTGGCAGGTTATTTTTATTCTAGGGGCAAGTTTGGTTATTGTCCTTAAGGTTATTTACCTCCTTTTATAACTGATTTATCTAGTAAAAATATCCATACTTGGAGGAAATGGTATTAACTTGGCGAATTACTGATTAAATTACGTTATAAGCTGGAGGAATAAATGAAAAAGTTAATTATTACGTTCATTACCATTGTGGCTTCTATAATTGTAATTTCGGCTCTCTCTGCTGGTTTAGTTGAACAGTTTGTAAGTTTTGATTTCAAAACTTATGGTGATGAAAAAACTTGGATTTCTTTTTATGGTAGTTTCCTAGGAGCTTTAGTTGGGGCAGCAGCGGTAATATACGCAACTAGAAATCAAATTCAGTATGCCAATAAGGAAAATATAAAAAAAGAATTACCATACCTGCATTTGTTGGCTAAAGCACTATCATCTTATAAAGATTATTTAGCAAAGAGGATCATAACCCCAGTTGTAGAGAATTATAATAAAGAGAATTATAATAAAGAAATTCCTACTATAGATGGTTATAATGAAGTATCTGAATACTTTCGGAAACTACAAAGAGAATTAAATGAATATGACATCGATGACTACCGTAGTATAAACCTTTATGGTTTAGATGATTTCGAAAATATTGACTCAATGCTCCTAGACAATGGTTTAAAGATTAAACTGGTGTATTACGAATATGCAGCTTTGTTGTCAGACATTAAGCTCATAAATACAATTTATGAATGCTTCGAAGATATTGAGGAATTAAACCATTTTTTAAAAGCTGAGCCTAAGCTTCGAGAGGTAGAAGAAACCTCAAAGGGAGAACCCGACATAGTAATAAAGGGCTTAACTATTAATCACGAAATAATTAAATGCGCAAGATTGATTTCTAAAATAAAAGTATTTAATAAGGCTGTCAATTTAACAGATGAGATAGTAAATAGTCTAAAAGAACTTGAAGATTTAATTAAAGATAAGAGAGAAATTCTTAATCTGCCAAGTAAAGCTAAATAAACCTTACTTTTCGTTTTTTACTTCCGGATGAGCGATAGCTTTTAGCACGGCTGGTGCCGGCTTGAATTCAACACTCATTTTAATTCCTCCTGTACTGGATCTTTGGCTATCCAAATACCAGCCTGAATTTTAGCGTTTACACAGTCTTCAGCTATACAGTCTTTCGGGTAGTCACCTGTGCAGCCAAAGAATAGATTTAGATGCTCACAGTCATCGCATCCATTAACTTGAAAACAAGGGCACGGGATGCATTTGGCAGGGGGCTTTCTTTTTTCTTGTTTAGTGCTTTCAGGCATTAGTGTGCCACCCTTTCAACTATCCAAATTTCTCGGTACTTCTTACCCCACTTCCGGGCTTCGGTAACATCATTCTTGAATAAATCTATTTGCCGGCCGGTATAGCTTCCATGGTCCTCAACTTGGTACCGCCCATCTAGCCCTTCGATTTCCACAATGGTACCAGGGGGAAGGACAGCCCAGTCTGCTGCAATAGTCCGCCCTTCCTTGGCATAGACTGGTTTTTTGGGCGTACTTATTGCTACTTCGCCGTAACCTTTGTCACCAGGACGTTTTCCTGTGGATTCATGGCCCGCTGTATATGCAGTAATTAAAAAGCTGCCCGCACTATGTAGCTCAGCACTATCCCCGCCGCTACCCCTGTTGCCCCCCCGGCTATTAGCGCCTGGTATACTTTTTTTCGACTGAGTAATACTAGGTTGTTTAGGTCCTTGCCCAATTCCGTGGTCAGGGTTTCTCGCAGCTGCTTTTCGTGCTCCCAGTTCCGTTTGTAATCCAGCGCCCTTAATTCCCGTTCCTTGAGTTCCTCCGCCAAGTCCAACAGATTGTCCTTTAGATCCAGATAGCGATGCACTTTCGAATGCTCCCTGTTGAAGTGCTTTTTGAACTGCCGCTTCTTCATTAACCCAGCCTCCCTTTATCGTTAAAATAATCACCACCAGGATCCCGATAAATAACCTGGTCATATATCCGGCCATCCGTATTCGAAATATTTGCCACGGGCTACATTATCCACCCGCATGGTTCCTGTAAAAATGATTCGGCCCTGGTGGTAGATTTGAACTTTTGTCCCTTCCCGGACATCGGAATCCGGACGGTACGCTACATCTGTCCTAAAGAAATTTATAACTCCGCCGATTAAGGTTGGCCTGCCATCTAGGTATACCTCACCTTTAATCTTCAACCGAAGCCCCCCTAACTAATCCGGATTTTAACTAACTCGAACTGGTCTTTAATCTGAGCCAGCTTATCCCGGCAGGCCTGCTGGTGTTCTTCCAGTACGGCCTTTGTGGCTGGAGCCCATTGAAAACCGGACCGCCCAAGAAGAATACCAGTGCATTGTAATTCTTTCCGGAGTTCATCCTGCGTTTGTATAGCTTCCAAAACGGTTAACTCTGCAAAATATGGTTCCGGAGTAATTGTTTTTGAACAGTTGCAGCCACAATTACAGCTTGGTATAGTTGGGTCGGGTTCATGCTTTTCAGTCTGTTGATTGGTTTCTACCAGCTGGGGTTCCTGATCGTCGGACTCAATTGTCAGTTCCTTCGCTTCCTGCTGTCCGGTAGCTTCCGGGTTTTGTTCAGAATTTGTTTCCGGTTTATTTGGCCCTGGGTTTTCTTGTTCGGAGCTGGCTACAGTTTGTGCTATAGCCTGTGGTTCATTGGGCACCTTCGGCACTGGCTTGCCAGAGAAAGCAGCGCTAGTATTCCGAGCTGTTTCCATTAGTTCATCCTCGATTAACCATTTTCTAACTGAGCCCCAGCTAACTTTTTTATCTTTCGCAATAGAGTTAATGCTCCCATTAAACTTTTGTATTAGGGATTCCAATTCTGCTTTGCTAGGTTTTTCAGTTAACGTCATGTCCTCAGTCGCCTCCTTGTCATCTTTTTTAACAAACGCTTTTACATTTTTCGGTTCATAGATCCCGTATTCAACTAACCAGGTTTTAGCAATGGTTAGTGTTGTACCGAATACTTTTGTTATTTCCGATAAACTCAGCCCCTCCAAAACATCCTTGGAGGGCTTTTGAACAACTGATAGTCCAGTTACTTTCCGAAGATTACCGGCTGCATCATATTCGTATATTTGGCCTTTATGGTCGTAAAATGTTCCATCTGGGCAGGCCTGACAGTAGCGCATTAATCGGATATTTTTTAATATGTTACCGATAGCGCCGCATTTTGGGCATTTAATGACATCCTCGCCCACTGGGTTATCGGTGTCATTCACTTGCATCACCTTCCTAAAGCTCGATGCCCTTCTTTTCACCCCAAACTCTGTGCGCTGCGGGTTCAGCAACTAGCTTCACATTAAACCCGGGTATTGGTCGTTCCATAATTTCTTTAACTTTTTTGGCCACCTCGAGAATGATTTGTTCATCCACTATGAAAAGAAACTCATCGTGGATTTGTGCAGCCATATCTAAACCGGGGTAATCATCCAGAAGATCTTCGTTGACTATGTCAACCTGAGCCTTTTTCATAATGTCCGCCGCAGACGCCTGAATCGGAGTATTTTTGGCCACGTTCTCAGCGTGGGATCTGGTATGCCGGTTCGGGCTAGTTATGTCCGGTACTGGTCTGCGCTTACCAAATATCGTTGTAACATAGCCATGGGTAATGGCGTACTCTACTATCCTGCATTGGTAATCCGCAATCCTGGGAAAAGCCTTGAACACCCCTTTCATCAGGAGCCGGGCCTTTTCTTTGGTTAACCTTTTGCCCTGCCGTAATGCATCCTCAATCAGACCATCCTCTGAGATTCCGTAACCAACCCCAAAATTAACAGGCTTAGCGTCCTGGCGTTGTACTTTGGTAACCTGGTCTTCCGGAATATCGTTAGCGGCAGCTGCTGTTTTCCTATGGATATCTCCGCCTGTATTCTGGACCTCAATCATAGCGGGATCCTGGGACTGCCAGGCGAGGATCTTCAACTCAAATCCAGACTGGTCAATACAGAGGTACTTTTTACCCTCAGGTGCAACTGCTAGCTTCCGGATTCCGAAGTCATCGTTTTCTGGCCTCGGGGTGTTCTGACCGTTGGGGCCATGGCTGGATAGTCTGCCCGTGTCTGTGGTAGTCCGGTAACCGGATCTAATCCAGGTCATACCATCTTTCTTTACCGGATGTGCGTATTTTAATCGGCCCTCAATGTGGGTACCCCGGAGGGTATCCGCTTTTTTAATTCGCTTTAGTGCTTCAAGTATGGGAAGTGCATTATCTGGCCAACCTTCCTGTGGGTTTTCCTGGATTGTGAGGATTATATCCTGTATGGCCAGGATATCTAATGAAAGGCCTTCTTTTGCTGTGAAGTGTTTTGGAAGCCCGAGGTCCTGATAAATCAGGTTTTTCATGTCCGCAGTACCGCCGTTTTGGCCTACCTTGATGGGTCTACCGGCTAAATTTTGAATTTCTTCCGCTGCTTTCTCAACTGCAATTTCTGCTTCCTGGAGCCGGACTTTCATTGTATCCACGTCCCAGGACATCCCGGTGGCCTCCATGATGCCCACCACGGCGTTCATTGGGCATTCAATTTCATCCAGGTAGTCTTCGTATTTGGGTATCTGTTTGGCTATGCCCCGCCAGTATGGTTCCAGCTGTCCAGTGTCATCAGCATCCGCGCAGCCGTATTCAATCATCATTGGGTCATCACTGGGCACTTCATCAATATAGTTAACTCCGAAATGTTTCAGCAGCTCGCTGTAGTCCGGCCGGTCAACTCCCAGGATTTCTTTTCCCTGCCGCTTCAACCCGAAGCCTTTTTCTGGGAAGTGCTTGTCCACCTTCCAGGGTGCAATATATTGGTTAATGAAAATTGCGGCCACGAAGGGGTCAAATAGCGGTTTCTTTATGAACAAGCGCCAGGGAGTTAAGAATTTCTGCTCAAAGGCGCTGTTGAAAATGTTTTTGTGTATTTCCCGGCTGTTAAGGATCGGCCGTAACCATTGGATAAGTTTGCTCCGGATTTCATCGCCACCACCCATGAAGTTGGGCCCGTTTTTATGGCTTATTGGTATGTAAAAAGCTTTGTTCGGGCAGTAGGAGAAGGACATTCCGCAAATGTCAGACATGTATGGATCAAGGGCTGCTTTCGGGTATTTCTCCATATCTCGAAATTCTGGTTTCGGAGCTGTTTCAATGTCCCAGCGGAAGATTTTTGCCTCGGCTATGGCTTCAGTTTGTTGAATTATGTCCTTACCTTCAAGAATCAACCGGTATTCTTTTGGCTGGATTATTGCGACTTCGGGTTGGATTATTTCTTGATTTTGAGCAGTTGGCTTTTTCGGCTGTTGTGACTTCTGCTCCGGAGGTTTAAAGGACTGGGAAAACATGTCCATGATGCGGCCCATTATGATTGACCTCCATGTTCTGCATATTGTTTACAATGGTCTAAATCTTTACAGTCTTGGCACTTTTCCCAGCGCCGGCATTTGAATTTTGCCTTTAGCTCCTCGGGGTTGGAGCCACCCTTGCTACAAACTATCCCAATTGACTTCCCCGTTGTAGGATCAATCAATGGTTTACACGGCATCAAATCACCACTTTCCTAATAGCTGATTAAATTACTCCGGCTAAAAGTTCCTGCGCTCTGATTACAGCTTTCTTAACCGACTCGAATTCATAAGGTTGGCCGAAGGTTTGACCAGCTACTTCCCTGACACCCATAACCAGGTCCTTAAGGGCATCCCGGTAGGCTATTCTGTCTTTGTCCTTATCCCGTACCATGCTGCCCAGGGCTTCGTTGGTCTGTTTTTGTATCAGCAGGTCGTGTTCCAGATGCTTAATAATCTGCTCGGCAGCTTCTCTTCCTGCCGGATCAGAGGGTCCTAGCGGCCCACCTTCGTCCCCGTCTAACATGCTTGGAAACACCGACCGCTGTAGTTCGGCGGCTAGGGCTACAGCTTCCTTAACCGTCTGCCTGGTACCCATGTTAGCTGTGTAGTTAAAAGGGCGGCCAGGTTCTGGCGCAATTACCCCCAACCCGTTAAACTCTAGCAGTACCGTATAGCTTGTACCCCTGTCCATAAAGTGGTTTAGCTTAATTCTTAATGCTACCCTAGGTTTAACCTGTTGTATTTCATTCTTTTCCCGGTACTGATCTGTAATATTGTTAAGCAGTTCTAAGGGCTCCGGGGTCTGGATTTTCATATTTATACGGGGCGGGTAATTAACTTCCGCATTTACCATTCCGATTTTACCGGTACCTCCGCAACGGGGACAGGTATCTGGTATCGGGCTATCCTCTCGGATTTCCCCATCCCCGTCGCAGCGGGGGCAACTTATTTTATGCTCTGGCATGCTTATCCCTCCTTACTCGTCGTTATCTGGCGGTCTAAAGCAGGTTTCAGCGCAGTTATCTGCGCAATTTCTACACACGCATTTTTTAGGACATTCCCCTGCATTGCGGCAGTGGTTTTTAAGGCTACATTCAGGAGCTTGCTTCTTTTTTCTGGCCATTTAACCCGCACCTTCCCCTTAATAGCGAGCGCCATTCATCACGGTTTGATATACCTTTTGAGACGGAAGTCCCAGCGCGACGCACTTGTCGGCAATTTTGCAGCATTCATCATGCATTACGTTATACCATAAGTCTCCGCCCATCTGGTTCCGCACTCTTACATGTTCCGCAAGTTCCTCCAGAAGTTTTTCCGGTTCCTCAATTTTCAGTGCCGCAGTAATTGTTAGCATAAATTGCCCTCCTAATTTCCGTATTTAGCCATTCCTAAATACGAAAACGTCACTATTTTCGCACCCTTAAACTCGTTTTTGTATGTGGATTCAGCCGCCCCCCATGAATACTCGCTAACGACTACTAGTTGCTCGTTAATATTGAATACGTGTAGCCACATACCTAACCCTCCCTGAAAAGCGTTTGCTGCTGTACTACTTCACCCGTATGTAGGTTCTTGGTTACGGCTCCTTCCAGCAGGTAGGCGGGTGTGTTTGGGAAGTATTCCTTAACCATGTTTATTACCGTCTGTCGGTATTCGTCGCTAACTGTCCAGGCCTTAGCTTCATTGTCCCAGCTTCTTTTTTGCCAGTACACCTTTACCTTAAGCATCCCGATAAAATCGGCATTGTAGGGGGTTTCGACGATCACCTGGCGCCGATTCGGTTTTACGGTTACATATACTACTTCGCGATTTTCTCCCATAATCAGGCCCCCTTAATAGCTGTCCATAATTCCCTTACTGAATGCGATATTAATAAAACTGTTAAATACACTCGTTTTCGAAAAACCACCGGTGGAGTTCTTTATCATTCTTAGCCTGGTTAATAAAGCAATCAAGTCATTAATCTGCACACGGTCCAGCCCCAGCATGGCCTCCAATTCCCCCTTGCGGGTATAGTTGTTAGTGGCAAAGACCCCGACAAAGTTCACAAAGGCACTGGTAGTCTGTAGAAAATTCAACCGTCGGATCTCTGCGGCTACCTTTTCCCATTCGTCTACTGATAGCTGCACATCCTTAACTGCAAGTCGGGCAAAATGGTTTAGCCCACAGGCTGGGTCATTGTAAATTTGTTGTAAAAAGGTTTTAGCCATATCCACATGCCCTGGGTAAATTAGAATCTTGTCACCGGTGGTATCCGTGCTGTTAGTCAGGGCTGCCAGTGCTCCAGCTATTCTGGCTACTTTCTCCCTTTGAGTTGAGGGGCTAACCAGCGGTACCGAATCAGCTTTACCGTAAATCCTTGATAGTTCGGTGGCCACATCCAGGATGCGAGTTTCTGTTCCGGCAACCAGCTTTACATCTTCAACTTTCCTGGACCAGGCGAACAAAATATTATCCCGTAACGCCTGGCTGGTTATCTTATTGGGTACATCTGGCAGAATGTTGAACTTTTCCGGGTCTATGTCACTTTGCCGGAGGAATATGCCCATATCGAACCGGCGAATGTCCTCGTTATTGAAGATCTGGGTCAGAGACTCACAGCCATATGGCCCTACTTCATCAAGTTTTTTGCCCTTTGGCACGTTGGTGGTAACCATCATCCGTACCCGACACTTTGTTTCTGCGTTACCAGCTCGGTTAATCTTTAAGGTACCGCTGGATCTAGCCATGGTCATTTCGCCCCACTCTTTACGATCCAGCTCACAACCCTCATCGATGACAATCATTTTACGGTCTGCGAGTGGCCAGGCCCCCCATATAACCATCCAGGATTGGTCAGCGCCTATCTGCTCTAACTTATAGGTAATGCCTGTCCTGGAGGCTGTTTCAGCACTGATCATTGTGCCCAGGCTGGTAAAGGCCAGCAGTTTATTAGTGGTGTGACTTTTCCCGGTACCCGTGTCGCCAACCGTCACGCATTCTATCCAGCCTCTGATGGGCTGGTCATCCCAACTCACCGGCAGCCAGAGTAGCGAATGGTCTACGAGCAAGGACGCTAGTAATAATTCATCACGGTTAACTATCCTGGTTACATGCTTGGTTAGGTCGTCACAGATTTCAGCGACCTTAGCGGCAATTGTTTTAAGGTCCCAGGCTGCCGGTCGGAATACCTTCAAACGTTCCTTGACTTCATCAGTGAGCTGAAAGGCCTCTACGCTGTCCTTTAATGGCCTGGCTGATTTAATTAACAGAGTTGCCTGGCTGTTTTTAGGATGGGGATAGACATAACCCTCGACCTCGTAATAGGCGTTTTCTTGAATGGGTTGGGAGCCGTGGAAGTACACCTTTTTTATGACATATTCACCGCCATCAGACTCCGGATCACCGTCATCAGCCAGTGGTATTACCTGTAGCTCTTCAACATTAGTAGTCTCAAGGACATTTGTACCATATCGTTTACATGTACTAGGTATTCCGGACAACTGCTTCAGCGTGAATTTATGATTGTCCTTAGAGCCCCAGCAAAATTCAATCAGCTCAGGGTCTTTCTCCGATAGCTTTTTAATGATGTTTCCACCAGTTGCCTGAAGTGGACAGTAGCTTTTAGTGCATTCCTCCCAGTTGTAACAGTTGTACTCAATCTCATGGGGCACAATAAACGGGGTTTTGAGTTTTCCGGCAACCATGACTTTAGTGGTGATCAGCTTGTTAGTGAAGCTTGCGTCACCAGTTTTCGAAAGGTGTAACGAAATTGGCTTGTCCTTCTCTGGCCTGCCGGATACATACGGACATTTGTCACCGGTACACGCAACCCGTTCATAGTTCTTAGAACCTGGTTGCTTTACCCCATGCAGCGCCCGGATATAGGCACAACCGAACTTGTAACTGGCATCCTCAAATACAGAGTCCACAACTGATTTGGTGTTAGCAACTCGGCGCTGAATGTCATAACCTTTAGCCGTGGTAATCCTTTTAACCCAGGGCACCATCACTTCCAGACATTCATCCCTGGTGTAACCAGCCTCTTTGAAGAAGCACCCCAGCTGGAGAGTGGCCTGATTCCGGTCACCCTCCTTTTTTAATCCTTTGTTCAGCAGATCAGCAACACAAGCTGGATAGTCACCCTTCTTGAAAGTGAACTCTTCGTTGACAAATTTCTGCTGTGCTAGTCTGGCCAGCTGCTCGTATTCCTCCAGCTTTGCCTGCCAGAATGCTGCTGCACCTTCCCGTTTCTTGGGCTTATATCCTGGATACAGATCTTCGAGCCTGGGGTGTTTTGCCTGGGCTTTTATTTCATCCAAAGACAGGCTTTTAAGCTCGTCTATGGTTAACTCAATCTTAAACAGCTTGGTCTTCTGATGGACGCTGTTGACTAGGCGTAACATGCGGGGTATTGTGTAGACCACCGAATCCCAGGAGGATAGCGGCACCACCTTTTCCTGGCCTTTTTCATCAACTAGAACATCACCAAGCTTATTAGACAGGTACCTACCTACATGTTTCATGGCTTTGGTGAGGTCCGGGCGGGGGCTAATGCCCAGCGCCTGTTCATCTACCAATATGTGAAAGCCCTTGGACCCGCTAAAGTACACTCGCAGGTCACCAGGCTGGATATCTAGTTCCCCAAGGAAGAAGTCCACGAGTTTAACGCCATCAGCCTGAGCTACAGCAGGATCCTTATCGAAGTCTAAATCAAAGTACAATGGTGCGATATGCGGCTGGGGCTCGGAGTCGCCGCGTTCCGGATTCATGAACCGCTGAATAGTTGCGAACACATTAAAGTTTGCTTTGCTCTGCTGGTACTCGGGTACCTGTGTCAGTTTAATTCTGTCCCAGGGTGTATTGCGCCCATCTACCGTGTTAGCGTAGGCGTCAACATATATAAATTTGTCACTTAAGGACATCCGCCCCGCCCCCTGCTACGATTATTTTTTTGGCGCCTCGTAACCGTCTGCCAGAGCAACGGGCTCAAAGTTCACTGCCAGGTAGGTTTCAGAACCGCCCTCCATTTTCTCTTCCGTTGGCCATAACCGCATAACTACTTTTGCAATAGGGGTCAGTGCCTTGAATCCTTTAGCCTTCAGATTTTTGTTGGTTCCCAAAAACAAGTCCCTGGTTACGTCGCCAAATTTATAGGTTGCTGTGGGAGACCAGTTCATTAAGAATATTCTGGGGAATGGCAACTCCGGGTCTCTGTCTGTTGGTGTCATCACCGCCATAAACCGCATTTTGCATTTTTCACGGTTATGGGTGCATTCAGCGCATACCTCGCCATACATGCTAGTTACCTGGTCACTACTACTGCAAATAAGACCATCGGGATAGACGCTTTTTTCTTTCTCTTCATTAGTCGGCCACCGCTGGAACCGCTTTTCCCCGGCTACAACAATCGCATATAACTCAGGGCCAAAATCCTCAACGACTTCGCCATTGCTCTTAATAACGAATTTACCCAGTTTAGACAAGCTAATCCATTGACCAAGATTTACCCAGTCAAGGTCAAATTCGGGGTTAAGTTCGGCCATGGCTTGCTTTATCTGCTCAACAATGTTTTGAGTTTGGTTAGCCAGTTTACCGGGCGTGGCAGCCACAACGACTTGCTTTTCAGCAACATTTTGCTCGATTTGTTGCTGTTCGGTAACATGACTTTCTTTTACTGGAGTTGCTGCAGGTCCTTGTGTAGTTGTTGGTTCTGGTGTAGTTGTTGGTTCAGCAGCTCCGATTGGCGCTTCAGGTGTTAATCCCATAGTTCTTTTCCTCCCTTAATTTTTGTGATTTTACAACTTATTTGTAAATGATTTGGCGGAGTTAGGCCATTATTTACTCCTTACTTACATTCAAGTATCTGCTCATCTGTAATCGCAGGACTAAAATCCACATAATACTCTTTGCCCACTTCGAACTGCTCTACCGCATCAGTGTTAACACAGTTAACCTTTATTTCTCCGCCAGGCGTATACTGCCAAAACTTTTTATTCTCTTCGCTTCCACTAACGACTGGAGACATTGCTATTTCGTGATGCCCGAATCTTATTTTTGAAATCCTGTCTACTACAAACTTGGCTCTTACCATATGGTCATTGCCTCCCAATTTGCGCCTAACTCCGCCAAAAGTTAATTGAATGGAATGTTGCTTAACCAATGTGATATTTGTTCCTGTGTTCTTTCCCTAGGCTTTTTGGGTACCTGGCAGCCTATCTTTTTATAGACTTTGTTTCGGGCATAACCCTGGGCCTTAAACATACCTACCAGGTCGTCCCGGTAGTCGATTATTATCGCGGTCTTATTCGGGTTATTTGGATCCGGAGTGCATGGTCTGCTGATTTCTTGCTCTACGGCACCAGCTGCTCTTTTCGGAGTAGCGATGTGCATCCGGTCGAGTTTTGGCACGTCTAGGCCCTCCCTGGCAAGCTGTGTGGCAAAAACTATATCCAGCTTTCCCTCCTCCAAATCCTTAATCAGCTTCTGACGTTCATGCCGTGGCCTAGATGCTTCCTTTAGCCCCCGGCAGCTGTGCTTACCCCAGCGCATACAGGCTTTTTTACTTCCGGGAGGCTGCCCTCTGCATAGGCATTCTTTCTCTCCACCCCACCAGTACTCGCAGGTTACCAGCATCTTGCCGGTTAGAATGGCCATCCTGGGAGCTTGTCCCCATGCAGCTTTAGTAACTTTCTCAGTGAGATCCCGGAGCAAATAGCAGTGTTCAATCCTGTCGCTGATTGCCAGTTGGCAGTGGTTACCGCCGTGCTCCATGAGCTTATCCACTATAAGCTGATTCCTGGCCGGGTCTCTAATCAGATCATCCATGTACCCCGCAAAGTCCATCTGCTCATCACCGGCATCGAAGCTCTTTCCGGACTTTTCATCCCCCTGGGTAAAACCTTTATTTTTGCCAAACTCGGTGTATACAAATTCCAACTTTGGTACCAGGATTACACCTGCAGCGATTAGCTTTTCTCTATCCACCTGGTGGATCATTGGCCCAATACAGGAGTACATCAATCCTTCTAGTCCATCAGCTCTGTCCGGAGTGGCTGTCACCCCCTTGCGGAACATAGCTGGAAATTCACTAACCACCCGATAAAATGTTTCAGCTGAAGCGTGATGGCACTCGTCAACCAGGATGTACCCAAACCTCCGGACAAACTCGGTTTTCTCTTCCGGAGTGGCTTTTTCAAAGAATGCAAGGATTGCTTGAATTAGTCCCACGGCTAACTTTCCGTCGCCATAATCCCATTTGTTGGCCCCTAACTGGCCAATCCTGCCCACATTCTTAAGGTTTTGCTGTGCTCGTAAAGTGGACTGGTCTAGCAGCTCACTGGTGTGCGTTAGCCAAAGAGCCGGTTGCCTTTTGTCTGCGATATCTGCCAGACTTATAACGGTCTTGCCGGATCTCGCTGGGCTACAGATTATTCCTTGTGGTTGGCTAGTAACACAAGGTATCTGGTAATCCCGGAGTTTAATAGCTGAGCCAAAGTCCACTTCCGGAAGTAGTAACCTGCGGTGCTCGACTCTCCTGGCTTGGTCAATAAAAGGCTGGAGGTCTGCCCAATAACCTCTGGGTACCGTTAAGGCGCCGGTTACCGCATCGATTTGCCAGACATGAATGAACTTATCAATGCCCCAGGCCCGTTTCCCCAGCCTTTTCATTTTGGTGTATTCCGGATTCTCAAAGGTCAGGTCTTTGCGGATCTGCTGTTTAACTGCTGACGGAGCGTTCCAGATTGTTATGTTAGACCCGATTACAACTTCCAATTAATCACCCCCAAATGGCCAGACTTGACTAAAATCCCATGCTTGCTCAATTCCAATCGTTAACGGTGGTACCGGTATCCCTATTTCTGCTATTTCTTCCCTAGTTAGGTAGGCCAAACGCTTGCTTCGGAGTCCGGATAAAAAGGCCGCCCACCTAACTACAAATACTTGGTGCTGTTCCGGAAGCTCGAACCGAATTGTGGTTATTGCGATATTCCAATATGGATCAATACGTTCGAACTGCAACAGGCCGGAAACTTGAGTAGATTTATACGCCTTTAGACCAAGTCTGTCGGATTCCGTTGTCTTGATTTCATTCAAAATCCTACGGCCAGAGGGAACCAGGATTAATTCATCAGCTGGACCCTCGTTGGCACTGTCTTTAATCCGGAACCTGCATATCCTTGGCAGCTGGAGGATCCCCAGCTTTACTTGATCTTGAAACTCCTGGCCCTTATCCCTGTTTTGTTTGCCTAGGCTACTCCGGTCACTTTTTCCGATTCCAGGAACAGTTCCACACATTTCTTGCATAAACGTACCCCCGCAATCTCTGTGATGTCATTCACCTGGTTACAAATCTGGCACCCTGGCTGATACTTTTTGAGGAATATCTTTTCATTGTCAACGAAGATTTCTAGGCCATCACCCTCATTAATGCCAAGGGTCCGCCGTAATTCAATCGGGACGACTACCCGGCCAAGGTCATCAACTTTGCGTACAATTCCAGTGCTTTTCATGAATTAGTACCTCCTATTTCCGATTTCTTCTCCTAGATTCTTTGACCGCTTTCCTTTGTTGTTTTTCCTTCCGTTTGCCAGCTGCCCAACGCGAAAGTTTTCCGCCAGAAGTTAAACTTACGGTAACCTCGCTTTTCCCTGCTAACTTTTTGCTGGCAGCTGACTGCAATTCCTTGGGTACAGGTTCATAACCCATTTGCATTAGTTCGGCCATACGACTAGTTGGCAGCTCCGTGGTATTCATCAAATGCCCGGTATATGGTTGCATCCCTAGACCCTCCCCCTCTTAGTTCTCCAACAGTTTCAGAATGCCGGTCATAGCCTCAAGTCGGCCTTTTGCAATCTGTGCTAAGGTCTGTGCAGCCTGAAAATCATTTTCCGCTTGGTCAAATTCAGCCTGGACCTGCGCCAAGTCAGTCAATTCCTGGGCAGCTGCCGCACGCATAAAGGCTTTCCGCTTATCCTCAGCGGAATAGCTTTTGGCTTCTTCCGGAGTCATGTTCTGTATTGCTTGAGCCTGGGTTACTAAAGCTTTAGTTTCAGCTGCACGAATGCGGGGAAAAACAGCACGTCTAGCCACAGCAGCATCTTTCAGTTTAGTCTCAGCCGAATCCAATGCCTCAAGGGCTTGTCCAATCCTGGCCGTATCAATAGCCGACTGGAGGGCACTGGTAGGATCTAAAGATAGCAACCGGTCTTTCAACTGCTGCACTTCACCTGGTTTAGCTTCATGTAAAACTTTGACACCTTGAGTGGCCACGTTTTGCATGATGATTACAACATTGTTTAGGGCATCTGCTAACTTGAAGAAGTTTTCTTTGGTGGGGATCCCCTTCCCTAATGCCTCCAGCTGTTTATTAAGGCTTTCCATATTGAGATTCATAGTTTCCGCTAGCTGTAAGTCCATTGTCACGCTGCCCCCTTAATTCGCTCCTGGGCCCGGGCTAACCGGTCCAGGGCATTCTTCGTTATACTTTCTGGTATGCTGTCTACTAGCGCCAATTTTTGCAGTAGTTCAGCAATATCAAGCATTCGGTCGATACCGGTCTTTTCCAGTAGGCTGACAAAATCGGCCATAGTATTTTCCCGTTCCGCAGCTGCTTCCAGGTGTTCCCGGGACAGTACTTCAGTCCCGGGTCTGGCAGACTTCAAAGGGATTAACCTGACATCCATTGTGCCATTGGTTATTTCTATTAAGGCTACATTTGGAATTCGATCCAGCTCTGCCATGCTAGCATCCTGCCTGGCCACTGCTCCGGGATTACAGAAGATTTTCCCCCTGCGTTTTATAACTCCGAATCCCGGATGATAGTGACCTGTTAGGATTACGTCGGCATCAGTTTGAATGTCATCAATCAGAAAATGATCAAACGGTGCGTCGTGGTCCAGCAGCATCCCATGAGCTATATGGATATGGACCCGGCAGTCCTGCCGGCGAACAGGTTGGTAATGGGCGATGTCCTTATCAATGGTCCAGTCGAAGGCTGCGGCCGTGATATGTATTCCGTCGGCCATGACTAACGGATCCTTTCCCAGTACCTTTACAAATCCCAACTGGATGGCATGTCCCAGAGCTGTCCGAGGAAGAGTACCTGTGTTATAACCAACCATGTCATGGGAGCCGGGTGTTACATACCAGGGAGCTGGGCTTTCCATGATTAAAAGTTCCATTTCCCCTAGTACTGAAAGCGCCACATCGGGCCTATTGAACAGGTCGCCACCATGCAGGATACCCCGAACGTTTTCCCGTTTGGCTATTTCATGAATTTCCCTGATCTTGGCCCGAATGGCCGCTGGGAAATCATCAGTCCGGGCTTCCGGGTTGGTGCCCCGGTAATGGGTGTCCGTTAGGTATAGCAGCTTCATTCGATTCCATCCTTCCTTTGATCGTGTTATGCGATTGGTTCAACGAAACTTCGTAGTTTCCGGAGATAATAGCGCTGGCATATACAATAATTGATAAGTATTCAGGATTTCCTGGAGAGGGTAGGTTAATCTTCCGAGATTCTCGGATTAGTGCTTCAGTTAAACGTCTGACCCGCTCTTCCGGCTTCAATCGGCGGTATGTCTTTTTGCTACAAATCATATCTTTTTCACCCCGGCAATCTTTGTCTTCTGATCCTTAACTACCCTGAAAGCCCGATCCCCAATTTCCGCAAGGGACTCATTATGGGTGACAAGGATACCCTGCCGGTTAACCTGTGCGCAGTATCCTTTCAGGAACTTGGCTACCTCCGGGCTGTACTCTTTGCTAACGTGCTTTCCAGCCTCATCCATGATTATTGGTCCGTCTGATCCTTCGAGTTCTATTACTGCGGCACGCTGGGCCATGATTACAATGTCTGCTATACCACCGCCCCGGCCATCGTCCGGGTCATTGGCCACTTCCCCATCATCGATGATGAATTCAGCGAATGGTCGGTTGTCTTTAACATCAAGGTCAATCAGCATTTTGTAATCCGGCCAAACACTGGCTTGGAGAGCTGCGGTACCAATCGCTTCGAATTTGGTTTTCATTTGGGTCCGGGCAAAATTAGATGTTTTCTCGAATAAACGTTGCACCAATGAAAGCTCTTGGAGGGACTGGTCTGCTATTTGGTAGGTTTCTTGTGCAGTTTGCCGGTCAATGTGGAGTTGTTGCCGACGGCCTTGCAGCTGCTTTAATTTATCGCTAGCCAAGGAAGACTTCTGCTGGAGAATTTGCAAACGGGGATTCATCATTTTCACCTACTTCCACAAGCACCCAAGCGGTGAACATATCCCAGCCATCCCCACCGGCATGCGTAAAATGAATTTGTCTAATGGCTTTTGGGTGTTCCTTGTGTCCTTTGTTTACTTCATTGAGAAGAACAGTTTTATTTGTAGCGGAATATGCAATCACACGTAACATCATTGCACCCCCTACTGTAGATCAGGGAGTAATGCTTCACTGGCTGCCAAATCAGCTTCGGCTTGTCTGCCGGCTTCGTCTGCTTCCGCTTGGGCATTTTCAGCCGTAACCCCCAGCTTAAGCAGGTCGTTCTCGAGTTCGGCCTTTTGCCTTTCCTGCTCTTCTTTCTGAGTCAATGCCCGGGTACGTACTGTCTTAAGGCTTTCATGTTTCTGCTTGGCTCGTTCAAGTCTGTTTTCCATTAATAAATCCCTCCCGCTAGTTTTTCACAACTGATTTCTAATACCGGGCACATCCCGCCTAATTCCGCTACGGCTGAATTAATCTCAGTCTGAGCATCCAGGATATTTTGATCACTAGTTTGGATTTCGGTATTTAGCCGCTTTCCTTCGTTTTGATTCTGCTGGTACTTAGACAAAAGACTGACGATTTGGTTACCTTTTGTGATGTTTTCCGCAGCGCTAGTGAGTAATTGCTCTGAAGAATCTAATCCTTCCGTTTTGATCAGGACTTCTTCCGTTTTAGCCCGATTAAGTCGAACGCTGTTTAGCTGATTCAGCAGACTGATGATTTGTTTTGATCTTGTCAATTTCCCTGGGATGCCAGCCAGTAGTTTTTCGGCTTCATCCACGCCAGCTGTTTTGTTAATTACGACTTCTGCTGTCACTAGATATGACTTGATGGCATTTAATTTCTGGAGCAATAAAGTTATGGCATCCCGACGCTTAAGGTTTTCTCGGGCCCGTTGAAGGGATTCACCGGCCTGTTCAAGGTTAATGGTGGTTTGGATTATTTGGTCAGCTTCGGCAATGGCCGTTCTGACTGACTGGAGAACTCCCAGTACCCGGGTTATAGCCTGCAGCTTAACTAGATTATGTTCAGCAAACATAAGATGGCTCTCGGCAATTCCCAGGCTATTGGTCGACTTGATTGTGACCTCCAGGCTCTGAATTCTGTCACTTGTGGCGTTTATTTTAGTGACCAGGATAGTTATGTTGCTTTGACGTTCTGCGCCCTTCCTGGCGGCCTCCAGCAGTTCGGTGGCTTTGTCCAAACCAGATAGCTTGTCCAATGTTTCGTTAAGGTACCGGATTTCTCGTTGCACCTGGTTGTACTTGGCCAGAGTGGATGAGATCTTCATCTGTCGGTCGTAACCGTCAGCTGCTTTTTGAATATAGGCCTGTGCTTGCTCAAGGGTTTTGGCCACATCATCGATATAAGCGAGTCCGGCAATCTTTTCGTCGATATCCTGGGTGGCTTTTTCTGCATCCGACCTGGCCATAATCGCCCGGCGTATGTCTCCCTGCAAATCCTTGGCTGCCAGATCCACCGCTTCGGTACCTGCTAACTTGCCCAGGACTGTGGCTATCGTCCAGCCGTTCTGGCCTAACAGGAAGTCGCTTTCCTTCCCCCGCTGCACCCCAATGTTCAGAACCGGCTTCCAATCCCCGAACTCACCCCGTTTCATTCCATGTGCCTGGAGGACTTCCAGCGGGATGTCTTTCCCAAACTTCTCCAGCCTGAATGGTGCTTGTTCTGGTTTGCGGATTTCGTAGGCATTTATGCTTGGTGATCTTTGGCGGAGGATCTCGGTTCCGTCAGAAAAGGTGACTATGATTTCTGCGTGGCCGACGCGTTTGTTAATATAATTTTTTGGCCATTCATTGAACAGGCAGGCTTTAATCGCCCTGACTACAGCTGACTTTCCGCTATCTGTAGGCCCTACAAGAACATTCATTCCGGGGTCCAGCTCAATTGTCGTGTCGACGTGAGCCTGGAATCCCCGGATTACAATTTTGGTAATATATTTCATTTGGGCGGGCCTCCTTTAATGGAGTTGCTTAAGTTTTGCTTGGATTGCTGGGAGCAGCCCTGAGATTGGGCCTTTGTAACTGAAAAGTAATGGTCTTCTCACGTAATCACTTCCCTTTTGTAAAGTGGTTGGTTATACTGAAGTTAGGTTGTTTTACTTAGTCGCTCCGATCTGTCGGGCGGCTTTTTTCTTTTTGCCTTTGATCACTGGGTACCCAGGTTTCGATGTACTTCGTTGTCACTTCCCACTCAGCTATTCGAATGTCTTTGTAATCTTCCAGCTTGTACTTTTGCTTAATGTCTTGTTTCATTTCCCGGAGATAATGTACTTCCATCCATCGGGCCCCGCAAACTTCCTTCAGCCTGGCCACCATAATCTGATCCACAATTTTCACAAGCCTGCCGTCAATACGGTGATTCATCATTCTTTCTTCCACAAAATCCAGCTGGCTTTGATAAATCGTTATGGTATCCATCAGATCACGGTTACTCTTGTCCATAAACTGGGCACGCTCATTCATCGCTTTAGCTTGCCATTTCATTTCTTGCTGATCTTCTTGTAACTCTTGCCGAAGCTCCAGCAATATTTCTTGCCGCTGACCTTGAATTTGTGTTTGGATTAGTTGCTGGACGTTTGCCAGGGTTAGTTGCTTCGCTCGGAAGTAGCTGCTGACCAATTGCCGTTGGACTCGCCAGGCCAATTCATCTTGGAAAGACTTGACTAACATCAGGTAACCGGATTCGGTGATTAAGTAGCCCCCAGCGTTACTGTCTATGCCAAAGGTACGAAATTCGTACCCTTGAACAGGAATGTAGTCTATGCCCGTAATTAACTTTGCTTTGTGCCGATTAAAATTACGTTTAGCTGTGCCTGTTGGGCGTTTGTGCAGTTGGTCAATATCCTGGAAAGTAACTACCCTTTCACCTTCGTATTCCTTCACGGGTAAGTCCTTGCCTTGGATTCGCACTAGTTCAGATTGCTGTCGGGGAACTTCGATTAATTCAACAACCGGCGGAACTATCTCCAGTACATGTTCCTTTGCTACAGGCGCTACCGGTTGTGTCGTAACAGGGATTTTCTTAGTCAAAGCCATTTCCCCGGATCCAGGTTTAGCCTGAAGAAGTTTTGCCGCCGTAGTTCCAAGTGCTTTTGCAATTCTTTCCAGGGTACTTAGGGACGGATTACATCGCCCGCCTTCTACGTCCGCCATGTAGCTTCTTGAAATGCCGGCTTTTTGTGCTAGGGCGTATTGCTTCATACCTTTTACTTTCCGGAATTCTCTGATTGCTTTACCTACTACAGATACTGGTTTCAGTTTGCTCATTGCTTTTTTCACCTCCTTTCCGGCCTTATGGGATTACGTCTGTTCGACGCCTTCCACATTTATGTTGTTACCAGTTAACCAAGCAAGAAAAGGATCTCTAGGCACTCGGATAGCCTTTCCAAGCCTCCGAACTGGGAACGCTGGTTGCTTTGCGCGTTCTTGCCGCTCTACTAGCTCATAAGCTTGTCTTAGACCGCATTGCATTAATTGCTTTATATGCGACACTTTTAATACATAAGGTAGTTCGTTTTCCATTACCCCCATAAATTTCACCAACTTTCTATTTTGCGCTAGCCTTTGATGTCCCATAGAATGGCTTAACAAGCTGGTGGCTCTTTGCTTTGTAGATTCTTAATCGACACGGTTGGCAAAAAAATTTCCTCCACTGCACATTCCAAAAGATGTGACAATGCAAATTGTATTTTTTGAGATGGCCGAATTTTACCCTTAATAACCTTAAACATATAGTCATTTGTTTTTTCTAGGGCCGCGGCCAAACCCACTATTGTTATTCTTTTGTCCGGCGGTCTTGTTTTATTTAGCTCTTCAATACGCTCTTTTATTCTTATTTCGATTTCAATATCCACTTGAATCACCTCCATGTGCCCATTATGTACCAGCTACTTGCATAGAGTCAAAATCTATATTTGGACTAAAACGCCGAAAATATGTAGATTATCACTCTATATCTAGTATATTTGTCGATTTTCACTATATATCGATTGTAAATCTTGACTTAGAACGTTTTAATCAATATAATATAGATTAAAAATATATAGAGGGTGATTTAAGTGAAAGCCGAAAAATTACAACAGAAAATCCTGACCATTAAAGGGGACCTAAGTTATATCGAGTTTTCGAAGGCAATTAAATCAAAAACTGGAAATGAAATTCACCCAACTACTTTACAAAAGTACATTGGAGGAAAAGTAACCCCTAGCCTTGATGCCTTATCTACCATTGCCGAATATGCCGGTATTAAACTAAAAGACTTATTTGAAGAAGGGTCAGAAATTCACATTTTGCTATCTAGCGCAGAACAAAAAATGGAAAGACGCGACAAACTCATTAACTTATTAGACGAGCATAAAAAAGTAACCGCATCTATAGAAAAATCGGAATATGAAATAAAACAGGCTGATCTACAGATTAAAGAGGCCAAGGCTGAACTAGATGAGATTTATTCACTCACATGCCGTATTCCTATTCTTGGTTTTGTTCCCGCTGGCGGACCAGTAATGACGGAGGAAAACATCGAAGGATACATACCACTTCCAACTTTACTACTAAAAAACACGGATGATTTCTGTCTTAAGGTAAAAGGAGACAGCATGGAAGACGTAGGAATAAATAACGGCGATCTTGTTTTAGTCCATCCACAACCCACAGCCGAAAATGGCCAAACTGTAATTGCTAGAATAAATGGTGAAGTGACTTGCAAAAGATTTTATAAAACTGATAGCAAATGCATCCTTGAACCGGCAAACAGCAAGTACAAACCCATCGACTGCGAGGAAGTCGAAATTATAGGAATTGTAGTTAAAGTTATAAAAAGTGTTTATTGATTCCAGAAAAGGAGGTTCGCCATGCGAGGATGTATTAGAAAGCGCGGCAAGTCTTGGTGTATTATCGTTGACATAGGCCACGACGAAAATGGCAAACGAAAACAAAAATGGTTCAGTGGATACCCCACAAAAAAAGAAGCCGAAAAGGATGTTGCCCGGGTAGTGTCTGAGATCGACAACGGAACATTCATCCAAACAACAAATATAACTCTTGGGCAGTTTATTCAAGCTTGGCTATCAGACTATGGCAAAATCAAGCTATCCCCTAAGACATATGAACGATATAGCGGCATTGCCAAACTACGTGTAATCCCTTGGCTTGGCAATATACCCTTAGATAAACTAAAACCTATACATTTACAGGGATTCTATAAACGACTAATTGAGGAAGGCCGTAAAGATGGCCGGCCAGGAGAACTCTCTCCCGCCACTATCCACTACCATCACAGAGTCATTCACAGAATCCTAGAAACGGCTGTTAAGCAAGAAATGGTTACTAGAAACGTAGCGGATCTAATTGAATTACCTACTGTGGCGGAAAAATCAAAAGAGGATGTGGCAATACTTAACGAAGAACAAATTCGGCAGCTGGAAAAGTACCTAGCCCCTAATTCACCGTATTACAGCATGATATATTTATCTGTTCGGACTGGTTTACGTCGAGGCGAATTGCTTGCCCTTAAATGGTCTGATGTTGATCTGGCTAAAGCCACTCTCCAGGTTAATCACTCGTTGTCCTATACGAAAGAAACTGGATTACAGTTCAAAGCCCCAAAAACAAAAAAAAGCCGGAGGACGATAGACATCTCCCCCGAATGCGTAACTTTCCTCAAACAACTGCGTAAAAGCCAACTGGAAAATAAATTGTTACTTGGTCCTGAATATGCTGATTTTAATCTTATATTTTGCGCCCCCAACGGAAGGACCTGGCACCCGGATACAATTAGCAGCTGGTTCACCCCTTTCCTTAAAAAAATAGGACTTCCAGCTCTTTCATTTCACTGCCTACGGCATACCCATGCCAGCCTGTTACTCAAAGCCGGGGTAGATATTAAGGTTATATCCGAAAGACTTGGACATAGCAGTATACGTGTAACCTATGATGTATACGCCCACCTATTACCCGGCCAGCAAAGTGAGGCCGCAGCAAAACTTGAACGCCTGCTAAAAAGTTAAGGGTACTGACACTGTCAGTACCCTTTTGTTTGCATTATATTTTCATGTTTGCAATCCGTTTGCAAATGGTGATTTCAGAAAAACTTTACAAGACTCTGCAAACCATCAAATCCGCATCACTGTAAGTTTTGATTGGAGCCGATGAACGGATTTGAACCGTCGACCTACGCATTACGAGTGCGTTGCTCTACCAGCTGAGCTACATCGGCTTAACTATTTCCTAAGCATCATAACAATAGACACTGACTATGTCAAGCCCAAGTATACGCTATATCCACCAACCATAAAGCTGCAAGTTAAAGCGAATAGCTAAAGCCATTTACTTAAAGCGATATAACCGCTCGGCTACTACCAGCTGTCTGTCCTGTAATGTAGGGTGTCGAAAGTTCTCTTGAGAGTATCTATTCTTTAATAAGGTGAGAATTTTTTGTTCGGCCACGTGAAAACTTCGATACCTGATAGTCCCCTTAAAAAAGGTATTTTTAGAATCCATATCAAAATAAAAAGAATTTTTAATGCCACTATGGATCAGAAAGGACCAATCCTCCGTCTGGATGTCCGCTTCGCCCTGGCGCATGCTGGCCAGTTCATTAGCTGACAGCACATAGAATTTCCACTCATCTAACTTGGGTTTCTCAAATTCCGGCTTAAACATTTTAATCCTGAGCAAACGATTTTTGACATAAGGATCTTTAGAATCCCCTAAACAGTACTCTTTCCATGGTTTTTTCATAAATACACCCCGCCTTTACAAGTTTTATTCACTTAGTGGAAAATAAATGGTAATTATAACCATTTGCTACCATTTTTCTCCATAAATGTAATAATTCCTGCTATTCGGGGAAGCTTTTGCAAGTTTTAGTTTATTTTTAGTGGACTTAATTTAGGAAAGCTTTTCCCATGCTAAAGGAAACTTAATAACCTTAGGTTCTCCGATTAACTCGAGAAAAGCTTCTACAACCCTGGGGTCAAATTGCTTACCTGCACCAAGCTCAAGCTGTTCCATGGCTTTTTCTTTACTCATAGCTTTACGATATACTCGGTCAGAAGTCATCGCATCAAAAGCATCTGCCGCACAGATAACCCGTGAACCAATAGGAATTTCCAATCCGGACAAGCCATCCGGGTAGCCATTACCCCCATATGACTCATGATGGTGGCGGATTATTTTAGTCACTTGCTCCAGCCGCGGAACACTAGCTAGCGATTCCGAACCTAGTACAGGGTGTTTTTTTATTGTCTCATATTCCGTTTTAGTTAGATCCCCTGGTTTATTTAAAATCAGCCCTGCAATACCAATTTTCCCAACATCATGAAGGGAGGCAGCTATATCAATATCAATTACCTGTTGCTCAGTCAATCCCAGGCTCCGGGCTATCCGTACAGCCCAACGCCTCACCCGTTGGGAATGTCCCCCGGTATAACCGTCCTTCAGGTCAATAATGCCTACTACTGTATCAATAGTAGCCACTAGTTCCTGATGCCTATCCTGAAGTAACCGAACTTGTTCGGTAATATCAATTACAATTTCAATTACCTGTTTAACCTGACCATTCTTGACTATTGGAACCGCTATTTGTTTTAGAGTGTTTACCTCCCCTTGGTGATTCAGTTCTTTCTTGGTGCTGGACTGATTTACTTTGGAAACAAATGCTCTGGCCACTGGGCACTCCTTACAGACCTCCCCAGAACCAAAATAATCGAAGCACTTCTGGCCTAAAAGTTGATCGTTATTAGCTCCTGCTAACTCCCCATAAATTTTATTAGCATAAACAATGTTTAACTCCCTATCCATTACAGCATAACCAACCGGGTTATGGTCAAAAATTGCTTTCCAGCGATCAAGTTGTTCGCTCAACTCCGTCCTGGCCCGCCTATCCTTCTGGAGCTTAGCGTTAAATTTTTGTAATTCTATCGAGAGTTTAACTGCGACAATTCCATATAATACTGGAACTAAGTCTAACAGCATTATACTTAAATTCTGAGTTTGAACTTCCCACAATTTAGCTAGGTTGGGAGCTTGGCCTGCTGCTATTTGGTAAATAAAAGTCGCAAAAATTGGGACAACTGCCCCAATTAACCCACCATAGATACCTGGCAAAAAAATATGGCGAATTACCAACACTTTCCTCTTCAAGCCAATCCCCCTCAGGAAAAGATTCAAAGATTCCATTTTCTTTATTCGCTATATTTACGACAAATTCCTGCGTGTAGTCAGTAAACTCGCTGCTACAATTCTGAATATTTTACTAAACCCAAACTTTGCAGGCTGCCTTAACCAGTCCAAAACATCCTGTTAACATCATATCCCCTCCTGGTGCTGCCTGATACCAGCCATGTCCGGCAGCCTTTTTCCTTTGCGGACCCACTAACACTACCATAGTAGTCGGTGAAAAGGGGAGATACTCAGGATGAATGTAACAACCGTGTCCCCCAGCCTGGAAAATCTGTTCATTAGTTAATTTACCTTGGTGTAATAAATTCACCCACTCGGCTAGATCCTGACCTGTCAATAATCCGGTATGATGTTCAAAGAGGCCCCAAACTCTTTCACCTTGCAGTAATACCCCGAAGGTATGCTGGTTACCCACATTCACAATAATTACACCTTTTTTCCGCTGGGCTTCAACTACCGGGTCTTCCAGTGAACCCCAGACAGCAGCAGGTCCGGTGTCCATAAGCAAAGTCTCTACTATTTGGGACTGGAACATTTGGTTTTGCACCGCCTGCATCCTAGTGAGATAACTAGGAATTTGGGTATAGGCTAACTGTTCCAGCTTCCCCTCCCCTATGATAAAGTTGCGCCAATGCTCAAAACGAAACAATCGATTACCTTTTCCCTTGGCTTCACCATGATCTTGGACAGCTACTGCCCAGCAGCTAGGCAGTTCTACCCCAAACCTGGCCAAAGACTCTGCTAATGCTTCCCGGCATAGGTCACCTGTCTTAACTTCTACTGCTTCTACCGGGGCTCCCGAGCCAATTATTACACCCAAACTTTTAACCTTCTCCAAGTCATCATTGAAAGTTTTTGCTGCCTCTATATCAGCATAAACCTTTAATCCTGCTTGCAGGTGTTCCTTGACTGCTTTCATGCAGGCTCCCCCACCCATCAGGTAACCGGACAAGTATAGTGGAAGCTGACGGGCAGTAACCTCCCGAATTTGCTGGGCTATCATTACTGTGGGCGAAGGCAAAACCAGTTTATAACAATTTTCCAAGGATTTATCCGGATCATAAAGTAGAATGTCCTGGGTGCCTCCGCCAATGTCAATTGCTAGCAGCTTTCCAATACTCATCTTTTCCGACCTCACTTTCTGGAATTACTTTCATCTTACCAAATTATACTAAGTTTTTCAAAAAAAGTGGTCGAAGGCCACGCCTATATGTTTCTAAGACCCAGAGCAGGCTGTTGAAAAACCTGTTGAAAAACCCGTATAGCAAGGAAACAGCTTTAACAAGGCCGGAATCGTACTGCTGTACGTTGAGGACCTTGTTAAAGCTGGTGACAAAGCTATCCTGAAAATTAACACGTTAATTTTCATATACTGTTGGTGCCAGGTTAGTGGCATGGATGTCTAGGCGAGGAATTTCAACAGCCTGTGAATAATAGATTCTCTCCTAGAGCAAAATAAGCCTAGTTAGCTCGGTATTCTTTTAGTACATCCCAGTATAGGCTGTCTTCAAAGCCCAACCGCCATATACCCACACCTGCTAAACTATATTTGGTCACTAACTGCAACTTGGCTTTTGCACTCCTTTGGTCCTCAAACCACACATCATGCTTGATTCCCTGGGCATCCGTGTAGTTAAAGTAAGGAACCTGGAACTCTTGATTCCATTTTATTGTAGCCCCATATTGATTAGCTAATGCAACGGCATTAGGATAAGCTAAAGCCCGACTTTTCGGGGCGCTCCAATCGTAACCATAAGTGGCCAGACCCATCAGCACCTTTTTGGCTGGCATCTGGGAAATCGCATATTTGATTACTTGTTCTACCCAAGGAAGGGGAGCAATTGGCCCAGCAGTTCCCCCCATCCAATTATAGTCATAGGTCATAAGCAAGACATGATCAGCCAGTTCACCAATGGCTTTGTAATCGTAACCTCCAGACCAGCCGTCCTGAGGATTATGATAGGCCTTGGCCGGAATAGAAACGGTAAGCCAATATCCTTTCGCCTGCAAAGCGGTCTTAAGTTCCTTTAGCAGGTTAATATAGTCACCTGAATCTGCAGGATATATCCCTTCGATATCCACGTTTATCCCATCATAGCCTTCTTTAGGCAGGATAACCAGCAGCTGGTTAATCAGGTTTTGTCGGGCAGTTGCCGATTTCATTAACGTCCTGGCAATCTCTTTGTTGAAACCGTTTTGATAATTATGAATTAGAGCCAGGCTTCGGACTCCCTTGCTTTTGGCCATTTTTATGGTATCTCGGGGCACAGGAGTTTGTGAATTTAAATTCCCATTTCCTTCGACAAAGTAAGTAAATGTTGCTATAGCGTCAACATTTTGTCCGTAATTAACCACGGAGTTATAGGAAGCCTTATCCCCGATATAATCTTCAGCAGTAAAGCCTAGAACCATCTTTCCGAGAGCTGCCGTTGGTATACTACTAGGTAAACCATCCTCCCCCCGGCTCACTGGTGGAACATTCTGGTCCTCCCCACTTGGATTGGAACCATCTGGATTGTCCTCAGGTTTTACGCCAGTATTATCTGGGGTAGTTGCCCCACCTTGGCCGTTATCTTCTGGTTTATTACCTTGGGTGTCCTCAGTTGGTTTATTGTCAGTTTGACCGTCGGTCGGTGGCTTACTTTCTGTGGGGGTACCTGTCGGTGGCGTGCTATCTGTAGGATTTTCTGTTGGTGGCTTGGGATTTGTAACAATAACTGGTGGTTTAGGAGCCGGCTTAATTATAACCGGCGACTTACTGCCCGTTTGATTTGGCTTAGCCGGCGCAGTAGCTCCAGTACCCGTTTTAAGCACAACCCCTTTGGCGGGGTGCTTAGTCGGTTGTTTGGTCGGTTGTTTGGTCGGTTGTTTGGTCGGTTGTTTAGGCACACTAAGCCCTGGAGTGCTCTTTCTAAGTGAATTCATCGTCCACTTACCAACTATACCGTCTACTGCCAGTTTCCACTTGCGCTGAAAAGCTCGAACCGCAGCCTTTGTTTTAGGACCGAAAATTCCATCGATTTTCCCTGTTATAAATCCCAAGGCTTGCAGTCTGCTTTGTGTTTCCTTAACCTCCGCACCCCGGCTCCCCTGCTTGACCGGCAAGGCCCAGGCTCGCTGGATAGTCATTACCGGCAAGGCCAATGTGTAGAACAAAAAACTAAATAAAACTAAGATTACTCCCGCTTTGGTCTTGTTCAATTAGTGCCTCCTTTCCATCCACGCCATATTTCCCCGCATACCTCTATGGTACAATCTCTCGGACTTCTTCTCAATGGCGAAATTATGCCAGGTCAGGAAACTTATGGACTGTTTGTGGCTAATTCCAGTTCCGGTAAAATTACATAAAAATACGCGCATCAGTTTGGCACTAATACGCGCTTTTGCAACTTATAGTCTTCATTTAATCCTAGCTGCTAAGGCTTGCATTAATTATAGGATTACCTCAACAACATCACGGTCCAATCGTTTAATACAATCATTTAATTTAGCGAAGATTCCCCGATCTTCCGCAGCCGAGGAACGAATTTGACGCAACAGGTCAATGGTGCGCCGCATCACTGATACTATATCGCCATCTTGAAGGTTGCACACATTCCTAAGATTAGCAAATTCCTCGCCAGCACTCCACTGATAGGCCAGCAAGGCAACCTCCGGCTGAAACATCATGGTATTGGTCTTTAGTAGCTCATGTTCCTTCCTATTGATATCCGCTATAATATGATAAACCCGATCCAGAGGAAAAACTTTGTCCTTTTTAAACCAGTCATTCTTGCGTCCTTCGTAACCAATACAGGCTACCAAAGCATTAATTTGGTCTTCATCAAAATCATGGAATACCCCATCAAAATATAATTCTGTCACTAAAAGCTCCTGGACATATATTTTGCAGGCAAACCGCCCTCTTGAGGTCATTTCATCTCCTTCTACAAAGCCCATTTCCGTAAGTAAACGGCGCTTGGAACGATAATCCCGAGAAAAGTTAGTTTCCTTTTGTAATATTGCCCATAATTTATAGAGCTGCTTTTTCTCCTCATCAAGCCTATTATAGTTTTTACGTTGATCCCGGCAATCTGCCAACTGTTCCGGTGTACAGGAACGAACAGCAATCATCCCCAAATTTTCTTCATTATGTTTAATTTTTAGGGATAATTGTTCCCGCTTTTCTTGATAGCGTCTAGACCTTCCCCATTTGGTTTTCATTAATCGAGCGAGGAGGCGCTTGTCTTCCTTTAGTTTACTCCAAAGCTTTTGATGCTGGAGGGAGCATTGGGAGTTGTAATAATCCTCACAACGTTTACTTAATAAATCACTTAGCTCTTTTTCCACCGCAGCCAGGCGTTCCTGAATTCGGGAAGACTGGGTGGAAACCTGAAAGTAGGCGAAGTTATCCCGTAACACACTTTCAATTTCTTCTTCCGATTGGTGATTGGCAATTAGGTTGAGTACCGAATTATAGCCCAAGTTAAATTGACTTTTTAAGTCTTCTAGGTTGCCCTCCTCGGGCTTAACCATCTTATCCTGTTCCAAGAAGTTTAAATCCGCCAAAGTAAATACAAAGCCTTGGGTGTCTATTCCCCTACGTCCCGCCCTCCCGGCCATCTGAAAATATTCCTGGCGAGACATTATGCGAAAATCCTTACCATCAAACTTTTCATTAGAATCAAAACAAACGGTCTTAACAGGCATATTAATTCCCACAGCAAAGGTTTCCGTACAATAAAGCACCTTAACCAACTTCCGGGCTAATAGGTCTTCCACCACGTCCTTAACTATCGGGAGCATACCAGCATGATGATAACCGATACCGCGTACCAGAACCTTGCCTACCCGCTGCAAAGCAGCTTTATTAGCCTCTACCCCAGTCTCAGCAATTTTTTGCTCTAAAAAATTATCAACTTCCTGGCGTTCCGGTTTAGTTAACAGTTCTTGGCGCCTGGATAGCTCATAAGCGAACTCTTCACACTTTTTTCTACTAAAAACAAAATACAAACAGGGAAGGTGTTCCTTACGTATTGCTTCAATTAAGTCGAGATGAGTTGTGGTAGGTAGGCTACCCCGCTTAAAACTCATCCCAGTGTCTTGTTCCCGCTCTTCGACTATATTCTTTTTTGCTTTTAGAGCCTTCTCCAAAGTAATCATGCCCAGGGACTTTTCAAACACATAATGGCGCAGGGGCACAACTCGATTAAAGTTCTTAATTATTTTTACAGCTTCCTGTCGAATGTTACCAATCCAACCGGCAAGTTCTTCTATGTTAGGAATGGTGGCGGAAAGACCCAGGATGCGTACATGGGGAGGTAGGAAAATAATACTCTCCTCCCAGACACTCCCACGATCCACATCGCTAATAAAGTGCACCTCATCTAGAATCAGGTAGGACACACTATCAATTAAAGGATCTTTAGTCAACAGCATATTGCGAAAAATCTCTGTGGTCATGACCAAAACTGGGGCATCACTGTTGATTACAATATCTCCAGTAATAATGCCCACAGCAGCTTCACCAAAAAGCCGCTTAAAATCCTTATATTTTTGATTACTTAAAGCTTTGATTGGAGCGGTGTAAACTACCTGTCTCTTCTCAGTAAAGCACTTTTCAATAGTATAGTCAGCAATCAGGGTCTTACCAACCCCTGTTGGGGCCGAAACCAAAACTGATAAGTTTTGATTAATATATCCTATAGCCTCATCCTGAAAAGGGTCTAAGAAAAACCCTCTATAGGTGGGTCGCTCCCCCTTTAGCTCTATTAGAGCCACTCTGTTCACTCCCTTTTCCGTACATTATCCTCATTCTTTACATTATACCACAGTATATACTACAAAAATACAAAAGAGGGGTTTGCTAACCCCTCCTCATTTAAATCTGCCAAAAAGACTTTTCAATTTAGTATATACGCCCTTATTAAGATATTGCTCAGTGTAACCAGTCACTTTCTGGATTTTAACCAATAAATGCTCATTACCACTCCAGTGGGACAACACAACCTCTGGCTCAGCCTTGAGCAAGTTGTTGATAATTATTACCGCAAGTACCAAATCGTCACTATAGCCAAGAGGTCCCAAGATAAGCTCGGGTATAAAATCTAGAGGTAAAAGAAAATATGCCAAACTGCCGATAATGGATGCCCTGCTTCGGAGGGGAACTCTGCTATCCTGCATCAACCTAGTGAGCAGTATAAAAAAGTCCGGAGCGAGTAAGATTACCTCTGCAACCCTCTGACCCCTTTGACCACCTTGTTTAGCCGCCCAGTTGGTGATACTTTTCCGCATCTTGTCGTAAAATCTGTTTAGCCTACGAGCATCCCTCAAATCTTCTTCAGAGCCCACCAGCTCTAAATATATATCTCTATCTTCATTCTTCAATTTCAGCTCACCTCGATAATAATCTACCCTAAAGCTTTCGAGGTCAATCCCAAATTTCCTGCCTGACCTTAAACACCACAGTTCAACCTTACTCCTCAAACCAGTGATGTAAGCCCAGTATTTTACCTAAGCTAAATTCTCTATCTGTTCCCGCACTAAAAGAGTATCCAATAAGGTTGTCCCCTACGATACGACTAGGTCGAACCCTCTGAGAAATAACTTTCCCTCCCTCTCCTTCCAGCAGTAGGACAATAGAGCTTTTGGTTTTAATTGCCTTTATCACATATCCAAACATATCTAATCACTCCCCCGTAAATCTATCTATCTATCTATCTATCTATCTATCTATCTATCTATCTATCTATCTATCTATCTATCTATCTATCTATCTCTTACCAAAAACAAAAAACCCTTCCTACAACAGGAAAGGCACAAATTCTTCATGGGACTTGAACCAAAAAGTTCAGGCCGATACAAATGAAGGTATTTGCAGCCTGGCTGTCATGACTATCAGAAAAGTTGGCGCATAACGCAAACTTCCGAATAGCTGTAGACCCTTGGCTTTGTGCCCCTGCCTTTCAGCAGGTTTACCCATTGTTTGAAAAATATTTTTATCTAAAATTAATATTCGCTTGAAAATATGAAAATCCTTCCTGCCTATAAATAAACTTGCACATTTTTTCACGAGGCGAACCTCGAACTTCTATTTCCTTGCTCGCTCTGATATAATAGTTCTAGCTATGAAAGGAGTTGTTCTAAAATGCCTTATGTAGGAAATATATATCGACCGCCCAGTGAGGCTTATAGTTTTATTCTGCAGATTACTGTAGGATGTTCCCATAATTCTTGTTCATTTTGTGTAGCTTTTAAGGATAAAAAATACCGAATCAAAGACTTAGCCGAAATAAAGGCAGATCTAGAGTGGGCCAAAAACAACCATGGCGAAATCCGCCGCATCTTCCTCGCTGACGGGGATGCCTTATCCGCTGATACACCCTTTTTGCTAAATGTCCTATCCGAGATAAAGCAAACCTTCCCTAAACTCGAAAGAATTGGTATCTATGCCGGCCCTTGGAGTCTACTGGAGAAAACGCCCCAAGAACTAACCTCCCTCCGCAAAGCGGGAATATCTATTCTATACCTTGGTTTAGAAAGCGGCAGCAGCGAAATCCTGCATAACATCGCCAAAAAAGACGCTACTCCGGAAGATATGCTTGAAGCTGCCCACAAAGCCAAAGCAGCCGGATTTATCCTGTCTGTAACCATTATTCTGGGGCTAGGAGGCCTTAGCCTTACTCATTTGCATGCCCAGGAAACTGCTAAGGTGCTAAATGTCATGCAGCCTGAATATCTGGGCGCTTTAACCCTCATGCTTAAACCACCCGCCCCCCTCCGCCGAAAGCATGAAAAAGGAGAATTTGAATTACTGAATTCAACCCAAATGCTCCAAGAACTGCAGGAACTTATATCCAATTTGGAACAAACCGCTTGTGTTTTTCGCGCCAATCATGCCTCGAACTATTTAGTTGTAAAAGGTACATTACCCCAAGACAAAGCTGATATGCTTAGCCAACTAAGTATCGCCCTAGAACATCTTTCCACAGGCACGGGTCAAATGCTCCGTCCGGAACATTACCGCAGATTATAACATAATAAGTAAAAAGAAGACAAAATCCACCAAAGGAAAAGGCCTCCCTGCAGTCGAATTACTAGGTAAAATTTACCAATTTACTGCAAGGGGGAATTTTTCTGTCTATTTACCGTTATGTACTGGCTGCGTTCTCGGTGGCTTTACTTATACTTCTATTTGGAGATGTCACCGCCCAAAGTTCGTTACCCTTACCAGTGCCCGCAAACCCCACTACCGTTTTGGCTGCTTCAAATGCTAATTCTCCAGAGGATCTTTCCCAAAGAATTGCCTCTGCTATAGAAGCCTATGGACAGGCTAAAATTCAGCGATTAACTATTATCAGCCAAAGTGCTGCCGATCCAACGTACAATACTTACGAGAAACTTCTTGCTTATCCCGGGGGTGCTTGGGAATTTGAATTTTACTTGGACAAAGCACAGCAACTCTTTCTTTATCAGGAAGCCTTGGACGCTGATGAACTTAGTTTAGCCAAAAAGGGCAATTCCCTGTGGTTTAAACCTTCCAAATTAGGTTGGAGCGAATATTTAACCTCCATGAAGGTCCCACAAAAGCAGCTGAACCCCTGGAATCAACAAAAGGCGCAGAGTCCCGGAAAAGGTTGGCGCAAAGTAAAAACTTCCCTGCTCCCCAAAGTTCCCTATAGCTATTCCCAAGTTACCACCCTTGAAAAGTACCCTTTCCTTTATCTCCAGCCCTTTCCTCAAGTTATCGAAAAAGTTGGTTTGAGTAGCATTCAGGGCGAAAATTACACTATTGTCCGGGTTAAACCCAATTTACCCAAGCTCCCCTTGAAATCGGGCCAGACCCCTTTCTCCCCTGATACCCCTCAGGACTTACTGCTCTGGGTAAGTACTACTGGTACTCCCCGCATTGCTAAGGCGGTTTACTTTTGGGTTTCTCATCCCCCTGGGGGCGTTTTATACACAGCTAACCATGTTACCTTCCAGCAAAAATAAAAACGCAATTATCACAAATAAATAATCCCGGCTAAAATACACCGGGACTATTTTTGTCTGCGTTACATACCGGACTTAAGTTCCGGTATTATTTACGTACTTCGGCAAGCAACCTATTTATTACAACTACTGTTTCTTCTTTATATTTAAGACTACGGGAAGAGTATTCATCAATAACTGCTTCTTCTGTTTCCCCTTGGAGGACACGCCTGCAAAGGGTTTTAGCCTCCTCAGGAGTAATTCCTAGGCATCCGGAAACTTGATTAATCCGCATAGAATCATATGTATCAATGTTTTCCACTTTATCCTTTGCCAGCTGAACCAGCTTTTTAATCAAATATAAGGCTGTTCCCCGCTGGATATCTAAGGATGTCCCGTTCGGGATATTGGTAACGAACATATTAGTAGCCAAAAACTTCACCCTTTCAAAGTGCTTTCTTCAAATCATTATATCAGAGTAGCAATGGGGGTGCAATTGTCAATCAGCGAATTTTTTTTAATTACTATAATTAATATACCCAACATCCCCGGAGGGTATCCTCGGTGAGGATTACCATCCTATCGGCAACATTCCGCAAATGAAAGGATTGTCCCACTGCAAAGTAGGCGACTTCCACATGTTTCCCTAGTCGTTTTACTTCTTCGACCATTTTTACATAATCTGCATCACCGCTTACCAGAATTCCCACATCATAGCAATCACTAAAGGCTAAACTTAGCATATCCACTGCTATATTGACATCAATGCCCTTTTCTACATAAGTGGCTCCTCTACGTTCAAGACGCCCTAAGGATACCGTTAATAATGGAGTTTCATATAATTGCTCTAAAAAATTTTGTTGCTTTTTATACCGCCCATTATCATCCTCCCTGTTTAAAGGAACGTTGTAATAGTAGGTCCGAACATGTTCCCGGTTCTGGCCACACAATAGTTCACTAAATTTGGCGAAATCAATGCTGGTCTTACCCAAATTTGCTTTTAAACCGTGGTAGAAATTACTACCATCAATAAATATCATTACTCGTTTCATAAAACACTCCTTTAAATAGGCAAGGGATTGGACATTTTCAGCCAATCCCTTGGAGCTTATTTGCCCGTCAAATATAACGACCCAGACGGGGAGATTATTTGCCGCCCAGTTTAACCCGAAGCGGGCTCTTATACATTTTAAGTATAATCAATTTTCTCTCCAAGGGTCAATACTATATTATTACCATATTTAGAGTTTAACAACTTTGGCCACAAAATATTCCCCTCGTAGTGAAAAAATAGAAATTTCCTTTATCCTCAAGAAATTACCTCTTTTCCGAGTATAACTAAACACCATGTTTATTGCTTGTAATTTCCACTTAGATAACCCTACCTGGTCAAGCATCTTTGGGCTTCCTCCTTCATACTATGCTAATGGGTAATGACAGCCGTTAAGGCAATGGCGCCAAGCTCAGGTATTAAAAACCTGTAACCCTGGTGTCCTATTGCTTTTTCCTCCTCTGGGCTGGTCTCGGAGGCGCATCATTACAATAAGGAGGATGAAGACGAATGTGCGGAATAACTGGCTGGATTGACTGGGAAGTTGATCTAACCCTGCAGGAACCCATCCTGAAGGACATGACCGAAACTCTTTCTTTCCGTGGGCCGGATACAGCAGGTATGTTTTTATCCCCGCATGCAGCTATAGGTCACCGCCGCCTAGTAGTGGTTGATCCTATCGGCGGGGGCCAACCCATGATTCGCCAATGCGGAACTTCAACCTATGTACTATCCTATAATGGCGAATTGTACAACACACCTGAACTACGGCGGGAACTAGAAACTTACGGGCATACTTTTCGCGGCCACTCTGATACCGAAGTGCTGCTGGCAGCCTACATCCATTGGGGTCGGGAGTGTGTCCAGCGACTTAATGGAATATTTGCTTTTGCTGTCTGGAACGAGTCTGATCAAAGCTTATTTTTGGCTCGGGACCGTTTGGGAGTTAAGCCTCTCTTTTATGCTCAGCGAGGTAATGCCTTCTTTTTTGCATCTGAGCTAAAAGCTCTACTTGCCCACCCAGCTATAAAACCCGAAGTTGATACCGAGGGTTTGGCTGAGGTATTTGTAATGGGTCCGTCCCGCACACCAGGCCATGGTGTTTTTTGCGGGGTTTTCGAAATAAGACCCGGGTATTGTCTAATGTACAACCGGAACGGTCTCCGCAGTCATCGGTATTGGACCCTAGAAAGTCAGCCCCATGGAGATGACCTGAACACCACCGCCGACAAAGTTCGCTTTCTATTACAAGATACAATTGAACGCCAGTTAGTTGCTGATGTTCCTATTTGCACCTTGTTATCTGGTGGCCTAGACTCCAGCGCAATTACAGCTTTCGCCGCCAAATTTTTACGGGATGCAGGACGTGGACCACTACACACCTATTCTATTGACTATGTGGACAATGACCACCACTTTCGAGTTAATGAATTTCAGCCAAACTCTGACTCTCCCTGGGTTCCCATAGTTTCGGAATTTTTCGGTACGGAGCATCACTCGGTGTTTATTGATACCCCCGAGCTGGTCGAAAGTCTAACTATAGCAATGCTGAGCCGCGACTTGCCAGGCATGGCAGATGTCGACTCTTCCCTATTGCTGTTTTGCCGAGAAATTAAAAAACAATCTACCGTGGCTTTATCCGGGGAATGTGCTGATGAGATTTTTGGCGGCTATCCATGGTTCCATAACCAAGCGGCATTGGCTTCGGGAACCTTCCCCTGGATGAACGGGTTAGAAACTAAGTTAGGTATTCTGGCTCCCGAGCTTCTGGAGGTTCTCCAGCCCGAACAATATCTGCAGCGACGTTATCAGGAAACCCTTGCTGAAGTTCCTGTCCTTGCAGGGGAAGACCCTCAGAATGCTCGAATGCGAGAAATGTTTTACTTAAATATTGTCTGGTTTATGGCTACCCTCCTGGACCGAAAAGACCGCATGAGTATGGCCACCGGACTTGAGGTGCGGGTTCCCTTCGCCGATCATCGCTTAGTAGAATATGTCTGGAATATTCCCTGGTCTATGAAGATGTGTGATAATATGGAAAAGGGTATTCTGAGACGAGCGCTTAAGGGTATCCTGCCTCCAGATGTATTAACCAGACGCAAAAGTCCCTACCCCAAAACCCACCACCCGGCCTATCTAAACACTGTCCGCCAACAACTCCTCCAAGTACTGGAAGACTCTAATTCACCTATCCTCCCACTAATTAACACCTCTAAAATCCGGGCCATGGCTTGTTCCCAAGAGGCAGCTTTTGGGCGTCCTTGGTTCGGTCAGTTAATGACCGATGCCCAGCTTTTCGCTTACCTGCTTCAGACCGATACTTGGCTGCGAAAATACCAGGTGCATATTCGCTGACCCCCAATGAAAGGGGCCATAACGATGACATTAACTCCGATCCCCATTAGGTCAGCTAGTAAGGCAAACAATTACTTAATCATAAAACCCGTCAGATTTTGTGAACTGACGGGTTTTATAATCACATCTATTAAAATGAGGCCAGTACATTCATTAAAATGATGCCACTACCTTTTGGTTGCGGAAGTACATATCTGATATTACAATAGGTTCATTTTTTTTCAGGGACATGGGTACATCGATAATCCGCTGGTTCCCGGAACCCCGGAATACCAAGTTAAGATTCTTTTCCGCCTGAACAAAAGGACCGTCCACCAGGATATCCACCAACTTGAGCAGCTTTATAACGTCCGGTTGTTCTGTGGCTAATTGTAATAGCCTTTCAAAAGTGTACCCAGTATAAGCCCAAACATCCATCCCCTTCCCCCTGGCATAAGCTGCAATTTCAGCAAAGGCGGCCGGCTGAAGGAACGGCTCTCCACCGGAAAGGGTAATCCCCTGGGCTAAAAAAGAAGTGTTAATCCCCCGAAATATTTCCTCAATACCCACTATTTCTCCCCCATTAGCCTCCTGAGTGTGGGCATTATGACAACCGGGGCAAGCATGGGGGCAGCCTTGGCCCCAGATTACCGTCCGGAGTCCGGGTCCGTCCACAAGACTTTCATAAGATATTCCGGCAAGGCGAAGCTTCATTGTCACAACCACCTTTACTTCTCTAACAATCTACCCTTCCAATACTCCACAGGTTTGATGTTTAACTCGATGGGAGATTTCCTGCAACTTCGCTTCGTTACAATTAGACAGCTTGCAAAAGTATCCGGTAACTCTACGCACCCGCTCAATGCTGCTAGGAGCATAATGGGAAACTACTTTAACTTTACCTTCCAGGGTAAGTAACACCTCACTATTAAGAATCTCCAACCCCTTGGCGTTTGCCGCTAGCTTAGCCTTCTCTTTGAAGTAACCAATTTGCTCTGAAGTTAAAGCTTGCATTATTGCCATTACATCAATCACTCCTATTCGCTCTATATTTATCTATTGTTTTTCCAATTCAAATTCCTCTTCACTAGAAGAACCGCAAACAGGGCAGATATCTTCATTAATAACCCCTAAATGACCGCAGAGTTTACAAAAATCAATGGGAAAATTCACCGCTCCATAACCAACATCACAGCTTGCCATGTGTCTGAGGATAGCCTCTAAAGCATCTAAATTATTCTGGGGTACACTTGGCATTTCCAAATAAAGAATATGACCTGCACTCAAGTATTTATGATATTTACCCTCAATAGCAGCCTTTTCCTGCATGGATATGTTATACCATACAGGGATGTGACAACTGTTAGTATAGTACTCCCGGTCGGTCACACCCTCAACTATCCCAAACTCTTTACGATCCAGTTTGGTAAAACGACCTGCTAAGCCTTCCGCCGGAGTTCCCAGCAGGCTAAAATTAAGGCGGTATTCCTTAGCAAAAGCCCGACACTTGGAGTCCATAAAGGCCACAATCTCTTCCCCTAAACGATCTGCATCTTTACTTTCCCCATGGTGTTGACCTAGTAATGAGACTAGCGTCTCAGCAAGACCAATAAACCCAATGGAAAGGGTTGCATGCTTAATTGCCTCCCTAATTTCATCATTTGGTCCTAGCTTATCACTATCCAGGTAAAGATTTTGTCCCATTAGGAAGGGCATGTCCCTCACTCGGAGACGGCACTGCACCTCAAAGCGAAAAAGAAGCTGTTCCTTTGCCAACTCCAGTAATTCATCCAACAGACTAAAGAATCTGGCAATATCTTTATTTGCTTTTAGAGCAACTCTAGGCAAGTTAATAGTGGTAAAGGACGCATTTCCCCTACCCTCGGTGACCTCCGGCCCACAGGTATTGCTGATAACCCTAGTCCGGCAACCCATGTAGGCAACTTCCCCCTCTTTCTCCTCGGAAAACCCTTTGTTAAAGGAAGCGTCCAAAAAGCTATAGGTGGGAAACATCCTTTTTGATGTAACTCTAAGGGCCAGTCGGAAAAGGTCATAATTGGGGTCTCCCGGATCCATATTAATGCCCTTCTTTAACTTAAAAATAAGATTGGGGAAAATTGGGTTTTCGCCTTTACCCAGGCCTGCCTCGTAGGCAAGTAGAATGTTTTTGTTGATTAACCGTCCATCCGGGGAAGTATCGGTACCAAAATTCAGGGAAGAAAAGGGGACTTGGGCACCCGCTCTGGAATGCATGGTATTTAAGTTAAAGATTAAAGCCTCCATAGCTTGAAAGATTTCCTTATCTACCACCTTTTCCAGTTTCTCAGCACTTACGGAAACCTCTAAGTCATCTAAAATCCTCCGTTGACGTTGACGTTCCCGCTCTATAAAGGGAGCTAGGTCGTAGTCGAAAAAGGCTACCGACTGCCCACCGTGCATATCATTTTGGGAGGATTGGATGATTACAGCCGTTAGGTTAGCTGCCGACTTAATACTTTTTGGGCTCCGGATGTAACCGTGCCCATTGTTAAATCCGGAAAGCAACAAACTCCCAAGAGGGATTTGGACACAGGTTAAAGTTTTGCCGTAAAAGTCTAAATCGTGAATATGCATATCCCCATTAACGTGGGCATTGGCATGTTCTTCCGGCATCAATCTAGTAAGATAATATTTCTTACTCCCGGTAGAAGCAATCTGCAGCATCTTGGCCATGGGACTATGGGTAACATTGGCGTTTTCCTTGCTGGTTTCCAGGAGAATCTCCGCCACAGTATCCATAAGGTCAGATTGGGCTTCTCTCATCAGAGTTCGCTTGTTACGGTACAGGATGTAGGCCTTGGCAGTTTGAGCATGTCCAGCTTCTATCAGTACTTTCTCGACAGCATCTTGAACCACTTCAACAGTCACTTCACCCTTGGCTCGTTCCTTTTCCAGTTGCTCAATGACTCGGATAGACAAGCCATCAGCAATCTCCTCATTATCACCTCCAACCGCCCTAGCTGCAGCCATGATTGCATTTTTGATTTTCTCTCTGTTAAAAACAACGGTTCGGCCATCTCTTTTTTTAATCGTATAAATCATGCTTACCGCTTTCCTTTCAACCTTTTCCGCTATTGAAAAACTGGCTCAGTTCCTCCATAAATTCATTAACATCCTTGAATTTGCGGTAAACTGAAGCAAAGCGAACATAGGCGATTTCATCAATACTTTTCAGTTTTTCCATTATCAACTCTCCGATGTAGGAAGAGGGTATTTCCTTCTCATAGAATTGTTTAGCTTGACTCTCCACATCAATAACCAGTTGGTTTAAGGTATCCATGGATACAGGGCGTTTTTCGGTTGCCTTCATAATCCCCCGTAACAGCTTATCCCGGTCAAAGGCCTCCCGGCTTCCATTGCTTTTGACGATCAGAAAGGGCCTGTCCTCCATCCTTTCAAAGGTAGTAAACCTTCTGGCACAAGCAATACATTCCCGCCGCCGCCGAATACTAGTCCCCTCGTCAGCAGCTCGTGAGTCTAGTACCTTGGTCTCTTCGTGGGTACAAAACGGGCATTTCAACACCCCACCCCCAAGTTATTATTCAGAAAATTCGTTACTATATTTAGTGTTAGTTTAAACACATTTCCATTTTACACCCCATATATTGTACCGTCAAAAGCATAAATGGGGTTCACTCGCATTTTAGGGAAGATTTTGCCATCAGGCTCACTCTCTTGCCTTCGGACATCATTTTTCATATTTTTTTGAACCAAATATCTCCTGCCAATCTTCTTTGCTCATGAATACTTCCCTTGGTTTACTACCTTCAAATCCACCGATAAAACCTTTTTCCTGCATTAAATCAATTAGCCGCGCAGCTCTGGTATATCCGATGCGAAAACGCCTCTGGAGCATAGAAACCGAGGCTTGTCCGCTTTCAATAATTAGTTTGGTGGCCTCTGATAGCAAATCATCATTCTCCTCTTGAGAGCAACTACCTAACCGTCCAGTTTCCTGCTGAAATACACCTTCCAGATACTCCGGCTCACCTTGGCTCTTCCAAAATTTCACTACCTTTTCTACCTCGGTATCAGTAACTAATGATCCTTGAACCCGCATTGGTTTGGGAGCACCAATAGGGTTAAATAACATATCACCTCTACCTAGCAGTTTTTCTGCCCCTGCTACATCTAAAATCGTCCTAGAGTCCACTTGTGAGGATACGGCAAAGGAAATCCTAGATGGTATATTCGCTTTTATAACACCGGTTATAACATCTACAGACGGTCGTTGGGTGGCGATTACCAGGTGAATACCTGCAGCTCTAGCCATCTGGGCCAATCGGCAGATAGCTTCCTCCACATCCCGGTAAGCTACCATCATTAAGTCAGCTAATTCATCAATCAGCACTACCACCAGAGGCAACGTTTCAGCTTTAACCGCCTTATGTTGCTCATTGTAACTCTCTAAGTTTTTTACCCCAGTTTGAGTAAATAAATTATAACGATTTTCCATCTCCGTAACCACCCAGCGCAGGGCCGCAGTTGCCTTTTTCGGGTCTGTAATTACTGGGGCAATCAGATGAGGAATGCCATTATAAGTAGATAATTCCACCATTTTAGGGTCAATCATTAAGAACTTTACCTCATCGGGTTTTACTTTATATAACAGGCTAATAATCAGGGAGTTCATACATACGCTCTTCCCCGAACCAGTTGATCCGGCAATTAGCAAATGAGGCATCCGACTTAAGTTAGCCACTACTGGCTCGCCGCCAATATCTTTACCTAGGACCACCGAAAGCTTAGATTTGGCCTGGGCAAAAGCATTACTCTCCAGCACCTCCCGAAGGGATACCGAAACTGGCACTTGATTGGGCACCTCAATACCCACTACCGCCTTGCCAGGTATTGGAGCTTCAATGCGCACAACTGGAGCTGCTAAGGCTAGCGCAAGGTCATCAGCTAAGCTTACTATCCGGCTTACCTTAACCCCTGGTGCTGGTTGGACCTCAAAACGGGTTATGGTTGGCCCTTGGGTAAAATCTAATACTTGGGCTTTAACCCCGAAGCTTGCCAAGGTATCCTCCAGCAAGCTGGCCTTTTCCAGAATATCCTCCGCAAAGGGAGTCAGCCCGCTTCTTCTGCTTTGCGTTAAGAGATTTAATTCCGGTAGGGAGATTTTTGGGGGGTGGACGGTTGGCTCCGGATGAATCAGCTCAATTTCTTGTAGATCTGGTTCATTAAATAATGAAACGTCCTCAACTTCCGGCCATTGATCCTCATTCCAGAATTCCCCATCGAACTGAATAGCTTCCTCCTCAGTTTCTGCGAGACCTGTAACTTCTTCTATGCCTGTTACTGCTTCAAAGTCTGTTACTGCCTCCATAATGGTTATTGCTTCGATTGTTTCCAACTGATCCTTCTCTATTTGATTACTTTCTGGAACTACCCCTTCCGGAAGGTGCTCTTTTTCCAGTGCCTTTGCTTTTTTCAAGGCCTGGTCTCGCTCTAGCTCTGCTAGTAAAATTGGCATTTTGTTGCGGAATAGCTCCTCGAAACCAGGCAATTCCCTGGGTGCAATATTGACAACCGGTGAAGGTGTCCCACTGTCCCAAGTGGTCTCTTGCGCCACCGTTTTATTATCCCGGGTGCTGCTAATAGGCTTACCTATTAGACCATTATCACCCAGCTTACTAACGATTACCGGAACCAGGGTTTGCGTGGGTTGTTTCTGCTCCCCGGTAATATCCTCACCAATTTCCTTTACGTATGTAACCAAAGCCCGACCTTTGGGACCGATTAACTCACGATAGCCCCTTTGCTCAGTCATGACCCTTCCCCCTCATGTTTACCATACCAAACTACTCTTGATTAGTTTCTTCAATTCCTGCCAAAATCCTTCTACCTTCAATCCAAAAACAAAGCAGCCTTAACCAACTCCTGTAAAGAACTGGTTACGGCTGCTCGCATGCGCTTATTTTAATGGCTTAGGGCTTAATGGCAACCTTCAGTACACCCTCCAGTTTTTGACCGAAAATCCGGTAGCCTTCCTTCTCTGCTCCATTCCTGGGTGTAGCCGGTGGCACATGAACTACAAAACCGTCCTTTACAGGTATGCGGAACCATCTTCATCTCACCGCATATTGGACAAGCAAAAAGCGTAAACCCTGCTTCTTTTTGACCGCATATGCGAAATTTCTCGACTTCCTTAAGTACAACGGGACGAATTCTTTTCTCATATTTGCTGACAAATTTATCCCAATGCTTGTGCTTATCAAAAAATATATCCCTGAGAATGTTGTCCCGTCCCATTTAGATTTCACCTCTTTAGAAACCCTCTATTCCCTTTCGACAAAAACGAAAGAAACCCTTGCGTGGCAAGGGTTAAAAACACTAAAAATTATATACTTTCCTATACATCGAGAAAAGGAACAAACGAGGCATTATCGCTGATAATGCCTCGTTTGTTCCTTTTCCGTATCGGTTTGGGGTATGGTTCAACAAGTTTCCCTATTAAACCGTGCCTTTTAGGTTACCCGTTTTTTACTTGCCTGCTTTTCCGAAACTACTATCATCTCGTAGTATTTTTTTACCCTCGTTTTCCGTGGGTATCTTCTCCAAGCCAATGCTTTCCAGAATTTCCTCAATTAAATTAGGTGTCAAATTAAATCCCTCCTTTTCGTGCTGTTTTATAAGCATATGAAGGCCGCCGCGCCATAGAACTCCATTTTGCTAAAACAAATTAAAAAACGCCCACCGGAACATATTATGCCCGAATAAGCGTCTTTGCCACTAATAACTTCTTGCAACATCTATGTTTTTATATTGTACCATCTATGGATAAAGATTACAATACCCAAGTCAGCTAAAAAAACATTTTAAAGTAAATAAAAAGAAAACCTGCCTACGGAAAAACGAAATTAGGCAGGTTTAAGTGATTAGCCATAAGCTATGCAATTCATAAAGCAATTGATAAAGCAACTTATTACCCTGCTTAACTCCTCCTCGCCAATATCTGACCCTGACGGCAAACAAATACCTTTTTCGTATAATTTATCTGAGATACTCTCATCTATGCTATGGGGATAATAATCACACCCCCGAAATAACGGCTGAAGATGCAGCGGTTTCCAAACAGGGCGAGCCTCAATATTTTCTCTGGACAAAGCATCAATTATATCTATTGCGGACACCTCACAATGCTTAGGATTGACTGTCAATGCTGTTAGCCACCTGGTAGCTTGTCCATAAGGAGCTTCAGGCATAAATTCTACACCATCAACCTCCGAAAGTGCCGAAAAATAGCGTTCATAAACGGAGCGCCGCAATTTAACATGTTCTTTTAAGACCCGTAACTGACCTCTGCCGATACCAGCCAATACATTACTTAATCGGTAATTATGTCCCACCTCGCTATGCTGGTAATGCCTTGCCGGGTCTCGGGCCTGAGTTGCCCAAAATCGTGCCTTTTCTAATGCTTCAAGATTATTGGATACCAACATTCCCCCACCTGAGGTGGTAATTATTTTATTACCATTAAAAGAATAAATCCCGAACTTGCCCAAAGTGCCGCTAAACTTTCCCTGATAAGTTGCACCTAAGGATTCCGCCGCATCCTCAATGACTGGTACATCATACTGGTCGCATATCAACATTAGTGGTTTTAAATCCGCACTTTGGCCGTAAAGATTAACAACTATTACGGCTTTGGGCAGTTTCCCTGAATTTGCTGCTGTCTGAAATGCCCTTTCCAAGGCAAGAGGTGACATATTCCAAGATTCAGGCTCAGAGTCTATAAAAACAGGCTTTGCTCCCAGGTATAAAATGGGATTGGCACTAGCCACAAAGGTAAGGGATGAACAAAAAACCGTATCACCCCACCCCACAGCTAAAAGTCGTAAGGCTAAATGAATAGCCGCAGTACCTGAACCTACTGCCACTCCTCCTTCAACCCCAACATATTTCGCTAGTTCGCTCTCAAAAGCATCCACATGCGGACCTACTGGTGCAATCCAATTGGTGCTAAAGGCATCAGCGATAAAACTTTGCTCTTGTCCACTCATATGTGGTGGCGAAAGATAAATCCGTTTGCTTTGGCCCATTATTTACCACGCTCCCCAATACACCTATTCATAGTTGATTATTACCCCGCCTGCTCAAAAGCCTTTAAGCGGAAGGCAGGAATTAAGCGTTTTAATGCTTTTTCAATAAAGTCTTTGGTAAGCGTTTCTTTTTGCGTTAATAATATAGTTGTGAATCTGTTTAAGTCGTCTAAAGCCACTTCTGTCGGTTTAGCCACCAAGATCCTTTCATGTTTAGTTTTTAAGGTGCCTTCTTCTTCGGTTAGCAATTCTTCATACAGCTTCTCGCCTGGTCTAACCCCTGTATATACTACCTGTATATCTATATCAGGCTCTAAACCGGATAATCGGATTAGGTCTCTGGCTAGATCATCAATTTTAACCGGTTCCCCCATATCCAAAATGAAGGTTTCCCCACCCTTCGCCATGGCTCCAGCTTGGATTACAAGTTGCGTCGCTTCAGGAATAGTCATAAAATACCTTACCATTTCCGGGTGGGTAACAGTAACCGGTCCTCCCTCCCCAATCTGTTTTTTAAATAAAGGAATTACACTGCCTCTACTGCCTAGGACATTGCCAAAACGAACCGCTACAAATCTAGTCTTACTAACCTTGTCCATGCTTTGTACAATCATCTCGGCAACTCGTTTTGTGGCACCCATTACACTAGTGGGATTAACCGCCTTATCTGTGGAAATCATCACAAATACCTTAGCATGAGCTTTATCGGCGGCCTCTGCCACATTTCTAGTTCCCAGAATATTATTCTTAATTGCTTCTTCCGGGTTCTTTTCCATCAGGGGTACGTGCTTATGAGCAGCAGCATGAAATACAACCTCAGGTTTATATTTTTCAAAGATATTATCAATTTTGCCTCTATCCTGGATATCAACTATTTCTGTCTCAATTGCCAAGCCGGGAAACTTTCTACGCAGTTCCATTTCAATTTCATAGATACTGTTTTCGCCGTGACCTAGAAGAATAAGCTTTTTAGGATTAAATCGACAGGTTTGGCGGCATAATTCCGACCCAATAGAGCCCCCTGCTCCGGTTACCAGTACCACCTGCTCTTTCAGGTAGCTGGCGATTTCCTCCAGATCTACCTGTATCGGTTCTCTCCCCAGCAAGTCCTCTACTTGAACATCACGGATTTGATTGACACTAACCCTGCCGTTAATTAATTCGTATACCCCTGGTAGAATCTTTAACTGTACCCCGGTGTCTTTGCATATGTTTACTATATTTTTGATAACACTACGCGGAGCGGAGGGCAAGGCTATAATGATTTCATTTATAAAATACTGTTTTACTAACCTGGGAATATCTTGCCGTGTTCCCAGAACGGATAACCCCAACATTTGGAGGGACAGTTTTTGGGGGTCATCATCAATGAAGCCAATCGGTCTTACCTGGATTCCGTTAGGCCTCTTAAATTCCCGGGCTACCACTGCTCCGGCGTCACCTGCCCCTACAATGAGCGCCCTTTTTATTCCTATTCTGGACTCACTTTTTATGTAGTTGTCCCTGGTAACCCTCCAAAGAAACCGGGAGCCACCAATAAATGAAATCATTAATACCCAAGTCAAAATTATAACGCTGCGCAGGAAACTGGTTTCCCACGGTATAAAATAAAATACCATTACTACTGCGGCACTACTTATGGAGGCACTTTTAATAATACTCAGCAATTCGCCAATACTAGCATAACTCCACATACAGTGGTAAATCCTGTACTTATACATTACTGCTAGGCTAAATAGCACTAAAAGCAAGGTGAACACCGTAAACGGGGCCCAGTGCTTAATAGTGGGTATACCTTCAAAACGCAGGATAATTCCTGATAAACAAGCTATAACTATCAATCCGGCATCAATAAGCATTAAATACTTAATTCTTTTACTTACAGGCAACTTTTTCACCACTCTTCCTACAGCTGTTAATTGTTAATTTTCCCCAGAGCGCTTGACTATGATTATAACTCCTTTGGTGGATATAATTGGAGGAAAAATGTCGGGTACATAATATTTTTTATCTGCAATTTTCTGTACAATTCGATATTGCTGCGAATAACAATAAAAACCCACGAAGTTTTACATATCTTCGTGGGTTTCACTAATTTGCGGTACAATTGTCGGGAATTCGGTTATTTTCCGGTTAAAGCTAGTAAACGTTTGAAAACTACGGCCAATTCCCCCCGTTTGACCGGAGCCTCAGGAGCAAATTTTCCGTTTGGAAAACCGGTTACAAGTCCCGCACCCTCTACTGTACTAATATATCCCCTAGCCCAATGATTATCTATATCAACTAAACCTAACCTCGCCTGACCTGATGCTAATTTCTCCCTTTCCAGCAAGCGGGCCAGCATGGCCGCCATTTCTCCTCTGCTTACCCTGGCTTCCGGTCTAAAAGTATTATTCTCATAACCGCCAACTATACCCTTCTCGCGGGCCTGAGCCACAAATCCTGCAGCCCAGTGATTCAGGATATCAGTAAAATTATTTCCGTTAGTTTTCTCAACGGCAGCTTCCCAATCCATGACTCTTACCAACAAGGTCGCAAACTCAGCCCTGGTGACAGCCTGTTCCGGCCGAAAGGTAGCATCGGGGAAACCAGAAAGATACTTCCTTTGGACTAACTCCTTGATTTGCCGGAAGGCCCAATAGCTTCTAGGTACATCGCGGAAATTTTCCTCCTCCGGCAGCTGACCCGTCTCCGGGGAGTCCAGATTAACCTCTAATACATTGGAAGAACTAAGTTTACCCTCGGCATCCTTAACCAGAAGTCTAAATAACCTAGTACCCGTTTCTTGGTGGGAGCTATAAGTGGCTTGATAACCATCCCATTGAGTAAGGACAGGGGTGGCCAAAGTATCTCCTTTACGGTAGGTAATTAAGGTATACTCAAGTGGTCCGGAGGAGTCGTCTATACTTTTGGTCCACATAAATACTAAGTTTTTATACCGCTGGGAGCGTTCTTCTACTCCGGTAAGGGCCAGCGTCGGAGCTAATGGCGCCAGGTTAATTTTTGTCGGTGTAACACCCAGCAGTCCCAGCCAGTATTCCTCTAGGCGGGGGACTTGGGCAGCCAGGGGCAGTTCTAAGTTTTCTTGAGGCGACAGGTTGTAGGCGGTGTTGTCGAAATTACCATATTGACTTTGAAAATCCGCAGACGCCCTGGCAGACGGCGAAGCAAATAACTGGACATAATCATCAGCGGCAATTTCCTCCGGTGCCCACATATGTTCACCATTACCAACTGCAGGAATATTAGTTAAACCCCTTACCTTGGCCCACTTGGTTTCCTTCCACTGATCAAAAGTTTTCCCTTCCTTTAACCAGAGGTAGTACATGGTGAAATGATGCCCATACTCATGAGCTAGAGTTTTAGCCATCAGGTCAATAGTACTATTTTGATCTCCTGCTGCCAGGTCTATACTTCGCCCCTTGTTATAGCCTCTTTCCTCCGAACCGGTTAGGTTATAAAAACTACCGTGATATAAGCCCCCTACTCCCGGCCCGTAAACATAGTCAGGGAAGATATTTACAGTGGAAAGATAATCTATTTCCACACCATGATAATTGGCTAATAGTTCATCATAAAGCCTTTTGAGTTTTTCTTCCTGTTCCCATTGACCGGAGTAACTTTTGATGGTAATACCCTTTGGTCCGGTATATGCAGCAACTAATTTATATTTACTTTCTGCATTCAGCAGAGACTGATTAAAATTCGGCGCCGCCTCGGTTGGCCCTGACCACAGACCTGCCATAACCAACACCGGGGGAATAATTTTTATTAACGTTCTCCAATGTTTCCCTATGCCCATTGCTGTCAGCTCCCAACCAAATATTTCAAATCAAGTCAAATTATAATTTCCTTAACTTATAAGTAAAGCTGGCTTCTTTAATGAAACCAGCTTAGGTACTTTAGGTACTATACTTATTTATGAATGTTGAAGGTTACCCAATAAACCTATCCCCCAAAGGTGGAACCTTTAACATTATTGTGCTGAGGCTGTGGCAAGCGGCCAATAACTCCCAATCGGTTAGCCCCCACTAAAGCTATAACAGAAACCACTAACAGAATTAGCATTCCCTGAGTAGTTGTCATGTCATTTAACAAGATTGCTAACCCGGACAAAGTACCATGGATTAAATAAATTACCAGCACCGCTTGGCGATGGGTCAGTCCACTGGCCAAAAGGCAATGATGCAGGTGAGCTTTATCAGCTTTAAAGATCGGTTGGTCGTTGACAACCCGGCGAATGATGGCAAACAGGGTATCCAAGATGGGCACACCCAATATTAATACTGGCACGAATAAGGAAAATACAGTGGCACTTTTTGCCAGACCCATGATAGCCAAACCGGATAGGATGTAGCCTAAAAAAAGACTACCGGAGTCACCCATAAAAATCCGGGCCGGATTAAAATTATAGCGCATAAATCCAAGGATAGCGCCTACTAAAATAAAGGCAACAAATGTTATGGCAGGGTCGTTTTCCAGTGCAACAACACCTAGGGTTGCTGCAGCAATTGCCGCAATACCCGCAGCTAACCCGTCCAGACCGTCCACCAAATTAATCGCATTAGTTACTCCCACAATCCAAAAGATAGTTACCGGAATACTCAACCACCCTAAATGGATGGGAGCAGCACCAAAGGGATTGGTTATACTATCAACCTTTGCCCCAAAGCTAATCAGGATAAGCGCCGCTACCAACTGACCAGCTAGCTTAACCTTAGGAGACAAGCCCTTAATATCATCTAAAATCCCAATGGCCAGAATTATTATTCCACCTAAAAGCAGTCCAATAAACTGTTTGTTAACACCAATGGTCATTAAGGTCGGAATGGCAAAAGCCACGAAAATTGCTAACCCACCCATCCTTGGCATCACCTTGGCGTGTACTTTACGTGAATTTGGTTTATCTATAGCCCCGACCTTAAAGGCTAATTTAATTACAACCGGGGTTACAAGCAAGGAAAGCAACAAAGCAAGCCCTGCATATTTAACTATCTCTAACATAAGCTGCTATCTCCTCCTAACCGCAGTCGTTACTACTCTCTACTGATGGCAAACATTAACTCCCCTTCACAGGCAATTTTGCCGTCCACTTTAACTGTGCCAAAAGCCTTGCCTATGGGGCCTTTAATTTTCAACAATTCTACTTCTATCAGCAGTTGATCCCCAGGCACCACTTGTCTGCGAAAACGCAGCTTATCAATCCCGGCAAGCAAGCCTATTTTACCTTTGAATTCCGGCATACTCAAAATGGCAGCTGCCCCTACCTGAGCCATAGCTTCTACGATAAGCACACCCGGCATTACGGGGTATTCCGGAAAGTGTCCCTGGAAAAATGGTTCATTGATAGTTACATTTTTTTTGCCAATGGCTTTGGTTCCTTCTTCCAGCTCGACAATGCTATCCACCAGTAAAAAGGGGTAGCGATGGGGCAGAATCTTTTGGATTTCACGGATGTCCATAATATCAACCTCACTCAGTATAATGCTTTGATAGCTTTTTTACAACATAAACAGTAGTGCAAATAGCTCTAAAATGCACAACCAGAGTTTGTATTCTACGTTCACAGTCAAATATCCTGCCGGAATGCCGATTTATTTACAAAATCGCGGCTTTAAGCACTTTCCATAAGAAAATTGGCAATATCATCATTCTTCCCAAGCGGGAGGGTTGCTTAATTAGCCGATAAAGCCACTCTATACCAAACCGCTGGAACAACCTGGGTGCCCGTTGGACATGGCCGGCATACACGTCCAAGCTTCCGCCCACCCCAATAGCCAGCCTGACCGGAAGACGTTGAGCATGTTCCCTAATCCACTTCTCTTGTCTACCCATTCCTAAAGCCACCAGCAGAATATCCGGGCGCTTCCCCTCGATTTCCTTAAGTATGGGTTCACTATCTTGAAAATAGCCATGATGCCAGCCGGTAAGCTTTAACCCGGGGTGCTGTTCTATAAGCTTGGCCGCCGCGTCCTCGGCCACTCCAGGTTTGCCACCCAGTAGATAGAAGCTCCAGTCCCTGTTTTGGGCCAACCGGAAAATTCCGGTGCTTAGGTCAATCCCCGTCACCCTTTCCGGCAAGCTTTTCCCGAGGATTTTAGCCCCGATGACCAAGCCAATTCCATCTGCAGTAACTAAATCTGCTTGCTGCAGAATTTTGGCAAACTGCTCGTCCTGCCTTGCTAACATGATAATTTCCGGGTTGGCGGTCACAATCAGGTGGAGGCGATCCTCCTCGAGAAAAGCCTCCACCTTTTGTAATGCCTCATATAGAGTTAAGCTATCCACTTCAAAGCCTAGAATATTAATTTTGGCCGGGTTTGAGCCGTTGCCCTTCATGCTTACCACCTCATGTCCACCGGTATTACACTTATGCCCCACCGGGCTGAGATCCTGCCTCTGTAGTCCCGGGCTGAGATCCTGCCTCTGTAGTCCCAGGCTGAGATCCTGCCTCTATATTCCCGGGCTGGCTTGACAGGTTCGGGGTTCCGCCATTGGTCTGTATACTCCCTGCCGGGTTTGTTGGGTTGGTCTCCCCACTACTTTGTCCGGGGGTAACCGTGTTACCCTGCTGAGCGGAGTTATCAATTGTTCCGTCAGTTGCAGAAGCTCCATCGTTAGCTCCCGTGTTAGCTCCATCCGGGTTAGTGTTCTCCGGAACAGGTTTTGGTGCTTCAGGCAATTTACTCTGTTCACTAATCTCTGGGCTAACTTTCTTCTTTGGCTCAGCCTTTGCTGTTCGGGCTGCCTTTTTTGTAACATTAATATCCGGCCCAATCACCACTTCAGTCTGTACGCCATTCAGCATATCGTTTAGCACTAGCTTGGCTTTGACCTCGTCTGCTTTCCAGTAGCTGCCCTGGTTGTTATAAAACTGACCCGGTAAGGTTTGGGAGACAATTTGCAGATTTTCCAGATCCCTGCCCATTGCAGCAAGTTTGAGCATTTCTGCCAAGCTTAAATCAGTCTCAATTGCTTTGGCAATTTGCGGAATCAGTGCCGGGAGTTTCAATACTGTTTTAGCCTGTAGAGCTTCACTAACCACAGCCTTTAACAGCTTCTGCTGCCTTTGGGTGCGGCTAATATCACCTAAACTGTCATGGCGAAACCGGGCATAATCCAGAGCCTTTTTGCCGGTTAGCTGTTGAACACCCTTTTTAAGGTTGATATTGGTTCCATCTGTCGGGTCGTAGTAACGCATATTTTTTTCTACATCAATGGTTACCCCGCCAAGAGTTTCAATAATATCCCGAAAGCCCTCAAAGTTTGTTTTGACATAATGGTCAACCTTAAGGTCTAACAGGTTTTCCACTATTTCCTTGGTCATATTCGGCCCACCTACAACATTGGCACTGTTGATTTTGTCCTTACCATGTCCGGGAATTTCTACTAAAGTGTCCCTGGGTATAGAGACCAAAGCTGCTTTTTTCTCGTAGGGCTGGATACTGGCCACAATAATACTATCAGTGCGAGCATCCTTTTCCCCGGGACGGGCATCCGTCCCTAGCAGCAAAATATTAACTCTTTCCCCCGGTTGATAGGTTAAAGCATTGGAGCTTTTCACCCCCGGAATATTGGCCTCCCCGGTTAAAAAGTACGCCATAGCTGTATATCCCGTCGAAAAGGACATAATCAAAATGGCCAGTACTGTGCTCAGCCTGCGCCAGCTCACTTGTTTTCGCTTAGCTTTTCCCTCCATTTAAATCCCTCCCCCTAGTCTGTCTTTACGGTAGGGTCGATAACTCAGTTAACACACTAATAATAGTAGTACAAATCGGCTAAATATTCAATGCCCAGTATTTACATACTGTAAGGTCAGCCACATTATGCCATAATTAACCCACTTATTGGGGGTCGTTGCGCTGAGCTTATTTAATTTGTGCTTCCAGTGCTTTAAGCTGGGACTCCAGGGCGGTTGATTTGTCCTGGAGTTCTTTTATTTTTTGCTGCAATTCTAGATTTTTTGCCTCCACCTGTGCTCGGACATAGCTTTGGGAAACTAAAGGATCCCCAAGAGAACCCGCAGCCGGCGCTTCCGCCTGAACCTTTTGTCCGGAAACAAAGCCTGCACCAAAGATAGCTGCAGCTAAGCTTAGCAAAGTGATGATTGTTTTTTTCTTCAAGCTTCCCGCCCCCTATAAATTGTTGAATTCGCACAGCGGCTAACCTTTCAGCATACTTACTGCTAATACCGCATTTTCAAAGGCTTTTTCCGCCAGCTCCTGGGTTCTTAATAACAGGTTTTCCCGGATAGCTTCTTTATTAGTCAGCACCCCAGTGATAGCCTCCCGGAGGATAGTATCATCAAGGTCAGGAAGCCATCCGCCAATAGGCTGCTCCACAACCTCCATGAAACGGTCAACCTTGGGGTCATAAGAAACACCTACTTGGGGTACTCCCATAACGGCAGCCATGATTAGAGCGTGTAACCGCATACCCACCAAGGCATCTAAATTTCCGATAAGGGAGAATAATTCCTCAATTTGGTATTTCTCTTGTAAAACCACCTTTGGTGAACTCATTAAACGAGAAATTTTCCACGCCGGACTCAGATCCTTAGGATTATGCATGGCCAGGAATACCACTTGACAGCCCTGGGTTTCGATTAAACTATCTATTACCCTGGCCAACACCGGGATAGCTAATTCCAGACCCGGCCACTCCCGAACAGAAATCCCCAGCACCGGCCGCCGGGGATCATCCAGCACAATTCCGGCCTTGGTCAGAATTTCCTTGCCCCGCTCCAGAGATATTTGTTTCCCTGCTACTGCCAACACCGGGTCTGCCGTCACTCTGGACATGGGTTTAATTACCCCCAGTTCCTTCAGATCCTCTAAGGACTGACGATCCCGAACCGTTATAACATCTACTTTATTCCCAATCTTGCCGATGAGCAGCTTATTTAGTTTTTGGGTTACCGGACCAATGCCTTGAGCATAAAACATCACTGGTACACCCATGAATTTGGCCATGAGCACAACAGCCAAATAATAAATAATACTTCTGGAACCCGTTACATCCTGAAGCAGGCTGCCTCCGCCACTAATCAGCAGGTCAGCCTGTTTAACCGCCGACCAGATTTCCGGAATTAGCCAGCGGTTTACCGCCTTAACCTTATAATCGGCAGAAGTCTTCTCAGGCTTGTTGGAGAGTACGACAATTTCCAGCTTGGGCTTCAGCTGCCGCAAAGAAGTAATCATTGCGTACAATAGGGCCTCATCACCGGCATTATCGAATCCATAGTATCCAGAAATTACAACCTTGCTCATGTAAGAATCGACTCCCCAATAGGCTAGTTGCCCGTTGCGATACTTTTCGACGTACTTGGCTAATAAACCTTCCTTTTAATGGCTTTTGCAGGAGAATTGCCAGTTACAGCGAATATAAGTACAATTATTGCGGAATAATTTATTGTTGCGGCATAATTTAAGGAAGGTGATGCAAATAGTGAAACTTTTTGACGAAAAAGGTAAACTCTTCGGGTTGGTGAATCCCATCGACCTGCTGGTCATTCTGTTAATCGTGTTGGTAGCTGGAGGCGTGGTTTACAAAACCAAATTCTCCGTCGCAGGTACCGCAGCCAAAACAGTTATTACAACAATCAGAGTGCCCTTGGTTATCCCTGATATTGCCGATAAAATCAAGGTCGGCGATAAGATGGTCTCCGGTACCAGTTACACCCAAGTGGAGGTTGCCGAGGTAAAAATCATCCCTGCTCAGTTGGTAGTATCTAAAGCTGATGGCGGACGCTCCTTGGCCGATGACCCCTGGTTCAAGGACTTGTATGTAACCGTCAAAGGAAAGACGGGCATTCCGGATGCCGAAATTAATTTGGGCGGTCAGGAAATCCGTATCGGTAAAGACTATTATGTCAAGTCTTTTACCTATGAGTTTAAGGGAACCATCGTCGATGTAAAAGTAGAGTAGAGTAAAGTAGAGTAGTCGCTCAGTCTTCCGGCCATTTGGTTGGAAGACCTTTTTTTACTCTTTTTTTCTGGGTTCATCCTGGGTTTATAGTGTTTCCAGGATAAAACCCCCAGACTCCACATCATTACGATCATAAACATTTCTGGTGTCCAGAATAAAGGGCTGACCAGCTGTACTCATCAGCTTTTTGAATAAGCTAAAATTATTATAGTCAATACCGTTTTGTTTGGCCAAAACTACAATGCCATGGGCCCCCTGGAGAGCCTGCTGGATAGTATCCACCTTAAAAGCATGCTTGGTAGGCACTGCCGGATCATAGGCTGCTACCTGCATCCCCGCTTTTTCCAGCAGCTCAATAACCTGGAGAGCAGGGCTTAAACGGTCGTCATTGGAAAAGTCTTTCATCGCCAAGCCGAATACGGCAATTTTAGCCTGCTTGGCCAAAACAGGTAAGTTTTTGCTGACCATGCTAACTACAAATTGAGGAACATGTTCATTAATATCTCTAGCCAAACGCAACAGCGGCAAGGGAACAGCCATTTCGTCTGCTTTAGGAGTGAGGTAATGTAAAGCATTAGGAATACAGTAGCCGCCCACACCCGGTCCAGGCAGCAGCAGCTTGACCCGTTTGTGGGTGTTAGCCACCTTAATCACCTCGAAAATATCTATACCCAAGGCTTTGCAAAAACGGGCAAATTCATTAACCATAGCAATATCCACATCTCGAGAAATGTTCTCCATCACCTTTGCCGTTTCCACTACTTCCATGGAACTACAGGGCACCAGGTCTGCTTTCGTGACAATCCCCAGCAGCTCCATCGCCCGATCCTTACTGGCCCGGTCTACACCGCTAACTAAGGTCGGCATATTTTCAAACTCTTCAAAGGCCCTCCCCTCGGCAATCCGCTCCGAGGAATAACCTAGATAAAAATCGTCATCAGCCTTTAGGCCACTTTCCTTTTCCAAAATTGGCCGGATATAGTTTTGCGTCATTCCGGGGACTAGCGTAGAGCGCACTAAGATCAGATCGTTAGGTTTAAGTCCTTGGCCAATAGCCTTAGCGCAAGATTCCACATGGTCGTAAATATGTTCACCCTTCACCACAGGAATACCCACTGTCATGATTATATAATTGCAGTCAGCCATGGCTTCAGCAGGATTCGCAGTTACTCTAAACCGACCAGCCGCTAACTGCTCTTTCAGTACTTGTTGGATAGGGGTATTATGATAATGCTCCAGATGATGAGTAAGCCCCTCGTTTAGCTCAGCAACTAATTCAGTATTGACATCAACTCCAAAAACCTCACAACCTCGGATAGCAAAACTCAAGGCCAGGGGTAAACCTACAAAGCCTAAGCCGAAAACTGCAACTTTTTTAACACCTAGTTCTTCCCTGGAACGTTGACTACTAACCATTATAACGAAGTCCCCCTTTTATTAGACCTAACTATTTTGTATGACCTAAATGTTCTGTAGGCTCTGTTTATGCACATAAGCTAGGATTTTTCCCTCCATGAAACTAACCCGGCTTTCCCAAGAGTTTTCCTGGGCTCGGCTCAGTCGTTTGGTGCGCTTATCCGGTGTTTCCTCCCTGATAGCTTTTTCAATACAGCAGGTAAACTCCTCTGGTCGGTACGCTACCTCTACTATATCGGCAAAATCACGAATTCCCGGCATATCCACAGTGACTATCGGTTTACCGGAAGCAAGGTATTCGTAAAACTTCAGCGGACTCACATTACGGGTTAGTTCATTCATTCTAAAAGGATTTAGACAAACATCAAAAGCTTTAAGATAGCCCGGCAGCTGGCCCACTTCTTTCCGGCCCAGGAAATAAACATTAGGCAATTCTTTCAGTTTACTAACATCTATACCCACACCCACCGGTCCTACCAATACCAAGGACCATTCCGGGTGAGCCGTTGCGGCAGCATAGATAAGCTCCAAATCAACCCAGTCTTGAATTACGCCTACAAACCCGACCACCGGACCTTTGATGGCGGCAATATCCTCCGGGACTACCGTTTCCGGCAGCTGAGCTTGCATAAAATGCTCTACATTAGCCGCATTAGGCGAATAATAAGTATTGGGATTAAACTCTTTTTTAGTTTCATAAAGACCAAGAGCAGTTACAAACACTAAATTACAAGCTTTCAGCAAGTCTTTTTCCATATTAAGCATAACTGCTTTGTCAATTAGTCCGGTATACTCCGAGTGTTCATCAACACAGTCATAAAGGAGCAGCTTTTTGGCGATTAAATTAGCCAAGTCGCCGGTATTAGGCATATAGGTCCATAAAATAACCTCCTGCAAACCCATTTGATTAATAACCTTGTTTAGGAACAAGGACTGCCACCATTGATTGAATTTATTCACCCAACGGTATTTGTTCCCAAAGGGCAAGGTAACCGGTGGCGACCACAGGAAAATGTTGGCCTTGATTCGGCGTACTCCTTTGAACCACATCTTCCATTTCATCCACATGGCCTTATCCTTAAAAGGGGACAGCAGAGTAATGGGAGGTTCCACGTACAAAATGGTATTATTTTGAGGCAGTCTGGACATAACTTGTTGTTTACGAGTCCACAACGGCTCCCAATCCACAGATGATATGCAAATAATGTGCTGGTTCTCAAGCATGTACTTGTTTACCTCTCTTTGGGTTAACTCTCTTTGGGTTAACTCTCTTTGGGTTAACTCTCTTTAGGTTTTCCCGCTGCTACTAGCTTGGAGTAGAGTCCCTCAGTATTGGCAGTCATTTTTTCCACACTAAAGTTTTCCCCCACATATTCTAGAGCCCGAGCGGTTATAGCATTACCAATTTCCGGGTTATCCAGCAGGTCTAAAATGGCCCGGGCTATTGCCTGTCCGTTAGCAGGAGGTACTAGCACGCCGTTATCTCCGTTTTTGATAATTTCTTGCAGTCCCCCAACCCGAGCAGCCACCACAGGAACCTGCATAGCCATGGCCTCAATAGCTGTAAGACCGAAGCCTTCAGATAGGGAGGAGATAACTAGCACATCCAGAATGTTCAAGATATTAACAATATCTTCTCGATAACCGGTAAAAACCACTTGCTCCCCAAGGTCCAGTTGCTTGACCAATGCTTCAATCTCAGGACGATATTGACCACTTCCTACTAGCAGGAAGCGGCAATCCGGTCTAACCTGCAAAATTGCTTGGGCTGCTTCCAGAAAAAAGCGGTGGCCTTTAACGGGATGAAAGCGGGCAACCATCCCAATCACCGGAACCTCAGCCCTAAGGCCTAATTCGGCTCTGACATCCCCTGTAACACACTCCTGACGGAAGGTATTCAAATTAACACCGTTATAAATGGTGTTAATTTTGGCGGCAGGTATACCATGGCTGACCAAATCCCGCTTAAGGAGGTCAGAAACGGTGACAAATTTCTCCACAGAATTAATAGTTATCCTCTCCATTAAACGATTGACCTGACGGTCAAAAAAGGAGGGGTAATCCTGTTCCAGGACACTATGTACCGTGGTAACAATGTGCTTAAGGCCTGCAAATTTGGCAGCTAGCCGCCCAATTAGATTCGCCCTAACCCCGTGGGTGTGCACTATGTCAATCTGGCGCTCCCGGATCAGCTCTGTGAGTTTGTCTACAATGCCAATGTTTAGTTTATGTCTCATGACAATAGCATCAGTGGTGATCCCATTAGCCCGAGCCACTTGGACAAAAGGCTCAGGGAACAGGCAGCAAAGCCTTACCTCAAACCTTTCCCGATCCAAATGGGTCAGGAGGTTTAAGATGTGCATTTCAGCTCCCCCAAGTTCACCACCACCGATTACATGGAGCACCCTGATTCTTTCCAACAGAACCAACTCCTGAATCCATGGTTTACTAAACCATTTTATCAAGTTTTCTAATCAGCGACAACATTTTTTTGGCAAAGCCCTGCCAGCATGGATTTTAACCAAGCTCTAGTATATAATACTGATATATAAGCTCCGAGATAAGCAGCTCATTTTAGTATATTTTCGGAATTAGTAAATCATCAGAATTGGTATATTTTCGGAAAGTGAGGTTTTAGTATTGACCGGAATGGAAATATTATCGACAAGCTTACCCGGCCGGTTTATCCGCGGCTTGTCTACCGCCATTAAAAATAGCAGCTTGCTTAACTGGTACTTGGGAAGTGAAGCCTTTCATGAGCTTACCGGCTTTAGAAATTCCCTGACCTTTAAAGTTCTGGCCTATGGCGGTCAGGGCTTTGGTTACTTAATTAACAGCACCGGCAAGCTTCTGCGTTTTCTGCTGGAGCCAGCTGTGACCTTCCGCTTTATAACTCAGCTTCACCACCACCTACCCAGGCAACCAATTCGCCTGATTAGTATACTTGGTCTAAGTGCACTGCTGACTAATTCCTCCATTATGCTGATTAAAAACCCTCACTGGTCGCTGCGTTCTATCGTCCTCCGAGGCACCCTCAGCTTAGTGCTGGTTGGGGGGCTATATATTAAGCTAAGCTGGGAGCAGTTAACCGGGAGCAGCATGCTGGTCCGCCTGACCCGGGATTTTATTTGGGGTGATTAATTTTTTTGCAAAGGCTGGTGTTCCAATGTCTGAACAAAACAGCGCTTTACTGCCGGAATCCCCGGCAAAGGAAGCTGCGGAAGCTAAAGGAGCCGGCAAGTACCCGGTAGAGCTTCTGCTTCTGTTAACCGGAGTGGCGCTTGGCGCCGGGCTGACCTTTCCCGCAGGAAAATATTTAGCCGTCCTAGCCCTAGCTGCGGTGATGTACGGCTTAGTTTTAATTAAACCCCAGCGCAGCTTGTGGTTAGTTATATCCTATGCCCTGATTGATTATGTGGTAAAACAAGTTGGGGTGCTTAGCGGCTCTTGGGACGAACTCACCTTTATCCTGATTGTGGGAACCTGGGTGGTTAAAATGGCCTGGGATACCCGGGCACGGTATAAGTTTACCTCCTTGGATTGGTATCTGGTAGGTTTCTTGATGGTCAGCCTGTTTCTGCTGCTGGTCCGCTCGCCAGACCGCAATATAGCTATAGAGGGACTGCGGGCGGTAGTGGAATACCTCTTCTGGTTCTTTGTAGCAGTGAACATGGTTAAGACCGGCCGTCAAGTTCGCATGCTAACCATAGGCTTTATCCTCTTGGTCAGCGCAATCTCCTTGTACGGTATTTATCAATATATTATTGGGGTGCAAATTCCGGTTAAGTGGATTGATCAAGCGGAACGGGGCATCAAAACCAGAGTATTTTCCATTATCGGCAGCCCGAACATTCTGGGAAGTTTGCTGGTTATGACTATCCCGATGACAGTCAGCTTAATTTTTGCAGTAGGTAAATGGTGGAAGCGCTTGGTATTTACCGGTCTGTTGGGTATAATGGGTCTCTGCCTGCTCTTCACTTACTCCCGTGGAGCCTGGCTGGCTCTAGTTGGGGCCATGCTGTACTATGGCATCGTCCATAACCGTAAGGTGCTGGCCTTATTCCTCATCGCCGCTGTCATGGCACCGGCAGCCTTACCCTCTGTTACCTCCCGAATGGGCTACATGCTCTCCCCGGAATATATTCAGAGCAGCCAAAAAGGCGGACGCTTGGTACGCTGGGATAACGCCCTGGATGTAGTTAAAAAATCTCCGATTGCAGGGGTGGGATTAGGCCGCTATGGTGGGGCTGTTGCCACAAATAACCGGCTGCCCGGGGCCTTTTATGTGGACAATTATTATTTGAAGACTCTGGCCGAGATGGGAGTCCTGGGATTAGGGGCTATGCTGTGGTTGTTTCTGAACTGCATGCGTTTTGGTACTAATGCCTATCGACGAGCAAAAGACCCCTTCCTGCGCCATTTAGGGGCGGGAATAATGGCTGGACTATTAGGGCTGCTGCTGCACAATGCGGTAGAGAATGTTTTTGAGGTTCCTATGATAAATACCTACTTTTGGTTTCTGCTGGGGATGGTGGGCACATTTCCTTATATACGGCTGTTAAAATTCCCAGTCTAGCTTTGTCAACAAAAATGCCAAGGTCCTCAACGTACAGCAGTACGCCTGCGGCCTTGGCAATTTTGTTTCCGCGCTATACGGGTTTTTTAACAGCCTACATGGGTCTTTAAATTTAAACGATTTCATCGGAAATCGTCACAGTCATCAAGTGATTTACATTCCTCTCCTGTATTAATTGCATCTTCTGCCTCGGAGAGCTTCGATAGAAGCTTGACCTCCATGACTTGCTGTTATTATTGTATCCCAAAAATTCTCTCTGGTTCCTGCCATTGTCTACACCCCGTATCTAAACGTTCTGTTATAATATAATATTATATTCTCCTTTTGTTAAAAAAATACCTTACTTCCTTGATTTCTACTTTCTTGGTTTCCTTGTTTTTAGTATGCCATGCAATAAAGACAAAAACCACCGTCGTAATCGAACAGTGGTTTTTGTCCTTATTGGCATTCCCGCCCTCAGGTATATGCCCGGTTAATTACTCATACCTACCCCTTCATCTGACTCAGATATTCGGTCTAAACAGGAATCTTTTGATTTCCGGCCTTTATCTTGGTTGTTTAATTTCAGTATTTTTGTCATAATTTCCACCCCTTTCAGGAGATCGGACTTTATTCGGGCAGACCAATAGTCCATTCTACCGGCTCAAGGCCGACGGGCACCCGGATAGTTACCCGACCCTGGGTAACGGTGTAGAGGCGAGAGTTAATTTCCATAACTCCGTCATACAGTGTCAACCCATTTCTTTTCCGGACATTAAAGGTCACATATTCAGGCCGTTCACCAGGGTAGCTGCCTTCATTCAGCCCAACCAGGTAATTGCTTTCCGATCCGGCAACCCCGCTTGGTACAACCTCTTTCGCCTCCACAGTAAGTTCTACTGCAGATTCTGTTAAATTAAACTGACTAAGTGTCGCCGAACTGTAAACCACAACTTCCCAAGTACCGGGCTCAGGTGCAGGCACCTGCTTTTCCACAACTGACTGGGGCTGCTCCACATCCACTCCGGCAAAATCGTACAGATCCTGATCTACTTCCTGCCCCTTAGGGTTATAAAGATGTAAGCGGGCCCTGCCTAAATACTGGGTATAATTTTGTGCTACGTCCAGGGAAATATTTAAGTTTTTAGTGCCCTCCGGAACCCTAAAGAAATAGCGCTGAAACTGACCGGCGGGAATAGAACGACGAAAATACTGCCGATAGTTGTTAGCCTCATTTAAATAATAGGGGTTAATGACAGTATTGAGTATTTCTAGGGCTGTTCCCTGCTTTTCGGCTATTTGTCCCAGAATTCTTGCTGTATGCAGCCCCGGCTCAACCGGCAACCGGTAATCAACACTAATCTCTCTAGTAGCCAACTTAGGCAAGTTTAACAGCTCCTGTGCCGGCTTCAACCAGGGTTGGGTGGTTCGAAGGTTCAGCACGGTATCCGATTGGGCCAAGCTTTCAAGCTGAAAATTAAGTCTCCCCGGAACAAACTCCCGGGCATAAAGACCTGAACCTTGCTTTAACCAATAGTGATATACCTTAGGAATAATCAAGGGCTGTTCGGAAATTTGCTGCAGGTGCTGCCATGCCGTAACCAGGTCAATTTTCCCATAGCCTTGTTCCACCTCAGTATACCCCTCCATTGGCTTAGCCCCCATACTCAGAGCCTGACGGACAGTGGCCGGAGTGTAGGCTATCTTGTTACGCTGGGCATTTTCCAGTAACAGAGCTACTGCTCCAGTCACATGGGGTGCAGCCATGCTAGTTCCTTCGGAGAGTCGATAGCCTCCCCAGGATGCAGTGGAAACCGCACTTCCCGGGGCGGTAATTAAGGGCATCATAGCTCCGTCAAAGCGGGGCCCAATAGAGCTAAAAAACCATAAAGATTCTTTGGCGACTTCCCAGTTATAGTCCTGCTTCCACATGGCCGGGGAAATGTAAGCACCTACACTAATTATTCCTCCAGTATCTGCCGGCGTGGTCATGGTATTTAAGCCAGGTCCGGAGTTTCCGGCAGCTACAACAAAAATCACCCCAGTATCAGCCAGAACTCTTAAGAGATGATTTGCTCCATTATTCCCCACAGATTCAAGGGTCTCCACACCAAGACTAAGGTTAACAATTTTTGCACCCTGGTTGGCTGCGTAATTTATCGCTTCAGCAATTGTGGACCAGCCGTTAACACCCTCACCATCCATAGCCTTGATTACCATCAGCTGGGCACCGGGAGCTACGCCACTGATTCGCCCGCTGGCTGCAGCAATACCGGCTACATGGGTACCGTGTCCATTACTGTCAAAGCCCAATTTAATTTCCGAACCATCTTCCTTGATTTTAGTCAGGACAAAGCCGAGCCGTTTCCCGTCCCCTCTGGTAAATTTAGCATACTGCTTACTGTCATTATATGGTTTTAAGGGTATTTCATCTCGGAAATCCTGATTTAGGTTAGTATCTACAATTACAGTATCATAGACTCCCGCTTTAGCTTGGTCCACTACAAGTACATTATAAACATCTGTAGCTTTACCATTACCGTTAAGGTCTACACCTTTACCGGAGGCACTTTGCAGTGCTGTTTCCTGCCAAACTCCAACGTGAACTTTTCCGCTTTTAGAGATACCCTCCGGCAATCCGAGATATTGATTGTTAACCGCAATACTAGCTCCGAAAGCTTCATATTCAGCGGAGGTATTAAGCTTGCCCTCATCTGTAAAATCCACCCACTGGACTATTTTTAGTTTTCCGTTCTCAGTTGCTTGGAGGTCCGGGTGAGCAGGATCAACCCCTGTATCAATAATGGCAATTAGCTGCCCGTTACCATTAGCACCGGTAGCCTTGACCAGCTGGTCAACTTTCATTTCTTTTTGGGTAGTTATTAAGCTAGCCTCCGGGCGGCTCCCAAAATCTGTTGCTGCTGTCTCAGCCAGAAGGTTAGCTTCATCTAAGAAGCTGGATTTAACTAAGAGGTTGGATTTATCTAAGAGGTTGGATTTATTAATGGATTGCTGGTTATTATTCCTCAGCATATTTAGGCTTAAAGGTTGGAATTCATTTTTGACCTTCGAGGTTAAAAGCTCCAGATAAGCCGCTTTGCCGTTTTTATCTAAAATAACAGCAAGCTTACTATCCAACGGCACATCCTTCCATGCAATCCGATTATTACCACGGTAAAAAACAGCATCCTCTGCCAGCGAGAACACGCTTACTTGGTTAGCAACCTGCAAAATGAAACTCCGTCCGCTGCGATCCAAGTCTTTAACTGTACCCTGATAGTCAGTTTGTTTGCCTAGTTGAGCCAGCAACCGACTTACCAAAACAGCCGATTCTGCCCGTGAGGCCGGTTGTAAAGGCCGGAAGGTTTTATCCTCATAACCGGAAATTATACCCCTTTGCACTGCCTCTGATAAAGTGCTCCTGGACCAATCCGGTATAGTTTCTGCATCGGCAAAGGGTAAGCCGGTGATTTTCTCAGATTCACTAATACCGGTGGGTAATGTTCCAACAGGTAATGTGCCGGTATTTAACGCCCTCATCAGTAGGGCAGCAATTTCAACTCTATTAATCGGGGCATCCGGGCGGAAGGAATAATTGTTATATCCGTTAATTAATTTATGTTCATAGGCTACCAAAATATAGCCATTTGCCCAGTGGGTGCTTGGTAAATCACTAAAGGGCGATCGGGCTTTAGCTACCACTTGGGCCTGCCGGGCTAGACCCAAAGCAGTAACTACTAATTTGGCGAATTCCGCCCTGGTGACCTGGCCTTTAGGTAAAAACTTACCCTGATAACCATCACTGAGTCCCAAATTAGCCAGACGTAAAATATCCTTTTCGGCCCAGAACCCACCTGTATCACTAAAGCTTTTGGCCCACGCCGGAGAAGGTCCGACGACCAGTGAAACAACTAAAAGAAAAGCTAGAATTCGTTTCACAGTGCCCCTCCTTGTATCCATTCAAAATACTTCAAAATAATCCTAAATTGTTCTAAATTGTTCTAAAATACCCTAATACATTTCGACAAGTTTAAGTATATTTCCTTTTTATTTACAAAGTTCGGACCCTGGAAAAATCCAGAGTCCGTGATGTTTAATTATTTAGTAAGCCCTTAAAAATTATATCTGTAATTTCTGCACCTTGTTTGAGCAGAGCAGTCTCATCAAGCTTATTATCAAATACACTAATCCTGAAAATCGAACCCATCGCCCCGGTAAAAAGCATCGCTCCGGTTAAACTATTCAGGTCAGACCTAAATTCCTCGGAAGTAATTCCTTCTTCGATAATTTGTTTGATTAATTGGGTCTTTTCAGCTTGGATATCACAAATCCAACGCCGGAAAGCTTCACTTAGCTGGCCATGCCCGTCCATCATTACCCGGGTAAGATCCCGAGAATTAAACATATAATGGCAATGCTGTTGGGCAATCCTTTTAAGCTTGTTAACCGCACCCGGACAGGTGGCAATTTCCGCATTAATTTGACCAAGAAAGTTTTCCATTCCTTTGGTAAACAGCTCCTGAAAAAGCTGCTGTTTGCTGGAAAAATACTCATAAAGAGTGCCCTTACCCACACCCGCCTCAACGGCAATCTCCTCCATTTTAGCATCATGAAAACCATGTTTGGCGAAAACTGCCGCCGCGGCATCCAGGATCAGGTCCTTTTTGGATTTTTCTGCTGTCACTTCAATCACCTACTCGCTTACTGAGCAGCAGCCATTGCCGCTGCACTCAGACCAGAGTCAAACAAATTATTCTCAAACTTAGCTTTATTGACATTAAAGTCGTAAATAGCCCCGGCATACTTTTCCTGACTATCATCCAAGGCTACATTAGCATCCAGGATATCCGCATTAGTAGCCAAACCTACTTTATACTTAAGAGTAGTAATGCGCAAGGTTTCCTTTTGTTTATCCAGCATTTTGCTAAAAAACTTAATTCTATCCTCAGCGGAGCGGAGGCTTAAGTAGGCCTGTTGAACTGCAATCCGCATGTCGATTTCCTTATCTTTAATAGTGATATCCGATTTTTTACCATCGATCTGCTGGGATTGATAAGCATAGGTACCGGCAGAATAGTAACTATTTTGCAGCTCCAACACCACATCAGAAATCGCCTTTTTCTCCCGCTCGGCAACCCGATCCACCGAGCTTTCCAGACCGGCCTGGACGCTTTTAGCCAAGTCTATTTTAGTCAAAGGAACATAACTAAGCTTGGCGGTAAGTATTACCGGTGTGTCGATATCCAGCCCAATGATTTTATTAAAATTCATCACTGCTACCTTGTGCCCGGTTTCGTAGACACTAACATCAGCCATGGCATTAGCTTCACTTGCTTCCATAGTGGTCACATCCACTTTAGCGGACCTGCCGGCCTTAAAGTTAGCCTGGGCCAGCCTTAACTGCTCCCGGGCCCGCTGGAGGGCCAGCTGCTTGACCCCCAGCACTTGATTAGCCTTAAGTACCTCGTAATAAGCTTTTTCCACACCCAGTTTAACTTTCTTTTCGGTATACTCTACTTTTTTCTGATTGATGGTTAAGGCAGCCTGAGCTTGCCGGGGGTATAATTTTTTCAGCCGGCCTTCTTCGATGCTGTCCCTAGCCATACCAGGAATTCTATCCTCATCAGAAAAATATTTAGCCTTCTCCAGATCCACTTCCGCCTTTTCTACATCCAGCTTAGCTTGTTTAATGTCCGAGTTGTTTTCCATAGCTAACTCTATGCTCTTTTCCAGGCTTAGCTTCTGAACCTGGTTGGCACCCTCCTGAGCAAAACTAAAACCGCCAAAAACCAGGCTTAAGGAAAGCATTACTGCCATTACCACTATAGCCTTTTTGCGAGGCAACTTAATTGTTGTCAAAAGCTTCTCCTCCTTACATTTGCTGTTGTTCAACTGTAAACTGGGCGGAAACTTTACCTTTGTTCAGCTTGAGATTCAAATCATCCAACAAGGTATACACCACAGGTATCAGGATTAAGGTTAACAAGGTGGAAACGGTTAGCCCACCCACAACAACTGTCGCCATAGGTGCCTGAGATTCCCCGCCCTCCCCTAGTCCCAAAGCTAGAGGAATCATCCCTAACACAGTAGTCAGGGCAGTCATTAAAATTGGCCGCAGCCTGGTTGGACCGGCTTTGAGAATTGCCGCCTCCCGTTCCATACCCCTTCTGCGCAGGACGTTAACATAGTCCACTAACACAATGGCATTAGTAACTACTATGCCTGCCAGCATAATAACCCCCATAAATGCCGAGATGCTAAAGGCACGTCCGGTAATGGCCAGACTTAGCACCACCCCAATAAAAGTAGTAGGCATAGAGAACATGATAATAAAGGGATAGAGCAAGGATTCGAACTGGAAGGCCATAACCATATAGACCAGGATTATTGCCAGACCCAGAGCTTGGGCTAGGCTGGTGAAGGACTCCATCATTTCCTGATTCTGTCCGCCATAGGTAATCTGGTAACCGGGGGGAAGTTCCACCTCAGCCAATTTTGCCTGAACATCAGTATTAACACTAGCCAAATCCCGACCGATTATCTGGGCGCTAATAGTAGCTACTCGGGACTGGTTTTCCCGATTGATAGTCACCGGACCTTTGGCTACTTGTATCGAGGCTATTTCCCGCAGAGGGACACTTTGGCCACTGGGAGTAGTGATGATTAAGCCGGAGAGGTCACTGAGCTTTTCAGCCGATTGCTCTGCCAAGCGAACCCGGACGTCAATCTCATCCCCTTCGAGGCGGTATTTGGTTGCTACTTGACCGGCCATAGCATTGCGCACCGAGTTGGCAATTTGGCTGGCAGAAAGGCCAAGAGAACCAGCCCGCTCCCGATCAATGAGGATTTGCAGTTCAGGCTTAGCTGCCGCCAAGCTGCTTTCTACTTCTCTAGTCCCAGGAACCTTTTTCACTAACTCCACGGCCCGGTCAGCAAGAGCCTGCAGAGTCCCCAGATCATCCCCTTTAATAGTTAGCTGTACCGGGGCGCCTCCAGGAGCTCCGCCTTGTTGGGGATCGGACATACTCACCTTAAACTTGGCCCCGGGAATATTCTTCAAGCGGCTGCGAATATCATCAGCGATTAGCTCGGTGTGGCGAGTGCGTTCATTCCTTTTCCCAACCTTAACACTAATCTGAGCAAGCTCCGTCTGGCCGCTGCCACCGAGGACCATATTCTGTCCGCTGGAGCCAATACCGGTGAAGATTGTCTGCACCTCAGGTATATTTTGACCCAGAATTGCTTCCACTTGGTCTACAGCCTTGGAGGTTTCTTTAACAACCGTACCTTTAGGCAGTTCGATACTTACGCTAATTTCCCCGGTATCCGTCTTAGGCATAAACTCTGCCCCAATTAACGGCAGTAGAGCTGAACTGGCCACAAGTGCGCCGATAACCCCAAAAACCACAGTTTTACGATGGGCTAAGGCCCATACTAGCAGTTTGTGGTATTTCTGATTAAGACTGTCGATGAACTTCCCGCTTAGGGCATATAAAGAACGAGAAACACTAAGCTTAAAGTGTACTTCATTCTCCAAGGTTTTTAAGACCTTAGAAGCCAGCATGGGAATCAAGGTAAGCGATACAAACAGGGAGGCCAGCAGAGAGAAACAAACAGTAAGTGCCATTTGCCGGAATAACTCCGAAGCTAGACCCTCCACGAATACAATAGGCAAAAATACTACTACAGTGGTAAAGGTTGAAGCGATAACTGCGGTCGCTACCTCCGAGCTTCCTTTTTTAGCAGCCTCAATTAGGCTGTAGCCTTCCTGGCGATGCCGATAGATATTCTCCAAAACTACTATGGAGTCATCTACAATCCGACCAACCCCTAAGGCTAATCCCCCTAAAGACATCATGTTTAGGGTTAAGCCAAAGGAATAAAGGAGAATAAAAGTGGAAATTATGGAAATAGGTATGGCTAAGGCTACAATTAAGGTACTCCGCCAGCTGCGCAGAAACAGGAATAATACTAAAACAGCCAGCACCGCTCCGGAAATTGTATGCTTTTTAACATTGTTAATGGATTGTTTAACAAAATCCGAAGAGTCCACTACTGTGCGGATATGTACCTTTTTTCCTGCCAGCTCTTTTTCCAGGGTGTTCAGTTCTACATTAACCCGGTCGGCTACCTGGACGATATTAGTCCCGGTCTGTTTGAGGATGTGAATGCCTAAACTAGGCTTCCGATCCATCCGGGTGAACTGGGTGGCCTTTTTGTTGGCGTCTGTTATGAGGGAAATATCCCTTAGGCGGACAAAATTCCCTTGGGAAGTGCCAACTAGAATATTTTCTATTTCCCCAACCTCCCGGAATTCACCCAGGGTACGGATAGCCAGGTTTTTCTTGGCATCCATCACTTCTCCACTGGCCAGGTTTAAGTTTTCCGCTCTTAGGGCTTGAACCACCTGTGGTAAGGAAATGCCGTAACCTTGAAGCTTTACCGGATCAACTGCTACTTGAATTTCTCTGGTCAGCCCTCCGGTAATTACTACCGAAGCAACTCCTTCCAGGCGTTCCAAGCGATTCTTCACCACATCTTCGGCAATCTTCCTAAGTTCCGATAGGTTTTGGCCTCCGGTCATACCAATTTGGATAATGGGCATCTGGGAAGGGTCCATTTTAAGCACCATCGGCTGGCTGATATCGCTAGGCAGCATGGCCTTAACCCGGTCCAGCTTTTCCCGCATCTGGAGGGTGGCAACTTCCATATCCGTACCCCAATTGTACCATACCAAGACCAAGGAGGTACCCGCCATAGCTTGGGAGGTGATGTGGTCGACGTTGTTCACCGTACCCATGCTTTCCTCGACAGGCCGGGAAACCAAGGTCTCGATTTCCTGGGGTCCGGCTCCCTCATAATTAGTGACCACCGCAGCAATTGGAAAGTTTAGTTCAGGGTATAGGTCAATAGCTAGCTTGCTCATGGAAACCAACCCGAGGATAACCACCATCAGAAACACCATGGAGATAGCCACAGGGCGGCTTACGGAAAAATCGGAAAGTTTCATTAATTGATCCTCCTAGTTTTCGCCCTCACCCTGTACGGTTACAGGCGCTTGATCTGTTAGGAGCTGCTGCCCGTTTACCACCACCTGGTCACCTTCACTTAAGCCGGAAGCTACTTCCACATTGGTATCATCACTAAGCCCAAGGGTTACTTGTTTTTCTAAAGCTGCTTTAGCTTTGACCACAAAAGCTATTTTCTTATCGCCCCGATCCAACACCGCTTCCTTAGGAATCAAAAGCACACCTTCCTTGGCCCTGGTATCCAAAATAACTTCGGCAATCATGCCGGACTTTAAGGACTCATCCTTATTCTCTAGTTCAATCCGGACAGGGAAGGCCTTGGTGCGGGCATCGGCGCTAGGGCTTACACTTAACACTTTACCTACATAAGGCTGCTCTCTAACTGCCTTAACTAATATTCTGACCTGCTCACCCACAGCAACCAAATTAACTTCACTCTCGGCCAGGGAGCCTTCGATAATCATTTTGTCTGTATTGACAATATTCACCACCGGACTCTGATTGGAGGCCATCTCCCCTGGATCGACATTTCTAGTGGCAATTATTCCATCTGCCGGGGCAGTAATGGTCAGGTTAGCCAGTTGAACCCGGAGGGAGTCAATGTTAGCCTGAGCCTGGTTAATTGCGGCTGCAGTCTGGGTATTGCCACCTGCCGGGTTATAGCCAGCAGCGGCAGTATCATATTGCATTTTAGCTGCATCCAAGGCGACCTGAGAAATTGCCCCTTGGTCCAAGAGATATTTAGACCGTTCATAATTATCCTTAGCATCTCGATAACGAATTGCCGCCTGATCCTGAAGGGCCTTTTGCATGGCCAAGCCTGCTTGGGCAGACTTAAGCTGGGCCTGAACGTCCGAGGAATCCAGCCGAATCATTACCTGGCCTTTGGTGACCCGTTGACCTACCTCTACGTTAACCGCAGCAACTTTACCCGGAACCTTCGGTACTACCGCCAATTCCAGTCCGGCTGTCACTTTGCCGGTAATGGTCACAGCATTAGCTACCCTGCCTTTGGTGACGTTGACTACCTTCACCGGTGTTGCTTCTATTTTTGTGTTAGCAGGTTCTTCTTTGGACTTGCCACAACCGGCAATAGTAAAGGCCATGACCAATGCTAAACCTGACACCAATAGCTTCCGATTCATGCTGGTAAACCCCTCCTCATTTATCTTCACGATTGTCACCGAGCGTGGTCAGCAGCGGTTATCGCCGACTGACCAGTCAGTTCTCGCTTTTTAGTATATGTTAGATACTGGGGGGTGTCAATGGGGGATTGGGTTTGAGGGGGAAAAATAGGACTCCCGTTGGGAGTCCTATTACCAAAGGAAAAAAGCTTTATAATTTTTATTATCACTCTATCTTTTCTACTTTTTTTCTAATACTGAAACTGATACCATTGCAATCCCCAGGTTACGTGAGTCATTACTAATCTTTAATACCTTTGGTGAAACTGCATCCGGCAATTCAAAGCTTACTACTAATTTAGAATCTATAACGTAATCTTGTGGTATCTCAATAGTATAGTCACCATTCGTTCTAACAATCCATTCGCCAAGTTTCCTTTTGTTTACATATATGTTAACTTTTTGTTTGTCTACACCTTTTGCAACGAATGGGAACAGCGTAGCCTTTATGATAAAATCCGAGTGGGGTTGGCTAATTGGAATTATAAAATTTGCATTTTTTCCATCAGTCCAGGTAAAATCCTTTTCAGGTTGACTCCATCCTTTATCCTGGTAGTGTTCGGCATTTCCCCCTTCTCCGAACTGAATCTTCGCACCATATTTATAATTTGCTTTTTGATATATTGTAATTGATTGGACAGCTATTCCCAGAGTGCGTAAATCTTTACTAATTTTTAATTCCGATGGTGAAGTGGCGTCCGGTAATTCAAAACTTATCCCAAGAAAAGAACCATTTATAATTTTTTTTGGTATCTCGATTTGATATTCCCCGGAAGATCGGATGTCCCATTCACCTAATTTTTCACCGTTAATATTAATAATTATTCTTTGCCTATCCACCTTGTTATTAACAAACGGCTTGAGAACAGCCTTTAGTGTTAAAGCAGTTTGGGACTGGCTAACCGGAATTACTAGGGATGCAGATTTTCCATCTGTCCAGGTAAAACCTTTTTCATGTTGACTCCACCCTTGCCCTTGGTACTGTTCAGCATTTCCCCCGTCTCCGAACTGAATCTTCGATCCAAATTGATAAACGTCCGGTTGGGTACTTTGAATTCCCTCAGAAGTAAATTTGCGGTAAGTGGGTCTCCATGATTGATTCAGCCAACTGAAACCAGAAATTATATACTCCTGCATTGATGGTAGATAGGCTTTGTCCCAATACTCATGTTCCCATTGATACGCCAAAAAACGGCGCTCACGAATATCTGATTCTTTTATTGTAAACATCGAACGTCCAGGATATTTAACCGTTAAACCAAGTTCAGAAGTTATTGTTTTTGGTATATCAGACAAAGATACCGGTGCATCAGAAACCTTCATATCTTCTGTAGATGCGAATGGTTTTACCAAAATAAGCGGAATCCCTGATGCAATAGTGTAGTTTGAAGTGAGTTTTGTAATTTTACCCGATTCGGTATATCCGCTCGCTGAGAGGTTAATACCAAACGTACCTAGACCATGATCCCCCACAATAAAGATCATAGAATTATCATATATTCCATTTTTTTTAAGGGACGTTAGGAATTTTTTCGTTATCTCCAAGGCAGCTTTGGCCTGAATCTTATAACCATTTCGACTATACTCCAACTTTTCGGGTACAAGCCTGTCATTAAGGGAAAATGGCGGGTGTACTCCTCTTAAATGAAAATACTTAAAAATAGGTTTTCCACCTATAGCCATGGACTCAGAAGTTATATCATTTGCGAATTCTAAATCGTTTTTAATTTCCGGTGTTAATATATAGTAATAGTGTTTTTTTATAATGTGAGGTATATACTTAAACATTGTAACCTTATAAATATTGACTAGGGATTCTTTTCGATAGCTATCCAGTTTACCACTTATATTACCAGACCGGACCAAATTTGAAGCAATACTTTCGTCATAGTATATGGTTTGTAAAGCAACTGGATACAAATCAACCTGATACCCATTTTGTTTTAATATTAGCGGAATAGAAGCAGAAGAGTATGCATTTTTTAGAAACTTTTGCATTGGTACTGAATTATTATAATAACTTCCTGTTAAGAGTAACGGTATGGATGGATATGTCGTTGGATATCCCCCAACGGAATTTCGGTAGTAGGTAAAACCGTTAAAAACTTTTTTAATCTCGGGGCTTTCATTTACTATTTCCTGAAAAATATCTGTTTGAAATGTATCTAAAACAAGTATTATAACATTCTTTTTTTTAGAGAACTTATATTTTGATTCTTCGTTAATAGAATACTTGTTCCAATCGGGCTGTTCAGGAGCTTGAAACCAAGTAATAAAAGAATAAGCGGTTTGTACTAAAATTAAAACAATACTTACTTTCTTAATTATTTTATATACATATGTTTTTTTTATAATTGCTAAAGCCAATAAAAGCAACCATAAAACTGTATCCATATACCCAAAAATTTTATAATTATCCCATGGAATTTGTTTGCCATCCAATATTCCATAGTTCACTAGAAGGATATTCCCTTGAACCCACAATAAACACGAAATAACCATTAACAGTGAACAGGCTATCTGGTGTACAGATGACTTAAGGAGTATTAAAAATATTGTAGTTAAGATAATGCAAACGAGGACAGTAGCTACAAAAATATACCAAATGTTCGAAATTAGAAAAGGATACTCTATACTGTTAGTCAAATATAAGTTAAGCGGGCCGAAAAATAAAAGCGTAAGGGAAAATAATGTGGCGACAAATAATGAAGTATTTATTTTTTCGCGAATAGTACTGTTCATTGGCTTATACCTCAATAACTCTCTGCATTAAGTATAATGTCCGCTCGGATTCCAAGATTTTAGTAGACTTATAAATTGTGAAGTATTTTTTAAATTTCCTCTCAAACGCCTCCTGATGATACTCCGTGAAAATGTCTTCCCTTGTTGCTAATAGCCTTTGGATTTGCGAGTCACTTTTTGGTACAAATTCAATAACAAGAAACTTGCAAAGCTTACTAAAAAATTCAGCAATATACGATAAGGGTAAATTGTTAGAAATTGCCAAATGATGAATCAGGGCAAGGGCAAAAACCATATCCGTCGGCCCTCGTTGTATAAGAGGCGACCTTTCTTTGTTTTTCCAGCCAATCCCAGGACTAGGATTCGTTAGGTCAAGAAGCAAGGGTAAAATATTTACTTCACCATCTTTCATGGTGGTAAGGTAATTCTTTTCAACAGCAGCAGGATCAATATCAAAAGATATGGTTGGAATGTGTCGTTCGGCGGCAAGACGGCTAAATAGTCCTGTATTTGCCCCAAAATCCCATGCTGAACTTGGCTTTACATGTTCTAAAAACTCTTTAACCAACCGTTTTTTATCAGCAAACGCCTCTAGGGAATAATTATTATTATCATAATACTCACCCCATTCGGTTCCAAAAGGTTGCCACTTTAGCTTATTTACTGCGGATTCGAGACTATCAACAATAGCTAGTAATCCAGTGCGCGACAATTTTCTATATGATATATTTATTGCTTTATCTTCATATTTTTTTTGAGTTGTTGCATGGATATGAATGTGTGATAGCAGCGAAAATTTTAGATATGTTTTAGGCGGGAGTAATTTACTAGCCAAGTCCAAGGGAATTCCATCGATGTATATGCGAAATAATTGACTGAGTCGAATATCTGTATAACTCATCAGGGTAAGGGGTGCCAAAAAGTGTTGACAAAATTGCCTATACGCCACCCACGGCTGCCCTTCCTGATACTTTTCAAAGGAAAGGGTATCAATTAATATAGGTTTTCCTTCCCTAAACTGAATATTATAAGCACTACTGTCCTTCAAAGTCATGCCATAATTCATTGCTAACTTCTGAATTTGGAGGGTAGCCAAAGCTGCCTGCTTTAATTGACTAAAACACCATTCATAGGGATAGGAGATAAAGGGGATTACTTCAGGCTTAATTATTTTATACGCTTGGTGATTACTATCCTCCTGAATATCTGTTTCCACATGGGGAATGATTAGACCTGCCTCAGTTAAGGCTCCATAAAGCCCAGAGTTCATCAAGTAATCATATTGTTCCATGTAAACTTTATTCACTTGACGATATAAGGTGCCATTAACAAAGAAAAGAAATCCACTTGGATCCCTGAAAGATGATTCAACTTTGCTCCTGTCTTTTGCCAGAATGTTCAAGCACTCCTTTCAAATAGCCTATCTGGGTTATTTGGTTTTTTTAAAAAAGCTTTAATCCTTTTCCAATATGACTTGATTATGAAAGGTATACCAATTATTAGGGCCAATAGTATTTGCATAATAGTACTACCCGTGCCTGGATCAATGTAAGCGTAGGCAGTTTGAGGGATTGAAATAAATAAAAGTGTAACGCTCACTATTAGCTTAACCTTCCGATTTGTAAACACTAAATCACCCAATTTCTATATATTTATATAAAGTTACCTGTTTCTTAAACTTTCCATTTAATATTACACAGAGTTTTATTAGACTGTCAAGAGCCACAAACAATTTACAACAATACTCCAATCAAACTTAACAACACGCTACCAAGCCAAACATTGTATTAATACGCCCCCTTGCGGGCCAATATTGCCGGGACAGTACGTAATAGGATAGAAAGGTCCAACCAAAAGGACCAGTTATTTATATAATACATATCCAGCTTCACCCGTTCATCATAAGGAATATCATTACGACCACTGACCTGCCACAAGCCGGTAATACCGGGAGGTACTCGGAGTAGCATTTTAGCATATTCCCCATAATGGCCTATCTCTTTAGGAATAATCGGCCGTGGCCCTACTAGACTCATCTCACCGGTTACAACATTCCAAAACTGGGGTAGTTCGTCTAAACTAGTCTTGCGGAGGAAAGCCCCTAATTTGGTTACTCTCGGATCATCCTTGAGCTTAAATTCCTGGTAATACTCTTCCCTAGCCTCTGGATTCTCCTTTAGTAACTTCTTTAATATCTTATCGGCATCTTGCACCATGGTTCGAAATTTATAAACTTCAATTACTCGACCGTTGGTTCCCAACCTTTGATGGAAGAAAACCACCGGCCCGGCGGAATCAACCTTGATAGCTATCGTGATTAATAATAAAATCGGGGACAATAAGGTCAGGCCAATCGCTCCCCCCAGCAGGTCAACCATTCTTTTAAACTTACCTTGTACCCCCAAAAGCGGACTTTCCTTAAACATAATTAAAGGCACGGATGCTATCTGCCCAATACCCACCGGGCTACTCATTACATCCAAAATATCCGGCACCATATATATTTGGAGATATTTGCGCTCACAATAGTCAACTACCTGTTTTAATTTCTGTTTATCTTTAAGGCAGATGAAAACCACAGAAACGTCCTGCTGTTCAATTATTCGACTAAAATCCCCAAATTTCCCCAAAAAGTCCAACTGAACCGGCTGAATATCTTCGTGGCCATCCTTCTGGCAGCCGTTTTCCGTTACCAGCCCTACCACTTTGAAGCCAAACTCAGGATGTTCCTCTAAATATGCCAAAACCTCCAGGCCTTCTTCGCTGATACCCACTGATAACACCCGGTCTACGCCAACACCCTCAATAAATAACTTTTTGATTTTCCGATTCACTATAAAGCGCACCAAGACAAGCAGGACAAAGGCAAAGTCAGCAAAATAAACAAAGGTTAAGCGGGAAAAAGATATGGTCCGCACAAAAAAGGAGAGCACCCAAAACCCAAGCATACTGTGGAGCAACGCCCGAAAAATCAGCGGTACCTGAGGAACGAAGGATTTATACTTCAAGTCATACATTTTATATATATAGAGGATAAACATGGTCACCCCAATAATCAATCCAAAGGAGCCATAATACCATCTGGCAAAAATATCCTCTGTCCAGTGATAACCAAACCTAATCAATAAGGACAACAAGGCCGCCAAAGACAGCCCCAAAAAGTCGCCAATTATATAATACCATTTCATTTTACGTTGTTTAGCATTCATAGTAACCATGCCAGTACCCCGCCTTTTATGCTATATATCCAACCGTGCTTTATGTTCCAACATTTTCTCCCGAATAAAGTTCGCTATCTTCTCTGCAAAAACCTCTTCCGAAAAACCCTCTGCCTGTTTTCTGATAACACTATGGTCAAAGGACATTCCCTGATACCGTTCAACTGCCCTGATCAGAGCTTCAACTGACTGTTCTCCAAAGAAAACTCCGGTAACTCCATCTAGAACGGAGTCAGTTACTCCACCCCGACCAAAGGCAATAACCGGTCTCCCTGCGGCCTGTGCTTCCACCGGAGTTATCCCAAAATCCTCTTCCCCAGGGAAGATAAAAGCCTTACACCTGGCATAATGAGAACGGACCACCTCATCAGGTTGTCTGCCTAAGAAGCGTACTGTCTTGCCCGCCATAGCTTCCAGCCTGGCTCGTTCAGAACCATCCCCGATAACCACCAAAGGAATACCCAGCCTGGTAAAGGCCTCCACCGCAATATCCACCCGTTTGTAGGGTACCAGCCGAGAAACAACTAGATAAAAGTCTCCCGAATTAGAATGTTCCGAAGAAAGGTCTTCCGAAGCTTCTCTACCTGTGATGGTGGTTTGCTCATCTAAAGGGATTATATTGGCCACATCTACAGGAGGATGGATGACCACCGAATCCCGGCGGTAAAACTTGGCAATTCGGGCAGCCACAGTAGTTGAATTAGCCACAAAATAGTCCACTCGGTCGGCAGCCAGCCTGTCCCACATCCGCAGATAGGTCATAAGTGGTGGTATCACCAACCGTCCAAATCGGCCAACCTTCTCCCTTTCCATATATTCATGATAAAAACCCCAGGCATAGCGCATAGGGGTATGGCAGTAACAGATATTTAAGGTTTCCGGTCTTGTTACTACTCCCTTAGCACAGGCATGATTACTGGTAAGTACTAGATCATATCCGGTTAAATCAAACTGTTCAAAGGCCATTGGCATAAAAGGGAGGTAGCGCTGATATTTAGTTCTCCCCTGAGGCAGGCGCTGAATGAAGGATGTACGTACATCCAAACCCTTAAACTCAGCAGGCAAGTTAGCAGGATTAAAAACCGTCGTATAAATTGGTGCGTCGGGGAAAAGTTGATGCAACGCCAGAACAACTTTTTCCGAGCCTCCCATATTTGCTAACCATTCATGAACAATAGCTACCTTCAAGAATTCCCCTCCTAAGTTACAGAGTAGCTTTTTTGCTCTCAAACGCATCTTTAAGTACATCTAACGTAGCTTGGGCAGTCTTTTCCCAACTAAATTCCCTAGCCCGTGCTGTCCCTTTTAGGGAATAATCTTTGCGTAAGTCCTCATTTGTATATAGATTCAGGATAGCTGATGCTATTTCCTGCACGTTGTAAGGGTCAACAATAATACCTGCGTCTCCTACCACCTCAGGCAGTGACGACGTGTTAGAGGTTATGACTGGAATTCCACGCAACATGGCCTCTAAAGGTGGGAGACCAAATCCCTCATATAGGGACGGATAAACAAAAATCAAAGCATTACGATATAGAACGTCAAGTTCAGTTTCCGTAAGACGACCAGTAAAAATTACCTGTTCACTTAATCCTAGTTCATCTACCCGCTGTAAAATCCCCTGATACTTCCACCCATAACTACCTGCTATAACAAATGGGGCATTAACTCCTTGCCCCTTTTTAACATTAGCATAGGCCTCTAGTAACCGCATAAGGTTTTTTCTGGGTTCAACCGTACCTACACAAAGGATATACCCAGAAGTAATCTGAAGTTTTTTTAGGAGTTCCTCTCCTGCGCTAGGAGTAGTGTCTGTACTCTCTGCACACTCGGCAGCCAAATGAATAACCTGGAGCTTTTCCTCATTGGTTTTATAAACTTTGAGAAGATCATTTTTAGTGGAATGAGAGTCGGCAATAACCTTATCAACTGCTGCCAAATAACGATGCAGAACATATTTATTATGAAGCCAAATCAAAGTGGGCAGAGTTTCCGGATAGTGATGAAATACCAAGTCATGTACTGTAATCACTCTTGGTAACCTTCGCGGCCAAAATGGGATTGCATATTGCGGTCCCCAAAAAACATCTAACTTGTCCCGAGCAATCATAAATGGTAACTGGGTGTGCAGCCAAATGGTTCCGACGCCTCCCCATCCTATCCGAATATGCCACCGTTCAGTAATAGGAAAACTTAACTCAAAATCTTGGTGGGAATATAAAAAGTATTCATTTTCTTTATCATAAATTGCCAGAACCCGCAGAATTTGCTCCAGATATTTGCCGATACCGGTATATGGATGTCTTAAGGGTCTGGCATCAATTCCAATTTTCATCTATACTCCTTTTCTAATCCAAAAACTACTTTTCTGAACTAACTTTTTTATAAACATCTAGAGTGGCTCTTGCAGTTTCCTCCCAAGAAAACAGTCCGGCTCTAGCGAGCCCTAGTTTGCTTAACCTACTTGCTAATTTGACATCCTCAATGATTTTCTGCATGGCGCTGGATATTTCTTCTACTGAGTAAGGATCAATAAGTAGTCCAGCTTCCCCTACCACTTCTGGAATAGAGGATATACTTGAAGAAATAACAGGTACGCCGGAAGCCATCGCCTCAAGAGGCGGTAATCCAAACCCTTCGTAGAGTGATGGATAGACAAACGCAATAGCTTGTTTTAGTAACGCCGGTAGGTCTGAGTCAGGAACATAACCTAAGAATTTCACATGCTCATCCATAAGCCCTAACTGCTCTGCCTCAGTGTAGATTTCCTTGTTTAGCCAACCTTTTCCACCGGCTAATACTAGGTGATAGTGTTCCTTAATGTCTTTAGGAAGCCGGTTATAGGCTTGGATTAAGCGGACAAGATTTTTCCTAGGTTCAATGGTTCCTACAAAGAGGAAATACTCTTTATCTAGTTTATACTTATTCCTAATGAGACTATTTTTAGTTTGGTTTTCCTGATAATCAAAAATTTCTTGAGCTGCTAATGGAACAACAGTAATTTTTCCCGATGGTATATGAAAAAGTTCGATAATGTCTCTTTTGGTACTCATAGAATCACTAATAATCATATCTGCATTGATACAGGATTGCCTAACCCTTCTAACGAACTCCTTACCTTGCTCCTTAGTAAAACACTCAGGAAATTTCACAAAGGCCAAGTCATGAATGGTAACAACCAGCTTTGGGCTTTTTATAGGAGGAGCAAGAAAATGAGTGGCATGAAATATATCAATAATGCCCAAAAAATTCTCAATAGGCGGAAAGTTAAACCTATCCCAAAATTCTCCTAATACTTTATTAGGTATCCTAGAAATCTTATTCTCTATATTGCCACTGGTTAGTTCCATTATATGGTCTGATATATCTTTAAAACTATTATAAAATAACCGGTAGGAATTAATTTGGTCAATTTTTGCTAAAGCTTTAACCAGATGTCTTACATAGTTTGGTATCCCAGAACTATTATGCGTTTGAATTGGTCTAGCATCGATACCGATCATCAGTTTGTGGAAATCATTCATCTATTATTAGCTCCCTGCCGACCTTTAAGGTTAAGTGCCATTTCAACCAGTCTAGAACAATTTGGTTCAATCAACAGCTTACTTAGCACAAGCTTCCCAGAAATGTGAACTAAAGTGTTCTAAAGACATGACACCCTTACACAAAAACTAAATTTGTTTGTGAGTTGAATTGTTTTCTATTTATTACCATCAAATGCAAAAGTTTTGTTATTATAGGTGCCAATTTGAATAGTTACGAGCATTTTATGCTTACTCTTTTTCTAAACTGTTACTAATTAATTGCGATATTTGTAATCGCTAAGCTGAGAAATCTATTATCATTTTCAGGTCTATCCGGTTTTTCCACAGAGTGAATCTTTATAATATTTTTCCCTTTAGATAATTTAATAGGTACTTCAATATTAGTTAAATTAACTTGAATTTGGCGAATTCCCATCAATTTATTATTAACACTAACTTCCATATTCCGTGGTTTTAAATACGAAAACATACTAAGGTAAATATTCTTTTCTTGGTCTTTGGCACTAGTTATTTCTATTGAACCATCTTGGTTCATCCACCTGTATGCTAACCCATTAATTTCTGGCTCCCACCAATTGTCTTTATAAATATAGCCTGTATCAAATACTCCTAGTGTTGCACTTTCCTTTTGCCATAGCACACGTTGATAGTTAACCTTTCTAATAAAGTTATTTTCTTTATAAGATAATACTAAATCATTCTCATCTATCGAGGGATATGCGTTCCCTGGAAAGTAACTACTTTGCGTTGGCGATAATTTGAGTCTTTTATCCTTTAAAAAATAGACCACCCATGCTTGTCTCCATAGATCCTTTTCTAATAAATATATTATATCTTTAACCTTCTTATCCCCGTTAACTTCCGATAAAGATATTAAGGACTGATCTACAACCAAATGGGATTTTATCATAGCTAGGTTTAAAGATATAGCCGAGATCATTACCAAACTTAACAATAATACTATACAACTAATTCTCATAATATTACTTTTTATTTTTCCTAATAGTTCACTGTAACCAATTGAAAATATTATAATAAACACAAATAATGTAAAAGTTAGTGCTTTATAGTACCCATAATTATAATTTTTAATAAATCCTACCCAAAATATAATACATAAATAAAAAGATAACATTGAACAATAAATTAATTTGTTTTTTATTTTATAAAGTCCATATAAACCAACAGAAACAACAATACTACTCAGAATAATAGCTACTGGGTAAGGTAGCGCTGGAAAGTAATGTACATTGTATAACCCTAATGTTTCATAAGGATTAGCAAATCTATTCATATTCCATCCGGCAATACTACCAAGTTGTGCTAAAGTGGTTTTTAAACCCATGTAAACAGCAATTGGATTGATTATCATCGTAAGAATTGCAACCTTAAATATTTTATAAAAAATATTAGAAATGCTTCTTTTTATTATCAACTGAATAATAGTATATAAAATCACGGGTAAAATTATAAAAGCCGTACCTTCAGCATAGATGGATGTTAACGATGACACTCCACATCCAATCAAAATGTCAAACTTGTTAATTCCTTTTGTCGCCATATTGCTTGATATGTAAGTAATAGTTAAAGTAATTAATAAAATAAGTATTCCCTCAAAAATAATTTGTCCGAAGAATGCATGGTATAAGATATATAATAAATTAATATTAAAAGCCGAAAGTATCAAAATAATAAATGACTGAATTTTAGTTATTGGATAAACTTTTTTTGCTAATACCAAGACTAACGGCGGTATTAATGCGTTAAAGACCACCGTTAAAATAGTATAAACTTGATATGCTTTTAAGTTTAATAATACTGAAAAAAATGAAATAATAACGTAACTACCCCATCGTTCTACTATTTGAGTTATATGTTTAATAACAGGCATTGCAGGATAAAGTTGGTTATCATTAATCTTTGTAAAAATAGAATTATCTATTAAATAATCTGCAACAAGAGAATAATGAATGGGATCAAGATTTCCAAATGAAACCGTGGTAACAATCCCATGCTTTAACAAGGATAATAAATTAAATAAAATACTTATAATAACAATTACCAAGATAAACCATTCATTTTCCCAATTAAAGTATGGAGTTATTTTAATTTTCAATAACCAACAAGCAAATAGACAAATAAAACTTAATAAAATAATTAAATATGCGGAAATATTAATAGATATTCCCATTAAGCTAAAAATGACTAATAATGATGTGAAAAAAATAGTACCAATCCAAGGAGTTAACCAAAACTCATGTTCTTTTAATATATCCGGTAACAAAAGCTTGGTTATTCCATAACCAACAAAGTAAAGTAATACTATAATTGCTAAGCTTACAAATATAATAGACATAAATTTTCACCTCAATAACTATTGCATCAGTCTCTTAATTGTTTAAACACATACCTTTTATTTAAATGAAAAGAAATGATCGCCGTGGGAAGTATTAATAATATACCTGCTAGATATAAATTAATTTTTAATGCATCAAAAATTTTTAGGCCAACTACATTTAAGATATAAATAATGGAATATACACCAAAAAACTTAAAAATTAAAATATTTTCTTTATTTTCGAAGACTAAGTTCCCAGTCGTTTTAAAATTAAATAAAATACCGATTATTACGGAAAGTAACGTAGCAATTGAATAATGAAAATTAAAAAATAAGAATATGGCATAAACCGAATACCCAAATAAAGTATTTACTCCACCTACAATGAGAAATCTTATAAATTTATTCTCAATTTTTGTTAATACCATTTTACGGTTCATTACCTCACTATTTATAGATTTACTAAATTCTCATTACTTTACTCTTAATATAACCTTATAAAATAAGTTTCGTAATAATTTGTTCAAAATTGCCATATGTCTTCCTAAAACCTTATCAAAATAACCCAAATTATAGCGTGGGTCTTCCTCCAATCTAGAAATAAACTTCTGAAAATCCTCACTTTGAGAACGAGCAATGTTCACACTCCAAGATGCAGACGAAACCCTAAAAACACAAAGTGCTTCAGGAATTATATAAAGATCACCCTGCAAAAGTATACGGCACCATAAATCTAAATCGATAACATAAGGGATACTAATATCAAACTGACCGGCTTTATCTATAACTTCAGCTTTAATAAGTACGGCTGTAGGTTCTCCAATAAGATTTGTACCCGCTTGAATTGATTTTTTGATTGCGTACGCACCGGGTAACCTACCTTTTTCGCCTTTAAAATTTCTAGAAAATATTTTACTACCCCGGTCATTAATAATATCCCGACCGGAGCAAACTAAAGCAATACCCTCGTTAGAAGGAGTTTCAAAAATAGCTAGCTGTAATTCGAGACAGTTAGGATATAATAAATCATCTGCACATAGTATTTTAATATATTTCCCCCTCGCCTCTATGAGGGCTCTATTCCAGTTACCTTCCGCACCAATATTTGTTTCATTCTCAATCAGACGAATGCGTGAATCTTTAAATTTGCGAATTATATTCAACGTTCGATCAGTAGACTTGTTATCTAGTATAATTAACTCAAAGTCCTTTAAGGTTTGATTTAAAACAGACTCAATAGTAAATCCAATATACGCCTCACAGTTAAAAACGGGAATACAAACTGAAATGCACGGCTGGTTTATTTTATCCATTTTTATCAACTCTCAACTTCGAAGCATCTTGAGGTCTATTAAATAAAGGCTTCAAATATTCAAAGCCGTATTTTTGAGCTACAATATAAAGTGGCCGCCGCTTAGACTCTTTATAAATCCTGCCAATATATTGACCTAGAATCCCAATAGATATTAGCTGAATACCACCTAGAAAAAGAATAACAACAAGAAGAGATGTCCAGCCTTGAATTGATGATTCAGGATAAATTAGCTTACTTGCGATAACAAAAATTACTGATAAGAACGCAGCTAACGTAATTAACATACCTAACTGGCTTGAAAGATGTAACGGCTTGTCCGAAAAACTAGTAATACCATCTAATGCAAACTTAAGCATCTTTTTCAAGGTAAATTTGGTCTCTCCTGCATAACGAATATCTCGTTCATAAGCCAATCCATACTGGGGAAATCCAATCCAGGAAATCAACCCGCGAATATATCGGTTCTCTTCATGTATTTCTCCCAGCGCATCAACAACTACCCGATCCATCAACCTAAAATCTCCAGCATCAAGTGGCAAATTAACATCACTCAATTTTCCCATTAGCCGGTAGTAAATGTTAGCAGTTAATAGTTTAAAAGCGGTTTCTCCTTTACGTTTGCTCCGTACCCCATAAACAACCTTGTATCCTTCTTCCCACTTTTCTACCATTTTTGGAATGACTTCGGGTGGATCCTGTAAGTCACCATCTATAACAACCACTGCATCCCCAGTTGCATAATCAGTACCCGCTGTAATCGCTATTTGGTGCCCAAAATTCCTGGAAAAATCAATGATACGAACTTTATCATCCTTTTGGCAAATTTCTACAAGCATCTCTAGTGAACTATCAGTACTACCATCGTTTACAAAAATTAATTCATGCCTGTATCGGGGTTCCAGAGTAATTAATACTTTTTTCATCCGTTTATAAAATTCATTAATGAGTTGTTCTTCAAAGTAAATTGGAACAACAACTGATAAACACAAAGTTTTGTCCCCCATAATTACCTCCTAAAAACATAATTTATATTAATTATTATTTTGTATTAACTTCCTAATGCCTTCCTCAAGACTAATTTTCGGTGCCCACCCCGGCAAATAAACACCTTTGTCCCATGGCTTCATCACTTCGCGAGTCCTGTAGGGTAGACCACCCCATTCAATTGGTAAAGGCTTACCAATGATTTTACCGTAAGTTTCCACCAGTTCCCGCAGTTTTAGCGGATGTCCCGACGACACTGCATAATCTTCCTTTTGCTTAACCTTATCTTCTAATAACCTTTCTGCTGCCAATACAAAGGCTTCGATTACATCGTCAATATAGACAATATCTATTAGCTGTTCCCCCGGGGACATTGCAAATGGCATCTGTTCCTCAACTACCTTTTGTAACAAAGTAAAAAGCTTGGCTCTTGGGTCATGTAAACCGTAAGTGTCAAACAATTTTAAATTAATTACTTTTAATGCATTAGTATCTGTATAAAATTTCAAGATAGTTTCAAATGCTTGTTTTGTTGCAGCATACAGACAAACAGGGTTATAATCATAATTCTTAAAATGCTGCCAAGATGTACCAGTATTCACCAATTGAAAAACATCATTATTTACCATGGCTTCAACTAACTGAGTAGAAAAAACAATATTACTCTGCATCATTGGCTCAATATCTTTGGGTGTGTGCTGCGCTAGAAAAAGTGATGCTAAATGAAAAACTATTTGAGGCTTGACTGATTTGAAAATATTTATTAACCCATTTGTTGAGCCATCATGGTAGTGCAATGTAACATAAACAAGGCTATCTTTAATTAGCATTAGATTTGTTTTAGATCGTATAATTAAATGCAGATCCCATCCATCTGCATTTAAACGTTGAACTAAATGTGATCCAATAAAACCGGAAGCACCAGTAATAACCGCTGTTTTGGTAGTTTTATTATTCATATTCAACCTCTTAAAATTGGAATGGGCTTGCAAAATTGGCCAACGCTAAAAACTCATTATCTCTTTTTGAAATAATTGGATCTTTATTTGGCCATGGTATGCCAATTGAACTCCAATGTATTCCTGTATCATGCTCTTGTGAATATACTGTTGTTACCTTGTAAATCAAAATTGCGTTTTCACTTTCAACATAAAATCCATGGGCTAACCCCGAGGGAATATATAGCATATTTCCTTTATTTGCACTAATCCTAAATATCTCAAACTCTCCAAAAGTTGGGGAACCAATTCTTAGATCAACTACAACATCCATTACCTCACCAGTAACACAATAGACTAACTTAGTATGATCTTTAGGTGGTATCTGAAAGTGCAAGCCTCTTAATACCCCATGATGAGAAAACGAGTAATACTCTTCGGCAAAATGTGTCTCTAGTTTGTAATTAGAATAAATATCCTGATGAAATGTCTTAACAAAAACCCCTCTCTCATCTTGGAAAACTACTGGATTTATTTCATAACAACCAGGAATTTTGGTTTGATTAACTATCATGTAAAGCTCCAGTCCCCCCATGTTGGTTAGTGATTTTTGACAAAATCGGAGATTGTTTTTATCATGTATTCTACCATCTCCGTGCTCAACCCTGGATAAACTCCAAGCCAGAATGTTTGATTCATTATTATATCAGTATTTTTCATTTCACCTATAACTCTGTATCCTCGACCGCTTGCCCTCATTTCATTAAAACAAGGATGTTTCAAAAGATTTCCTGCAAATAACATTCTAGTTTGTATACCTTTGTCCTCAAGATAATTTACTATTTGATCCCTCGTAAAACTTGCTTCTTTTTTTACTGTTAGTAAGAAGCCAAACCAGCTTGGGTCGGAGTTTGTATTTGCTTCAGGTAAAATAAATATATCAGAGAAATTCTTTAAACCGTCCTTCAATAGCTTCCAGTTACGCTTTCGTGCTTCAATAAAGCTGGGTAGTTTTTCAAGTTGGGCACATCCAATAGCTGCTTGCATATCTGTTACTTTTAGGTTATACCCGAAATGTGAGTAAACATATTTATGATCATATCCAGCAGGAAGGTCTCCAAACTTCTGATTAAAACGATTATGACAAGTATTATCATATCCTGAGGGACACCCGCAGTCTCTACCCCAATCTCTAAAAGATTCGACAAGACGTTTGATTTGAGTATCGTTAGTATAAACAGCACCACCTTCTCCCATGGTCATATGGTGTGGAGGATAGAAACTAGACGTTCCAATGTGTCCAATAGTGCCGGTATACAACCATTCCCCATTATAAAAATATCTTGATCCTAAGGCGTCACAGTTGTCTTCGATTAACCACAGGTTATGCTTATCGCAAAAATCTTTTACCTCCTGTATAGAAAAGGGATTCCCAAGAGTATGGGCAACCATTATTGCTTTTGTTTTTTCGGAGAGAGCATGCTCGAGAAGAGTACAGTCTATATTGTAACTAGGAAGTTTTACGTCTACAAAAACAGGAATAGCCCCAAATTGTATTATGGGCGCAACCGTGGTCGGAAATCCCGCTGCCACAGTAATTACCTCATCACCTTGTTTTATTCTCCTAGGTCCAAGTTTTGGGGATGTCAACGCCATAAAAGCTAGTAAATTTGCAGATGATCCCGAATTTGTCAAGGAGCAGTGTTTAACTCCCAAAAACGATGCAAATTCCTTTTCAAATTGATTTGCAAATCTACCGGTAGTAAGCCAGAAATCTAACGCTGCATCAACAAGGTTTGAAATTTCCTTTTCGTCAAAAACACGCCCAGCATAAGAAATACGATCGCCCGGTTCAAAATTCAGATTGTCATTTTTGAATTTAACTTGATAGTAATTAACCGCCGCTTGAATTACTTCTTCTCTTTTGATTTGGTCTAAGTCTTTTATTTTCACTATATTATACCTCAACTTTAAACTTGGTATATTCTTCTATCTGTTTCAAACATATTTCTGTGATGTCTTTTTTATCTTTATATGCTTTTATCCACTCAATTACCTTATCAAGAGCTTGCTCCAAATTCCACTTTGGAAACCAATTTAATTCCGTTTTTGACTTTGAACAATCTAATTTCAGATAATGTGCTTCATGAGGGTGCTCACCAGAATCAATAACATAGGCTGCATTATGCCCCCATTTTTCGCACATTTTCTCAACTATCCATCTAACAGATTTTGCGTCATTGTCATTAGGGCCAAAATTCCACCCTTCTGCATACCTAGGACCAATTATATAAAGCTTTTGCGCTAATAACATATATCCACTTAGTGGCTCTAACACATACTGCCATGGCCTAATTGCATTAGGACTTCTAATGATTATACTTTCGGCCGTTAAAAGGGATCTTACGCAATCGGGAATCAGTCTATCGTTAGCCCAGTCGCCACCACCAATTACGTTTCCGGCCCTTGCTGAGGCTATAGCTACTCCATGTTTATCGTACTCTTTTGTGTTAAAGAAGGAATGCCTATATGCAGACGTTGCAAGTTCCGAACAAGCTTTACTATTTGAATATGGGTCATAACCACCCAATGGTTCATTTTCCCGATATCCCCATGACCATTCCTTGTTTTCATAACATTTATCTGTCGTAACATTGACAAGCGATTTTACACTTTTGCAGTTTCTGACCGCCTCAAAAAGGTTTATGGTTCCCATAACATTTATTGAATATGTATCAAGAGGATTTTTATATGATTCTCTTACAAGCGGCTGTGCCGCCATATGAATGACTATATCTGGGCTTGCGGTTGTGACCGCCAAGTTCAAAGCTTCTCCATCTCTAATGTCTGCAATTATTGATTTCACACGCGTGTCTATATTACAAAGCTCAAATAGACTCGGGCTTGTTGGCGGTTTTAATGCATAACCGGTAACTTCTGCCCCTAAATAATGGAGCCATAAACAAAGCCAAGAGCCCTTAAAACCTGTGTGACCGGTTATAAAGACTTTTTTGTTTCTCCAAAAGTTCAAATCTATCATATACTGCTCACCAATTTAGCATTAGGAGCCCAACTCTTCCAAGGAGCTTTATCGGATTGCCATAATTCTTCAAGATAATTCTTATCACGAAGAGTGTCCATTGGCTGCCAAAATCCATTGTGTTTGAAAGCTACAAGCTGCCCGTCATTAGCCAGATTCTCCATTGGTTCCCTTTCAAAGATAACACTATCATCTTTTAAATAGTTAAAAATCTCTGGCTGTAACACAAAAAAACCGGCATTGATCCAGTTACCATCCCCCTTTGGCTTTTCATTAAAGCCCAGAACCTGATTGTTTTCTGCTAGATCCAAGGCACCAAATCTACCGCTAGGTTGGATTGAAGTTACTGTTGCAGTTTTTCCATGCGCTTTATGAAATTGTACTAATTTATTAATATTAATATCAGAAACGCCGTCCCCATAAGTTATCATAAAGGGTTCATTTCCAATATACGGTTGTATCCTTTTTACACGTCCGCCAGTCATTGTATTCATACCCGTGTTAACTAAAGTTACTCTCCATGGCTCAGCAGAATGATTGTGTATAACCTTCTGATTATCATTTCTAAAATCAAATGTAACATTTGATTCATGTAGAAAATAATGGGCAAAATACTCTTTGATGCAATATCCCTTATATCCTAAACAGATAACAAAGTCATTAAAGCCATAATGTGAATATATTTTCATGATATGCCAAAGAATAGGCCTTTCACCAATTTCTATCATCGGTTTAGGCTTTAGATGAGACTCTTCACTGATTCTTGTCCCATATCCACCAGCAAGTATAACGACCTTCATTTAGTACTCCCCCAACATAGTTTTTCATTTATCATTTTCAATATGTTTTTCAAGATAAATATTGAAAATCCTTTTTTCGACATCTCAACAGACATCTTTATTAATTCTAACCCAAAATTCAATTGTATTATCCCATTCCTATATCATCTAATAAACAAGCCACCTCATAAATAAATTTGTCTTTTTCCCGTGTTATTCCAATTTCCGCCAAGGTCTCTGATATCTCAGTACAAATTTTATGCCCTATTAAAGACTCTAAGCTACCCTGACTTTTAACAACTTCATCAATAAACTCATAATAATTGAGTGCTGATTTTTTAAAAGAACAATTGTTTCTAACATAATCCAACGCTTTAGACCCTATCTCATTAATCAGATAGGGGTTATTTAGATACTTTACAAGTTCATCGAAAAGGTCATTTTCCTCTGTTTCATTAACATTAATCTTAATTACAACATCAGAGGGGACTTCGACAAAGGAACCAACATTAGACACGAAAACAGGTTTTCCCATACCCATTAGACGGATCAGACTTGCTGATGTCTCTCCTTGGTCAGGGTAACGTAAATTTAGACAGACGTCAGAGGCCTTCATATAATCTTTAAATTTATCTAGTGCTATGTGTCCGGTAAAAACAACCTTGTCCTTAAGTCCTAATTCCTTAACAAGGTCTCTAATCCGGAATTCTTCAACTTCTTGACCAACTAGGTAGTACCTAAAATCAGAAAAGTACTTACTCAACTTTTTTATAACCCTAAGTATTATGTCGATTCGTTTAGTTGCAACTATAAGGCCAAACGAGGCAAGAATAATTTCCTGACTATTAATTCCGAGTCTTTTACGTGCCTGTATTTTCTCGTCGATAGGATTATCTACTATATCAGCGCAGTGCATAGTAACTACTCTTGTAGGTATGTCAGGTTTTGTTTTACTAATTATATCTTGAACATAAGCAGAATGTACTATAATTCCCTTGGATGATTCTATGATTCTCCTATTCATTGGATAATCAATTGCTGATGTCTCCCATAAAGGTGGAATTACCCCACTTAAAGCTTTACGAGCCAGATTCAGACCAGCCTCCCCATAATTATAATAGACTTCCTCTAAATAATCTGATGATTTGTTTTCCAGAAGCATTCCTGCCAACATATGATGAAGGGCATAATCATGCATGACAATAATACCCGAATATTCCAAAGCATGTCTGTATAAATACTCATGATATTGCTGATTATTGCCAACATGGTAGATACATACTTGATAATTATATCTAGCATGTTGAGATTCAAAGTCCTTAATGTCAAATATTAAAAAATTGTTTAAAACTGATATATTTGATGGCGAGTACCCATCCAAAAAAAGATGGATATCCAAATAATCTTTTAAGTAGAATATTAGTTCCTCATTATAATCTGATATACCTGACCTTTTTGGATTTAAAGGTGTAAAGTATGCAACTTTCATTATTCCCTCCAGTTATCTTAATGTGAGTGTTAATTTCTCAATTACAGAATCCCAATTAATTGGTAATACTTTCTCATATCCATGATTCCCAAATTCTTCACATAACTTCTTATTGTTATATAAATAATCAATTTTAGCAGCTATCTGCTCTGGTTCAACCGCGGTAATATATCCATTAAGTTCATCATCAACAAACTCCAACACTCCCCCAGCATCGAGTGTTGTTAAAATTGGCTTTTTGGAAAGGAATGCCTCCAAACTTATGTACCCGTAATCTTCATCAAACGGGGCGAAATACACAGCCAAGGAATCTGCATATAATTTTATTAAATCTTCATCATTAATAAATCCAACGAATTTTACCTTTGCGTCTAGTTTATTTTGAATGACGTATCTTTCTAGCTCTTCTCTGTGAGATCCAGTTCCACCCACTATGCACTTGACAGCACTTTTTACATATTTCATGGCTTTAACTAACAAGTCTACTCTTTTCATTGGCTCAATTCGTCCAATAGAAAGGATATAATTTCCGTACTCACCACAGTAAAACTTATCATTATTTTTTGGGGGATGATAAAGAGTTTCTCCCTTAATTCCATTAAATTTTTCTAACCTTGTAGTAACATTTTCAGCAATAGTGTATAGTTTCTTAGACTCTTGGAGAGTTTTATTATCAAAATTTACAATCATACTTCTCATTTCATTATCCTCTGGAGTTGCATTAAAATCGCTGAATTCCGTTCCATAAAGATCATAAACCGTACGATGCTGATGTACCAACCATGTAACTTTGTTGTCATGTTTTATCCCATAGGACGGGAATTTTGTTGCTATAACCATATCAATTTTCATACCATTACTTTCGCTCAAATCTGACATTCTCCAAGTAAGCATATTCTTAAGAATTTCATTCTTGGGATACCACTTAAAGGGAATACTAACTATCGTTGAATTAAACCCCCGTTTTAAGAGCTGAGTATTAAGGGACTCGACAAGTATTTCCGCGCCTCCTCGCACAAAGGGGACTTGAACGGTACAAATCGCAATTTTTTTCTTTTTCACTAATTACACCTCAATATGTGCTTATTTTACGTCCAATAACGGAGTAATCTTGATACCCAAATAATAGGTCATTTAATCTTTCTAAGTTTTGATTAATAATACTGCTATCCTTCAAATCACTATTTATTAACTGAAGTTTAGCTTCTTTTGGTATTGGGCTGAGGAATAGAGTGTCGTGTATCTCAAATCCCTTATTCCTTAATAAAAACTTTAACGTTTCAGGATGAACCGGTTTATTATGGGTAAGGTCTAAATAAAAAGGAGAACTAAATATTCCCAGATTTAAGGAATTGGGGCTTTCCGCAATAAAGTAGCAACCTGTTTTTAATTTCTTATGAGCTAAACTAATTAAATCTACCAATACCTGTGGCTTTAGATGTTCAATTACGTGACTTAAAAAAACACCACCTAAAGTATTGTCGGGAATATTCTTCAGATAATCTATTGCATCTGCATATTTAACAGGTAAGCCCAGGCAGTGAGACTTAGCAATCATCTCTTCATCAGTATCGAGCCCCAGTACTGATATCTTATTTTCCATCAATAATTCTACGAATTCCCCTCTCCCGCATCCAATATCCAAAACATTTTCGCTATTTATAAAATATGGAAGGTAAACACGTTGTCTATCCTTGATATCTGATCGTTCACCTCTATATTTGTCTTCAAAAGCCACATAGTCAAAGCCACTAAGAGTCTCATTTTTATTTATCCGAGCAATTTCTTTATTAATGTTTTCTAGGTTCTTAACCATCAAGTTAAGTGCTTGGGTGACCGAATTATTAAATCGCATTTGATCTTCAAATAGTGGTCTTATATACCATTTTAAGGTTTTACGTAAAGCTTTCTTAAAAAACACAATAGCCTTTCCGATAAATTTTCTATGGGAGGTCACGGACCTGTGTAGATCATAATACCAATTGTTATTACATTCATTAATAGCATTTAAAAGCTCTAATGAATTGAATACGTCGTTTTCCTCTTTACCTGAGATGTTGATATCATGTTTAGTTTTTAGTCGTCTATTTAATAAGTTAGTAATATTTTTTATATTGGGGTTTACGTCTTTCATTAAGGCACCTCATTGTTTTCTGGTATTATCCATTCGTGAGGGATTCTTGCAACACCTACATCGGCAATTCGTGAAAACACCTCAAAGCCATATTTTCGAATTATATAGTCGTAAGCCCTACCATCATCATCGTGAACAGCTACTTCTAAGGTGTACTGACCTTCCAAAAGATCTAGTGAGCCTATTTTAAATTTAATACAACCTTTAGTATCAAGATTGCATATTTTCATCTTATCAATATGGGTATTTGTTCCATAACATTGCAAGCCATCATTTCTAATAAAGCCAATCCCAAAAACGGGTTCTTCTACATTCATGTTTACTTTGTAGTAAATTAATATTTCAATTGATTCGCCAGTTTCAAACAGATACTTTTCTACTAATTGACTACTAAACATTTTTACTTCGGTTATTTCTATTTCTTTAGTACCCCATCTATCTTGGTTTTTGTCAATTTCCTCTGAGTTCTGCACTATCTCCTGATTATTAGTGTCTACTTCAGTACTTCCCAGTTCAATTTGAGGTACCTCACATTCTAGGGTGTGTTCAGTAATTAATTGCTGTTCTCTTTTTTGGGAAAGCTCAACCAAATATTTATCAATTACTTGTTTGGTATCACCAAAATACTTTAACTCACCATGATGTAACCATGCCGCTTTGTCACAAAGTTTTTCCACTGCTCCATGCTCGTGTGAAACGAATACAATTGTCTTACCCTGATTTTTAAGTTCCTTAATTTTATTTAAACATTTTTTTTGAAATGAAATATCTCCTACCGCTAATATTTCGTCTAGTAATAAAACGTCTGGATCTACATTTATGGCAGTAGCAAATGCCAATCTCATATACATCCCAGAAGAATAACTGCGTATAGGACTATCAATGAATTCTTCTAGTTCCGAAAACTCAACAATCTGATCTATACTTTTATCAATCTCCCTTTTGGTAAGCCCAAATATGGAAGAGTTCATATATATATTTTCCCTACCTGTAAAATCTGGGTGAAACCCTGCTCCTAATTCCAAAAGGCTTGAAACTTTTCCATGGACCGTGATTATTCCTTTATTCGGATAAATAATCTTAGTGAGCAGCTTTAAGAGTGTGCTTTTGCCTGATCCATTTTGACCGATAAGACCTACCGTCAAACCCTTGGTAATTGTAAGATTTATACCCTTTAACGCCCAAAAGTCCTCAGACTTACCCGTCCCCCTGAAAAGAAACTTCTCCTTTAAAGTCGGCCTTTTATCATGGTACAAACGGAACTTTTTCCAGACATCTTTGACCTCTATAACATTCATGACGTCCTTATCCCCCATGGTTAAATTTCTTCAGCAAAACTGCGCTTTAAGTGATTAAATGTAAACATTGCAACTATTAAAAATAGCATAGAGAAAACTCCTATATATCCCAAGGCTTCCAGATCAGGTGGCTTTCCGTAAAAAAATATATCTCGGTATGCTAGAATAATAGTAGTAAGGGGATTAAGGAAAAAAAGACCCATATATTGCTTTGGAACTAAAGTAACCGGATAAACAACCGGCGTAAGATAAAACCAAGCCATCATAAAAATGTTTAACATATGCTCAATATCCCGGAAATATACATTTAGACTGCTTAATAATAGCGCAAATGAAAGTGTAAGCAGTAACTGTATAATTAAGAGTATTGGAAAATAAGCTACTGCCCAGGTAAGTTGTATATTAAAAAAATAGAGCGCCGGAACCATAATTAATAAACTAAATAAATAGTTAACGAGATTCCCAAGAACAACTGACAAAGGTAATATAACTACAGGAAAGTATATTTTTTTAACCAGACCTCCATTGGTAATAATCGCCATGGTGCTGGCTTGTACTGAATTGGCAAAGAATAGCCATGGAAGCAGTACTACGAAAAGAAACATGGAATAATTATTTATTCCCATCCTCATAACAGTAGAAAATACCAAAGTATAAACTGCTAAAATTAATAAAGGGTTTAAAAAGGTCCAGAAAAACCCCAGAATTGAGCCTTTATATCGTGTTCTTAAGTCCTTGACTACTAAATTTTTTAGCATTTCTCTATAATGATATATTTCCTTAATATTTGTTAACATATATTTATCCTTTTCAACGTAATATGTTAAGCTTGGTGTAATTTTCGACATTTAGGTAACAAATCCTCTAAAACTTGAATTTATTATAGTTAATACGATTATTTATTATTCGGTTATCCCTCGCCCAAAATCAAGATACTTTTCCACCTTCTCAGCACTATTGGCTTCCGAGTAAACCCTAACAACCGGCTCCGTCCCAGAGGCCCTAAATAGCAGCCAACTGTTATCGTTCATCGTAAACTTTACACCATCTAATGTCTCTACTTTAGCTACCCTTGTGTCAGCAACCATTTCAAGCGTTCCAGACTTCAGCTTATTCATAAGACGCTCTTTCTTGTCAGTAGAAAGATGCAGATCTATCCGGTCATAGTAATAGAACCCAATTTCATTCATTAGACCTTTAATAATCTCCCCTAGAGTCTGCTGGTAGGTGGCCATAATCTCTAGTAGCAAGAGGCTGATTAGAATTCCATCTCGCTCGGGAATGTGGTGCTTAATCCCGATACCACCACTTTCCTCGCCACCAATTAAGATATCCTCACGTAAAAATAGTTCACAGATATATTTAAACCCTATGGGGGTTTCAAACACTTTAATCCCATACTTCTCTGCCAGCTTGTCAATCATTTGGGTAGTAGAGAAGGTCTTTACCACACCACCGCTCCAACCCTTTTCTTTAATTAAATGCCGTAGCAGGAGGGCATAAATCTGGTGGGAATTAATAAACTCACCGGTTGCATCAACGGCCCCGATCCGGTCAGCATCCCCATCGGTAGCTAGTCCTACCTGGGCATTTCTGTACAATGGCGACATTATCGAAGGTAAAATCTTTGCTGATTATTGCCCGCCAGCCGTCTGTACCGAATTTTATTGTCATAACTTACTCCCCTTATAAATAGGAATCCATTTGCTTTTCCTTAAACTTCTCGAGAAGCTTTTTAATATCTTGGGAACGCCCTTTGTGGCAAACTAACAAAACGTCCTCGGTATCCACGATAACTAAATCTTCAATTCCGATTGTTGCTACCAACTTTTTGGGACTATCCACAATACACTTTTGGGTATCCAGGGAAATACACTGTCCGGTAATCAGATTACCTTCCTCATCCAATTGGTTAACCCGTTCCAGGGCTACCCAGCCTCCCACGTCGTCCCAGCCAAAATAACCGGGAATAACATAAACTTTGTCCGTCTTTTCCAAAACCCCATAATCGATAGATATTTTCTTCATCTGGATAAATTGGTCTTCCAGTACCTGTTCCTCTTCCGCCCTGCCTAGTACGTCCTGAATTATTTCTAGACGGTCATGGAGCTCAGGCATATGCTGTTCCATAAGCTTGCGGATAGTTGAAACCTTCCAGATAAACATCCCGCTGTTCCAAAAATACTTTCCCGTCCTCAGAAACTTTATGGCTGTTTCCCGATCCGGCTTTTCAGTAAATCTCTCAACTTCTAAAACCTGCATTCCGTCAATTTCACAAGCCAATTGGCCACTCTTGATATAACCATAGCCAGTCTCCGGCATTGTAGGATTAATTCCAATGGTTACAATACATTCTTCCTTTTCGGCCTGCTCAGCAGCACAGCGTAGGTTGTTTAGGTATTCTTCATTATCTAAAATCAAATGGTCCGAGGGGAGAACCACCATTACAGCGTCCGGATACTGCTGCTCAATGGTGACAGCAGCTAACCCAATACACGCTGCAGTATCTCTACCCATAGGCTCAATAATTACATTTGTCGCCGGTACCAGAGGCAATTGGCTCATGACCTGCTTTTCATAAGCTTTACCGGTCACCACAAATATTCTTTCCGGCGGAATAAGCGGGGTTAGTCTTTGTATAGTTAACTGAAACATCGTCCCATTACCTGTCAGGTCTAGAAATTGTTTTGGGGTATGAGTTCGGGATTTCGGCCAGAATCTTTCGCCCCTGCCCCCAGCCATGATTACAGCTACAATCAAGGATATCACCTCTATTTTATCTATTCGCAACTGTTAAACGCCAGTATTCTAGTACGTCCGCAAGTGATTTCAACAAAGGAACAGCTACTTTCCAGCCAGTATCTATATTAAGCTTATTGCTTTCTCCTAGTAGAATCGGTACATCTGAGGGACGCATCCTGGCCGGGTCAGCTTCTACACTAATCTTTACCTTGGCAAGTTCCAGATATGTTTGTAGAATATATTCAATTGGTACAGCTTGTCCTGAACTTACATTGTAGATCTCCCCAGGTTGACCCTTTTGACTCAATAAATAATAGGCTCGCACCACATCCCGTACATCGGTAAAATCTCGCTGGGCCTCAAGATTACCAACCCTAATAATCGGTTCTAGCAGCCCTAGCTCTATTTCGGCTATCTGTTTGGCAAAATCAGAGGTAACAAAGCCCAAGGACTGACGTGGTCCGATGTGATTAAATGGGCGGGCATAAATTATCGGTATTTTATAGGCTCTAAAATATTGAGCAGCTAACATACTAGTTGCTGCTTTACTAGCACCATAGGGGCTCATGGGCCGGAGGGGATTGGTCTCTTTAACTGGCACTTCCTTAGGAGATACCAAGCCATATTCTTCGGCAGAGCCCACAAGGAGTACTTTAGGATTTTCACCGCTTTTTCGTACAGCTTCCAACAGTCTAACTGTACCTAAGAGGTTGGCATTAAAGGTTCCTTCTTTATCTACCCAGGACTGCTGCACAGAACTCTGGGCTGCTAGGTGGAAGATTACTTCAGGTCGGCTTGCTTGAAGCACTGTCTCCAAGGCCTCTTGGGAATTAAAATCCGTTTTAACCAAGGTAACTTTGTCCCAATAAGCTGAGTTGGCATTACGGCAACTATCTATGGATCGAGCGGTACCCCATACTTCATGCCCTGCGTCTATTAGTAATTCAGCTAAATACCCGGCGACAAAGCCACGGATACCGGTAATTAATGCCTTCATCTGTTAACCCCCAAAAGACCAACTTTCTATCAAAAAACTAAAAACAACTCTCCATTACTTTATTTTCTTTTAGCAACCGGAGGTCAGTATCAACCATCATTTGTACTAGAGTCTTGAAGTTAACTTCCGGAGTCCAACCTAATACCTTTTTAGCCTTCGCAGAGTCGCCTAAAAGCAATTCCACCTCTGCAGGCCGGATAAATTTCGAATCTAACACCACGTAATCTTCCCAGCTTAAACCTACGCTGTCAAAAGCAATTTCCACTAGTTCCTGTACTGTATGGGTCTCGCCAGTGGCCACTACATAGTCGTCAGGGCTGTCCTGCTGGAGCATCAGCCACATTGCCTTGATATAGTCCCCTGCAAAGCCCCAATCCCGTTTGGCGTCCAGGTTACCCATCCGTAATTCTTTCTGTAATCCAAGCTTAATCCTAGCCGCCGCATGAGAGACTTTTCTAGTTACAAACTCTAGACCTCGGCGGGGAGATTCATGATTAAAAAGTATCCCGGAACAAGCAAATAGATTAAAGCTTTCTCGATAATTTACGGTAATCCAATGACCGTAGACTTTGGCCACACCGTAGGGACTGCGGGGATAAAAAGGGGTTTGTTCAGTCTGAGGTGTCTCCAGCACTTTGCCAAACATTTCGCTGCTAGATGCTTGGTAGAACTTAGTCTCCGGTTTAATCAGCCGGATGGCTTCTAATACATTGGTAACTCCAAGACCTGTAGTCTGCCCAGTGAGGATTGGTTGTACCCAAGATGTAGGCACAAAAGATTGGGCCGCTAGGTTATACACCTCATCGGGTTGAATATCCCTTATAGCGGTAATTAGCGAACCCTGGTCAAGTAAATCACCAAATACTAACTCAATGTCACCTAAAATATGCTTGATGTTTTCTAAGTTTAAGGTGCTCGTCCTGCGAATCAACCCATAAACTTTATATCCCTTACTCAGTAAATGCTCCGCCAGATATGAGCCATCTTGTCCATTTATCCCAGTTATAAGTGCCTTCTTCATTTTACTCCCCCTAATATTTCGAAAAATTAATTGCTTTACGCGGGAATGCTTGGTCGAGATAAAGTTTAACCTTGCCTAGCTCACTATCGTTCTGAGCCTGGGAATAAGCTTCCAGATTGCCAACATCACACCAATAATCTTCGGTAATATAACCACAAAAACTCGCACCTTCAAGAGCAAGTTTGGGAAATAAATCTTTCCCAAAATCATAAAACTCTCCATTCGGTATATAATTAAAGATTTCCGGTTCAAAAATATAAATACCGGTATTGACCAAGTTGCTTAAGGCTTCTTCTTTTTGGGGTTTCTCCTGAAAATTAATAATACGTCCTTCGGGATTAGTAATAACCACCCCAAACCTTTCTACCTCTTCCATGGGCTTGAGAGCAATAGTTGCTATTGCTCCTTTTGTTTTGTGAAAGCGCATAAAGGCCCCTAAATTTATATCGGTTAGAGCATCCCCACTTACAATTACAAAGGTTTCATCCAAAAAGTCACGGTTATTCTTTACTCCACCGGCTGTACCCAGCAATTCCGGCTCCAAGGTATATTTCAAATTGACCCCAAATTCCGAACCATCCTTAAAATAGTTTTGAATCTCGTCAGGTAAGTAATGCAAGTTAGCCACCAACTGAGTAATCCCATGCTTGCGTAATAAATGAACAATATGCTCCATTAAAGGCCTCCCGGCAATTGGAACCATGGGCTTGGGTATATCTTTTGTCAGTGGATACAGCCTTGTCCCAACCCCGGCTGCCATGATCATTCCTTTCATTATATCCCCCCGTTTTGGTTCCATTTCATGTAAATGCTATGTTTTAGTTCAACTTACAGCGTTGGGTTATATATTGGCTACAGTTTCGCTAGATACACTGAGCTCTTCTTGGCCGCTTCCTGCATAGCCGGAGACACTTCTAACATCGGAACTCTTATCCAGAGCTTTCTGGTTTCTGGAGTTAACTTGGCAGCTTGTTGCTTTAACAGCTCCGAAACTCCAATAGCTTTCCGGAGATACTCCTTGGCCTTTTGCTGGTCACCATTAGTGAAGTAATACTGGCCGACTAAAAAGTAGACATCGCTTAAGCTATTATAGTTATCCTGCAACCAGGGACCTAAATTCAGGGCTGCTTCCACTTCCCTTACGCCAGACTCAATCTGGCCGTTGGATAACAGGAAACGGGATTTAAGCAGCCGAATTTTGATATTTCCGGAGTTAAGCCGTTGAGCAGCATCCACATACTCCTCAGCCCGTTTCAGCAGCTCCTTGTCTTGCTTTTGCTGCCCTAACGCAATTAATATTTGGGCATAGTCTGCTTTATAGGTTGCTTGGAAAGGATCGTAACTCTGAGCTGCCTCCAGCTCCTTTTGAGCGGCAGCAATATCTTGGCGCGACATAGCCTCAACAGCGGTAATACCGTGATCTAAAGCAGTTCTTAAGCTTATGGAGCCAATTAGTAAAACTACCGCTAAAACCAGGGCGGCATAGCCGGTGACACTACTCATTATGCTAACCTGGTCTTTAGCTTTTCGAGCACTATTTTCCTCACCATTCTCCATAAGCTGAGCTGCCCGACCTAGTCCAAATAAGCACCACAGCATTAGCGAAATTGCGCCTAGGGAAAGGTTGAAATCGATTAAACTATGCATGCCTAGAGTAAGGACAGCCACACCTATGGTCACCAAACGACTTTTGTCTACAGCACTCTTTGCAGTTTTCCTCGCTTTAAATAAGCTTACATAAAAGGCAATCCAAATGGCCAGGAAAAAGCCAAACCCTACAATCCCCGATTCCACCCAAACCTGGAGAAAATGACTGTGCACCTGGTTGGACAGGTAGAGATAACTTTGATACTTCTGGTAAATCGCTTCCCAGCCTTTTCCGCCGGTTCCTAGTAATGGGTAGTCTTTAATTATCTTAACAGCATCCTGATAGAAGTAAAAGCGCTCCTGGACACTGTGCTGAGCAAGGTTAATGCTGGCAATTCTAGAGACAAACCTTTGGGGTAAAAGCTCAGGTTTTTGAGCCACTAATAGACCCCCGCCAAGGACAACTAATAAAACAATTCCTGCGGTAATAGCTAAACCCCGCTTGCTAGTTTGGAATAGGTCTCTACCACCTACCTTTTCCATCAAGAGAAGTAAGCCCAAGTGGAGTGCCCCGGCTAAAATAGCACCGGCTATCAACCATAGCCAGTAGACTTCCGGCTTCTGCACGACAGTGAAATTCAATACTTTGGAGGATAACATAAAAGAGGCCACCATGGTCAGAGCAATATAAATAACGGGCATCAGCCGCATTGATTTGGGTTGGGAGAGAAGATAAACGATTAGTACGATAGGAAATACTAACCAGGCACCTCTAGACTGAGTACCAATGAAGGCCAGCAATAAAAGATAGTTTCCAGCCCCATACAAGGGAGTCCATAGCTTATTAAGCGACTTGCTGCTGGAACCGGTAACCAGAAAAAGACCAATGATTAAAATGGTATTTAAGTAAACTGCTAAGGAGTTAGCGTATTGTAAGGTTGAAAGCACTCTCCCGGTTTCTTTCTCAAAGGCACCATTAAAGGTAAAGCTGCCGAAGGCTGTACCTAGACCGGCTAGGGCCAGTCCGAGTCCTGTCACATAAAGTACTTTCAAATAGAAGTCCAGGTCTTTACGATTCCTGCTGCCATAGGCAACCAAATAGTACACTAACAAATATGTACCCCATCTGATAATTTCGCCGATGGAGCCTCGTAAGTTAATAGCAACAAATGAGGAAAGTATATATGCTCCGATCAGCCCCCAGGCGGACAGGCTAACGGCATCAGTCCTGATACCTGTTTGCTCTGTTAGCAGCCGGCTTAACCAGAATCCACCAAAGACTACAGCCAGGAAGATGGTGGCAATGAAGAATTCGTCATCAAAAAACAGTCCTCTGTTAAATGGAGCCACTAATAACACTATGGCTACTAAAATAGCAAAAATATTAAAATTGGTATTGAGTTCGCGAGAATAAATATTGTTCCTTCGACCTCTTTTTGACATGTTTTTATTCCTTCCTCTTTTTAATAGCAGCAACAATAAATAATTCTACTTCTAATAAGGAACTCCTGCTTATTAGTTATTTCTGTTTATTAAATTAAACAAATTTGAGTTTATTTTATCGTATCAAACTACTAATTTGTAAGCGCTTAATGAAGGGGTGCATTGACAAAATCAAACCCCGGTAACGAATTTTGAGATCGTACCAGGGTTTTGCGTCATATTCAATGTTTTGTGTTACGGCATTAGTCCGGTAGTGTTTGCGACCAGTGCATAAAATCCTCAAGGAGCGATGGATCAGTCTAAAGTCTGCTCCCGGCATTTTGCTGAAGATATGTACCAGGTACATGTATACGTTGAGTTTATTCGCTTTTGCCGTTTCCACAAGGCTGTAAACGACCGCACTAGCTTTGGCCCCCTTAGTCGTGTCACTGAACAGCCAGCCTTTCCTTCCGACACAAAAGGGGCGTATTGAGTTCTCAGCTCAGTTGTTCGACAATTCTATACGCCCGTCTTCAAGAAACGCACACAGTGTCCAGGGCAAACGCATCTGAACACCTTACTAATAGCCGTAATCGAGGTTTTTGAAGAGTCATTAATTTAAGAAAAAGAGCCTAAAAAAGCCAATTGGGAATTTGTGGGCTGGACATCCAGATCTGGATAAGGTTCTTACGCATCGAACGATATATTTAATTATTGGATTATCCTATGACCTTTATTTTAAGGCAAGAGGTTATGGCTATATAACAGAATTTGATAGGTTTAAATAATTTGCTGGACAATCACCCTTCCATAATTTA
>JBAQLS010000023.1:0-83923 GCA_049302075.1 Carboxydocellales bacterium | reverse complement strand
GCCGCCGTCCTGGCGGCCGGGGTGCTCCTATTGCCCGCCTCGCTAAGAGCTACTACGGTACTACACCAGGAGCACCTTAACCGGGACAGCTACCCTCCCTGGGCGAAAAAGTGGGGTCTTGGGAGGGTGTTAGATAATATGCAACCCCTAATTCAGGTTGTGGACGTGAGTTTTAGCTATCAACGGGGCGGGAACCAACAGAACGGGAACCAGGAGAGCAGGAAATCTAGGGGCGAAACCCTGGAGAGTGCTAAACTGCAGGGGCGTAAGGCTCTGGATGGGGTCAGCTTTGCTGTCCGCCGGGGGGAGTTTGTAGCCGTAGTCGGTTCCAATGGCTCAGGTAAGTCCACACTGGCCAAGCACCTCAATGGCATGCTTTTGCCTGGAGCAGGCCAAGTGTTAGTTAATGGTATTGACTCCAGGGATGATGCTAGGGCTTGGGACATCCGGAGCATGGTAGGAATGGTCTTTCAGCATCCAGACAATCAGTTAGTGGGTGCCACCGTAGAGGAAGATGTGGCCTTTGGACCGGAAAACCTGGGAGTGGAGCCCGGAGAAATTAGGCAGCGGATAAACCTGGCCTTAGATGTAGTGGAAATGGGTTCCTATCTGGAGTACCAGCCCCAGCGTCTTTCGGGGGGACAAAAGCAAAGGGTGGCTATAGCCGGGGTGCTGGCCATGCAGCCGGAATGCCTGGTACTGGATGAGGCTACCTCAATGTTAGACCCCCAAGGTCGGCAAATGGTGTTAGACACAATTCACCGTCTCCATACTGCACAAGGCTTGGCTGTGGTACTTATCACCCATTTTATGGAGGAGGCCCTGCGGGCAGACCGGGTTGTGGTAATGAATGAAGGAAGAATTGTTCTGGAGGGTACTCCTCAGGAAGTATTTTGCCAAATGGAAAAGCTAAAGGCGTTAGGCCTAGATGTGCCTGTGGCAATGGAATTTGGCTCCAGATTACGCCGCTTGGGTTGGGAGGCTCCTGAGGAAATTCTGGAGCTAGACGACCTGGTCAATTACCTGGCTAAAAAGCTAGGCGAAAAACCCGGTATGGCGTCCCTTAGAGAACAGTCGGTTCGCTTTGGTATAGGTAGCAAAGAGCAACTGGCGGAAGCTATCACCTCAGAAGCTATCACCTCAGAAGCTATCACCTCAGAAGCCATAACGTTAGAAGCCATGGCTATTAACCAAACACCGATAATTCAGCTTAAACAGGCTTACTATACCTACGGATTGGGTCGACCCTGGGAACACCAGGCTTTAGCCGGAATTGACTTAGTGGTGGAGCAGGGTGAATTCCTTGGGATTGCTGGACATACCGGCTCGGGGAAGTCCACCCTTGTACAGTTATTTAACGGCTTAATTCAGCCGGTATCCGGGCAAGTACAGGTTATGGGCCTAGATATTTGGGGTGAAAAGCAAAATTTACAGAGTTTACGCGGTCAGGTAGGGCTGGTTTTCCAGTTTCCAGAACACCAGTTGTTTGAAACTACCGTCTTTGAGGAGGTAGCCTTTGGCCCCAGGAATTTAGATTGGTCTGAGGAGCGGATAACTAAGGCTGTAGGGGAAGCGTTGGCAGCTGTTGGGCTTGATGCCCAAAAATATGGCCGGGTGTCGCCTTTTGCATTGAGTGGAGGTCAACAAAGAAGGGTTGCTATAGCGGGGATTCTAGCTATGAAACCTTCGGTACTGGTGTTGGATGAACCGGTAGCTGGCTTTGACCCTCAGGGTAGAAGGGAACTCCTGGAACTGTTGCTGCGACTTAACAAGACCAAAAAATTAACAGTGGTGCTGGTTTCCCATAACATGGAAGAGCTAGCCCTGTGTGCCAAACGCTTAGTAGTGTTAAACCAAGGCAGGAAGGTGCTGGACGGACCAATCCGGGAGGTTTTCAGCCAGCGTAAAGAGTTACAGGGGATGGGTCTAAGTATCCCGGAAGGCACCAAATTGGTGTTAGGATTACGCGAACTAGGTATACCTGTTCCTTCGGTTGGAGCATTAACTTGGGAAGAGGCTTGGGAGACAGTAGAGCAGCTACTAAAACACTTTTAGTGAATTTGGGGTGAGGTCGATGTGGCAGGAATTAATGTTTGGTCAATATTACCCTAGGGATTCCTGGCTGCACAGCTTAGATCCCCGTAGTAAGTTAGTTGGCCTGGCTTTGCTAATGACCGCTTTCTTTATGGCCGACAATCTTTATGTTTTTACTGTTATGGGTTTATTAATAGTAGGAATAATTAATTTATCCAGAATACCCTGGCCAGTTTTACTGGGAAGCCTACGCCCATTGGTATGGCTGCTAGTGATAACTCTACTTTTGCCACTGTTCTTTACTCCTGGTAGACCACTGGTTATACTTGGACCAGTAGTTATTACCCAGGAGGGCTTAAGCCAGGGGGTATATGGAGCGCTAAGATTAGCTATCGTTATTGTCCTTACTGCATTATTAACTTTTACCACCTCGCCGATTGCTTTAACCGACGGGCTGGAAGCGTTGCTCAAACCCTTTCGACGCTTGGGCCTGCCTGCACATCAACTAGCTATGATGTTAACCATTGCCATGCGCTTTATTCCCACCTTGTTGGAAGAAGCTCAAAAGGTAATTAATGCCCAAAAGGCCCGGGGAGCTAAACTAGATCAAGGGAATATCTTCCGGCGGGCTAAAGCCTATTTTCCGGTTCTCCTTCCCTTGTTGCTAAGCGCTTTTCGTCGAGCTGACCACTTGGCTTTTGCTATGGAAGCTAGATGCTACCGAGGTGGTCAGGGTAGGACTCGGCTGCGTCAGCTAAAATGGCAGGCTAGGGACACTGTGGCGATTCTAATTTGTGCCAGCGTCCTAGCAGGGGTTATTTGGTTAGCTATTAGGGGATAGGTAGACATTGGGGTTAGGTTGGGAGGAACAAGGGGTGCGTAATTTGAAGCTTACAATAGAATACGACGGCACTGCGTATCACGGATTTCAAAACCAAAATACCCCGGAGCTGCCCACTATCCAAGGGGTTATGGAACAGTTGTTGACTGAGCTTTCCGGAGCACCGGTAAACATCAATGGAGCAAGCCGAACCGATGCCGGAGTTCATGCCAGAGGGCAGGTATTCAACTTCAAAACAAACTGGAGTATTCCCGTGGAAAGGGTACCCTTAGCTGTTAATTCGGCTGGTCTTCCCCCAGATATTGTGGTGCGGGAAGCCGCTCAGGTACCCATGAACTTTCACGCCCAATTTGATGCTCTGGCTAAAACCTATACCTACACCCTATATAACTCCAGAATCCCTGCCGCTTTCCAGCACCGTTACACCTACTACGTACCCCAAAGGTTAAGAGTGGAGGCAATGGCGGAAGCCCTGCAAGGGTTGGTAGGTACACAAGATTTCGCGGCTTTTAAAGCGGTAGGTTCCACAGTAAAGTCGAGTACCCGCACCATCTTTGCCACGGAATTAGAACAAAATGGCCCGTTAATAATGCTGAGGCTTACCGGCAATGGCTTCCTATATAACATGATTAGAATTATTGTCGGAACTATCCTTAAAGTTGGCAAAGGCAAGTTGCTTCCGGAGGACATTCCCAAAATTATTGCCTCCAAAGACCGGACCAAGGCGGGACCAACCGCGCCACCTCAGGGACTCTGTCTGGATAGCATTACCTATCCTGAGCAGCCCAATCCCGAGTAACCCTATCCATAGCCATTCTAAGCTTAGAAAACTATTCAGAAAAACCCAATTTTCAAAAACCCAACTGTCAATGGAAAAAGCTTGACATCCTGCTTGCCATATATTAAAATTATTTTATGGTTTGACGATTATCAACTCCAGAGCCCGGAGTTGAATCTAAATACCTATTTTTTGTCCCTTAGGAAATTATAAGCTGTTTTATCCTGGGGATAAGCGCAACTAAGGCTTCCGCTTCCGCTTGCGCTAACGCTAACGCTTGCACTGGTCAGCATAAGTGCGACTAAGGCTTGCACTTTCGCTGGAGCTTAGTGCAAACCAAGTCTTCTTTACCGCAAGCCAAGTTTTCTTTATCCGTTTTATTGATTTCCGCTGAAGTTAATAAGTTATTCTTCAGATATGGATTTCAGGGTTGTATGATAGTTAGGAGGGAAAGTAATGTCCACGTTTATGGCTAAAGCCCAGGAAATAGAGCGCAAGTGGTATGTCCTGGATGCTGATGGTAAAACTCTAGGTAGATTAGCTACCGAGGCCGCCCGGTTACTTCGAGGGAAGCATAAGACTATCTTTACTCCCCATGTTGATACCGGCGACAATGTAATTGTGATAAATGCTGAAAAGGTAGTGCTAACTGGTAATAAGCTTGACCAAAAAATGCATTTCCGTCATTCCGGCTACCCAGGTGGGATTAAACTAACCCCCTACCGTACCTTGCTGGCCAATAAGCCTGAATTAGCTTTGGAAGAAGCAATAAAAGGCATGTTGCCCAAGAACAAGTTAGGAAAAGCCATGGGAATGAAACTTAAAGTATATCGCGGTAATGAACATCCCCATCAGGCTCAAAAGCCTGAGGTTTGGGAACTTCAAAGTTAATTTTTGGCGAAGGGAGGAATAATAGTGGCTCAAGTGCAATTTCAAGGAACTGGAAGAAGAAAAAATGCTGTCGCTCGGGTACGTATTTTGCCTGGCGAAGGTAAAATAGTGGTTAATCAAAAGGATCTTAGTGCTTATTTTGGCAAGAAGACCTTAGAGATGATTGTTAAGCAACCATTGGAACTAACTCAGGCTATCGGCAAGTTCGATATTCTGGCTCGGGTTCATGGTGGAGGTACTACCGGTCAAGCCGGTGCTGTACGTCTGGGCATTGCCCGCGCTTTACTTAAGGCTGATAGTAGTATGCGGCCTGCTTTAAAGAGAGCCGGTTTCCTTACCCGTGACCCTCGGATGAAGGAAAGAAGGAAGTATGGCTTGAAGAAAGCCCGTAAGGCATCGCAGTTCTCCAAGAGATAATTGGCAGGCTGTTTATAAGCCCGTCTGGCGTTGTCAAAAACATTGCCAAGGTCCTCGATGTACAACCAGTACACCTGCGGCCTTGGCAATGTTTTTTTCCTAACCAGACGGGCTTATAAACAGCCTGCCTGGGGTCTTAAAATTCCCCGTCTGACCTTGTAGCCCGACTTCCCAATGTTATCGACGTACTCAAAGAGTACGCCTTTGGCATAAGGACAAGTCAGATTTTGCCAACGCCGCAGGCGTACTTATAAGTGGTCATAGCACCTTTTATGCGGGTTTTTAACAGGCGCATTTACAGGAGCAGGCTGTTGAAAAACCCGCCTAGCGCGGAAAAATAATTGGCAAGACCGGAGGCGTACTGCTGTACGTTGAGGATCTTGCCAATTATTTTGACAATGCTAGGCGGGGAATTTCAACAGCCTGCTGTTATATTTAGGGCTAAATTGGCATAGCCTAAACAAAGACCCGGATGAGGAGGGAAGGTCCTTGCGCTACATTTTCGTAAGTGCCTGGCGGCTGCGAAAGCGAAATATGGCTTTGCTGCTGGTGCTAATCTGTTTGGCCACCTTGGGGGTTAGTCTTTGGCAGGAACAGTTGGCCCAGGGGGAGATAATTGCTCTGGCCCCAGTCTTAAAGGATCGGGTAATTGTAATTGATCCAGGGCATGGGGGAGTAGACCCAGGGGCAGTTGGTAGAAATAAAACCCTGGAGAAGGATATTACCTTGGAGGTGGCTAAACGCCTAGCGCTGGTAATTAGTCAGTCTGGGGCTGCAGTCATTCTCACCAGGGATGTAGATAACGATTTAAGTGACCCTGAGGTGAAGGGTCTGTTAGCTAAAAAACGTCAAGACCTGAAGCGGAGGGTGGATATTGCTAATGAACGAGGGGCAGAAGTTTATCTGAGCATCCATGTGAATAGTTATCCCAGCGCCAGTTTAACTGGGGCCCAAACCTTCTACCAGTCAGGTCAGCAAGGGGGCAAAGTCCTGGCTGAGGCTATTCAGGATGAATTAAGACGGGTGCTGAAGAATACTACCCGGGTATCGAAAGGGATGGACTTTTATACCAATAGGGTAACTCGGATGCCCTCCGCTACTGTGGAAATTGGGTTTATGTCTAATCCGGAAGAGGAAAAGTTATTGTCCGATTCTAACTACCAGAACAAAGTAGTTTGGGGAATTTACGTGGGTGTAATCAGGTATTTTGCCCAGGCGCAAAAATCCGGGGAGGGACAAGGTGGAATGGGGGAGAAACCCACTGGTGGCTCAACCACAACTGATGGGGTTCCGCCGACTGAGCCGAGTGATGAAACTGATGCCAAGTTAGGGGAGCCACCGGGACCATGATTATAACCAACCCCAAATAACCGCTGCAGAATATACCAGAACCTGCCGGGAGATATTTCATCCGGCAGGTTTTTTAGCGGGTTTCTTGCTATAATAGGGGTAGAATAGTTTAAGTAACAGGAGGTGCTATAAGTGGATAATTTGGTATTTACAGCTTTGACTCCCCACCCGCCCATTATAATTCCGGAAGTCGGGGGGGAAGAACGGGACAAGGCCAAGAAAACTTGCCAAGCCATGGAAGTATGGGCCCAGATGGTTAAGGACAAGGTGCCGGATACTATAGTGCTAGTTTCCCCTCATGGTACTGTTTATCAGGATGCAATTACCCTGAATGAAGAGGGGCAGGTTGCCGGCAACTTAGCCCAATTTGGAGCCTCCCAGGTCCGGTTATCATATGCCACCGATTTGGAATTAGCATCGGCTATTAAGCAGATGTCCGGTAGGCACAACGTTCCCGTGGTGGGGATGGATAAAGGCTTAGCCCAAAAATATGGAGCGAAGCTGGAGTTGGATCATGGGGCGCTGGTACCGCTATATTATTTGGAGAGGGTTGGCGTTAGGTGCCAACTAGTTTCGGTAACCATGGGTCTTTTGCCCTTTGAGGAGTTATATGCTTTTGGGTTAGCTGTACAGCAAGCCGCCCGGCTTTTGGACAAGCGGGTGGTAGTAATAGCTAGTGGTGACTTGTCCCATCGGCTGACTCCGGATGCCCCGGCAGGCTATAGCCCGGAAGGGAAGCTTTTTGACGACTTTTTAGTAAAGGCCCTGCAAGAATTTAACGTCGAAGCTATTATAAAGGTTAATCAGGAACTGGGAGAAAAGGCTGGGGAGTGTGGCTTGCGGCCAATAATCATGATGCTAGGGGCGTTGGACGGGATGGACGTGGAAGCCAGGGTGCTTTCCTATGAGGGGCCCTTTGGGGTGGGTTATTTGGTGGCGGGATTTACCCCCTTGGGCTTAAATCCAGAACGAGAGCTGCATAAGCAGCTGTTAGAACAGCGGGCCGCCCAGCTTAAACAGCGTCGGGCCGGGGAAAGCGAGGCAGTGCGTCTGGCCCGGGAAACCCTCGAGCACTATGTTGTTAAGGGCCAGCCTTGGCCTAGCCGAGGAGAGGAACGTCCCCCCGCGGGCTTGGAAGGAAGAGCGGGAGTTTTTGTGTCCATTAAAAAACATGGTCAACTTCGCGGTTGTATTGGCACCACTGCTCCCACCCAAGGCAGCATTATTGCGGAAATTAGGCAGAATGCCATTAGCGCAGGAACCAGAGACCCTCGCTTTTGGCCTATTGAGGAAGACGAACTAGTGGATTTGGTCTATTCGGTGGATGTTTTACGGGAACCGGAGGATATTAACGGTCTTGGGCAACTGGATCCCCAAAAATACGGGGTTATTGTCAGCAGCGGGAACAAGTCTGGACTACTGCTCCCAATGCTAGAAGGGGTGGATACGGTAGAAGCACAAGTGGCAATTGCCAAACAAAAGGCCGGACTCCAACCAGAGCAGCCCTGCCAACTGCAAAGGTTTGAAGTGGTGCGTTACCATTAATACAGTATGAAGACGTCCCATAATACAGCAGGCGGGTGTCCAATCAGCAGATTGGAGGCAGTGAAGGCAGTTAGGAGGAGGTATGTATGCAGCCAGCAGAATTTTATCAGCCATTAGAGGATGGGCGGGTATACTGCCTGCTTTGTCCTCAGGGGTGTAAAATCAGCGAGGGGCAGAAAGGCTTTTGCCGAGTCCGTCAAAATCGGGAAGGTAAGCTCTATACCCTAAACTATGGTCAGGTAACCTCCTTTGGGTTAGACCCGATTGAGAAAAAGCCGCTGTTTCATTTTTACCCGGGCGGGGATGTTTTTTCTTTAGGTACTGTTGGGTGTAACCTGCGTTGTGGCTTTTGCCAAAATTGGGGCATTGCCCATGGTGAACCAAAAACTACTGAGCTCAGCCCGGCTGAAGCAGTGGGCCTAGCGGTTAGCCAAGGTGGGGAGTGGAACCTGGGGATTGCCTATACCTACTCTGAACCCCTAATGTGGTATGAATTTGTGTTAGAGACCGCCCAATTGGCGCGGGAAAAAGGGTTAAAAAACGTGCTGGTAACCAATGGGTTTATAAAAGAGCAACCCCTGAAAAAGTTGTTACCTTATATAGATGCCATGAACATTGATGTGAAAGGTTTTACCGGGGATTATTACGGAGAGATTTGCCGGGGTAAACTGGAACCTGTGCTCAGGACTGTAGAAATTGCATCCACCCGGTGCCATGTGGAGATAACTACTTTGCTGGTTACTGACCTAAACGACAGCCCGGAAGAGGTGGGACGGCTAACCCAGTGGCTGGCAGGAATCAGCAAAGATATTCCCTTACATCTTTCTAGATATTTTCCCAATTATCAGCTGGAAAATCCGGCTACACCCTTAGATAGGATGAACGAGGCTTACCGGGTGGCTAAGCAGCAGTTAAATTACGTATATCTGGGAAATGTTCAACAACAGTTGGGCCGAGATACCCTTTGCCCCCAATGTGGGCAATTGCTAATCTCCCGCCAGGGTTACCGGGGGGAGGTAGTAGGGATAGTTCAGGGCCATTGTCAAAAGTGTCAGCAGAACATTCCTGTGGTGCTGGGATAATTTGCTTAGGGGTACAGGTTGGAGTTTTATTGGAGTTGGTTACTATTTTTAGCGTAAAAAATATTGACGGAATAACCCAATTGCAGACGGGTCCTACCTATTGGGGAAAATATACCCCCTTTACTGTGAGTGCTTTCTTGGTAGAGGGACTTTTGATTGATGGAGGCTGTTTTAAAAAATCGGGAACAGTTAATCCAGACCTGTGGCAACCAAGTGGACCAGGTAGTTATCAGCCATTACCATTTAGAGCATTGTGGGACGGGCCACTATTTCGCCAAGCAGGGGATACCGGTGTATGCCCATTCTGATGGAGTACCCCGCCTGGAAGGCGCGCAAGCTTAGCCTCGTTGCAGCGCCTGCAAGAATTAGAGGTTTCCCGATTATTCTGCAGCATGGGCCGGGTGGTTAAGCAGCCCAAACAAGCCATTCAAGAGAAAATTGACTTTATGGAACAAACTATCGAGAGGGTCACTAGTTAGTACAATGTCATAAGCCCTTTTAAGGTATTAAGGTAGTAACTCCCCATTCCGAGCCGGATGCGCCTGAAATCCCTAGGGCCATCCCTAATTCCTAGTGAAGCAATTATCCCAGTGGCCAGCGTAGCCAATGTTATCGCTCAGGCGGAAAAGGCTTTACCCGGGATTAACATCGAAGGAAGTATGGTTGGCACTAATGAATTCACTCTGCTCTGTTTCCTGACCGGGGATGAACGAACTGCCGCCTTTACCCTAGGCTTTGCCAAATCCGTAAAGTTGCTGGAAATTGCCGAGAAGAATGGTGGTCGTCCTACCAAAAAGACGTGGATATGTTCCTGATGTGCACAACCTGCAAAAAATGTGATACCGTTTGCCAGGTTAATCTGCCCATCATGGGCTCCGAAGATAACCGCTTATCTTGCAAAAAAGAAAGCCCCCGTAGCCTAGCACGGCAGTTGAAATTTCCCGTCTAGCTGTGTCGCGAGCTGTAACAAGACCGGAAGCGCACAAGGAGTACGCTTCCGGTCTTGTTACAGCTCGTGCTATACGGGTTTTTCAATCAGCCTACTGGGGTTAAAAAAGTACAATAAAGATAGGCAGTGCTTGTGCACTGCCTATCTTTTGTTTGGAGCTGTCTTGACCACTTTTACTTACGTAATGTTTCTAGCATTTGCAGGTATTGCTCTTGGGTAACTTCTCCTCGGGCGTAGCGCTGGCGTAAAATCTCCTCTGCATTATCCGACCGATTAGTTAAATTACTAGCTTGCTGACTAGGACCAGCACTATAGTGATTGTCATTTCTCCGGTCAAAAAACCGATACACAAAGTAGATGATAGCTCCCCAAAACAGTGCATTTAGTAGCATCCCAATGCCCATAAACAACCAACTCCCTCCCCCATAAGTTCCATAACCCATTCCACCAAAGCCGCTAAATCTATCAAACATCATAACCATCACCCCAGTTCTTATGTTTAGTTTAAGAATACAGTAACATTGTGACAAAACTGAGGCAAATTTATGAATTTTTGTGTTAAATAAAAAAACTCTTGCCGAATAAAGGGAATATTAGTATTATATAGTTAGTGAATTCGTAATTTCACGAAATGCCGAAAGGGTGGGTAAGGTGGCAGAATGGGTAGATGTGCTGAAGGCGCTGGCGAACAAAAACCGCCTGGATATTTTCCAGTACCTCCGGCATGAGGGTAATGCGGACTCCACCCCAGAACAAGGTGCTAATCCACCCCAACCTTTGCTTGCAAAGGGACAAGGGCTAGGACCAGGGCAGGGACAAGCTCAAGGACAAGCTCAAGGTCAAGGGGTTACGGAATTAGCTAGGGTTTTTGAATTGTCCCCCTCCACAGTTTCCGAACATCTCAAGGAATTGCGGCGGGCTGGGCTAATCAAGGCAAAAAAAAACGGCCCGTGGATTCGGTGCCGGGTAAATCAGGATATGTTGCAGCAGCTAAGTAGCTATTTTGCGCCGGAACAGGGCCCATCAAAAAACGAGGAGGACCAGGGATGATTATAGCCAGAGGGGATGCTATCCGAGATTGGGATGGCAAAACAGCGTATGCTACTTCATCTAGCTTATTTATCGAGGAAGTTCCCAGACGAATCAACAAATTCGAGATAACAATCATCACCGCTTTGGTATTGTTACTTTTAGGCACTTTACAAATCGCCCTAAACTTAAATATTGGCTTAGCCAGCGGAAAGCTATCCAACCTAAATGAAATCGAAGCTGCCTTGCGCATAGAGAATGATCGCATGGGTTTAGCGGTACATAAAGCTGTTAAGCTAGAGGTGTTGGAGAAGGTGGCGGTAAATAAGCTGAGAATGGTTAGGCCGGAGACAACTCAGATGGTGGTTATGCCAAAGTAGGTCTGCAGTACGGCTGTTGAAATTCCCCGTCTAGAGTGCGCCAGCTGAAAAGAAAACAAAACTCCGGGGCAGCTTTGCAGGGATTATCAGCTACCAGCCTCTACCGTCCCTAATGAGTCTTGGCATGTTGATCCAGTTTGCGCTTATGAGCGTGCAACCCTTATTACCACCAGTACGTCCTGTTTTATTCTTCCCTGGCTACCACCATCTTCCTGATCCCACAGGCCCTAATAAATTCTATCTGGGGTTTGCTGATTGCTCGCTTTTTCGTCGGGATGGCCATTGGTGGGCTGATTCCCTCCATTAACGCCCTTATCTTTCACTTTGCGCCCAAAGGACTGGAAAGTACCACCTTTGGCTACAGCAGCAAGCGTGTTGTTCCTAGGTAACATGTTGGGGCCAATTATTGGTGGTTTCTCCGCAGGCTGGATTGGCATTAGAGGGATTTTTCTTATGTCTGCTGTGTTGTTTGCCTTAAATACTTTTTGGATGAAATATGTCTTCCAACACTATGTGGATGAAAAGTGGCAGCTATATCCAAAAAACAAGAAATCACAGGTAATCAAAATACCGAAGCAGCAAGACAAGGAAATATAATGTTTCTCAAATAATGAAGGCAGTGCGGGGAGCACTGCCTTTGGTGTGTGTTAGGGATATTGTTGGAAGGGGTTGATTAACTTCTCCGGGCAATCAGTTCAATTTCGACTTGAGCACCCAGGGGTAAGGAAGCTACGCCGATAGTTGAGCGGGCAGGACATTGAATAAATTTTTAAAGCATTGTTTCGTTTGGGCGGTAATGTCGCCTTCGACTAGTTTTCCGGTACTGGAATCTAAGGGGGTCTGTCCGGAAAGGAAAATCAGCTCACCGGATTCAACAGCATGGGAATACGGACCAACAGCAGCGGCCCCTTTGGCAGTATAAGCTTTTCTGGGCATTGGGAAATCCTCCTTAAAAGATAATTTTAATGTTATATTGATGTATTTAACTGACCCGATATCTACCTGGTCCCTTAAACACTTCTCTAATATAGATAAGTATTTCGGCTGACGTGTTGGGCAGAGCGTAGCGTAGCGGAGCAGTGAACCATGTTATTAAGATGATGTGCGGCGGCATTCTACCATTTATGAATTACAGAAACTAATTGTTTTCCCCAAGTAGCCCAAATACTTTCCTCTAATAATGCATTAATACCTAACGAGATTGGGTCAACCTTTGTTTCAATTTTAGTTCGAACAGTATTCCGAAATTCATTTATTTCTGGGACAAATGTTGCTTTATTAAGTTCTCTTAACCAATCCGATTCTTTAAACATTTCACCATCACCACCAAGCGGTTCATAGAGGACATCTTCTGGAACTCCACCCCGTTCGTTTATATAAGTTCTAACGTAATCAAATTCTAGCTGTGTATCATCTGAGGAAGCTGAAATATGTAAAGCCCATAAAGCAGTAAAAAAAGACTGTTGAATTGGAGCATATTCTAGAGCTTTTAAAATGTCTATACACTGTTTAGAAATAAATTTGGTTGCACCTTCCACCTCTTTCATCAATGCTGCAACCAAAGTCCATAAGCTTCCCGCCAAACCAATAATAAAACGGTCATAGTCATTAGACAAACCAAAGTGTGGTCCAATTTGCGTCAAATAGGAGGACTTCTCCTGCCATATTTTCAGTCTCTCGTAAAAATCCCGTTTTTTATCTTCTATATTTTTAGCACATAAAATCCCAAGGTGGATTGGGTAAGCCCAATTCTGTCCAAGGTAGGTTTGATAATTGTCTAATTCAGACTCTGTTGCTGTCGATAACTCACGTTGTTGAAGATATCTTATAAATTCATCTCGAAACCCGGGGTATTCTTGCGAGATTAATGCATAGCTAGGTAAATAAGACCCATGACCACTATTAAAGCTGTTTGTTTCAATATGTACCAATATTTCTCTAAGATCAATATCCTTTAAATGTATGCAATTTAACATTTTAATAAATTTGACTAAATTGACTTTGTTAGACAACCTTCTATGCTGTGATAATATATCTTTTAGAAGGCAATTGACTTCCCTATCATTATTAAGCTGATAGATTCTATAGTTGTATGTACCGAATAGATTAAGTAAATCATTAGTTCTTTCGGAATACTTACCGCAATTAATAAATATGTGGAAAAAGAAAAGTGGTTTTTCAAATTCGGCGTTGCTTTTTCCAAATACCTTAACAGGATTATTAGCTGCTGCATTAGTAGCAGAACTCTCTATTTCAAAAATCATTAAAGGAAAATCCTGACCTTCTTCAGAAAACCAAGCAACATCAACCGCCTGAGGATTTACTTTGTTTTTTTGTAAGGGAAATTCCGTTTCTACATGATACTCCAGAGCTTTACCTAAAGTTTCTACCATCCTTATTATGTTTTGTCCGTTCTTTATAGAATGTTTTGGCATTCATTTATCTCCAATTCCTTTTCCTCAATTTTCCTATTAAGATTTAACCTAGCCGAATTTCACATAACCTTCACATGCCGCACAACCCATGGCTTTGCGTCATAAATAATGGATGAAAAAAGTTAGGTCGGAGCGATAGGGGAGCCGTTTAACCCGTTGTCATGTGATGTTGGCGAGCTTCTTGGACGGCATTATCACATTTATCCAGGTGAACAAATTAAATGTTATCCAAAATTAATATTAAACTCATCTATTAAATCGACCATAACATCGGACGGTTCTTCTTTACGATACTTTTTCATAATCATATCAATTAAATGGTCATTACTTAAAAACAAAACTAATTTCTTGTCCTCAATAAACGCTTGTTTTCTTGCCTCATACCCGCTGGAATTAGGTGATTTCTTGCTACATACAAAACCGATCTTACCTATAGTTTGTTTTAAATAATTTTTGACTTGATTGACCACATGCTTGTCTATCTCTGACCCAGTATCATCAGTTGCATAATTTTTAAACTCAAAAATTATATATTTGGCATCATAATCATTGCGAATAAACCCCCAGTTTTCGTGATTTCCTCGGTTAGGGTAAATAGCGTCTCTAATGTCTATTCCCGATTCTGTTCTTGATTGAATTCTGGGTTCTTTCAATGGGGGAACAAATAAATGGTTTAAAATCTCAATACAAACGTTCTCATACTCTTTCCAACCATCTTTACCCTCCGGGCAATCTTTTAATTTGCTAATTAATCTTTGTACTTTACTTAATTCCTCATCATAGATTGTAACAGTTTTTTCCTTGTCAATTACATCGGAACTAAAGTACTTTTTTTGTATATCACTATATTTTGTTAGGAGATCCAATAAGAAACTTTCATCCCATACTAACACATTAATATCAAGAATTCTTTCGGCCATAAAGTTTTTAGCGGAACGGGTAAGCGAGGAGTTTGTAACTATCAATATTGTATCGGCCACTGACAGTTTTGCAGTTCCATATAAGTTTGCTATCGTTTGAACGGATATTTTAGAATTTTTATAATACTTCGCTTCAATTATCCATTTTTCTTTGACGACCATGTTCCCCGATAATTCCCTAGAATAATATCCTATAAAATCGAATCCGTGATCTCTTAAACTACCATTTCTAACAACATCCTGCAATCCTTCTCTAATTAGCAGGTCATAAACAAGATCTTCAAAGACCATAGGAGAAAGTTTTTGCCAGTTTGGGGCTTGCAAATATCTATGTTCCGTTAAATGTATAACCCTAATTAATTCTTGTATCGCTGTCTCGTTATCTCTTCTAAAATCTGCATACTTTATCCCGGAAAGGCTAGACGGTATAATAAAATCATCGTCTATTAAAATCGGTACTAGCCTAACCCCATGTTTTTGTGCGTTATAGATTAAAGCCGTGTTTAGTTCGTAATAAACCCACTTGGACAATGAGGATTCCTTACTCAATACTATTAAAAATAAACTTGAGGTTTTTATACCTTCAATTATTTTCTCTTTTATTACATCTCCAGCATATAGCTCAGACTGGTCATACCAAATTTCAATGTTTTCTTGTTTTAACCTTGTAACAAGCCAACTAACGAATTTTTTATCTTTTGAAGAATAACTTATATAGATTCTACCCACGATTTTTCTTCCTTTCATGTTAAACGGCTTATCATACAGGCCCCGAAACGACGGTTTCACATAACGCATTGTGCACTCACGAACTTGCGGCAAGTTGGGCGGAGCGCAGCTAAGTTGTGAGTGCTGTTGTTATTAGAAGTGCGACCCTTCGAAGTTCAGAGCCCAAAAAGGATTCTGCGCCTCATAGTGTTTGCATTATACTCTTTAGACCTTTATTCCTTTTATTTCTTCATCTAATTCTAACAACTTGTCCAATAATTCTTTAACTATATCTTGATCAAACTCTTTTTTATCAGTTTCATCATGGGTTCCTTTGTTTAAATAACTCCAAACATTTTGGTGAGTTGTCTCTAAGCCCGCCAAATACGAGAAAATCTTAATTATCCCATTGAATTTCTCTTCCTTTATGTTCTTCTGGAGCGTTACCCTTAGCCCCTGAACTTTGGACATTAGATCCGGGAGACCACCTGGGTTTCTAATTTGCACGGTAACATTTAGATTATATTTTCTAGATAATTTCCTCCATAAATTATCGGTCAAATTTTCAAGAGCACTACGACAATTTCTTAAAGTATCTCTTTTCTCGGAGTTACCAAAATGTATTTTAGCTTTTTCTAAGTAGTTAGCAGTGGTTTTAACATACCTAATATTTCTATTTTCCGGCGTTAAAAACGTTATCCTTTCTACCAGTTCTATATATTCCTTGTTAGAAAATTGGTTGTCCAAATCTTTTATGAATTCTTCAGCATGGGAGGTCAACATAATTTGCTTGTTTTTTAGTACTTCAGTATGGAATAACAATTCTCTTATTCCATTTCGATGGTCATCATCAATCGCGTTAACGACATCGTCGAAAATAATAATATTACATTTATCGTTCACATTTTTGGCCAGCAAAATTGCTAAACCGAGACATCTTATATGACCCTCACTCAGTACATGTAATGCATCTATTTCTTTTGTTGGATCGCTTTGAAAAAAAACTTTAATGTTTTCTCCCGGTACAGCAGGGAGTTCAATTCTATCCATAAGTTCGAATGATTGATCGTTTTTATTTATTGTATTATAAAATTCTTTTGTTAACTCATTTAAGTCTTTAAGTAAACTGATGGGAAGTTTGTTTTTATAATTTTTTAATTTTGACATAAGTAAATTGTAGGCTTCAACAAATTGGCAATTGATAATTATTTTGTCTTTTTCCATTTCGACTTCTTTGATTAAGTCTTTATTATTTTCGTCAAATTTACTTATATTGAACTTTGCAGTTTCGATTGTTTCTCTATATATTTTTTCTGACGAATATATATTTTTAATTTGTAATGATAAAGTTTGTAAAGAAGCTTTCTCTTCAATTAGCTTAGTTCTGCTGGCCGACCGTTCTAAAATTTGATTATTTACACTTTCGGCTTTCTTGTCTAACTCTATCAATTTATTTCTGCTCTTTTTAATTTCCAAAATAAAATCTTCAATTCCTAAAATAACTTCTTGCGTTTCTATACGGATCTTGTTCAATAGTATAGGCGGCACCCTGACCTCAACATCGAAAGCTAATTGTTTAGACATTTCATTCTTTGCTTGAACAATTGTAACCATGATAGAAACCTGTTCAAGAATTTCTCCCCAAGTTTTCTCTTTTTCATTTTCTAGTTTAGCAATTTCTTCTAGTTCCTCTAATCTTAATCGAGCATTTTTGTATGGATGAACGGCCGTATTTAACCCTCCATCGCTAAAAATAGGTGTTTCACAAACAGGACATTTGTCCTTTGAAATTTCCTCAAGCTCCAAGACTGTTTGAAAAACTTTACGAAAATTAACTTTATCTTTTTGTTTTTCATATTCATGTAGTAAATGTTTATAGCTCTTTATGCCATTAATGATAATTTCCATTACGTTATCAACCGTTTCTATCTTCTTAATATCATATTTCTGAGGCAGTGGTTCATGTAACAAGATTTCAAGCTCAGATATTCTACCAGGGACTGCATCTTTGCCATGGATAAATAAATCTAATTCATCAAATGTTTTATATAACATACTTAGATTAACGACATTATCTTTTTCTTGTTCCAATTCTAAAAGCTTTTTCCCAAAATTAGCAATATTTTTGTTATCTGTTTCCAATTGTTGCTTCTTGGTACTTAACTCTTGTGCCTTTACCCCTTTAGTATCTATGTAATTACTAAAATTGTCCGTAAATTCTTCAATGAATTTATTGAAGTCTTCCAAACCAAACAAGGATGCTAATAAGTCAGCTTGATTCGAGGGTGTATTAGCCGTAATTCTTGCGAACCCATCAATTCTATTCTTTTCTATAAAACAAAAATAATAATCATTTGTGGAAACACAGACATTAATCTCTTTTCCATTGGCCTGGGAATCCATCCCTTTTAAACAAGGTGTACTTGCTTTCCCGGTTAGGACATTTGTTATATATTTTGTTATCCCGATCCTCTTAGTTTCAGCTTCTCTGATATAACCAAGCATTGAGTATTCCAATGCTTCACAGAAACTTGATTTACCTGTTCCGTTGGGACCATAGATTAGGGTATATGCTTTTTCAAATTTAAAAATCTTTTTATCAGAAAAGCCCCTAAAATTATCCACCTCCAAATGGGTTAATTTTACGATGGGAAAGTTGGTACTATCAGTTATGTCTTCTGCAATAGTTAGTGTATCAGATATCGTACTTCCTTGAGTTTGAATGAGTGCATTTAGTTTTATTGCTCTCTTACCTCCGGCTGTTCCCGTTTCGGCAATCTTATCGAAATTCGCTTTTATCAAATTTATTAGCTTAATTTCTGGTTTCGACAGTAACGCCAAATTTATGCTTCTAATAAATTTGTCGATTTCATAAGTAAGTTTTCGGTATTTAGTCAATTAACTCACCCCCATTAAGTAATCTTTTTTGTCCAAAAATCACTTAGACCCACAACGTTACTCCGATAGTCGCATTTCTGATAACATTACTTTATAGAACCCCTAATACTCACCACTCACATCCTGTTACACCACTTTCCACATCTCTCTAAAATATCCTGCCAATAAAACTACATATCTGCCACTTTATGTCGTTTTACGAAAATATTCCCTCTCCCACCATTAATCCCCCAACTATTCCCCATGCCACCCACACCCAAACACCCCCCGCACCTGAGCATAATTTCCCTCCATTCGGGGATACTGCAAAATGGGTATTCCTGTACTAAGGAGGGTTTTGTCATGTCTGAGCAAGAAGCAATTGACGTACTAGTTAACCGGGCGGAACAGGCGCGGGTGGAATTTTTACAGCTGGATCAACAGCAGGTGGATGAAATCATTAAGCAAATGACCCTGGCTGGGGTGGAACAGTATATGGAGTTAGCCAAGCTGGCAGTGGAGGAAACCAAGCGGGGAGTTTTTGAGGATAAGTGTACCAAAAATCTTTTTGCTACCGAAGAAATTTATCACAGCATTAAATATAATCGTACCGTGGGGGTTATTTCCCAAAACGAGGAGGAGGACTACTACGAGGTAGCCGAGCCGGTGGGAGTGCTAGCTGGGATTACTCCGGTGACCAACCCTACTTCGACGGTAATGTTCAAGTCCCTGATTGCCATGAAGACCCGCAACCCCATTATCTTTAGCTTTCATCCCGGCGCTCAGCAGTGCAGTGCTGCAGCCGCTAAGCTGATGCGCCACGCGGCGGTTCGGGCGGGAGCTCCTGCCCATTGTATTGGCTGGATTGAACACCCCTCTATTGAAGCTACTAAACTATTGATGAACCACACGGGTGTAGCCATGGTTTTGGCCACCGGTGGAGCGGGCATGGTGCGTTCAGCCTACAGTACCGGCAAACCCGCTTTAGGAGTGGGGCCGGGCAATGTGCCTTGTTACATCGAAAAAACCGCCCACCTGCGCCGGGCAGTAAATGATTTAATCATGAGCAAAACCTTTGATAACGGGATGATTTGTGCTTCGGAGCAGGCGGTAATCCTGGACGGGGAAATTGCTGCCGAAACAGTCAGCCTGCTGGAAGCCAATGGCTGCTATTTTCTAAAGCCGGAAGAAATTGCCCTAGTGGAGCAGATGGCTACCTGTGAAGAAAGTTGTTCCCTGAATGCGGATGTAGTGGGGAGATCTGCCCTGGAAATTGCGCAAATGGCCGGAATAACTGTGCCAACCTGGACCAAGATTCTGGTAGCTCCCTTAACTGGAGTGGGGCCGGATTATCCCAGTTGGCGGAAAAGGCGTTTGCTGATCAAACCACTATTACCAACCCTCGGACCCCGTTAGTTGCTGAACTGGCGGATATTTACCGGAGAGCTTATTATGGCACGGATATATCCATTGAAGAGTACCCAAGTACTCTCATGACAGCTATTGAAGCAGGGACGGATTATGCAGTACACCCTACCATCCAGTGAGAAAAATAGTTTTAATTTCCACCCTTTTTATTAGCAGGTCGTTGTCTTTATTTGGCGAAGATTGTATAATAAGACCATACTTTGACAAAAAAACAATAACTTTATAAAAGAAGGGGTCAGGAATGAAAGCGGAGTACATCAATCCTTTTATTGTAGCAGCCCGGGAGGTACTTGGGGTAGAGATTAATTCTCCGGTAGAATTAGGCCCAATGTCCCTGGAAAATGACGCACTAATGCAGAAAGAGGTCAAGGTTCACTTGGGAATTACCGGTGGGTTGGAAGGAATGGTATTTTACGGACTTTCTATAAAAACCGCCTGTGAACTAACCTCCATTATGCTGGACGAAAAAATCGAGGTAATGAACGAAATTGTCCAAAGTGCCATTTCTGAGTTAGGCAATGTAATCTCCGGAGCAGCCAGTAGTTTATTAGAGCAGGTTGGGTACAATACCGAAATTACCACCCCGACAGTAGTTATAGGAGCAGGAGCAGTGATTAAAACTGTCAGCCTCAAATCCTTGTTGGTTACCTTGACAACGAATATTGGGGATTTAGTGTTGCTGGTAGCCCTGCGGGAGCCGATGAAAAAAGCTTAATCATTTGGAGGTTGAAATGGAATTCCGTTTAAGCGAGCGGATAATTAAATACCTTGATACCAATCGGGAGGAATTTATCACCCTTAGTACCCAGATTCATGCCCATCCGGAGGTCGGTTTTCAGGAATACTTTGCTTTAAAGACGTTAACCGCAGCCCTTGTAGGCGGCGGTTTTTCAGTGCAGCAGGGTATAGCCGGAATGCCAACTGCTTTTCGGGGGGAATATAAGGGTGGGGAAGCTGGGCCTAAGCTAGCCTTGATTGCCGAATATGACGCCCTGCCTGGATTAGGCCATGGCTGTGGACATAATATTATTGGCGTTGCCGCAGTAGCTGCTGCCTTGGCCTTAAGCCAGGTGCTGCCTAGGCTGACAGGCTCGGTAGTAGTGCTGGGCAGCCCGGCGGAAGAAACGGGGGGCGGTAAAATCACCATGGTGGAGCAGGGGATTTTTGCCGGTATTGATGCTGCCATGATGGTACACCCGGCCGACCGTTACTCTGTAGATGTAAGCTCCTTGGCAATGGATGCTTTGGAATTTACCTACCTTGGGAAATCCGCTCATGCGGCAGCCTCCCCCACGGAGGGAAGAAATGCCTTGGAAGGGATAATTCAATTATTTAACTCCCTCAATGCTTTGCGGGCCTTTTTAAAAGAAGGGGTGCGCATTAATGGAATTATTTCCGAAGGCGGGGAAGTTCCCAATGTCATACCCGCTAAAGCTGTAGCTAGGTTTTATGTCCGAGCCAAGGATCGGACCCTGCTCAACGCAGTGATCGAACGGGTGCTGGCCTGTGCCCGGGGTGCGGCGGAAGCTACCGGAACTCAGGTAGAATGGCGGAATTATGAGTCTAGTTATGCTAACATGGTCACCAACCGGGAGTTGGCTAAAATATTTCAAAATAATTTATTTTCCCTGGGCATATCCCAAATCGCCGAGGGTAAAGACGGCATGGGCTCTCTGGATATGGGTAATGTCAGTCGGATAGTACCTGCCATTCACCCATATATAGCCATCGGCCCCCTAGGACTAGCCGCCCATACCCCGGAATTTGCCCAAGCGGCAGCTGAGCGCACCGGCCACCAGGGTCTAATCACTGGGGCTAAAGCCTTAGCTCTCACCGCCTTGCAACTCTTAGAAAAGCCCCATCTACTACGCCAGGTGAAGGCTGAATTTGCCAAGGTAAAGCAGTAGCCAGGCTGTTGAAAATTGGGTTTTTGATCAGCCAAAACGTAGCCAAATAAAGGGATCGCAGTGAAACTAACTAGTTAGTTTCACTGCGATCCCTTTATTAATACATCGCTTTTCTTTTCATTAACACAGTTTTAAATCTCCAACCTTTTGCGTTGGCCGTTTCCTGCACAATTCCCCGGGTATTACCGTAGTCCCAATTATAATCCACTACTTTTCCCTCCGGGGAGTAACCATTTTCCCGGACCTTTCCGGAAATAGTTCGACCGTTACTACTATAGCTTTCAACCTTAATCCCCCAAAAATTCCCTATGCCTGCGCCGGTTTCTTTAATCATCTCCCAGTAAACCACAGTTTTTTCATCCTCTTTAGCTAACAGACAGGCCTTATATTCTACTTTCTTTTTACCCACGCCCCAATTAGCATCTGCTAACACGCTATGAATTTCCAGATCAGTTTCCACGCTTCGGCTTACATCCAGTGGGTATTGGGCTAGAATCTGTTCAATTGCCGCTAACAACTGATACTTAGCCAACGATGCCTGTTGCCTTGCTCCTGCCTTAACTCCCTGCTGTCCCGGTATAATACCGAGAGAGATGTTCCCGGCTAACTCTGTGCCACAACGCCGGCAAAATTTATCCCCGGTGTTGGCCTTAATTCCGCATTGATGGCAAAACATAACCGTTCCTCCATTTAATCATCGAAACTATTAAAACTGCTGTAATCAGAAACCTGACTGAATTTAATTTTACGTTCGCCCGTAACCACCATAGTGTTTGCTACCCGGTCACCCAACCGTTGTTTTTGCTTCGAGGTGAAAATCAAGACCATTCCCAGCACGTACGGGATAAAGTAGGGAAAACCGTCGGCAATTCGCAATATAGTTCGAATGAGAGCCGCCCTGATATCACAGCTACTGCCATCTGTTTTAATAATCCTAAGTCCGACCACCATTTTACCGGGGGTACCCCCCTTAATTCCTTCAAAGCCGATAAAATATGCCAGCTGTAACAGCGTATTCAAAAAGAAAGCAGCGCCGTATAACTCAAAACCGTTTGAACTGGTGGTACCAAACCCAGCTGCCAAAATATATCCAATAACTATTAAAATTACTATATCGATAATAGCAGCCACAAATCTTAACCCAACACCGGCGGGCTGGACAGCAGCACAATTCTGTTGATGACCTTTATCTGCCGCCGGAGGAGATGACTGATTCCCGCATTGAGGACAAAACTTGCTTTTTTCAGGCATTTCTTTTCCACAAAAGGCGCAATACATAAAGATGCCTCCTTTTCATTATTCTGCTGACCTTACAGTCTGAATTACGCCTACTTTACTGTGAACGATACCCGACCTGATTCTTTTCCATTAAACAAGACCACCACTTCGTATTTCCCCAGCGGCCAGCCTTTTTGCGGCGCAGTCAGGTAGGCCATAGTGTAACGAGTGCCGCCCGCTTTCATTTCTACCGGGGCAATCTCCATTTTCCCACCTTCCAGATAATAAAATATAAATTTGACTGTTGAATTAGCTGGAGCATCTGTGAGCTTAGCCGAACAATAGATGGCCGGACTTTTTGGGGTAAATGTATCCGTCGGGTTGACCGGTTCGAAGGTGTCCTGCTTAACACCTGTGCTCATAGTAAAATTACTTATTTGCTGAAGCTTTCCGGAATTACCGGTAAACAGGCTCTTATTGTCAATGGTCTTCAGCACAGCTATAATTTTGTCCATGCCTTGAGGCACCAATGGTTTTTGCGGATGCTCCATTTTTTGCACATATACCTGGGTTGCACCTTGGCGGATCACATAGTTACTGTATTCCCCAAATCTGGTCATAGTTATGAAGCCGGTAAACAGGACGCCCTCGTCACCTTTGTTGGCCGGTTTCTGGACAAAGCGATCATATACCTTAATATCTCTCTGGAAATCCTTCAAACTAATTTCCGCCTGCGACCGGTATCCTCTTTTGGCCTTTTCTGCGTCCGGGTAAAAAACCATATTTACATTCCAGTATTGTTCTCCTGTGCCGTTCCCAATATCAATATACGGACCCCTAAGGTTGTAAGTCAAAAACGCATAACTCCGATCACCGTCCTCTAATACCATATAGCGAACATTCGTAGCCGGTGCCGACCCTTTGAGAATAAGCGGTTTTAGGACATCAGGAACAGGCCGCTGGACAGCGCTTTTGGAACTGCTGTCTTGCTTACCGGCTCCGGCGTCAGATTTGCTTTGGATACTTTTATTTCCGTTCACTCCTATTCCGGAATTGTCGGAAACAGGCAGGGCGGTAGCTATGATCAAGAAAACCCCGGCTATTACAACCCATAAAACTATGTTGAGCAAACACCCGGCCATGGTAAAGAACCTCCGGTACAGAACCACCAGGCCAAAGTATATGACAAATACAATCCAGCCTATGGCTCCGGTATCATTACCCCATAACAAAATGGCAAACAACAAAAACAGCACGACCAGAGGAAGCCAGAACAGCCTGGTCGAAAGCTCCTGCGGCTGTTGAACAGGCGGCTTAGCATTGCTCGAAGCCCTATCCGGCGTAACCGTATTGGCGGTGGCATCATGCCGGACGGGCCCAACAGCCGCCCCGGCCTGGGAGCCGCAGGAAGTACAAAAGCGTTGGCCAACAGCTAATTTCTGCCCACAATTACTGCAAAACTGTACCTCCTCAAGCTGTGGTACTATCACCGACTGTGGATCTTTTCCACAGGCCGGGCAAAATTTACTATCATCTGGAATTTCGGCGCTACAGTAGCCACATTTCATAAAATTACCCCTTTCTCCCACTTTCTGAATTTATTAACTTTACTTTACAATCAGTGAAATAAAAAAGAATCACTCTTAAGAATGATTCTTTCGACATTTTTCTTGTATTTCAGCATGTATTTTATCACGTATTTTCATGACGAACTTTTTGCCAGCTTTCCTTTAAAACTTCCGGCCATAAATTCAGCTCGGGTCTTTACACCGGCCTTATGCAAGATATTACTGACATGAGACTTGACTGTATTTATCGTAATCAAAAGTGTCCGGGCAATTTCCTCGTTACTTTTACCTAAAACCAGCAACTGGGCAACTTCTTTTTCTTTATAACTTAAATCCTTGCCAACCTCTTCGGGCAAAGGAATGGTATCAGTTACACTTTTGGGTTCGTAAACAACAAATTGGGGGTTAGCCTTTCCGGTAGGTGTTTGCATAAAGATGTGAAAATTCCGCTTCCGGGTTGAGTCCGAAAAACTGGTTGTTAAAGCCCATGTTCCGCACAGCCGGTCCATATGCAGCATCCTTCCACATATGGACTTCAGGTGGTCCATGAGCTTGTTCCTTTTGTATCCGGAATCTTTAGCAAGGATGCTGCCTCTGGCTAAAGGATTCACGTAAATTACCTCCAGCTTGCAGTTTATAACCAAAACTGAAGCATTAACCAAATCAAAAACTTTGTCAAAGGTGTCACCCCAAGGGCTTAGTTGTCCTAAATAGACCTGTTTAGAAAAAGCTCGGTTTAAATAAGATGAGAGCAACAGCAGAGTCTGCATCTCCGTGTCAGAAAAATCAGCTTGCTTACGGTTACGATGCAAGGATATCATACCTACCAGGTTTTCCCCCGCAAAAACCTGGACACAGGCCAGGTTGTAAATATTTTGACGCAAAAGAAAATCTGCCCGGTGTTCATTTTTTTGCCATTCGCCATAGTTGAGATAATCCGAACTACGATCCACCGGAGGGATAAAGGGCTGAGCAAATACTGCTGTTTTATATTGATCCAATATTTCATAATGCTGCTTATACGAAGTAAATGTACTTTCATCCAAATTAACACTGTAGGGTTCCAAAAAAGACACATCATCGGTAAGAAAAAAGGCAGCACTATCAAAGGGTACCAATCCCATTATGCCCTGCAACACTAATTGTCGAAATACATTAATATCCGTCGCTGAATACATGGATTGCAACAAATCATTAAATTTTGTACCATTACTTAAATTATAAGTCGCCATTTTTTCACACTCCAATAAACTTAAGCAGGAAAAAACGTTAAATGCATCAAATTAGTAACAAAATTCTACATTACAGGAGAAATTACCTTTATGATTAGAACAAAAAACACTAATTTTGTTATTTTGTTGTTGGACGCCATTGTATATGCCATCGCCCTGACTTTTATGGATGTTAATATGGTTATCCCTGCTTTCCTGGATCAGATTAAGGCGCCTGCCTGGCAGATTGGCTTAGCCTCCACCCTTAAGCAGCTAGGTTTCCTGCTGCCCCAATTTTACTTACTAACAAGGATTCCCCGGCTAAAAAACCAGGTTAAATTTATATGGACTGTATATTTGCTAGACCGACCCCAGTTGCTATTTTTTCTGGCACTATTAACAGCCTCTCCGGGAAGTCCCTACCTGCCACTCATATTCTTAATCTGTTTTGGAATCTTCTGCACCGGTGAAGGCATCGCTCAACTCCCCTGGATGAACCTCTTTGGCCGAACCATCCGTCCTGAACTTCGCGGAAAACTTTGGGGGATAACCCAAGTAATTGGCGGAATCGGCTCCCTACTGGGTGGTTTGTTGATTACCAAAATGTTAAACCAGGCCAGTTACTTTCCAACAAATTACCTGTTCATATTTGGTACTGGGCTTATTTTTTTACTATCGTCACTATTTTTCATACGTTTTGCAGGCAACCCTGCTTCCCAAAACCAAAGTTACTCAATTAATTTTACTCAGGCTATAAAAACAGCCTGGCAGAATTCAAACTTTCGGATTATGCTCTTGGTTCAAGTTATGGTTAGCGCTGACCTGTTAGCCCTCCCCTACTATATTGTAATGGTAAAGCACCGTTTCCCCTTTCTGGCTCCCCAAATCGGCACTTTTGTATATTTAGGAATTATTGGCGGTATCCTGGGTGGTTTCATTTGGGGGTACCTGAGTGACCATAAAGGGAACCGTCTAACTATCATTTGTATTGTGCTCGCCAATATTATAGTAGCCGGCAGTTTTCTTGGGGCGCAGTTTATCAACAACAACACCATCCTCCCTGTAATATTCTGGCCGGCTTTCATCATGGTGGGCATGGTGGGCGGAGGATGGCTTGGGTTTGTCAACTATATGCTGGAATTAGGCGATGATCAGGACAAGTTGAGTTATATCACCCTAAATAACACCTGCATGATGGCAGTAGTCTTTCTGCCAATATTGGGCGGAATTCTTCGGAACTATTATAGTGATAAGCTAATTCTCTCAGTGGTTACCGCCTTTATGGTCGCGGCCCTGTTTCCAGCGCTGAAGCTAGGCGAACCAAGATTCCACAATTTAGGCTCAACCCCACTCTAGCTCCATCCCCATCCCCGCCCTACCCACACCCACCCGTTTAAGTTTTATGCTTTTTGGAATGCCCAAACAAGCCCAGTCCAATTTTCTAATTTGCGTCCCTAAAGCTCTGAGGTCATACCCAGGTCGCTGCCCTGTCCGGGTTTGAAGCTCCTGGCGGAGTACCATAAGCAGCTCACGACCCGGGGTGCAATAAAATCCCCCTTGCCGACAGGACGTCGGCAACCTCGATGATGGGGGCACGATGCCCCATTATCGAGGTTTGGGGGATTTTATTAGCAGCCGGGTCGTAGAGCTGCTATGGTATGCAGCTAAGAGCGTCAAACCGGGCAGGGCAGCGACCGACAAATTTAATCCCGAGCTAACCGACCCCAAATTAAAAATTGGACGGCAAACCCGGGCATTCACAAATAGCTTAAAATTAATGTAAAGAGCCCGCAATGACCTACACTACAGCTACCACGAATCCCTACATAGCCCACGGCAATCTTTCGACTACCATAGACCATTACGGAACCCGTAATAACCTTTGCTCGACCATCACAGATACCTTAGAAGCCTTATGCAATCTCTCGACTGCATAAAACCTCCAGCGGTTCTCCGGGCAAATAATCACAATGGATTATTTGGAGAAAAAGCGCCTGCGGAACCTGTGATGATCTTAGCTCGACCACCTGACATCCCTTTTGACCCTGTGACAATCGTTCGGACTGCCACAAAGCCTTACAGGACACCAGACAGTCTGCCCGCCGGCTGACACCGAGCCCGAAGACCCGATGCCAACCTTTGGCCGACTATCACAGAGCCTGTGAAGACCCTATAACAGTCTTGGCTCGGCCATTACGAACCCTTTACGTTTGTTATTATCCCCGGCTGCTAGCCTTTTATGACTGACAATGACTGGAAATAATAATCTATTGTCTGGCATTATATAAAGTCATAAATTTTGTTAAGCTAAACCTACATCTAGGACGAACTGTGGTCTTTTATTTTATATTTTTATTTATTCTATTTTATATTTCTTAAGACTCAGCCCCAACCTAACCCCAGTCGCTACCCCGGCCCCACCCCCCACGCTTAAATTTTAAGCTTTGGGGAATGCCCAGAAAAGGTCCAGTCCAATTTCTTATTAGCGTCCCTTAAGCTCTAAGGTCAGCGACCGGCAAATAAATCCCCAGCTAATCGACCCCAAAAAAAATTGGACGGCAAACTCATGCATTCACAAACTAGCTTAAATTAAGTGGGAAAAAAGTATTGTATTTTTATGCAGTTAAATTGTATAATTATAAAAACAGCTAGGAGGTCCACAATTATGATTAAAGCAAGTATAATTGGAGCTACCGGCTACACTGGGGCTGAACTGGTGCGAATTCTCGCCCGTCATCCGGAAGTGGAGCTAGTAGCTTTAACATCCCAAAGTTATGTAGGTCAGGAAATTAGTCAGGTCTTTCCTCATCTGAAACCCTTAACTACGTTACTTTGCTCGGAACAAGATGTACCGAAGGTGGCCAGAGAGTCAGATGTTATCTTCACCGCCTTACCCCACGGTCTATCCGTGCCCATTGTTCAGGAGGCTATTGCTAATGGGGCTAAGGTTATTGACTTAGGAGCGGATTTTCGCCTGGACGACATAGCTGAATACCAACACTGGTATAAAGTAGAGCATCTAGCCCCCGGACTATTGGCCGAGGCGGTCTACGGTTTACCGGAAATCAACCGGGAGAAAATAGCATCCGCCAGGGTGGTAGGTAACCCTGGTTGTTATCCAACTAGCGTAGTTTTGGGCTTAGCACCCCTGCTGAAAACAGGTCTGGTTAAACATGACAGTATAATTATTGATGCCAAGTCCGGGGTTTCCGGGGCCGGACGGGGCTTAAGCTTAGGAATACACTACTCCGAGTGTAATGATAGCATCAAAGCATATAATGTAGGTGGCCACCGTCACATCCCGGAAATAGAACAAGAGCTGACTAAACTAGCCGGAGCAAAAGTATCCATTTCCTTTACCCCCCACCTAGTGCCCATGACCAGGGGGATGCTCAGCACCATTTATGGCAGCTTAACTAAAGGTGTTACTGCCCAGGAAGTCCAGCAACTTTATACTAGCTTCTATGCAGCTGAACCCTTTGTGCAGGTTCTGCCTTTGGGAGAGCTCCCCCAAACCAAGTGGTGTTCGGGTTCTAACTATTGCTTTATCGGCTTGGTAGTTGACCCTAGAGTTAATCGAGTTGTCGTGCTTTCAGCGCTTGATAATCTAGTGAAAGGAGCCTCAGGTCAGGCGGTGCAGAATATGAATCTAATGTTTGGACTGCCGGAAACCTGTGGGTTAGAGTTTGCAGGGCTTTACCCGTAAGCTGGTATAATTTATTGATACTATAAGGAGTGACCACAGTGGGTAATCAAATAATTAATGGTGGAGTAACTGCGGTGCCGGGCTTTCTGGCAAGTGGAATTCACGTAGGGGTTAAAAAAGCTAATTTAACCAAGCGGGATATTGCCTTAATTTATTCTCAGGTCCCGGCTGTTGCGGCGGGAGTTTTTACCACTAATAAGGTTCAGGCTGCGCCAGTGCTAGTTTCCCGGGAGCATCTTCAGGGGGGGATGGTTCAAGCGGTAATCGCCAATAGCGGGAATGCCAATGCCTGTACCGGTGAACAGGGGTTAGGGGATGCCAGAAATATGGCCTGTGCGACTGCGGCGGCTTTGGGCCTGAAACCGGAGCAGATTATTGTGGCTTCTACCGGGGTAATCGGCGTGCCTATGCCTATGGAAGTTGTGTTGCCTGGCATCAAGCAAGCTGCGGTCGCCCTAAGTACAACTGGCGGACCCCAAGCTGCCGAGGCTATTATGACTACTGATACTTTTGCCAAAGAAATTGCCATTCATGTTAACCTAGGCGGAACCCAGATTACTATTGGCGCAATTGCCAAGGGTTCTGGGATGATTCACCCGAATATGGCCACCATGCTAGCCTTTGTTACCACGGATGCGGTTATTGACCAGGCAGCCCTCCAGCATGCCGTAAACAAGGCTACCGAGAAATCCTTTAATATGATTACCGTGGATGGGGATACCAGTACCAATGATATGCTGGTGGTTATGGCTAACGGTCTGGCTGCTAACCCGCCTCTAACTTTAGAAAGCCCTTATTTTACTAAATTTTTGGAAGCCTTGGAGTATGTTTGTATTGAAATGGCTAAAGCGATTGCCCGAGATGGGGAAGGAGCTACCAAGCTGGTGGAGATCCAAGTCCGGGGGGCCAAGACCGACCAGGATGCCCAGAAAGCGGCAATTACTGTAGCTAAATCCAGCCTGGTAAAGACAGCTATATTTGGCTCTGATGCCAACTGGGGCAGAATTTTGGCAGCGGTAGGTTACTCAGGGGCAGATTTTAATCCCAATGTAATCAATCTGTACCTCCAGGATCAGCCGGGAGAGTTAATTGAGCAAATGATGGCCCAGGGTGCCCCCTTGGTATTTAATGAGCAAAAAGCTAAGCGCATTCTAGACGGAAAGTATATTATAATAAGAGTTGATTTAAAGCAGGGAACAGCTCAGGCTACCGCCTGGGGTTGTGACCTAACCTATGAATATGTGAAGATTAATGCGGACTACCGGACCTAGAGTACTACATATACGAATTAGTCCTAGCGAATAGAAGTGATTATAAAATTATGATGAAAGGAGCCTGAGCCTATGTTTAGCGTCTTAGATAAGGCGAACATTTTAATTGAAGCCTTACCTTATATAAGAAGATTCCATGGTAAGACCATTGTAATTAAATATGGCGGTCATGCCATGCTGAATGAAGATTTAAAAAAAGCCGTCATGCAGGATGTCATCCTGATGAAGTTAGTAGGAATGCATCCCGTGGTTGTCCACGGTGGTGGTCCGGAAATTACCGGAATGTTAAAGCGGCTGAATATTGAAAGTGATTTTGTAGGGGGCTTGCGCATCACCGATGCAGCTACCATGGAGATTGTGGAAATGGTGCTGGTCGGCAAACTAAACAAAGAAATTGTAGCTTTAATTAACCGCTTAGGCGGTCGTGCTGTTGGCTTGTCTGGCAAGGATGCCAACCTAATTGAAGCTAAAAAGAAATTAGGCACAGTTCGAGGCGAGGATGGCCAGGTGACCATGGTGGATATTGGCTTTGTGGGTGATGTAGCTAAAATTAACCCGGAGCTAGTCCAAAACCTGATGAGTGAAGGCTACATCCCGGTGGTTTCCCCGGTAGGGGTAGGAGAAGCCGGCGAAAGCTACAATATCAATGCGGATTATGTGGCTGGGGAATTAGCAGCTAGCCTGAAGGCAGATAAGTTAATTCTACTGACCGATGTCCAGGGGATTTTTGAAAACTTCCAGGACCGCGACTCCCTCATTTCCGAGTTAAGGCTGGGAGATATTGCTGGTAAAATCTCCTCAGGAGTTATTTCCGGGGGGATGATTCCCAAAGTGGAATGCTGTGCTGATGCCATTAACGGGGGAGTAAATTCCGCCCATATCATTGACGGGCGGATTCCTCATTCCCTGTTGTTAGAAATTTTCACTGACCGGGGCATTGGCACCATGGTCAGGAGTTAATCAAGGAGGCAAACATGGGTAATCAAGAAATCATAGCTATGGGCCAAAAGTATGTAATGAACACTTACGGGAGAATCCCCATGGCTTTAGTAGAAGGTAGTGGCTGTTTAGTCTGGGATGCCGATGGCAAAAAGTATTTGGACTTTTTGGCTGGCATTGCGGTTAACGCCTTAGGTCATAGCCATCCCGCTGTCGCTGATGCTATCTGCGAGCAGTCCAAAACCTTAATCCACTGCTCCAATCTGTACTGGATTGAACCCCAGGTCAAGCTGGCCCATTTGTTAGTGAACAATTCAGTGGGGGATAAGGTTTTCTTTTGTAACAGCGGGGCTGAGGCTAATGAGGGAGCCATTAAACTAGCCAGGAAATATAGCAAGCAAAAGTACGGCCCAGAGAAATACGAAATTATTACCGCACTGAACTCTTTCCACGGTCGGACCTTAGCGGCCATTACTGCTACCGGTCAGCCCAAATACCAGCAGGGCTTTGAGCCGCTGGTCCCCGGTTTTAAGTATGTCCCCTACAATGATGTTGCTGCTATCGAGGCAGCAATTACCCCCAATACCTGTGCAATCCTCCTGGAGCCTATTCAAGGCGAGGGGGGGATAAATATTCCTGACCAGGATTATTTCCCCCAGGTTAGAGAGCTTTGTAACCGGCATGGTTTATTGCTCATCCTGGACGAAGTCCAAACCGGGATTGGCCGGACGGGCAAGACCTTTGGCTACCAGCACTTTAATGTGGAACCGGACATCTTCACCCTGGCCAAAGGGCTAGGTGGCGGGATGCCTATTGGGGCCTTAGTTGCCAAGGACGAAGTGGCTGCGGCCTTTCAGCCGGGAGACCATGCTTCCACCTTTGGGGGCAACCCTTTGGCCTGTGCTGCTGCCCTAGCTACTGCGGAAACTATTATTAACGAGAAGCTAGAGGAAAATGCTACTCAGGTCGGTGCCTACATGATGGGCTTGCTCCAGGAGATTGGCCAAAAATATAACTTTTTTAAGGAAGTCCGGGGTAAAGGACTGATTATTGGGATGGAATTAACCATTGAAGGCAAGGAAATTGTCCAGAAGTGTCAGGACCGGGGCCTGTTAATAAATTGCACTAATCATAATGTCCTGCGGTTTGTACCACCCTTAAATATTACTACCAAAAACGTGGATACAGCCCTCGAAATATTAGAGCTTGTACTAGCCGAAATCAAGGATAACAGCAAAACCATGGATAACAGCTAAACTAAAGCAAAGGGGTGTCGCCTGTGAAGGGTTACCTGGCACTGGAAGACGGTACTGTATTAGAAGGCCAGGCCTTTGGGGCAGTAGGAGAATCATTTGGGGAAGTGGTATTTAATACCAGCATGACCGGCTACCAGGAAATCCTGACCGACCCCTCCTACTGTGGTCAAATTGTTACCATGACTTATCCCCTAATTGGCAATTACGGGGTCAACCCGGTCGATTTTGAAGCCACTAGGTCTTTTGTCCGAGGTTTTGTGGTTAAAGAATTCTGCGCCAACCCTAGTAATTGGCGCTCTCAAGAAACTTTGGATACCTACTTAAACCGGAATCGTATTGTCGGTCTGGCCGGGATAGATACCCGATTGCTGACCAAAACACTGCGTACTCATGGGGTAATGCGGGGCATTATCTCCACCATTCCCCAGCATGAACAGGAGCTGCTCAACAAACTCCAGACTGCTCCCCCGGTGTTTGGACCGGAACTGGTGCGCACAGTGACCACCCCGGAGGTTTATCACCTGCCCGGCAGTGGCCCCAAAGTAGTAGTGCTGGATTTTGGAGCTAAGGCGAACATTTGCCGCAGCTTAAGCCAGCTAGGCTTTGACTTGACTGTGGTACCTAGTTATACCACCCCTCAAGAAATCCTAGCCCTAAATCCTGCTGGCCTAATGCTTTCTAACGGCCCGGGAGACCCTGCCGATGTTCCCGAGGCCGTCGCCACCGTGCATGCCCTCTTAGGCAAGTTGCCTATTTACGGCATTTGCCTGGGTCACCAAATCATTGGCCTAGCCTTAGGCGGTAATACCTTTAAGCTCAAATTCGGCCATCGGGGAGCTAACCACCCGGTTAAGGACCTGTACACCGGACGGGTCTACATTACCTCCCAAAATCACGGCTTTGCTGTAGATGCCGCAACTCTGGGTAAGGATGTGGAAGTAACCCACCTTAACCTTAACGACCAAACGGTAGAGGGGTTAAGACATCGTCAGCTCCCCATAGCCTCTGTCCAGTATCACCCTGAGGCCGCTCCCGGACCAGAGGACAACTTCTATTTATTCCGAGACTTTTCACAGATGATTACTGCTTTTGCAGGTTAAGTCGTTCGTACAGTGTACATCACCTAACGTATAATCAAGCTTAGGGGGACAACAAATGCCCAAAAAGGGAAAAATCAAAAAGGTGCTGGTTATCGGTTCCGGGCCAATTATCATCGGCCAGGCAGCAGAGTTTGACTATGCGGGAACTCAAGCCTGTAAAGCCTTACGGGAAGAGGGCCTGGAAGTAGTTTTAATTAATAGCAACCCGGCTACCATTATGACTGATGGTAATATGGCCGATAAAGTATATATCGAGCCCCTGAACTGGGAAGTTGTGGCTCGGATTATTGCTCTGGAAAAGCCGGACGGCTTAGTACCCACTCTAGGCGGCCAAACTGGTCTGAACTTAGCCGTTGAGCTTGCTGAGCAGGGGGTGTTAGCCGAACATGGGGTAACCCTGCTAGGCACTTCTCTGGAGACTATCAAAAAAGCCGAAGACCGGGAGCAGTTCCGTCAGCTGATGCTGGATTTAGGGGAACCTATTCCCCCCAGCACCATCGTCTCTAATGTGGAAGACGCCCTTAAGTTCAGTCGGGAAATCGGCTTGCCCATTATCGTCCGGCCGGCCTATACCTTAGGCGGTTCCGGCGGTGGCATAGCCCATAATGAAAAAGAACTCCGGGAAATTGCTGACCGGGGAATTAAATACAGTGCTATCGGCCAAATTCTCCTAGAGCGTAGTGTGGCTGGCTGGAAAGAAATCGAATATGAAGTGATGCGGGATTCCGCCGATAACTGTATAACCATTTGTAACATGGAAAACCTGGACCCGGTGGGCATCCATACTGGAGATAGTATTGTAGTAGCTCCCTCCCAGACGCTATCGGACAAAGAGTACCAAATGCTGCGTACCGCCTCTCTAAAAATCATCCGGGCGTTAAAAATAGAAGGGGGCTGTAACGTCCAATATGCCCTGGATCCTCATTCTATGGAATACATTGTGATTGAGGTTAACCCTAGAGTCAGCCGCTCCTCAGCGCTGGCCTCCAAAGCCACCGGCTATCCCATTGCTAAGATGGCGGCAAAAATTGCCATTGGACTAACTTTAGATGAAATAACTAACCCGGTAACCGGCAAAACCACCGCCTGCTTTGAACCCACCTTGGATTATGTGGTGGTGAAAATACCCCGCTGGCCTTTTGACAAATTTGTCTCGGCCGACCGGACTCTAGGCACTCAGATGAAGGCTACGGGAGAGGTTATGGCTATTGACCGGAGCTTTGAAGCAGCCTTGATGAAGGCGGTCCGTTCCCTGGAAATTGGGGTTAACTCCCTCCGGGTGAAGAATTCCGGAATCTGGACGGACATGGAGGTTGAACACAAACTAGAGGCAGCCGATGATGAACGGCTGTTTGTGGTGGCCGAAGCTTTTCGCCGTTACATGACGGTTAGAGAAGTTAATCAAATTTCCAAAATTGATCCCTGGTTTCTCCACAAAATCCGAGGCTTGGTGGAGCTGGAACGCTACATTAAGGCTAATGCGGGTAAGCTAACTCCGGAGCTTCTGCGCCAAGCCAAGGAAAAAGGCTTTGCCGATGCCCATATTGCCAAAATGATGGGCCAAAGGCCGGAAGAGCTGCGGGCCTTGCGCCTACAGTGGGGAATGCTCCCTACCTATAAAATAGTAGACACTTGTGCTGCAGAATTTGAGGCGGTTACCCCCTATTACTACTCCACCTATGATCAAGAAGATGAAGTGGTGGTTTCGGAGCGGCCTAAGGTGCTGGTGCTAGGTTCTGGGCCGATCCGGATTGGACAGGGTATTGAGTTTGACTATTGTTCCGTGCATTCCGTTTGGGGCTTGAAGGAAATGGGCTATGAATCCATTATCATCAATAACAATCCCGAAACGGTAAGCACCGACTTTGACACCTCCGACAAATTATACTTTGAACCTTTAACCCTGGAGGATGTGCTGAACGTTATTGACAAGGAGCAACCAGAAGGGGTAGTTGTGCAGTTTGGTGGACAGACGGCTATCAATCTGGCTAATGACTTAAAGGCCAATGGAGTAAAAATTCTAGGTACTTCTGTGGAAAGCATTGATGCTGCCGAGGACCGGGAAAAGTTTGAAAAACTGCTCCGCTCCATCAACGTCCCCCAAACTGAGGGCAAAACTGCCTTTACAGTAGAGGATGCCCGGGTTATTGCCGAGTCCCTTGGTTACCCCGTCTTGGTACGACCCTCCTATGTATTAGGGGGGCGGGCTATGGAAATTGTGCATAATACCGCCGAACTGTTAGTTTACATGGCTACTGCGGTACAGATTTCTCCCAAGCATCCGGTGCTGGTGGATAAATACCTCCGGGGCAAAGAGGTGGAAGTTGATGTCATTGGAGATGGGGAAAACATTCTCATCCCTGGGATCATGGAACATATCGAGCGGGCCGGGGTTCATTCTGGGGACAGTATTGCTGTCTATCCACCCCAAACCTTAAGCCAGGATGAACTAGCCAAGATAGTGGATTACTCTGCGAAAATTGCTGCAGCCCTAAAGATTAAAGGGCTGATGAATATTCAGTATGTAGTAGGTAACGGGCAGGTCTATGTCCTGGAGGTTAACCCCCGAGCCTCGCGGACAGTGCCAATTTTAAGCAAGGTTACCGGCGTCCCCATGGTCAAGGTGGCCACCAAAGCCATGCTAGGATTAAGCCTGGCTGACCAAGGTTACCCCTCCGGCTTATGGGTGGAACCAGAGTATGTTACCGTCAAAGCTCCGGTATTTTCCTTCGAAAAACTCACCTTAGTGGACACCTCCTTAGGCCCGGAAATGAAGTCGACGGGAGAGGTAATGGGGGTGGATAAAAGCTTCCCCCATGCCTTGTACAAAGCTCTGCTGGGAGCGGGCTTTCGTTTGCCGGCTGGTGGTTCAATTCTAGTATCGGTAGCAGATAAGGACAAAGAAGAGGTCGCCCCTATTGTGGCTGAATACTCTAACCTAGGCTTTAAAATCTACGCCACTGAAGACACTGCCGCCTACCTTGTCGAAAGAAATATTAAGGTTGACCAAGTGTTAAAGGATGATAATTTTGACCCGTTAGAGCTAATCCGGGGTGGAGAGCTGCAACTAGTCTTAAACACACCCACCAAAGGGAAAATCCCCAGCCGACTGGGCTTCCAAATCCGCCGGGCAGCTTCCGAATACCGGGTGCCCTGTTTGACTTCATTGGATACCGCTCAAGCCATTATCGGTATTATTAAGTTTTTACAGCGGGGGGATATTCCCCAAGCTGTGGCTCTGGGGGATTTTACCGCCCATATCAGGAAGTAACAAGGCATGTAGACAAAACATGTAGACAAAAGTTAGGAGGTAAAAAGATGGCACTGGAAAAAAACGATATCCGCAAAGGTCTCCAAGGTAAGGACTTTATTTCCCTTCATGACTTTGAGACCAAGGAAATTCTAGAGATGCTGGTAGTAGCAACCCATCAGAAGAAACAGCACAAACAAGGTATTACCAACCATGTGCTTAGTGGTAAGACTTTGGGCATGATTTTCCGCAAGTCCTCTACCCGGACCAGGGTATCCTTTGAAGTAGGCATTTACCAACTTGGCGGACAGGCATTATTCCTGAACAGCAATGACATTCAGCTAGGTCGGGGGGAGCCTATTTCCGACACTGCCCAAGTTCTTTCCCGCTATGTCCACGGTATAATGATTCGGACCTTTAGCCATGATGAAGTGCTAGACCTAGCCAAATACGCTTCCGTACCAGTAATTAACGGCCTCACCGACCTGCTGCATCCCTGTCAGGTGCTTGCTGACCTAATGACCATCCAAGAGCACAAAGGTGAGCTCCGGGGTTTGCAGATGGCCTATGTGGGCGATGGTAACAACATGGCCCACAGCCTAATGTTTGGTGCTGCCAAAACGGGAATGGACATCACCGTAGCTACCCCGGAAGGTTATCAGCCTAACCCGGAAGTGGTCAAGCTAGCTCAGCAAGATGCCGAAAGGTCGGGAAGTGTGCTGAAAGTAATCACCGACCCCTTCGAGGCGGTAGCCGGGGCGGATGTTGTAGTTACCGATGTTTGGGCCAGTATGGGCCAAGAAGCGGAGCAGCAGGCCAGGGCCAAGGTTTTTGCCCCCTATCAGATTAATCAAAAACTGGTAGCCAAAGCTAAATCCGATTATATCTTCCTCCATTGTCTTCCCGCCCATCGTGGTGAGGAAGTAACAGCAGAAGTTATTGACGGACCACATTCAGTGATTTTTGACGAGGCCGAAAACCGCCTCCATGCCCAAAAAGCAATTATGGCTTTATTAATGTAATTGGAGGGGGACATTATGCAACAATTGCGTTTGGCCGAGCGGATGGGGAATATGAGTGGTTCCGCTGTCCGGGAAATCCTAAAAATAACTCAACAGCCCAATATGATTTCTTTTGCCGGTGGGTTACCCTCTCCGGAAAGTTTTCCTGTGGCCGAGCTGCAGGAAATTACTCATGAGGTCTATGCCAAAACAGGGGCCCAAATGCTGCAATACGGCATAACTGAAGGTTACCAGCCACTAAATGAATTCATTGCCCACTGGCTAAAGGCCACTAAACAAATTAACGCTGAACCAGCTGATATCCAAATTACCTCCGGATCTCAACAGGGTATTGACCTGGTGAGCAGGGTGTTTTTAAACAAGGGCGACCAAGTGATTGTAGAAAGCCCTTCTTACCTTTCTGCTTTTCAGGTGTTCAACTCCTACCAGGCCAGCTATTTACCTATACCCAGTGATGACCAAGGGATGCTGGTGGACGAACTGGAAAAGGCCCTAGCCGATGGAACCAAAAAGCCAAAGCTAGTATACACAGTAGCCACCTTCAATAATCCCACCGGGATAACCATGAATCTGGAGCGCAGAAAAAAGCTGCTCCAGTTAGCCGATAAGCACAACTTGATAATTATTGAGGATAATCCTTACGGGGAACTTCGTTATCAAGGGGAGCATGTACCTACTTTGAAATCCCTGGATACCCAGGGTAGGGTGGTTTATTTAGGCAGCTTCTCCAAGGTGGTAGCTCCCGGTCTGCGGATTGGCTACGCAATCGCCCATCCAGAAATCCGATCCAGAATTACCATTGCCAAACAAGCTGCCGACGTGCATTCCAGCAACTTATCTCAGCAAATTATCTATGAATATTGCAGCCGGGGTTATTTAGACCCCCATATTCAGGAGATTTGCCTGGCCTATGGAGTGAAGCGGGATGCCATGTTCCAAGCCCTGGGCAGCTATTTCCCTAAAGAGGTCAAATGGACTCGCCCCGAGGGTGGCCTATTTATTTGGGCTGAGCTGCCCCCAGGCAGTGATACCACTGAGCTGTTGCGCCAGGCAGTTGACCAACGGGTGGCTTTTGTGCCTGGTACACCTTTTTACGCTAATAATACTGGTCAGAATACTCTGCGCCTGAATTTCTCCAATGCTACCTTAGAGCAGATTGACTACGGCATTGGGAAGATCGGGGAAGTAATTAAAGAGTATCTGGCGGTAAATAGCCAGCTGAAATAAAATCTGCAAATGTAATCAAATACGGACTAATCCAGGCAATTTAATACGAACGCTAGATAAGAAATTTTAGAAAGAGGAGTGGGTTTTGTGAAAAAAATTATTTTGGCATATTCCGGTGGGCTGGATACCTCCATCATCATACCCTGGCTGAAAGAGAATTATGGTTATGAAGTTATTGCTATGGCGGCCGATTTAGGTCAAGGGGAAGAATTAGAGCCCCTGCACGAGAAAGCTATGAAGACTGGCGCCAGTAAACTATACATAGAAGATGTGCAGAAGGAGTTTGTCGAAGAATTCATTTGGCCCACCCTTAAGGCTGGGGCAATTTATGAGGGCAAATATCTGTTAGGCACCTCCTTTGCCCGTCCGTTGATTGCTAAGCGGATGGTGGAAATCGCCCGTAAGGAAGGGGCTGAGGCGGTAGCCCACGGTGCCACTGGTAAAGGTAATGACCAGGTTCGTTTTGAACTGACTGTTAAGGCTCTGGCCCCTGACCTCAAGATTATCGCCCCTTGGCGGGAATGGAATATCCGCTCCCGAGAGGATGCCATTGATTATGCCCAGGAACGGGGAATTTCTGTACCAGTAACCAAAGCCCGTCCCTATAGCATGGATCGCAATCTTTGGCATTTAAGCCACGAAGGCGCGGACCTGGAGGACCCTTGGAATGAGCCTAAAAACGACCTGTATCTGCTGCTCACTCCTCCTGAACAAGCCCCCGATACTCCCACCTATGTGGAGTTGGAGTTTGTAGAAGGCATCCCGGTTAAACTAAATGGCCAGACCATGGACGGGGTAGCAATGATTAATGTGTTAAATGAGCTTGCCGGAAAAAACGGTGTTGGTATAGTGGATATGGTGGAAAACCGCCTGGTAGGAATGAAGTCCCGAGGTGTTTATGAAACCCCGGCTGGAACGGTTTTATATGCCGCTCATCGGGAGCTGGAATTGCTCTGTTTAGACCGGGCGACCTTACACTATAAGGATATAGTAGCCCAGCGCTATGCCGAACTGGTTTATGACGGAGTTTGGTACCATCCGTTACGGGAAGCAATCGACGCTTTTGTCAATGTGACCCAAAAAACAGTTACGGGAACTGTGCGCATGAAGCTGTACAAAGGCAGCTGCACTCCTGCCGGTTCTAAGTCCCCCTACTCCCTGTACAACGAAGAATTCTCCACCTTTGGCCGGGATGAAGTATATAATCAAAAGGATGCCGAGGGCTTTATTAACCTGTTTGGGTTGCCTTTGAAGGTGCGGGCGATAATGCAGGAAAAGAACAAAACAGGCTGTTGAAATTCCCCGCCTGGCGTTGTCAAAATAATGACCAAGGTCCTCGATGTACACCAGTACACCTGCGGCCTTGGTCATTATTTTTCCTAGCCAGACGGGTTTTTCAACAGCCTGTCTGGGGTCAAATTCCCAGTATAGCTTTGTCGCCAAAGGTGATAAGGTTCTCAACGTACAGCGCCTGAAGAATTGCGAATTCCTCTGCAGTGGTGCTTTGGCTACTGCGAAGACAGGGCTTTTTTCTTGAGGGAAAACTGATTGGGAAGGTTAATGAAAATCCCCTATTACACTGAAGTTTAGGTTGCTGTACTGGTCAATCTAGGCACCTCCCAGAAAAGCGGTATCCAATTGACTTTCCCCATCAATTGATACGGATGATTTTGGTGGAACAGCTATGCAGGTGCTTTGAGATTTTGCGGGGTGAACCGTACCACAAGTAACGGCGAATTTTTTGAATGGAATATTGAAGGCACTAGATTTCTATAACTCTAGTGCCTTCAATCATTCTTGAAAGCTGTTCTAAGTTTGCAAATGGAGATGAAGAAACTACTTTGCTTAATCCTTGCATACCTATACTAATTAAGTCCTTATCTCCCTCTTTTAATCCTTTATCAATAAGCTCGAAAGATTTGGCGATAGCAACCTTCCTTTCATTAAAAATGTGGTCAAACACTTTATGATACAGCTCATACCGTTCTTCGATTTCTGTTAAGAGAACTTCCTTTTGTGCCTGGATTCTGGCAATCTCTCTTTCAGTTACTTTTGCTTCTTTATAAGCATCAGTAAGTTTATTAAAAAAGTTTAACACATCGGTAGATGGAATAATATCTGAAACGTTTTCTGGTTTTTTTAGTGCCTGTCCCGCTTTTTGGGTTGATTTCGTTTTTTGTATTAGTTCGAACATTTAAACCACTCCTTAATTTTCAAGCACTTTTGTATCAATTAATATAGCAAAATCACTAGCGATTCCACCAATATATGCAATGTTTTCAAAGTCATTGCTTGAAAAATAATTTCCTCTTAAGATATTCGTCCTTGTCCACTTTAAGGCTTTTGATAGTAATGGTATTTGATAAATCTCCTTATAGACTCTATTAAATTCCTGATTAAAAACTTCCGTTGCCTTATTTAAGGCATTAATGAGTTCTTCAGATCGTTTATTTATTAAATCAAGCTGAAGAATATTACTGCGAATTTGGTCCATTTCGTTAATTAACTTATTCATTTGTATTTCAATTTCCTTTATTTTTTTATTTGCTTGAACATGACTAAAAATCCCGGTTAAGGCAAGTGCAGGTATAGCAAATAAACCACCTAAAACTGCTGTACCGGCAGCAATTCCGCCTCCCCCAGCTGCAACTGCACCTCCACCTAACCAAGCTAATGTAGCATTAGTCGCGGCAGCACCAGATAGTCCAGCTATGGCAGTCCCTGTTGAAGCAGTTCCAAAGGTCGAAGCAAGGGCCCACGTTCCAAGGGCTGTTCCAATTCCAGAAGAAAAAGCTTTTGTAGCGTTCATTGCAATTTGAGCGGTATTAAGAGTCAATTCAATTTGACTAAAATTTACAGTTTCTAGATCCTTACCTATACTTCGATACACGAATTCTCTATCTTTTCCTTTCAGATTCTTCGATATTTTATTAATTTTATTGAGCGATTTTACGGATCTAACTTTTATTTTTACTAGTTCTTCCAGTGTTTTATTAGCAGAATCCCGTTTAAATTCCATACTTTGATATGAGGATTCGTATTCATATTGTAAATCCTCAAATTCTTCTACTTTACTATCAATTCTCCCTGACGCACCAAAGGTGACTAAATTTTTTAATAAACCCATAAGTGGCTCTCCCCTAACTATTAGCAGTAAAATTCTAGTTTATTAGCTGAATTTTATTTGCTATTATTATTATTGTTTTCTTATTAACATAAGATAACATATTCGACAAAAAGAACCAATATTCCTTCCGTCATTTGCCAAATCGAAAAATGGTTGTACCAAAGGTTAAAAAGTTCAAAAACGGGTCTTGCGAAAGGAGAGCCTATATGTTTTCGCCGTTACTTATGATACGGTGAACCGTACCACAAATAACGGATAATTGCATTTTGTCAAGAGGAATTATTGATTGTTTTCATTAAAAGTGTTAAATTTGTAACTAAAGAAGAAGGGTATATTTCAACTGTATTGAATTATTTAATTAAAATGGATTTCTATTTGAAATTAATTTGTTCGAAGAGAACGACAAGTTTTAACAATCGGGAGTGAGGTGTAGCGTGAAAAAACAATATACCACCTCATTTATGGGGTAAACCCCAAAAAGGCAACACTAAACACACCTCTGTAGAGAGGATTTTAAGAAAATTGATGATAATGGTTACTCAGCTTTTTGTATGTTGTACCCTAGTGCTTGAAGTTTCTTAACCAGTGCTTGTTCCGTTAATTTTGCGGATTTTGAAACATAGGTAGCTCTATCAACATTTTGATATGGAGTATTATTGACAAGCATATGGTAAATTGCAACAAGCAGAACACGACAAATAGCAATAATGGCTTTCTGTGTGCCACGTCTGGCTTTTAAGGTGTTGTACTTAACGCCTAAATAACAATCCTTTTTCTTTACTGCAGCGTGAGCACACTGGCAAAGAATGGTTTTGAGGTAAGCATCGCCGTTAGTAATACGCTTCGATTTCTTTTTACCTGCACTGGAATTGTTTTTTGGACTAACACCAGCCCAAGAGGATAAATGCTCAGCAGAATGGAAAACGCTCATGTCAGGACCTATCTCGGCAAGGATAGCCTGTGCCGCAGTATGATTTACACCAGGTAAAGTTAAGAGTAAGTCAATTACAGATTTAAAAGGTGCACATTTTTGACGGATGAGGGTCTCTACCTCTGCAATTGACTCGTTAATGTTCAGATAGTGGTTCAAAGACAAGGAGAGCTTTTGTACATGGTGTTCATTTTGCCTTCTAAAGCCTTAACCAGCTCTGGCACTTTTTCGCGAAGCTTACCCTAAACCATCCATGATAAATCATCATGGGTTAATTCCTTCCCTTCAATAAGCGAACTAATAATGGAACTACCCGAAACGCCGAAAATATCGCTATCTACATTGGCAATCATGATGTTGCAAACAGTTAAAGTATTATGCACACGTTGTTTTTCACTGGTTCGCATACTAATTAACTTTTGGCGATAACGAGTTAATTCACGAAGCTCACGAATTTCCTTGGGTGGTAGAAAGCTTCCTGGAACTAAACCCAAGCGGTGCAACTTAGCAATCCAACGAGAGTCATTAGGGTCAGTTTTCTTTCCTGGAACATTTTTAATAAATTTGGGATTAGCAAGAGTAACCTCAAAGGAATCTTCCAAGATATTAGAAACAGGGATCCAATACTTGCCAGCGCTTTCCATCGCCACATAAGCGCATTGGTTTTGGCAAAGCCATTCTTTGAGTCTTAGAAGGTCACTAGTCATAGTAGAAAAGGTCTTAGTGGTTTCGGAAAAAGTGGTATCGGTGTTGGTAACTAAGAGTGTTGCAACAACATTCTTTTTGTGGACATCAATTCCACAACATACAGGATAAACGATGTTCATATCACAACTCCTTTAATATAGGCTGAGCAAAAAACCGTCATGGAATCCTTCAAAGCAAAATGAACTTTTTAACAATATTTGGAAAGCCTGTTTCTCTAAAACGGACGAAGCAAACCGAATGATAATACATCAATTGAGCATGGTAAAGTGCAGAAACAAAGTGAAAAAGGAGTTTGGCCTTACATAGAAGAAATTAGCGAAAGTTGAATTTTTTAAATTACATTTAATAGGCATATTTAAACAAGCCTTTTGCAAGAGAACAGGGTAAAACGTGGTACGGAATGCCTCGTTTAGTGGACTAGGAGTGAATAACTACTTGTTGGAAGTAGATGACGGAAACAGAAAGAAATAAAATATTAAAAAAATATGCCTAAAACTTAAAAAGAAATATCCGTTAGTGCGTTACGTAGATGTCGTAACGAAACAAGCACTAACGGATATTTTTGTGTTAAAATGTATTTATTGGATGAATACGGAAGGGAAATGGAGAAATTGGTCGAAAGGAAAAAAAACAGTAGAAATTTATAGATTGAAGGTGAAATCACTTGGAAGAAACTGCCGAATTAATACCTTTAAAAAAAATCGGGATTCAAAAATTAGAATATTCAATTGAGGAATTGGTTAATGCTACTAAATCGGCCTCTAGTGTTGAAGTGCAATTGCTTTTAAACAACTTCTGCATGAATTTACTAGAGTATCTAGGAGTAAATCATGATAAAGTTAGAAGTCCGATTGAAGAAATATTCTATGACTGGGGGTTAAAATCGCACGACCAAAGGTTTATAGCCGGATGTTTCTTACGGTTACTCAAAATGGAACATCCTATAATAAATGATTTAATTAACTTACGTATTAATATTTTTAAACTTTTTGACAACGTATTAGGTGATTTATATAAAACCCTGAAAATAGATACGCACGAACAGAACTATGAGAAAGAAAAAAAGTTAATTAACGGAATTGTTGAACTAGAAACTGAATTGAACCAGATTGTCAAAGATGTAAGTAGCATACGGGAGTTAAACGGTACTAAGCAACAACTATTAAGAAAACTAAGGTACCCTGTTGCACAAATAGTAATGACCCCATTCTTGCCAGAAGAAATTGGAACCCCTAAGATCAATGAAATTTTTCGGGTAACCGAAGAATTGGCAAATAGTAAAATAGATCTGGTTTTTTATAATTATCAAGTTGCCATGAAAACATTAAAAAATGTTATTGATATTAGTAAAAAACATCAAACCTTCTATTCAAAACTTATATATGCAGACCTGTTCCAAAAACTTTTAGAGAAGATAGAGGATTATTTTTCGGATACGCCTGTATCAAAACCCGCAAAATTGGTTGTTAGAGCAACTGAAAAGAAGTATCCATTACTTAAAAAAGATGAAAAGTTTAATTTAACAGTTGTTGTTCAGAACGAAGGACCAGGGTGGGCAAGGGATGTAAGATTTAAGTTAGAAGCTCTCGAAAATGTTGAAGTAATAGAACATGAAAAATATATTGGTACGTTATCACCTATTTCCACGGTGCAAGGAGTAAAGTGTCGGGTAGCTCAGCCAGAGGAGTTTGCCCTTTTTAACGTGACAATTCAATGGATAAATGCTAATGGACAATCCAACAATAACACATTTGAATTAGAAGTTAGAGCTCAGCGAAGTGATATAGACTGGGAAATTTTAATTGGTGAAGAACCATACAATTTAGAGCCAATTTCTTCGGAAGATGAACTAATCGGAAGGCATGAAATATTACAAAAACTCCTTGCAAGAACCAAGGGGCCAAATGTAAGGTCTTCTTATGTTTATGGACAAAAACGCGTCGGGAAGACATCGATAGTTAAAGCCTTAAAGAGTTCGTTGAAACGAATGTTCCCAAAAGATTACATTGTAATCTATTTAGAAAGTGGAGATTACATTCATGCAGACGCAGAAAACACTATAGCAAGTTTAGGTAATCGTCTATGTAAGGAGATACTAAATGCTGATCCTAGATTTGCAGTTTTACAACTACCCGAATTTAAAGAAGCGTCCTCACCATTGAGTAACTTCTTAGAAGATATTTGTCGTTTGGCCCCTGAACTAAAAATCTTGTTCGTACTAGATGAATTTGACGAATTGCCTCTTGAATTATTCAATCGGGAACCTATTGGAAACGCATTCTTCCTAACTATTCGTAGTATAAGTGGCAAAGAGTCATTTGGGTTCATTTTGGTTGGTGGAGAGAAAATGGAGTTTATCTTGAGTTCGCAGGGAGACAAGCTAAATAAGTTTCAAAGTGTTAGGGTTGATTATTTTAACAAAGAAGAGAATATGGCCGATTTCAAAGAATTAGTTAGGAGTCCAGTTGCCCCTTGGTTAGAAATTTCAGAAGAGGCCCTTGACGAGCTATACGAACTAACTTCTGGTAATCCTTACTTCACAAAGCTAATATGTGGTTCTCTATTTAATCTAATGGTCAGAAATAGAGACACACATGTTACTAGGGCAGAAATACAAAAGGCCAAGGATTTGGTATTGAGTGAACTTACCGCGACAAGTTTTCAGCACTTTTGGTGGGACGGAATTATTGATACCGGGGCTAGGGCGGAAGAAATATCAGTAAATCGCCGTAAAATACTGGTATCGTTTGGTGAGATAGTTAAACAAGATAACAATGTATCCAAGGAGTTATTGATAGAAAGAGCAGTAAGATTTGGAATACCTGCACATATCGTGGAGGCCGAAATTAGGGATTTAATAAGAAGACAAGTACTTTGTGAAATTAACGGAATATATAAATGTAATCCTATGCTCTTTCAAGAATGGCTACAACAGCAAGGAACCAAAGAAATACTAACTCAAGTAAACGACCAGACAATGATGGAACAAGAAATGAAATTGGACGAAGCTGCTCAATTAACACCAGAGGAGATTGTAAAATTAACTGAAAGGCTTGGTACATACCAAGGTAGGAAAATAACTACAGATGAAGTAAGGATGTGGTTAAAACAATTCGGGTCAAACAAGAATCAACGACTCATGTTCAGTATATTGCAACGAGTTCGTTATTATAGCGCAGACGTAATTAGGCAAAAAATGAAAGACATACACGGAATAGTCATACGTGGACTAGTGCAAAAAATTCAAGAAGGAAAGCGGAAAGCAACTAAAAGAGAGGACATCATGGTAAGCTATCTTGATGGTGTAGGAAAAAGCGGAGCAGAATGCGCAAAGCTATATGCCGACGAAAATGCAATTCCCTCCAAAAATAATGTAATTGAACGCGGAAAGTTGCGCCAGTTGCTTGAGAAGAACCAAGGGATTAGTGCTATTGTTTTTGTTGATGATATTTTAGGTACAGGTAATACAGCATGTGAATATATCCGTTCACTAAATGATGATTGTGGAGATTTAATTCGCTCGGGTAGGTATAGAGTTTTCCTATTCGCAATTTGTGGCTTAGTTGAAGCAAAGGAAAAACTGGTGAAACAAATAGATGAATTAAATTTAACAATAGATGTTCATTTGTGTGATCCCTTAGATAATACAGATAAGTGTTTTAGTGAGGAATCAAAGTTTTTTTCGGATTATTCCGACAAGCAGATGGCAAAAAAAATAGCTAGTGATAATGGTTATAACTTAGTTAAGTCTGATCCGTTAGGACATGGAAATTGTCAATTAGCTGTCGTTTTTGAATGGAACTGTCCTAACAATTCGCTACCAATCTTTTGGAAAGAACAAAAGAATTGGTTCCCACTTTTCAAACGTCAGACAAATTAAATAATAAAACTACCCTTAAAATTCGCCGTTTGACCCGATACGGTGAACCATACCATAAATGATGGATAATTGAGATTTGTCAATAAGAAGTTTCCAGAAATGCAGGAAATTATTTAAAGTTATAGAATATATATAATGGAACATATGTTCGGGATAGTGTGATAGGGTCTAGCCTTAATCCTGTAAGGTGAATTAAGTAGTTGAACGTTTACCTAATAGGAGATGATAATGTGATTTTTGCGACTATATACTGGATGGACATTTTTGTTTACTTGATAGTAATGGTGAAGTGAATCGAATACCATATAAAAAATTTAAGAATCTCCAAATAAAAGCGATCGTTGTATTTTTTGATTTCCCTGAAACAATAGCAGAAAGGTTAAAAAGAGACGGAGTATGGCATAACACAGCCACCATTGAGACATTCCAGCAAGAGGAAATTGAGTACGCAAGAGGGGTTGCAGATTCTCTGGTATTCCTTTCATAGTTGTAGATAGTTCAGGTTATTCCTTGGAAGCCGTACTTTTCATTGAAAGGTTTCTTAGCTGAAGAACTTCATGGCTTGCAAGTTGGATATATTTACAAAGGTGAGGAGGTATGCCCTATGGCAGGTAAGTTCAAATGGGGAAAATTTTCGGAGTGTGACATTAACGACACCTTCTTTGACTCGTTAAAGGAGGACTATCCAGAGTTTGAGGATTGGTTTAGAAAGAAAGCAGCGGAGGACAAAGAAGCTTTTGTTTTTTCGGATGAAGCAGGCTTAGGTGCATTTGTTTGTTTAAAACCTGATGATAATGAGCCAATTGAACTTATGGATAGAACACTGCCTGCAGCTAAGCGATTTAAAATTAGCACCCTAAAACTAGCCGATAGATTTCAAGGATTGCGACTCGGTGAAGGTGCCGTAGGCATAGCCTTATGGCATTGGCAAAAGGATAAAAGTAAAGAAATCTATGTAACCGTTTTCGAAAAGCACAAACCCTTAATTAGCTTACTCGAATTATTTGGCTTTAAATGTATTGGTACCCTTAAAAGGACTGGCGAATGTGCTTTCTTTCGCAGTAGGGAGCAAATAGATTATTCTGATCCTTTTAAATCATTTCCTTTTATAAATCCTAATTTTACAGTTGCATCGCTAATTCCTATAAAACATGACTGGCATGACACGCTATTTCCGTTTTCTGAGTTGATGAGAACTAACCAGGAAGTTGAAGAAATGGCAGCGGCAAATGGCATTACTAAAGTATACATAGGTACGCCGAGTTCATTACCAAATCACGCAGTTGGAGAGCCAGTAATAGTTTATAGGATCTCGGACAAGGAACCAAAGACATATCATTCAGTTGCCACGTCATATTCTGTCATAACAGATATTAAAGTGATAAAAAGTGGCTGGAAATATAAAATGAGTCAGGAGGACTTTTTGCGGTATATAGGTAATAAATCTGTATTTACAGGAGATGAACTTGTAAGAATATACAATACGAAGTCTCCAAATATCGTGATGTTTGAAATCGCCTATAACGGGTTTTTTGGTAAAGGTCATAATGTGACTCATAATGAATTGAAAAACAGTGGTCTTTGGTTTGATATGCATCCATATCATTTTCAGTACTCAAAAGAGCAATTCGTTAAAATCTTACAAATGGGTGATGTAGATGTGCAAAATGTTATTGTCAATTAATCCCAATCATGTGGAAAAAATATTCAGTGGGGTCAAAAAGTATGAATTCCGAAAGGTTCGTTGCCGTTCATCTGTGGATATGATACTAATATATTCAACCGCACCAGTTATGGCAGTTGTTGGAGAAGCTGAAGTATTAGGTGTTATTGAGGATGAACCCGAAAAGGTATGGGAGATTACTGCAGTTTTTTCAGGGATTAATAAAGATTTTTTTGATGAGTATTACAAAGAACGAAACAAGGCTGTTGCCTATCAACTGGGTAAAATAACACGGTATATTCAACCATTAAGACTTTCGGAATTTGGCATTAACTTTGCCCCCCAATCCTTTGTATATGTAGATTAGGGCTTAATCCATAGGTAGCTGGTATTTTACCGGCTAAAGAAATTTTTTGGATGGTATATTAATGCTACAAAGTTTTGGGATTGCGATGCCAGAGATAGCATATTCCGATGTAAAAACATTGAATATGATGACACCAAACCCCGGCACGATGCAGATAAGTTCGTACCGGGGTTCGCTTTTGTCAATGCACCTGTTGTTTAAGCGCTTACCTTTTTAAAGCTTCCTTCGGAACTCTGAGGGAGGCTATTTTATTGAGACAAGACTGCTAAGGTTTACTAACCCAGTAAACAGTAAAAACAGTCTGGAGTCTTGCAGAGTTATTTTTTGATTAGTACAAATATTTTATTGACAACATATGAAAAATTTGCTAATCTTACATTAATTATTAATGTTGTAATCTAAAAATGACCTTGGAGGTGAAAAGAATATTGTGAGTTTTGAACAGCGAAAGGTTGGAGACATAGCAAGCGTTACTACGGGCCTTGTCGTTAAACGAAAGCAAGCCGAGTTACCGGAAGATATAATAGAAAAGTATCAAATGCTGACTCTGAAAAGCTTTGATCAGGATAGGTGGTTAAATACTGCAGAGCTGGAAATGTTTTCGGCAAATGAAATACTCGATAATAAATACTTAACGCAAGAGGGGGATGTGATTTTCAGGCTAAGCCATCCCAACACGGCGATAATGATAGATAAAGCACACGTGGGATATCTAATTTCGTCCCTGTTTGCTGTTATCAGATTGAAGACTAATCTACTGATACCTGATTACCTAAACATTTATCTCAATAGTGATCAGATGAAACGGTTTTATGCTAAAGGTGCCATTGGATCTACTATTCAAATCATTAAAACCAGTATGCTCAAAGATGTATTGGTGAGATTTCCGAGCCTGGAACAGCAACAAAAATTGGTGGAAGTTAACAGGCTAATTGCAAAGGAACGAGAACTGCTGCTGCAACTGGTGGCGGAAAAAGCCAAATACCATAATGAAATAATCAACAAGTTGATTTAGGGAGGAAGTAAAATGACACTCAAAAAATATACCCAGGAAGAAGTAAACAGTACCTTATGGCGAGCATGTGATACATTCCGGGGGAAAATTGACTCCTCAATCTATAAGGATTATGTGCTGGTCATGCTTTTCATCAAGTATGTCAGCGATATCTATAAAGAGCACAAAGCAGAATTGATGGCCCGCTATGATAATGATGAGGAAATGGTCAAACGACAAATGCGTTATGAGCGCTTTGTCCTAGACGAAATTACAACCTTTGATTATATCTATGATAAGAGAAACCAGCCGGACATTGGTGAAACCATCAACAAAGCCTTGGCTCATGTGGAAGAAGAAAACAAAACTAAGTTAAGAGGTGTCTTTAAGAATATAGACTTCAACTCGGAAGCCGTGCTGGGTAATACAAAAGAGCGTAATGCTATGTTAAAGCACCTTCTGGAGGACTTTAAAGATTTAGACCTAAGACCATCAAGACTTATCGGTGAAGATGTCATTGGAAATGCCTATGAATACATGATTGCCAACTTTGCTTCGGATGCTGGCAAAAAGGGTGGCGAATTCTTTACACCCGCGGAAGTCTCAGAGCTATTAGCAAGACTTGTAAAACCGGAAGAAAACGATAGAATCTATGACCCGACTTGCGGATCAGGTTCGTTGCTCGTCAAAGCTTTCAATAAGATACCTTCAGGTAAAGCGCAAATTTATGGTCAGGAAAGAAACGGTCAAACCCATTCCCTTTGTAGAATGAACATGTTCTTACATAACATTGATGATGCCAAGATTGCCTGGGGTGATACCTTATCAAATCCCCTGCACCTGAAAAATGACAAGCTGATGAAGTTTCAGGTAGTTGTGGCAAATCCACCTTTCTCTTTGGATAAATGGGCTATGGGCTTTGCCGGAGAAGGCAGTGATAAGGATTTCAAAATGGAAGAAGGCAATGACCCCTATAAGAGATTTGGCTGGGGGGTTCCACCTTCCTCAAAAGGAGATTATGCCTTTGTATTACATATGTTACACTCCTTGTCCGAGGGGGGCAGAATGGGCGTAGTTCTACCCCACGGTGTGCTCTTTAGAGGTGCCAGTGAAGGTAAGATCAGACAACAGATTATCGAGATGAACCTGCTGGATGCAGTAATCGGACTGCCGTCCAACTTGTTCTTCGGGACAGGTATACCCGCCTGTGTCTTGGTTTTCAAGCAAAATCGAGTGCGAGAAGAAATCCTTTTCATTGACGCTTCAGGTGATGAGTACTATGAAAAAGGTAAAAATCAAAACAAACTGAGAGAAGAAGATCTTCAGAGAATTATTAATGCCTACGAAAATTATGAGAGCATTGAAAAATATGCCTACGTGGCCAACAGAGATGAAATTAAGGAAAACGACTATAACCTGAACATCCCAAGATATGTAGATACCTTTGAAGAAGAAGAAATGGTGGATATGGAGGCAGTAGCTGAAAATATCTCTCGGATTAAGGGAGAGCTTGCCGAGGTAGAAGCCCAAATGGCTAAGTATCTTGAAGAGTTAGGGTTGTAGGAGGGTTACTAATGAATGAAATTAATAAATATTCCGAGCACAGTTTTGAAGATATTAAACATTTAACAGAAGATGGGATAGAGTTTTGGTACGCTAGAGAACTGCAAGCCGTGCTGGAATATTCCGAGTGGCGTAATTTTGTCAAGGTTGTTGATAAAGCTAAAATTGCTTGTGAGAATAGTAATAATGAGGTCTCCGATCATTTTGTTGACGTCAACAAAATGATCAATTTAGCCAAAGGAGCTCAACGGGAGATAGAGGACATCATGCTATCCCGCTATGCCTGCTATTTAATTGTCCAAAATGGAGACCCAAGAAAAGAAGTGATAGCCCTTGGCCAGACTTATTTTGCGGTCAAAACCCGGGAACGCGAGATAGAAGAAGCTTTTGACCAACTGAATGAGGATCAAAATCGCCTAGCTATTCGCAATGAAATGATCAACCACAACAAGTCCTTGGCGGAGGCTGCGCAAATGGCAGGGATTGACCACCCCAGAGATTATGCTATTTTTCAAAACAAAGGTTATCAGGGTCTTTATGGAGGCTTAGGGGCAAAGGACATACATGAGCGAAAAGGATTAAAGAGGAGTGAACAAATATTAGATCATATGGGAAGCACAGAGCTGGCAGCAAATCTCTTTAGAGCCACTCAAACGGATGAAAAGCTCAGACGTGAAAATATAAAAGGAAAAGCTATTGCCAACCAAACCCATTTTGAGGTTGGCCAAAAGGTGAGGAAAACCATTGAAGAGCTTGGCGGCACTATGCCCGAGGACCTGCCAGCACCTGAGAAAAGTGTCAAGCAAGTAGAAAAAGAGCTGGGAAAAAAGACATTGGTGGGTGGTAAAGAGTGAGGCAGGAGATAAAGGATAGGATTGAAAAGATAAGAAATGGGGAAGTGCCTGAGGGATACGCTAATAAAAAAAGCGGGGTTTATCCGGATATTTGGAATGAAAAATCGCTTAAAGATTTGTGTAGCGTAGTTGACTATCGCGGAAAAACACCAGTTAAAACTGAAGAAGGAATTTTTTTATTGACAGCAAAAAATGTTAAAGAGGGAAAGATCGACTATCAAGTCTCAAAAGAATATATATCATCTTCTGAATATGAAGAAGTTATGAGAAGGGGTACCCCAAAAATAGGGGATGTAGTGATTACAACTGAAGCTCCATTAGGTAATGTCGCTCAAATCGATAACGAAAGAATTGCGATTGCTCAGCGTGTAATAAAATTAAGGGGTAATGAGAGTATTATCTCGAATGAGTATTTGAAGTATTTTCTATTCAGTGATAACTTTCAATCTGAACTCGATAAAGAGTCAACAGGTTCAACTGTTAAAGGAATAAAGGGAAGTAGATTAAAAAAGCTTAATATTGTGTTTTGCCAAATATCTGAACAACAAAAAATCGCTTCCATCCTTTCCATTTGGGATAAAGCCATCGAACTAAAAAAGCAACTCATCGAACAAAAGAAGGAGCAGAAACGAGGGCTGATGAAGAAACTTTTAATAGGTGAAGTGAGATTACCGGGGTTTGATGGTGAGTGGAAGGAAGTAAAATTATCAGAGATTGCGTATCAATCCACGCTTAAGAATACTGGGAATTTGGACATCAGAGTACTATCTTGTACAAAATATGATGGACTTGTTGACTCTCTGGAGTACTTTGGCAGAAAGATGTTTAGTGATGATATATCAAAATATAAGATAGTCAAGAAAGGACAGGTATGTTATGCCACCAACCATATCGAGGAAGGATCAATTGGTATAATGAACAAATTTGATGTTGGTTTAGTTAGTCCGATGTACACGGTTTTTGAAGTGAATAGCGAACATGATAGTAATTATGTTTTTCAAGTATTAAAATCAGAAAGATATGTTGAGTTGTACAAATCTTTAATGTCTGCATCAGTTAACAGAAGAGGTAGTTTAAGGTGGAATGAATTTTCGGAAATTAAAATTACGTGTCCAACTTATGAAGAACAAAAATCCATAGCTAATTTTATTAACTTTGTAAATTATAATATAGATTTACTCCAACAAGAGCTAGAATCTCTAAAACTTCAGAAAAAAGGCCTTATGCAGATGTTATTAACAGGTATAGTCAGAGTCCAGAACTAACCGATCTCTACAAACCTAGAAAAGAGGTGATAATATGAGCAGAGCCAAAGAATACGATGAAATGAACATATCCCAAATCCCTGCCCTAGAGGTACTAACCCAAATTGGCTACATTAACTTACCGCCGGAAAAAGCCGAAGCAATGCGTGGAAACTTGTATAATGTAATAATCAAAGACATACTGTACGACCAACTAACACAACTCAACCAATACGAATACAAAGGTAAGCACTACAAATTCTCCGAAAAAAACATCCAGCAAGCCATGCTGGACCTGGATGAAGCCCTTACTGACGGCCTGATTAGAACCAATGAAAAAATCTATGATTCCCTGCTTTTAGGTCGGAGTTATCCTGAAAGGCTTCCGGATGTAGATGGGACAAGATCCTTCAATATTAACTTCATTGATTGGGAGCAACCTGAAAACAACATCTTTCACGTGGTGGAGGAATTTAGCGTTGAAAGAGAGGATGGGCAGGGTCATGTGCGACCGGATATTGTCCTGTTCATCAATGGTATCCCTTTTGGGGTGATTGAATGTAAGAAAGCATCCATTTCCATCGCCCAGGGCATTAGCCAAATGCTCAGAAATCAAGGTAAAGAATATACACCCCAGTTATTTAAGTTCATCCAAATCGTCATGGCTACCAATAAAAACGAAACTCAGTATGCCACTACAGGTACAGCAAAGAAATTTTGGTCTATTTGGAAAGAGGACGAAGAGTCTAATGAGTATCCAAGGTTTGGGAGAGAACTGGCCAAAGCGGTGTCAGGAAGAATCCCTACCAATCAGGATCGGAACATAGTGGCAATTTTTCACCCCAAGAGAATTATTGAGTTAATGAGATATTTCACTTTATTCGATAAAAACGTCAAGAAAATTGCCCGGTATCAGCAGTATTTTGCCATTAAAGAAATTGCTAAAACCACCAAAGAGACTGACAAAAATGGTAACCGCCAATCCGGGGTTATCTGGCATACCCAAGGGTCAGGAAAGTCTCTAACCATGGTGATGCTAGCCCGGTACATTCTGTCAGAAATGGCCAATGTGCATCCCCAGGTACTGGTTATCACCGACCGTATCGAACTGGATAGCCAGATTCATAAGACTTTTAATCATTCCAGACTAAAAGCTGAAAGAGCCACCAGTGGTAGAAACTTAGTTGACCTGATTAATAATAATGGTGCGGATATCATCACTTCTCTGGTCCATAAATTTGATACAGCATCTAGGCACCAGAAACCCGTTCAGTCCAAGAATATCTTTGTGCTTATTGATGAATCCCATAGAACTCAATATGGTGAATTACATATCAAAATGAAAAAGGTCTTCCCTAACGCTTGTTACCTGGGCTTCACAGGAACACCCCTGATGAAAAAAGACAAGAGTACTATGAACAAATTTGGTAGCAGAATGATTCATAAGTACACCATCAAAGACGGTGTGGAAGATGGTGCAATTGTGCCACTGTTGTATGAAGGTCGGTTGGTGGAACAGACCGTTAACCGGAATGCCATTGATAAGCGGATTGAGATGATTACTCGGAATCTCAGTGAGAAACAGGCGGAGGAACTTAAAAAGAAGTGGAGTAAATTTGAAGCCATTGCTTCCTCTGAACAACGTATTAGGCTGATTGCTGATGACATCTATGTCCATTTTGTTAAATTCTATAAGACTGAAAATGCGCAATACAAAGCCATGCTGGCTACCGCATCTAAATTTGACGCCATTCGTTATCAGGAGGCTTTTGAGGAACTTGGTAATCTCAGCACCGCAGTAGTCATTTCTCCACCTGATCAACGGGAAGGTTATGAGGAAGTGGACGAAGAACCAAAGGACCGAGTAATCAGGTTCTGGAAGAGGATAATGGACGGATATGCCGATCCGGCCAAGTATGAAGAACATATTAAGAGCGAGTTTGTGGATGGAGAAGAGTTGGATCTTCTTATCGTTGTAGACAAACTCTTGACGGGCTTTGATGCACCTAGAGCAGCTGTGCTTTATGTTGACAAGCCAATGAAAGAGCATTCCCTGCTGCAAGCCATAGCTCGTGTAAACCGCTTGTTTGAAGGTAAAGACTTTGGTTTAATAGTAGACTACCGTGGTTTAATTGTAGAACTGGATTCTGCGCTGAAGACCTACTCCGGAGCTGGCCTGGAAAATTTTGATGGCAAGGATCTGGAAGGAGCTTTGGTTGACGTTATCAGCATCGTTGGGAAGCTACGAGAGGCTTATTCCAACCTGGTTAGTATCTTTAAAGGTGTGAAAAATAAGTCTGATAAAGAGGAATATGAGATACTGCTGGCTGACGAAGGGGTAAGAGATGATTTTTATGATGAATTCAGTCAGTTTGGCAAGTACTTTGGGATTGCCCTGGAATCAGAGCATGTTTATAATGCTCTGGGGGAAAAGGACATAGCCCTGTTTAAAAAAGAGCTTAAATTTTATCAAGAGCTTAGGGCAGCAGTAAAGCTGAGATATTCTGATACCATCGATCACAAAGAGTATGAGCCTAAAATGAGAAATCTTATGGATACATATATTGCCGCGGAGGATGTAATTCAGATTACCGCACCGGTAGATATTCTCAATGAGCAAGAGTTTACGGACGAGCTGATGAGATTAGGTTCACCCAGGGCGAAAGCAGATGCTATTCGCACCAGAATGTCCAGGCGTATCAATGAGAAGTGGGACGAGAACCCCAGCTATTATAAAAAATTCTCCGAACGCATTGAAGAGATTATTAATGCTTATAAAGAGAAAAGAATCTCAGAAGCCGAATATCTTGAGAAAATGCACACCGTCATGCAGGACTTCAGAAAAGGTTATTCCGGGGCGGTTTATCCGGAAAAGATTAAACACAATGTCCACGCGCAGGCATTTTATGGGGTTATTAAGGAAGTTTTAGAAGATGAGAGCCTATATAACGCATCTGCCGGTGATGTTGTCAAGGAAACCAAAGAAATCTATAATTATGAAAATATTTTAGCTGACCTTGCTACTGATGTGAACATTATTATTGAGAGACATAGCAAAGTTGATTGGCATGATAACCCAGATGTACATAAACGTATATCTCAAGAGATTGATGGCTTGCTCTATCTATCAAAAAAGAAGCACTTCTCGGAACTATCTTATAGCCAGATTGACAGGATTATCGAAAACATAAAAACCGTTGCACTTAGACGATATTAGGGTGGTTGTTGTGGAAAAGCATACTATTACGTATAGCGGAAGAACAATTGAATTTGAGCTGCAGCGAAAAAAAGTAAAAAACATAAATCTCAATGTAAAGCCTGACATGACTATCGTAGTCTCAGCCAATGAGCAGGTTCCGCTGAATTTTATTCTTGATTTTATGAAGGGTAAAGCACCCTGGATACTTAAAAACGTCAGCTTTTTTAAAGCTGTGCAACCAGAGTATACCTCCAGAAAAGACTATGTTAGTGGTGAAACCTTTAAGTATCTTGGTAAGCAGTATCGGCTGAAGGTTGAAGAGGTAGATACTGATGGGGCTGATGGTGTTAGATACTATCATGGGTTTATAGTCCTTCACGTTAAAGATAAGCAGAACTACAATCGAAAAGAAAAATTGCTAAATAGTTGGTTTAGGGAAAAGGCCGAACTAAACTTTAAAGAAAGCTTGGAACGGGTTTACCCAATGATGGAAAAGTATGGCATAAAGAGACCGGAAATTCAGATTAGAACTATGAAAGCCAGATGGGGGTCTTGTCTAAAAGACAGGAATATCATCATGCTTAACTATGAACTGATTAAGGCACCAAAATTCTGTATTGATTATGTAGTTCTTCACGAGCTGATCCACTTCAAATTTCGTAATCATGATGAGGAATTCTATAATTTCATGACATCATTAATGCCAGATTGGAAGCAAAGAAAAGAGATTCTGGATGAAGAAGTTGTAAGGGAACTCTAACTTACTTAATAAGTAGTTTTGCAACACTCCCTTTCCGCTTTGTAGTTTCCCGATTTATCATTCTTTGGACAACTGTTACTTTAATTTAAAATCTTTAATATATCAGCTTTATTTTCAGTGTATTTGATTTGAGGGTAAGCAGAAACGGCTTCCTTTAGTTTTTGAGGGTCAAGGTCACAGACCCACCTTAATTCACAACCTTCTATTGAAGTTAGGATTTTTAGATAATTCTTACCCCATTTTCCGCAACCTATCAAAGCCAGCTTAATCATTGTAATTTCCCTTCAAATCATATGTTAAAGTACCGTATGGTAGTATATTCGCCAGTCATAAAAAGGGATACTTACGTTTATGTAAACGGCAAGATATTTTCCGCTGGTTTATCCTTTAGATTGATACGGCGAACCGTATCATAAGTAAGGTTGAAAAATGGCCTGAACCTTTAATTATAAAAGGCTCAGGCCCTACTTTTATCCTTTCGGTTTTGGTAGGTCATGATTCATTTAGCAGTCAGTGGGTGCAAAGATTGTCTATGGTGGTGGCTGATATCTAGAGAGTTTGCTTTGCAGAGGTAACTGTTATTTCTAAGACCCGACTTAGGAAAGAAAATTTTTCTTTCATCATGTCAAATTCCTCACCTGATTCTAGGAATTTTGCAGTCCCTTCAACCAGGAAGCCTGTTCCAGGATATTGATAGCCCATTACTTCTTTACTGCCTAAAGTCATCTTTACTCTAGGATTTTGCACTACGTTTTTTTGGGTTTTCCGCATTCCTGCAGCTGGAATCAGAATTCTTTCATCGGCTGTTATGGTGAGGTAGGAGTTCCAGGTGTTCACGACATGAGGTTCATTTTCACCCCAGGATACTATTGAGACAACACCTTCTTGGTTTTTTACTTCAAAAAATTTTTCTGTAAGCATGGTATATTTCCTCCTCGAATTTTAGTATAATAATACATATATTAAGTATAGAGCATATCGTAGATATGTATTATCTATAATTATTATATAATACCTTATTAAAAAAAGTCAATATTAAGTAATAATTTATCACGGGGAAAGAATTCCCCCTTATTAAATCAAGCATATTGACTACTAAAAAATAATGAAGTACGATGTGGGAAGATTATACTGTTATTTAGGAGGCTGGTGGCATTGCAATTTTCCATAGGGATAGAGTATGCCTTACATTGTTTATTATACATGGTAGATATTCCCTCTGGGAAAGCGGTTAGAATTAAAGATTTAGCATCCTTTCAGGGAGTATCAGAAACCTATCTATCAAAAGTATATACAAAATTAAGCAAGGCCGGGATTGTGAGGTCAATTCCCGGTGTTAACGGTGGATATGGGTTAGCCCGTATTCCAGCAAGTATCACTTTCTGGGACGTGGTTGAAGCAATAGAGGGGACTTCCCCATTATTTCAGTGCGCGGAGATTAGGCAAAATGGTATATTATTAGATAAAAATGATTTGCCTGATGCCTATACAAAATGTCCTTGTTTAATAAAGGTTGTCATGTTGGAAGCAGAAGAGCAGATGAAACAGTATTTGCATGAAAAGAATTTGGGCTGGTTACATGAACAAGTGTCAAATAAGATTCCCCCTGAGAATGCAAAAGCAACGATTGAATGGTTCAACAATAGTAAATCGCGGTAAATTTAAGATGCTAAAATAGCAGAGTTCGGGAAAAAATAAGAAAGGGATTGTTGTATTTAAAGCAAGAGTCCCTGTTTAAATGTTGAAGGAGTTTAAGTCTGAAACCCACTCGTCCTTAGTCTAACCAGTCCGTTTATTTATCTATCCGCCTCATCCATAGCAGAGATCAGGACAGTTTTAAACCTATCTAGTTTAACTTCCCTGGCATCAAGAGGAATACCCATCCAGTCAGAGAATTCCAAAATTTCTTCAGGATTGTTTTCAAGATACTCATTAAAAATCCCTACAGAATCCAGAATAAGCCCCTCGTTAAAAGTTGGGAAATAAGTGTTGGCCGTAGCCTTATCCCAACCTTTAAATTCCAAATCCCGATATTTAAGCCAGCCACAGGTGCCAAACCAAACTTTTTGGCCTTGGGCTATTTCTTTAAGCTCTTCTTCCGAAACAATCATATCAATACAGTTATGAATTTGGGTTCGAGAGATAAAATAACCATCTTCTTTCATTTCATCAATTACCGTATCAATGGTTCTGTAGGGGTCTCTTACATTGATATAACAATACTTGCCTCCGTAAACTATTATTATTTTCTTTACCTGTTCTTTAGCAAGTTTAATTTGTTTTTGTAGTTGTTTTTCTAGTTCGATTGGATCTTGGTGAAGACCTGGGGTGAGAAAAAGAACCTTTTGGGCATCCAAAAAACCGTCCTCTTTTAATTTATTTATTTCAGGAATCATGGTACCGCAGGCTACGATAGCATAGTCTTTAAATGAAACATTCTTCACTTGCAACATCTCCCTTCGTTAGTTAAAGAACTATGAGCACAGTTATTATATAAAACAGTAAAATAATATGTAGATAACCCATAAACTCCGTTGCTTAATTAGAATTGCTACGGTACCAGAATACGACTGGGATAATCAATAGTGAAAGGATTCCTCCGGCAAGTGAGAGTATTGTATAACTGGAATGAGCTAAGACCATGCCAGATAGTGCTCCACCCGACGCCCCACCCAAAGCAATTAAGACATCAATAGATCCTTGCGTCTTTGCGCGATTGGACGGATTAGTTGCATCCACAATGAGCGCTGTGCCGCTAATCAAGCCGAAGTTCCAACCAAGCCCAAGCAGAGCGAGAGCGATAGTGAGTACCAGCAGAGAATTGGCAGGTGCTACAGCAGCTAAAATACTAGCAGCAAGTAAAGTTGCACCGGAAGCGATTGCCATTGTACTGCGGCCCAATTTGTCAACAAGGATACCAGTTACGAGGGATGGAAGGTACATTGCACCGATATGGATACCAATTATCAGTCCTATCTCACTCAAACCATATCCGTAGCGCTTCATATGCACAGGTGTCATTGTCATAATTGCAACCATGATAATTTGGGTCAAAACCATTACTGTGGTTCCAACAACGATTCCTCGTTTGTTTTTTGATAGTATATTGGAATTAGCATCTGTAAGTTTACTATCGTCCGTTTTCTGCACATCTGCAATTGCTTTTGCAACGACGAGAGGGTCTGGGCGAAGTAAAGCTAAATGCACCAAACCAGCAAGGATGAAGGCTGCCGCTGCTAAAATGAACGGACCGGCTAGAGTTGGGATTCCGATTGCCGTGGCGAATCGTCCCATTACACCAATCAAGTTTGGACCAGCAACAGCTCCAAATGTGGTTGCTACCATAGCGATGCTGATTGCTCTTGCTCGCTGTGTAGAGTTTGCTAAGTCAGTACCAGCATAGCGGGCTTGTAAGTTTGTGGCAGTGCCGGCACCATAGATGAGTAATGAAGCAAAAAGAAGTAGAATATTATTGGTTACTGCTGAAACTACTACTCCGATCGCTCCAATACCGCCTGCCCAAAAACCTGTTACTAGTCCTAAACGGCGTCCAAAACGTTGGGAGAGCCGCCCAACAATTAGTGCTGCCCCAGCCGAACCCAGAGTAAACAACGCAGCCGGAAACCCCACAAAACTATCTGTGCCTAGCATGTCCTTAGCAAGAAGTGCTCCGACTGTTATGCCTGCTGCAAGCCCTGCACCGCCGAAAATTTGTGAAATTACAACGATAATCAACGAACGTTGATATAGCCTTCGTTGCTTTTCTGGGGTATCAATGTAACTCTGTAACCAATCTGATTGAATTTCTGAATCATCAGGTTTATGCGACATGACTCAACCAACCTTTCCAAGGAGCGCAAATGTAAAAAGTTTAGCGGGAGGATTCTCCAAATACATCCAGTCTTAGTATAACGGCGAAATTTTTTACTTTGAAATGGGAAATGCCACAATAAGTCTGTGGCATTTCCTTTTCATATACAGTAAGGATATTTTCCTAAATTCTTTAAGGAAGTCGTTTTAGCACGGCTTCAATTGCCGTACAATCTTTACAACCATTATCTGGTCCATTCTCATCACAAGTGTCCAGGCAATGCTGAATGGATTTTTTCAACAGCTCAACTTCTTTTTCGGTTAGATTAAGTGTAAACATTTTCAATACCTCCAAGTTGAAATTTTTTTCTTATAGCATTGACGTAAAGAGTTAAATCTATTTGGTGATTACACTTTGAAAAGCAATTTCTTCTTTAGGGGAGATTTAGAAGTCAGCTTTTATTAATTACAATATACCGCTCTGCCAAAATGCCGGCAACAGCGCCGTCAGAGGCAGCGGTTACCACCTGTCTGATTGGCTTTGTCCGGATATCTCCGGCTGCGAAGACACCCTCCAAATTGGTTTTTGTATCTTCAGAGGCCACAATATAACCCCATTGATCCATTTCAACCTGACCTTGGTACATTTGAGACATGGGTTCTGTTCCAATATAGACAAATGCCCCCTCCGTAGGTACCTCTATGGTTTGCTTGGTTTTCAGGTTTTCAATTACCACACTGGTTAAGGCATGACCCTCACCGTTAACCTTGCGTACTTCGGAATCCCAAATTACATCAATTTTAGGGTTATGCAAAGCTTCCTCCTGGGCAGTATTAGATGCCTGAAAATTATCAAATTGATGGATTATGGTTACATGAGAAGCAAATTTGGTTAGAAAGACCGCTTCTTCAACTGCAGAGTTACCTCCACCTATAACCACAATTTTCCGATCTTGATACATGGAACCATCACAAGTTGCACAGTAATGGACACCCCGCCCCTTGAATTCATCTGCCCCTTCTGCCGGGAGGGCACGCGGTTTAGCCCCAGAGGTAATTATAACTGCTTTTGCATAGTACTCAGTATCTTCTGTACGGACATATTTTATTTTACCTGTTAACTTTACTTCAAAGATTTCCTTAAGGTGGTCAATTTTTGCCCCAAAGGATTGGGCCTGTTTAATCATATTGTTGATAACTTCTTTACCACGGACAACACCGAGAGTACCCGGATAATTAGCTATGTGATAAGTGGAAGCAGCCTGGCCGCCAGGCACACTTTCGTCAATTACTACAGTAGTCATCTTGGCTCTGGACGCATAGATAGCACTGCTTAACCCTGCAGGCCCAGCACCGAGGATGAGAATATCGCAGTCGACCCGCTGCATCTCTTCTGCCGGCAGAACATCACCCAGTACTTCTTCAATTGCTTTTCTTACCTGGGGCTTGTTCAAGAATCCATTTAAGCGTGTACCAACTTCTTGGCCATGATTGTAGAATAAGATTGTTGGGCTGCTAGAAACTCCAAGTTTTGTTGCTAAGTCCCGGTTAGCTTGTCTAAAGATTTTAACAAACTTAATATGACCAGCATATTTTTCGGCCATTTTTTCATAGATCGGAGCAAGCACCTCACAAGGGGCGCAATCTTCAGAGTAAAAGTCTACAATGACTGCTTTGTCGCTTTCCAGGACTTCCTGCTGAAAATCTGCGGCATTAATGTGGAGTATTAATTCGCTCATTTCTACCACCCTTCAACGTTTTTTTGCGGAGTAATATTATCATTTGAGGAAACAGACCTTAGGTAGCTTTTAGACTTGTCCTTTTAGACCAAGGCAGCTTTTAGACCAAGGTATCTTTAGTCCTTGGTTCCAGAGCTTGGCAGCAGCATGATGAGCAGTTTGCGGGTTTCTCTTGTTCAACCTTTGCTGACATTTCTTTGATATCCTCAAAATAATAGTTGACACCTATATCAATTAGGTCCTGGATGGGACGACAGTCAGGAGCTAAAATTGCTTTGTTTTGTTCATAGGCAACTACTCCACAGCCACCGCCACAGATGACGTTATACTTGCAGTCTTGGCATTTGGGTATAGTTGTGATATCCCGGTTACGCCAGGTTTGGACAACCTTTTGATTTAAGTTTACTTCGGGCCAGTAGGTGCCCAATGAGTATTCTTCTCGTCCACAACTGGCGGTACAACCGTAGATTTTCCCGTGCAAATCAAATACCCACTCTGTTTTGCAAGCTGGACAGGTATCGAAAGTAGCCATATACATTTCGCCAGTATCCACGAGTTGCCGAATTCCCTTGAAGTCAGGTCTATGGAATTTAGTTAATACAGGGTATTGTTTGCTTAGGGAGGCGTATTCTCTCCAAAGCTCAAGTTGGGTCATCAGATGCTGAGGTTTAGCATAACAGTCTATTAATTCATAGTTTCTGCCGATTTGGGTTTTGAAAAGCTGGGGAGGCAAATCAAGCCAACCTTTTTCTTCTAAAAAATTTGCTAGGTTTACAAGATCAGTGATGTTTTCCAGATCCACTACTGATCTTAAGTTAATTGGCATTTTTAGCCTAATAGCTGCGTCCACTCCGGCTGTAATGCGGTCAAACGAGCCTGCTTTGTTGGCTTTAGCCCTTCGCGAATCATGCACAGCACGGCTTCCATCAAGTGTTACTTGAAGTTCTTTGATTTTTGCCTTTTTAAGAATATCAAGATAATCAATCAGGTCATAACCATTAGTTACTACTGCCAATTCATAATCTTCAGCAACACACCTATCTACAATGTAAGTAATAATTTCTCTTTGGGCTTTTGAGTTTATCAATGGTTCGCCGCCGAATAAGGTGATAAATGGTTTTTGCTTGTCAGAGGCAAAAAAATTTTTATGGACATATGTAAAGAAAGCTTCAACAGTTTCCTCCGCGATCAAGGATGATTTACCGGCAATCCCATGCTGGTAACAATAATTACAGGCTAAATTGCAACCGTATGTTGGAATTAGCAGTAACTGAACCTGGGTATTGTTTACTTCATTTACAAATCCGCTTTGGGCTTTAGCAATTGATGCTTTTTCCGCATTATGGTCTGCATATACGTAGCCTCTTTCCAGGAGATAGGCGACAAAGTCAGCATTTGACTCTGAAGCAGATGCCAAGTTATTAACCATAGCATATTCATTTTCGTCCATTAAATCGAAACTTCCGGAAATAGAATTAAGTATTGCATAGTTACAATCATCTTTGTCTTTATCTGATGGAGCTATTTTTACGATGATATTATTTTTCGCGAGAAGCATTTTCATCCCCCACCTAAATAAATTATAAATTTCACTATAAAATTTAGGGCGGCATTTTTGCCGCCCTGTGAGTAAATTAGTCATGACATCCGGCTACAACCTTAGAAGATTTAGAACAGCATTGTGCTGTTATGAAATTTTTACTAGAGGTGCTTTGGGATTCTGCTTTTTTAGTGATCTTTTTCAAGTGACTTACCTCCTATCTGAATAATTTATTTATTAGCTTTTATAGTTAGACTGATGAAATCATAGCCATTTTTTATATAGTCACGTCTTTTTAGTATTTCAATCTTCTTAAAACCTACAGAACGTATAGTTTCTAAGTATTCCTCTTCGGTTACCGCTCCACCAAAACATTGTGCCCAGTTTTCAGGATCTTCTTTTACGGCTACGGGGAGGGGGGTTTTGGTAACTGCATCTGAAACAATAAATCTTCCTTCCTTTTTAAGGACTCTAAAAATTTCTTGGTATACTTTTAGTTTATTGCTAGCATGGTTGATTACACAGTTACTGATTACCGCATCAAAAACAGCATTTGCAAACGGAAGGCATTCTATATCACCTTTGACAAATCGGATATTCGAAATACCTGTCTCTTTAGAATTATGAAGTGCATTGTCCAGCATTGCTTGCGTTATGTCAAGTCCCACGACTGTACCTGCTGTTCCCGTGAGCATAGCAGCTTGAATTGCTTCCTTTCCATTGCCACAACCTAAATCTAAAATATCCTCTCCCGGAAGAATGCTTACAAAATCAAGATTATTACCGCAACTTAAATTGCAGCTATTACTACTTTCTATGGTATATCGAGCGTGTATGTGTTTTTTCATGTTGTATTTACCTCATTAGCATTCGACGACTAAGTATTGGAGTCATTGAGTTATGCACAAAACAAAACCTATCTACTGCCATTATACTTAATATAATTGTCGCTATCAATAAGTTTTGCAAAATAAATTTGAAGTAGCGAAGAAAAACTTCAGTCAAAATTCTATTTATGATATATTATTCTGTTCCTTAATGGTATAGACGCTAATAAAGTTGTAGTTGGAAAAACCCGCCTTAACAGAATGCAGTAACACTTTTCCTTTGCAAGACATAGAGGTAGGTGACTGCAGGGGGTGTATTATGTGCTGGCTTAAAGCACCGGGGATATGCATCATTGATGATGCGGGAAGAAACATTGCTCAAGCAGTTATAGGCAGTGATTTGTTAGTTATTTTATCTCCGGTTACATTTTGGGGGTCGTATAAAAAGCCCAAACCCTAGCTTAGAACTGGGGTTTGGGCTTTCTTCTAATTTAATTATTAGCTTACAGAGGCTTGCAAGAGTTTAAGGACGACAGCCCTTTTCATTACTTAGCTTTTTACGTTCAAATTTAAATTAACAGCTGCGATCTGGGACGCCTAGTTTTCTCAAGATAATGGCTACCAAACAGAAGCCTGTTAGGGAAGAGACAATTAGAAAAACTCCCACAAGTCCGGTTAGAATATGCCAATAGGGACTTACCAGCTTAGTTAAGAATATACTTACAATAATCAATAACCCGGCGAGTAACCTAACTAGAGAACCTTTGCCATTACTTGCATACATTGCACGTTCCCCCTTATTATGATTTAATATTCTTAAAAGTAAATAACTTAATTTAGTTTATTCGACAAGATATGCTAATACCCTTTTATACTTTGCCCAAATGCTAATGGAAATCAGTTAATAATCAACCACTATCGGGGGGGATATTTTATCAAAATAATTGATTTGACTCATTTGGTTCAAGCTAATATGCCGGTTTTTCCCGGTACTGAACCCCCCATATTTGCCCCGGCGAACACTTTGGCAGCAGATGGCTTTTTGGAAACTAAGTTAACCATCTATTCCCACACCGGCACCCACATAGATGCACCGGCCCATATGCTTGTTGACGGCCTATCCTTGGACGAAATCAGTGTAGAAAACTATATCGGACAGGCTGTATTGGCTGATTTGACTCCGATCCATTCGGAGCTTATCAAAATTAACCATTTAGTACCCCTGCAGCATTTAATAGAAAAGGTAGATTTTTTGTTATTACATACCGGCTGGGCAAAACATTGGGGCACGGATCAATATTTTCGGCAGTATCCGGTGATTACCCCGGAAACAGCTGAATGGTTAGGGCAATTTAAGTTAAAGGGCATTGGCGTGGATACAATTTCTGTTGACCGGTTGGAGTCAACTTCCTTCCCGATCCACCATATACTTTTGGCAAGAGGCCTGTTAATTATCGAAAATCTCACTAATTTGCACTTGCTTGATACTCCTACCTGCTTGTTTTCCTGTCTACCGATAAAGACCAAGAATGCCGATGGAGCACCGGTTAGAGCGGTTGCCATTTCTGAACAAGGTAAATAAGAGGAATCAAAAAAAGGGGAAAATTTAAGGAGGTTATTAAAATGGCTGAAATGACGCAAAAAGAAGAACGGTTATGGGCAATGTTATGCCATTTTGGTATTTTTGCCGGGCACTTTATTCCCATGGGGAACATACTCGCCCCCTTGATAATTTGGTTAATGAAGAGAGATGATTCGGAGTATGTGGCTTATCACGGTAAGGAATCCCTTAATTTTCAGATAACCGTACTTATTTACCTAGTAATCTCGATAATTCTAGCCTTTGTTTTAGTTGGTTTTGTACTAGCGATTGGGTTATGGGTGTTTTGCATGGTTGTTGTAGTTATTGCCGGTATAAGAGCCTCAGAAGGGATCTGGTATCGTTATCCCTTGACTATCCGGTTTATTAAATAGGAGACAATCTATTAAATATTAGAATTTTCCTAAGGAACTGTTGACTAGCGGGCGGAAAGTTAGATATAATCCCAAGCATACCCGAGAAATAACACTAAATTATGAGGTGAATGTATGAAACTTTGGGGCGGACGTTTTGCTAAAGCAACAGATAAGGTTGTCGAGGACTTTCATTCCTCCATTTCCTTTGACCAGCGGCTCTACAAACAGGATATCCAGGGCAGTATTGCCCATGCTGCTATGCTGGGCAGGGTAGGGGTAATCACAAGCGAGGAAGCCGCTACAATCGTGAAAGGTCTGGAGGATATCCTCTCTGAGATCGAGGCAGGCAAGGTAGAATTTGAGGTGGGGGCGGAGGATATCCATATGAATGTGGAAAAACTCCTTACCCAGAGCATTGGGGAAGTGGGCAAAAAGCTACACACTGCCAGGAGTCGCAATGATCAAGTTGCCTTAGATATCCGCCTGTACCTAAAAGGAGAAATTCAAGAGATTGCCCTGCTGCTGAAAAAACTCCAGCAAACTCTGCTGGAGCAGGCCGAGCAACACTTAAATACTGTAATGCCCGGGTATACCCACCTCCAGAGGGCCCAGCCCATTACTCTAGCCCATCACTGGCTGGCCTACTTCCAAATGCTCCAGCGTGACCTGGAGCGGCTTAACGGCTGTTTCCAGCACACCAATGTCTTGCCTTTAGGTTCAGGAGCCTTGGCTGGAACAACTTTTCCTCTGGATCGAGAGTTTGTGGCTGAACAACTTGGGTTTGACGCCATAACCGAGAATAGCCTAGATGGGGTAAGTGACCGGGACTTTGCTATTGAGTTCACTGCTGCAGCCGCTTTAATTATGATGCACCTCAGTCGTTTTAGTGAGGAGCTAATTCTGTGGTCTTCAGCCGAGTTTGCTTTTGTGGAGATGGATGATGCTTACAGCACCGGTTCCTCCATCATGCCGCAAAAGAAAAACCCTGATGTGGCCGAACTGGTTAGGGGTAAAACCGGACGGGTATATGGTGATCTGATGGCCTTGCTGACAGTTATGAAATCACTGCCCTTAGCCTATAATAAGGATATGCAGGAGGACAAGGAAGCCTTGTTCGATGCCATTGACACAGTAAAAGGCTGTCTGCTAGTTTTCACACCCATGATAGCCACCCTAAAGATAAAGCCGGAGGCCATGCGTCAAGCCACTAAAAGTGGATTTGCCAATGCCACCGATATGGCCGACTATTTGGCCAAAAAAGCAGTACCCTTCCGCACCGCCCACGAAATAGTAGGCAAGGCAGTACTTTACTGTACTACTCAAGGCAAAACCCTAGACGACCTGAGCATAGAAGAATACCAGAATTTCTCCCCCGTTTTCCAGCAGGATATCTACCAAGCCATCAGCATCGACGAATGTGTCCGAGCCCGCAAAGTCCGCGGAGGACCCGCCCCCGAAGCGGTATTGTACGCAATAGCCAAAGCAAAAATTTTATTAGCCCAATGAGAAACAGTCGGGCTAATCAAGTCTTAACAACACGGAATTACCATAATATGGACGGCATTTAACCTTGCAATTTTCAAGCCCTGGAAGATAGACAAGTTTACCTTGACAGTCCAACAGGTCTTACGATAAAATATTTACTAAATACTTATCTAATTAAAGGTTATGACAGGGAAGGCCATTTTTTAAATGCTGGCTACAGAGAACCGGGGTAAGCTGGAAACCGGTGCCGGCTGAAATGTGGGAATCACCCTTGAACTGCCAACTGAAACTACCTGACAGTTTTAAGTCTATTACCTTGTTGCAGGTAGTGCTAGGTTGAGCCGGTGGCGCCGTTATTGCCGGTAATAAAGTGGCTGCATAAGTTAGTGGCAGCAACTAAGGGTGGTACTGCGGAAGGTAATTTTAGCCTCTCGTCCCTGACAATTATGTCTGGAAGAGAGGCTTTTCCATAGCTTTGAGCGGATAGGTTCCAATCTTCTGAACTAAAAGGCTGTCTACTCGGGTATTTTTGCATATTCAACAATATTTGAAAGGGGTGTACATATATGGGTTTACTCATTTACCTAGATGGTGAATATGTTGACGAATCCCAGGCTAAGGTTTCTGTATTCGATCATGGCCTGCTATACGGCGACGGTGTTTTCGAAGGCATTAGAGCGTACCATGGTAGAGTCTTTAAGCTAGACGCCCACTTAGATCGGCTTTATGAATCCGCTAAATCTATTCTGTTAGAAATCCCTAACACTAAAGCAGAAATGAAAGAAATCGTGCTGGAAACCATGCGTAGGAATAATTTGCGGGATGGCTATATTCGACTGGTAGTTTCCCGAGGTAAAGGGGATTTGGGGCTAGATCCCCGCAAATGTGCTAAAGCAACTGTGTTTTGCATCGGGGCATCCATTCAACTTTATCCACCGGAGTTTTACATCAAAGGTTTGGATGTAAGAACTGTGGCTACCAGACGTAATGTTTCCGAAGCCGTAAACCCTAGAGTGAAATCCTTAAATTACCTGAATAATATTTTGGCCAAAATTGAGGCCAACCTGGCTGGTATTTTGGAAGCAGTGATGATTAACCATGACGGTTATGTTTCCGAGGCTACCGGGGATAATATTTTTATCATCAAAAAAGGTGTGTTAATTACCCCGCCTGTGCATATGGGCATCCTGGAGGGTATTACCCGTAATACGGTAATGGAACTCGCTAGAGAGCGGGGTATAGAAGTCCGGGCGGATGTCTTTACCCGCCATGATATTTATATAGCCGATGAATGCTTCTTGACCGGTACTGCTGCAGAGCTTATTCCGGTAGTGGTTGTTGATGGTCGGACTATTGGCGACGGTAAACCCGGAAAAATGTTTAATCAGCTGCTGGAGGATTTTCATAAACTGACCTTGGTTGAGGGTTCGGAAATATTCCTCACCCCAGCAACTAACATTAAATAAAAAATTCTGTGAGGAGGTTGTTGTTGTGCTTAGTGATGCCATGAAACAAGGTTTAGAAAAGGCTCCTCACCGTTCCTTGTTTAAAGCCATGGGTTATATTGATGAGGAATTAAATCAGCCCCTGATTGGAATTGTCAATTCCCAAAACGAGGTAGTTCCTGGGCATATTCATCTGGATACCATCGCTAATGCAGTCAAAGCCGGAGTACGAATGGCTGGGGGAACTCCCATTGAGTTTCCGGCTATCGGGGTTTGTGACGGCATTGCCATGAACCATACCGGGATGAAATATTCTCTAGCAAGTCGGGAACTAATTGCCGATTCCATTGAAGTAATGAGCTTGGCTCACGCCTTTGATGGTTTGGTACTCATACCCAACTGTGACAAGGTTGTACCGGGTATGTTAATGGCGGCAGCCCGTCTAAATATCCCCGCAATTGTAGTTAGCGGAGGCCCCATGTTAGCCGGTAAGTTCCAAGGGAACAAAGTTTCTGTAACTACTGTCTTTGAGGCAGTAGGTGCGGTAAATAGCGGCAAAATGACCATGGCGGAGCTGGCCGAGTTGGAAGAGCAGGCTTGTCCCGGCTGTGGCTCCTGCTCCGGAATGTTTACAGCTAACTCCATGAACTGCCTGACCGAGGTTTTGGGTATGGGCCTGCCAGGCAATGGCACCATCCCGGCTGTAATGGCAGCCCGTTTGCGCCTAGCAAAAATGGCCGGCCGTAAAATTCTCGAGTTAGTCGCCAAGGATATTAAGCCTTTGGATATTATGCAGCCGGAAGCCTTCCAAAACGCCCTGACGGTAGACATGGCCATGGGTTGTTCCACCAATACCATTCTCCATCTGCCGGCTATTGCTCATGAAGCCGGGGTTAAATTAGAGTTGGACATGGTCAACCAAATAAGTGCTAAAACACCGCACCTGTGTAAACTAAGCCCGGCAGGGCATCATCATATTGAAGACCTGGATGCGGCCGGAGGGATTCCGGCGGTAATGGCCGAACTAACCCGGAAGGGTCTGCTCCACACCGATTTGATGACGGTTACCGGCAAAACTTTGGCTGAGAATCTAGCCCCGGTACAAGTCTTGGACCGGGAGGTAATCCGCAGCATAGAACAACCTTACAGCCCAATTGGCGGCTTAGCCGTGCTCAAGGGCAACCTGGCCCCAGACGGAGCGGTGGTTAAAAGAGCGGCAGTTGCTCCGGAAATGATGCAACACATCGGTCCGGCCAGGGTATTTAGCTCTGAGGAAGAGGCGGTTCATGCTATTATGGGCCAGCGGATTAACAAAGGTGATGTGCTGGTGATTCGCTATGAGGGACCCAAAGGGGGACCTGGCATGCGGGAAATGCTCACCCCTACTGCAGCCATTGCCGGGGCTGGCTTAGATAAGGATGTGGCTTTGATTACCGACGGACGCTTCTCCGGAGCTACCCGCGGAGCTTCCATTGGCCACGTTTCCCCAGAAGCCGCTGAAGGTGGGCCTATTGCTCTAGTCCAAGAAGGTGATTCCATTAAAATAGATATAGAAAACTGCACTCTGGACTTACTAGTTAGCGAGCAAGAGTTAGCTTCCCGCCGGGCCGCTTGGCAACCGCTGACCACGAAAATTACCACTGGATATTTGGCCAGATATGCTAAATTAGTCACTTCAGCTAGCACCGGGGCAGTGCTAAAGTAGAGTAGCAGTTAGAATGCAAAAGATGGTGGTGAGGAAATGAAACCTACAGGAGCGGAAATCCTGATCAAGAGTTTGGAAGCCGAAGGTGTGGATACCCTTTTTGGTTACCCAGGGGGGGGCGTTCTGTACATCTATGACGCCTTATATGACAGCAGCCTAAATCACATTCTTACCAGGCATGAGCAGGGTGCCGCCCACGCTGCTGACGGTTATGCCAGAGCTACCGGAAGGCCTGGGGTCTGTCTGGCTACCTCTGGACCGGGTGCAACTAATTTAGTTACCGGCTTGGCTAACGCCTATATGGACTCAATTCCCATGGTAGCCATTACCGGTCAGGTAGGCAACAGTTTAATCGGTAAAGACTCTTTTCAGGAAGCTGACATTACTGGGATTACGCTGCCAGTAACCAAACATAATTATTTGGTCAAGGATGTTAAAGATATTTCCCGGGTGGTTAAAGAGGCTTTTCATATTGCCACTACCGGCCGGCCCGGACCTGTCTTAATTGACATCCCCAAGGATGTTTCGGCAGAAAGGCATGATTTTAACTATCCGGAGACAGTTAATTTACGAGGCTATAATCCGTACGTCGAAGCTAGCCAGGACCAGATTAATCAAGCTGCTCAGGCTATTGCCGAAGCCCAGCAACCGGTGATTTATGCCGGAGGCGGGGTGATTTCTGCTCAGGCTAGTGTTGAACTAAAACAACTGGCCGAACTTATTCTAGCTCCAGTGACTACCACCTTAATGGGCATGGGCTGTTTTCCGGGGGACCACCCGTTAAGCCTAGGCATGCTTGGGATGCATGGCACAGCCTATGCCAATTACGCAGTCAGTGATTGTGACCTGCTAATTGCCATTGGCTCCAGGTTTGATGATCGGGTTACCGGTAATGTAGATACTTTTGCACCTAACGCAAAAATTATCCATATTGAGATAGATCCTGCTGAAATGGGGAAAAATGTTCGAGTAGATATCCGAGTTCTAGGGGAGTTAAAAAATACCTTAACTCGTTTAATCCAACGGATTTCCACCAAGCTCGCTTCAGAATGGCAGGAAAAAATTGCCCAGTGGAAAAGGGAATACCCCCTTTCCTATGACCAGCAAGGGCAAGGTCTTAAGCCCCAATATGTAATTAACCAAATTAGTGAGCTGACCCAAAACCGGGATACTAAAATTTGCACCGAGGTTGGTCAGCATCAAATGTGGGCTGCCCAATATTATAACTATACCAAGCCTAGATCCTTTATCTCCTCCGGTGGCTTAGGTACTATGGGTTATGGTTTTCCTGCTTCGATTGGCGCTCAGGTAGGCTGTCCGGATTCCACAGTGTTTAACATTGCCGGGGACGGCAGCATTCAAATGAACATCCAGGAATTAGCTACAGCCGTTCAGTTTGAGCTGCCCGTTAATGTAGCCATCATGAATAATGGCTTTTTGGGAATGGTTCGCCAGTGGCAGGAGATGTTTTATCAGCGGCGGTATTGTAATGTAGAGATGTTCTCGCCGGATTTTGTTAAAGTTGCTGAGGCTTATGGAGCTGAAGGAATTAAAGTAACTGAGGCGGCTCAAGTCAAGCCCGCCCTGGAACAGGCCATGGCTTCCAGTAAACCGGTTTTTCTAGACTTTGTAGTGGAAAAAGAAGAAAATGTCTTCCCGATGGTGCCACCGGGTGGCTCGCTGAACAAGATGATTGGGGGTTAACCTATGCGCCACACTCTTGCCGTACTTGTAGAGAATAACCCAGGGGTACTCACCCGAGTAGCAGGTTTATTCAGCCGACGGGGGTATAATATTGATAGCCTAGCTGTGGGTAGAACCGAAAATCCTCGCCAATCCCGCATGACCATAGTGGTCGAAGGGGATGACCTTGTTATTGAACAGGTTACCAAGCAGCTGCACAAATTAATAGATGTGCTAAAAATTAATGACATAACCTCTGAGCAATATGTAGACAGAGAATTGATGCTGATTAAGGTGAATTCTGTTGACCAGTCCTTTCGGGCTGAGATAATGCAGATAGTTGACATCTTCCGAGCCAGAGTAGTTGATATCGGCCGCAAAAGCCTGACTATTGAGGCTACAGGGGATGAAGGCAAAATAAATGCTCTGGAGCAATCCTTGCGGCCATTTGGGATCAGAGAAGTGGTGCGGACTGGCAAAATAGCCATGCTTCGGGGGCAAAAATCAACATCCATGGAATCTAAGGAGGAAGAGTAAACAATGGTAAAATGTTATTACAATCAAGATGCGGACATGAACCTAATTAAGAACAAGACTATTGCTGTTATCGGTTATGGCAGTCAGGGCCATGCCCAAGCCCAAAACCTTAAGGATAGCGGCCTTAACGTGGTGGTCGGACTTCGCCCAGCCAGTAAGCGTTGGCAGGAGGCGGAAGCTGCCGGTTTGAAGGTTGCTACCGTTAGTGAAGCTGCTCAACAAGCGGATATTATCCAAATACTCACCCCGGATGAGGCCCAGCGGGCTATCTATGAAGCAGAAATTGCTCCTTACTTAACAGAAGGTAATGCCCTAATGTTCTCCCACGGCTTTAATATTCACTTTGGCCAAATCGTACCCCCCGCCAATGTAGATGTTTTCCTGGCGGCTCCTAAGAGTCCCGGTCACATGGTTCGCCGGATGTATGAGAATGGCGCAGGGGTGCCTGGCTTAATTGCCATTCATCAAGACTATACTGGCAAGGCCAAAGCTTTAGCTATTGCCTATTCCTGCGGCATTGGTTGTACCCGAGCTGGAGTTTTTGAGACTACCTTTAAAGAAGAAACGGAAACAGACCTCTTTGGTGAGCAGGCTGTGCTCTGCGGTGGTGCTTCCGAGCTGGTCAAAGCCGGCTTTGATACCCTGGTAGAAGCCGGTTATGCCCCGGAGATGGCCTATTTCGAGTGTTTACATGAGTTGAAGCTAATTGTGGATTTAATGTATGAAGGCGGAGTTTCCTGGATGCGCTACTCCATCAGTGATACAGCCCAGTACGGGGACTTCATGATTGGCAAGCGGATTATCAACGAAGATACTCGTAAGGAAATGAAAAAGGTGCTTACAGAAATTCAAAACGGTGAATTTGCCCGGAATTGGATTTTGGAAAATCAGGCACACCGTCCAGTGTTTAATGCCATCGACAAGGCGGAACGGGAACATCCCATCGAAGTAGTTGGTAAAGAATTACGAGCTATGATGCCTTGGTTGAAGAAAAAGGACTAATATATCTTAAGTGGTTGAATGCGGCCCGGAAGGGCCGTATTTTATCCCTTAGGAACTTATAAGCTCTTAATTTAAGTTATGGTAAAGGAGGGATACCATGGAAATGAAGGCGGCAGAGGCTTTAGTGCGACTTCTTCAGGAAGAAGGGGTAGATGTAATATTCGGGTATCCCGGAGGTGCAGTGCTTCCCCTGTATGATGCCCTTTATGGCCAAAAAATCAGACATGTATTGGTGCGCCAAGAACAAGGAGGTGCCCATGCCGCTAACGGTTATGCCCGGGCTACGGGAAAAATAGGAGTTTGTATTGGTACCTCCGGTCCTGGAGCAACCAACCTGGTCACCGGGATTGCCAATGCTTTTGCAGATTCAATCCCTATGTTGATAATCACCGGGCAGGTCCACACCCAGTTGGTGGGTTCTGATGCTTTTCAGGAAGTAGATATCACCGGAATTACCATACCCATAACTAAACATAATTATCTAATAAAAAAGGCTCAGGACTTACCGAAAGTTATTAAGCAAGCTATGTTAATTGCCTCTACTGGCAGACCCGGACCTGTACTTGTGGATATTCCCAAAGACGTGCAGGAAACGGTAATTACCTACTCCAACCCCAAGGAGGTAAGACCTCAAGGCTACAAGCCCACCTTTAAAGGCAACTCCAAGCAAATTATCCAAGCGGCCAAAGCTATACTCACAGCCGAGCGCCCGTTAATTTTTGCTGGTGGGGGTGTTATTGCAGCTGAGGCTTCCGAAGAACTGCTTAAGTTGGCCGAAACTATTCAAGCTCCTGTGGTCAATACCCTGATGAGTATCGGTACCTTCCCCCGCTCCCATCCCCTTTCCCTGGGAATGCTGGGTATGCACGGAGCTAAATATGCTAATTTGGCAGTTACCGAATGTGATGTACTCATTGGATTGGGGGTTCGCTTTGATGACCGGGCCACTGGTAAGGTCAGCGGTTTTGCTCCTAATGCCAAAATCATTCATGTCGACATTGACCCTGCGGAGGTAGGCAAAAATGTCCGTTTTGATATACCCATCGTTGGGGATGTTAAGGTGATTATTCAGGAACTACTGAATCACCTAGCTGCCACCAAACACCCGGTCTGGCTAAAAAGAATTGAACAGCTTAAAGTAGAATACCCCTTGGTGCTCCAAGCCGAAAAGGGTTGTCAATGGGCCCAACTTCATCCTTGGCAGGTGCTCCAAAAGCTTCAGCAACTGACCAAAGGTGATGCCATTGTCACAACTGATGTTGGACAGCATCAGATGTGGGCTGCTCAGCATTATTTGGCTAACCGGCCGCGGACTTTTATTTCCTCTGGTGGTCTAGGTACCATGGGCTATGGTTTTCCCGCTGCAGTTGGTGCTCAACTAGGTTGTCCAGACCAACAGGTAATTTGTATTACCGGGGACGGCAGCTTTCAGATGTCCATGCAGGAATTCGGTACTGCGGTGGAGCAAAAACTGCCCATTAAGGTAATTATCCTCAATAACCATCAACTAGGGATGGTGCGCCAGCTTCAGGAATTTTACTGTGAGGAACGCTATTTTGGCGTAGATTATACCGGTGCTCCCGACTTCGCCATGTTTGCCCAGTGTTACGGGGCAGCAGGCTTTAGAATTACCAAGCCTGAAGAGCTGGAGTCTGTATTAACCCAGGCCCTTAATACCCCGGGGCCGGTTATTGTCGACTGTACTGTCTGTGGTCGGGAAAACATTTATCCCATGGTACTTGGCGGCACTAGTATTGATGAAGCCATCGTGGATAGAGGCAGGGGGGAGAAAGCTTGAACAAGCGAATTTATAACTTTGACACCCTATGGCTTGGATTATTTCCATATCACCAGTGGCAGCACTATGCTTCCCACCGGAACAGTACGTCTGAGTAAAGACGACCAGTTTTTCGAGGAAGCCGCTTGTGGTGATGATCCAGTAGATGCTATTTACAAGGCCATCGACAAAATCACCGGTTGGCAGGGCACCCTAGCCCAATATTCCATCAACGCCGTAACCGGCGGCAAGGACGCCCTAGGTGAAGTGGTAGTACGGCTCAAAGACCAACAAGGTCATCCCTTCATCGGCCGCAGGCTAAGCACCGACGTCCTCGAAGCCAGCGCCCGGGCCTACATAGACGCCGGCAACAAGCTGGAATTCGAAGCCAGCCAAGGCCACAACAACGGCAACGACCGGTTCGGAGTATAACTCGTTTATTTTTAACAAGATTTTTCATCGTAATATAAAGCTTATTCTGCTTTTTATCCTGATATTTTCCTGAGCATCATACTGATATCAGCTTAAACACCACCTAGAATTCCGCCTATATGGTTTTTAAAACCTCATAGGCACTCTAAAACAGTTTTTATAAGGATGACCCAGGTCGGATGCCTATTCCGAGTTTGGTGCACCTGGTGGAGTACCGTAGCGACTCTTAGGGCAGGTAGTCAATAAAATTGACCTTGCCAACAGGACGTTGGCAACCTGGACACTAGGCATGGACGCCGCATTGTCCAGGTTGGTCTATTTTATTAGACTACCCAGCTTAGAGTCGCTGGGTATCGGAACTAAGTGCTCCAAACCGGAATAGGTATCCGATCGGCAAATATAACATGCATATGAGGTGAAACAAAACCATGGCAATGACCATTACGGAAAAAATCCTGGCTGCCCACGCTGGCAAAGACCACATAGACCCCGGTGAACTGATTAACTGTAAAGTTGATTTGGTGCTAGGCAATGACATAACTGCACCTGTGGCGATCAAGGAATTTGAGAAAATCGGGGTGCCTAATGTTTTTGATAAGGAGCGGATTGCCCTTATCCCCGACCATTTTACCCCTAACAAGGATATTAAATCTGCGGAACAGGCTAAAATGCTCCGGGAATTCGCCCGTAAGCACGAGCTGACTAACTACTTTGAAGTAGGCAAAATGGGAATCGAACACTGCCTGCTCCCTGAGCAAGGCTTGGTGGGTCCTGGAGACGTAGTTATTGGGGCTGACTCTCATACCTGTACCTATGGGGCATTAGGGGCTTTCTCCACTGGAGTTGGTTCCACCGATATGGCTGCAGCTATGGCCTCTGGTGAGGTGTGGTTCCGGGTTCCTGAGTCCATTAAATTTGTTTATTCCGGTCAGCCCAACAAGTGGGTTGGCGGTAAGGATTTAATTCTCCATACTATTGGGGATATTGGGGTGGATGGCGCACTCTATCAGGCTATGGAATTTACCGGGGAAGCTATCCGCAACCTTTCAATAGACGGGCGACTGACCATGGCCAACATGGCTATTGAAGCTGGGGGCAAAAACGGGATTATTGCTCCGGACCAAATTACCCTGGACTATGTAAACGGTCGGGCTCAACGACCCTTTAAGCTTTACAAAAGTGATGAGGATGCCAAATATGACCGGGTTATTGAATATGATTTAGCCCAGATTGAGCCAACGGTAGCCTGTCCTCACCTGCCGGAAAACACCAAGCCGGTGAGTGAATTAGGTAATATCGAGATTGACCAGGTAGTAGTTGGTTCCTGTACCAATGGTCGGATGGAGGACCTCCGGGAAGCTGCCCAAGTAATTAAAGGCCATCAAGTGCATAAAAATGTCCGGATGATTGTCATCCCCGGAACTCAAACCATTTTCAAGCAGGCCATGTATGAAGGGCTGTTTGATATCTTTATCGATGCCGGTGCCGCAGTCAGCACCCCAACCTGTGGACCTTGCCTAGGCGGGCACATGGGCATTTTGGCTAAAGGCGAGCGGGCCTTAGCCACAACCAACCGGAATTTTGTCGGTCGCATGGGCCACCCGGAAAGTGAAGTTTATCTTTCGGGACCAGCCGTAGCCGCTGCTTCGGCCGTTCTTGGCCGCATTGGCAGACCAGAGGAGGTAGAGTAGATGGACATTCAAGGACGCACCTGGAAATTTGGTAATGATGTGGATACTGATGCAATTATCCCAGCCCGCTATCTGAACACCTCTGACCCGGCAGAATTGGCGCTGCACTGCATGGAAGACGCAGACCCGGATTTTCCTAATAAAGTAAAGGCTGGGGACATAATTGTGGCCGGAAAAAACTTCGGCTGTGGCAGCTCCCGGGAGCATGCTCCCATTGCCCTAAAGGCCGCAGGTGTTTCCTGTGTAATCGCTAAATCCTTTGCGCGGATTTTCTACCGCAATTCCTTTAACATTGGGTTACCCATCTTTGAATCCGCCCAAGGTGCCGAGGCTATTGCCGAAGGTGATCAAATTAAGGTGGATGTAGCAAGTGGAGTTATTCATAACCTAACCAAGGATGAAAAATATCAAGCTACCGCCTTCCCGGAATTTATGCAGCAATTGATTAATGCCGGGGGCCTAATTAATTTCGAGCGGGAGAAGGTGAAGACCGGTGCCTAAAATTGCTGTATTACCGGGGGATGGCATAGGTCATGAAATTGTCCCCGAGGCAGTCAAAGTTTTAGAACTAATCGGCCAATTATCCGGCCTGGAATTTACCTTTACCTCAGGGCTGATTGGTGGGGCAGCCATTGATGCAGTTGGGGCCCCCCTGCCCGAGGAAACTATTAACCTCTGCCAGGCTAGCGATGCAGTTCTGCTTGGTGCTGTTGGCGGTCCAAAGTGGGATACCCTTCCAGTTCATATGCGGCCAGAAGGAGCTGCCCTGCTAGGCTTACGCAAAGCCTTAGGCTTATACGCCAACCTGCGCCCGGCTATTTTGTACCAAGCCCTAGCCAATGCCTCCACCTTAAAACCGGAAATTATTGAAGGTATTGACCTGCTGGTGGTTCGGGAACTAACCGGAGGCCTGTATTTTGGCCAGAAATACCGGGAAAATACCCCTGATCAGGGTCAAAAAGCAGTAGACACTTTGGCCTATACTGAGTTCGAGGTTGAGCGCATTGTCCGGCTGGCCTTCCAGTTAGCCCAACTACGCCGCAAGCAAGTGTGCTCAGTGGATAAAGCCAACGTTTTAGAATCCAGCCGACTGTGGCGGGAAGTTGCTATTCGAGTTGGCAGTGAGTTTCCGGATGTGGAACTAACCCATATGTATGTTGATAACTGTGCCATGCAGCTAGTACGCTGGCCCAAGCAATTTGATGTAATAGTTACCGAGAACATGTTTGGGGATATTCTCTCCGATCAAGCCTCCATGTTAAGCGGCTCCATTGGGATGCTCCCCTCCGCCAGTATCGGCGGCAAGGTAGCCCTCTACGAGCCTAGCCATGGTTCTGCCCCGGACATTGCCGGACAGAAAAAAGCCAACCCCATTGCTACCATCCTTTCGGCGGCCATGATGCTTCGCTATTCCTTCCAATTAAGCAAGGAAGCCCAAGTCATCGAAGCTGCCGTAGTAAGGGTGCTAGACGGCGGCTATCGCACCGGCGACATTATGGAACCAGGCAAGCAGTTGCTAAATACCGAGGAAATGGGCACACGAATTCGCCAGGAGATCCAAACCCTGGCCAAGCAGTAGACCCCGAACCTTTCTGGCATAGACACATACCATACTGGCATCTGACCGGACGGAGTTTAAAAAGAGGTGATACCGGTGACCCTGATTAAAATCTATGACACCACCCTCAGAGATGGTACTCAAGGGGAAGGGATAGCTTTTTCCGCTGAGGATAAGGTAAAAATAGCCCTGCGCTTAGACCAACTAGGGGTGCATTATATTGAAGGTGGGTGGCCGGGCTCCAATCCTAAGGATTTGGAATTTTTCCGGCGCATTCAGGACTACACCTTAAGCTCTGCCAAAATCACTGCTTTTGGGAGCACCAGAAGGCCAAGAATTGCCGTAACCGAGGATCCCAACCTGCAGGCTCTCCTGGACTCTGGGGCACCTGTGTGCACTATCTTCGGCAAGACCTGGGACTTTCACGTCTTTAAAGCTCTCCAGACAACCTTAGAAGAGAACTTAGCTATGATTCAGGAATCAGTAGCTTATTTGAAGTCCCAGGGTAAAGAAGTAATCTATGATGCCGAGCATTTTTTTGACGGCTTTAAAGCTAACCCTAATTATGCCCTGGAAACCCTCAAAGCCGCCCAAGCCGGTGGTGCCTCTACCCTGGTGCTATGTGACACCAATGGGGGCAGCATGCCCTGGGAAATTCAGCAGATGCTTGAACAGGTTAAAGCTGTGGTAACCCTGCCTCTGGGCATTCACGCCCATAACGACGGTGAGCTGGCAGTGGCCAACACTATTATGGCGGTTCAGGCTGGAGCGGTGCATGTCCAAGGCACTATCAATGGTTTCGGCGAGCGCTGCGGTAATGCCAATCTTTGTTCCATTATTCCTAACCTGGTTTTTAAGATGGGTCATGAGGGTATAGCCAAGGACCTGCTCCAAGGACTAACCGAGCTTTCTCGTTATGTTAGCGAACTAGCCAACATTCAGCCCCTTGCCCACCAACCCTTTGTTGGTAAAAGTGCTTTTGCCCACAAGGGTGGGATGCATGTTAGTGCTTTGCTCAAGAACCCAGCTACTTATGAGCATATGCAACCAGAGCTAGTGGGTAACGAAAGGCGAGTGCTGGTTTCCGAGCTTTCCGGGGTGAGCAACCTGGTGTATAAAGCCGAGGAGTTAGGCTTTGATATTAACCACACCAATCCGGAAACCCGCAAAATCCTAGAAGAAATCAAACAACTAGAGCATGAAGGCTTCCAGTTTGAAGGAGCGGAGGGTTCTTTTGAACTCCTGATGCGCAGGGCTTTTGATGAATATCAGGACCCCTTTAGCTTAGAGGGCTTCCGGGTAATCAATGAAAAGCGGGAAGGCAACAGTGTCAACTCCGAGGTTATGATTAAACTACGGGTAGGTTCAGAAATTGTCCACACCGCAGCAGAAGGAAATGGCCCGGTTAATGCTCTGGATAATGCGCTCCGCAAGGCTCTAGAGGGGGCCTATCCTCAGATTAGCAATATGAAGCTAACGGACTATAAGGTACGGGTTCTGCAGGAAAAAGACGGAACTACTGCTTTGGTGCGAGTGCTGATTGAAACCAGTGACGGCCATAAGTCCTGGGGAACAGTGGGAGTATCTGAAAACATTATTGAAGCCAGTTGGCAAGCACTGGCGGATAGTATTGTCTTTGGCCTAATGAAAAGCTCTTCAGGCCGTTAAAATTCCCCGCCTAGATATCCATGCCACTAACGTGGCACCAACAGTATATGAAAATTAACGTGTTAATTTTCAGGATAGCTTTGTCGCCAGCTATGACAAAATCCTCAACGTACACGAGTACGCTTCTGGTATTGGGTCATAGCTAGCTTTGCTATACGGGTCTTTAAAAGCCTGCTCTGGGGACAAAAGACAAGTTTCTTGCAAAAAGAGCCTTACGGCTCTTTTTGTCGTTGGACGCAGTTCATATATAGGCCGATGTCCAGACCTGCTACTCTCGATAAATCAATTAATAACAAATAAAGTCGAAAAAAGTGGTTGATTGAAAAACTAACTTCCGTTCCTGTACATCAGTTGCTGTTGAAAGACTAAACGCCGTTTTTATAGCTATCATCAAGGCCGAAAAAGGCATGTAAGTGCACTGAAACGGCGTAAAATCGCT
>JBAQLS010000022.1:0-4101 GCA_049302075.1 Carboxydocellales bacterium | reverse complement strand
GGTGGCAGCGGCTGGTAACGATGGGCCCACCGATAATAGTGTGGATTTTCCCGCAAAGTATCCGGAAACTATAGCAGTTTCAGCTATTGACAATCTAGGACAAATCCCTTCATGGAGTAGTCGCGGTCCTGAAGTAGATCTCGCGGCACCGGGCGTTGATATTAATTCCACCTGGAATAATGATTTATATAAAGTAATCAGCGGGACTTCAATGGCCACACCTCATGTAACAGGCACAGTAGCATTAACCATTGCTGCAAAAGGGCAAATGGCGCCCGATGCGATGAAAGAATATTTAAAATCCAAAGCCAAAAACCTTGGACTGCCCCCTAACTTACAAGGTGCTGGATTAGTTGATGCGTTAGCATCTGTTCAGTAAATAGATAACAACGTAATCAGAGGGAAGAAGTAATTGTTCTACGAACTGATCTTCAGAAAATGCTCCTTGCAAATTATTCTTTGAAACCTGAGATTCTACCTGAAGATGATGGTTCAACAACATTAGCTCTAGATCAACTTGAGATATACGTAAATAGAGAAACTACTGAGGATGCAATAAATGAATTCATAGAATATTTTTTATTAATATCTCGGATTTCGGCTTTTAGGTGGTTTCCTAACAACTGTCCAACTTGTTATGTAATCCGGATTAACAACAACCTCTCTAGTTGATCTAAATTTATATTCACCGCTCGGGTCCCATGTTGACCATTGTGGTAGTTGTGGGCACAGCCATATTTCCTATAATTCCTGCCGGAACAGACACTGCCCCAAGTGTCAGGGGGGGATGTGGAAGATTGATTGCCCATATTTCTACTGCTGCAGACGGTTCAGTACAACACGAGATTCATGATGTTCGGGATACTGCTATATTTGTCTGAATGGTTAATAGCTCCATCTGCTTGGAGCCTTCTTTTTTGTCTGCTGAACATCATAAATCTCTAAATTGTTATACGATGTGTCTAATAATTTACCCCAGTTCAGGGATTATTTCCTTTTTTCAGGGGTTTGGGCGGAGAAATCAAATGCAGATGTTAAGATATGCACCCATTGTACCTTTTCTTCTTCATCGGCTAATTCTTCAGGCCAGGGTTCGAATGAAGATCTCTCAAGAATATTAAAATTATCTTCTAAATAAAGAACTAGATAATCATTGGCAATGAAACCAATTCCTTTTAGCTTTTCTAACAAAGGCTTGGTAATGTAAAAAGAAAATCTCCAACGATCAATGTTGCCAAGCAACAGCCGAACTTCTAGCCTTTCTCAATAACAAGCAAAAGCAGTCCCCTAGGACCTGCTTTTGCTGTGCTTACTATGGGAGATCCACCGGGAAAACTTCTTGAACCGGTTTTGCCTCCGGTTGCTTTGTTGGGGCCACGCCCCGAAAAGAATCATAAGCTTCTCGTGTTTTTACTGAGTTAAATGCACCGATAGTGCTGTCGGACTCTGCTTTTTGTTCAAGAGGAACGTTATGAGGATTATCAGGATCAAAGGTGTAGGAATTTTGATTAAAATTCTGGTTAGACTTATCTATGGGCATAATATCACCTCCAAGAACAGTTTGCCCAATGGTACCAATTAACTTACTGGGATATTCTGCCTATAGAGGTTTCAACTACTCACCCTAGTAGAAACGTTTACGCTCCGTCCAGCGGAGATCATCCACAATGACTAAGTTGTTATTATTGTCATAGAAGGCAACGATCAGTCCATAATCAGTGGAAGCTTCTTCAATAGTAAAGCGATTTTTCATTTCTACTTTTAATTATTATCTTGGATAAACTATTGTTTTATTATATGCATAACCTAAGTAAAGGGGTGGTCTAAATGTCTCAGGCAGTGAAGACAGCTATTCTGGAGAACGATATCGAAGCCCAAATTTTAGAGGCGATTCTTAAAGAAAGAAATGTGGACTTTTATATTCGCTCATATCATGATGGAGCATACAATGGTATGTTTCAAACCCAAAAGGGTTGGGGTGCGGTTTTTGCCCCGTCCGAGTTTCGTGAAGAGATTATTCAGTTACTGGAGGATTTACGAAAAGCTCCGGAATGATTAATGAGAGATTCAGTCCGTTTACCCAGGCTATACCTTTACTTGGCTTTGAGATATTGACTATCTAGCTTCCAAAGGTTATGGATTGGTAATTTACTACATAAAGCATTACATGAAGATCTGTAACTCCCAAAGGAGTGAGCCATATTGCATTCTTGGGAAGTAGTTGTTGCAATAGGTCATATGGGCCAGGGCAAGAGTAGGGAGGAAAAACGCTATTGCCAGGCCAGGACTTCTGTAGATGCCAGATGCCTGGCCTGGAGTTGGGGTGCAGTAAAAAACGTCCTAGAGGTGCGCCCCTGTGTGGATGAAAAGTACATAGCGGCCAGGGAACGGGGATTAATTATATTAGCGCCGGAACGAATACTAGAAAAAATCAGCTAACTTCTTCATAATAGATAGCAAGGCTTTGGGTTTAGTCTCTCTTAACACTTGGGAATTCTGTCTCCTGGATGGTCAATATTTGGAACTGACCCTGGAACTGACCCTGGAAATAAGCTTCTATTTGCTCAGACGAAACGTTTTTACATTTCTTCATCAAGATTACCCATAAATAACCGCCTTCCAGCATAAATTACTTGTTTTTGTATTGGACAGATAAATTGCAATGTATTTATTCATTCCTTGAAGTAGATTTTCTTAATTAGTATATCGACGAACAGGTGGAAGAAGAAGAAACCTTCTTAGGCATTGTAAATAAACTAAAACAGAGCGGCTTGTTGCGTGCTATCTCCCAAGCTGTTCTTGCCCAGTTCACTAACTCAACCTTATTTTCGAGTATGTCTGCCGGCACTTCATAATAGAGCATAAGCATAGGTTTGTTCTCAAATGGCTTAAAGGGGCCCATTCCTTCTTTTTCGTATTCGGCTCGATTCGAGTCATCAGTCTTTAAATACATCACATCTTTGGCGATTAAACCAAACGTTAGACAGTCAAAGAATAAGCCAATACCGCCAAACATCTTCTTTGCAGTGATTGGCCCAAAATGCTCAAGTTGTTCTAAAACAAAGTCACGGTAGCTATCATTAACAGCCATATGATCATTCTTTCTGCGCAACGTAGATTTTAAATTTTCATTCAACACTTATTACCAAATACTTGCAAAGCCTGTACATTATACAATACAACGGAGGAGGTATGACAATAGCTTTCCCGGGGAAATAATAACCTTGGGGGTGATATGCTTTATGACAAAAGCTACGACTACAAGTTGGACTGTTACCGGACTCGGCGCAGCCGTAACTGGTATCGGGGCAATGCTCAATGGTACCTTAGGTGCTGGAGTAATTGGTTTCGGACTAGCTCATGTGGCTCTTGGACTTTTGGACATGGCACGGCCTACTGTTCGAAAGAGTTGAAAGTGTTATCATCCTATCGTTGGCCACCATCGGCTTAAAGCCTTGGTGGCCTTTTACTTGTGCGCCACGCATGGCGATTTACTAGGTGGTGAAAGTCCACTATGGGGGCTTGTAGTTGTCAACCATTAGCCAAGAGCAAGGGATATCCACCGAAAGGTGGAATCTGAATTATCCAAGTAAAATGATTATCCGAGTTGCTGTTATTATGAACAATCAATCTTATTTTTACGAAAGTAATTACAATGAACAATCAAAACCAAGAAACTAATTTATCAGAATTAAGAAGTCAATTATTCACACAGTTACATTTTTCATCTGCCCTTACATTTAGGATAATCATTTTACTAGGATAATTCAGATTATCCTACTACTCAGATAATTATTAATAGGTCAGAGAAAATTTTTCTCCAAACTCCCCCAAAAAGTGACCTCCAATTCGTATAACTGATAGAATGCAAAAATAATCGAAAAACGTCATGGGAGGCCTAAACTATGTTCACAAAACTCAAGAAATTTGCTGCTTTAAATATCATTTTGGCCATGGCAGCATCAGTAGCTGCACCGGGAGTAGCCCTTGCGGATAATGATCGCAAGCATAACCAAAACGAGATTAAAATAACATTAAGGGATGTAGACAAGCACTGGGCTAAGAAGAACGTCTGGAAGCTAAATATGGAGGGGGTAATCA
>JBAQLS010000021.1:0-71877 GCA_049302075.1 Carboxydocellales bacterium | reverse complement strand
CAGCGATTTTACGCCGTTTCAGTGCACTTACATGCCTTTTTCGGCCTTGATGATAGCTATAAAAACGGCGTTTAGTCTTTCAACAGCAACTGATGTACAGGAACGGAAGTTAGTTTTTCAATCAACCGATAATAGAATTGTGAGCTTAAAGCGAGCAGTAGATTAGGGGGTAGAATAATGATTCAAAAATTAATTGCCGTTCAGGCCAACTGGCTGGCGAAAAAGCTGGACTATGGGAAATCTGAGGAAGAAATTCTAAACTATTCCCTTAATTTAGTGTTTACGATAATCCTAGGCTACGGTTTATTGACTATTGCGGCAGGTTTACTAGGAGTACTACCCACGGCACTGGCTGCTGCTGTAAGTGCTTCAGTGCTACGGAGTTTTTCCGGAGGTGCTCATGCTTCGAGAATTTCCCGCTGTGTTGTCCTGGGAGCAGTTATCTTTAGCGCCATCGGCTGGCTTGCTGCGGTCGGAATTCCTGGTCTGGAGGAGTCTGCCTATTCGGACATTAGGAGTTTAAAAGCCAGGGTATTCATAATAATGATAATTGTAATCGGGACAGGGATAATATATTTCTTTGCTCCTGCGCCAGCTCCGAGTAAGCCTAAGCAAACCCATCTTCAAGAGGTAGTGATGATGAGTTGTTCCTTGGTTTTGTTATGGTGGTGGGGAGCGACTGTTTGGTTAATTAACAGTATGCAATGGGGTATTAAGCATCAAGAGGTACTGCTGGCTTCCCAACTAGGGATAGTCTGGCAGTTGTTCAGCCTAACCCCCTGGGGTTTTGGACTTCTGCGTGGAGGTGAGAAGTTTATCGATTTCTTATTTCGAATAAATAGCGAAAAAGCATAAAAAAGTCTGGGCCGTGCAGGAAAATAGGGAATTCTGTCGAAAACATAATCTTAGGTAAAAAACAAGACTAAATTCCTATTGACAGGAACCTTGGTTTTCCACGGCTTTACAAACAAAATTAATATTGTAAAGCACCCTATTACTCACCAATACTTATTGCTATGCGGATGAGTGACTACATAAGGGGGAATTAACATGTGGAAAAAGGTCCTGTATGGAATGGCATCTGTGTTGTTTTTACTGGCTTATGCCAATGTTGGGATTACAAGCGGTTATTTTGGATATGAGCCTGAAGTTCCCGAAGCCCTAATTAAGTAGTTGAATCTTAAGTGAGTTTTAGGGTGCTTTACTATTTATTTGAACTGTACGGAGGTGAATTATGGACAGTATATGGGCAGTCATCTTGGGGTGGATTCCCCATCTTACGGCATCTAGCTATGTTGGGCTAGCACTTTATGGATTTAGAATGAGTATTAAACGAGCTTTAGTTGTCGGTGTATTCATTTCCTTTGTTGGCTACGGATTTAAGTTTTTGATAAGTTTGTTAAGTCCTCCTTATGGCGTACATATACCTATTTCTGTGCTGGTACTGATGGTAGCACTACACATTTTTGTAAAGATACCCTGGAGAACGGCTGTAGTTGCTGCAATCAGCACATACATAATTATTGCCATTGTTGAAGTTTTGACTATAATGGTGATGTATGATGTCCTTGAACTCAAGCTTTCAATTGATCAAATTTTATCCAAATGGTGGATTCAGGTTAGTATTGTTCATTTGGAGAGCATTCCTATTTATATTTTGGCCGTTGTGCTGCATATTAAAAAGTTTGCGATTTTTGACCTTTCCGGTAAGAATCCAGAGGTTAGGTTGTAACCTCCTTTGGGAGATGATATTTAGTGAGCACAAATACAAGTGAAAAAAAGGCCATTAATATGATTATCTCCTCCCTGGCCCAAACACTTTTGTTTATGCTGGTCATTATTCTGTGGTATGCCTGGAGCCGGGATCCCGTTGCCCTTAGAGGCACTGCACAGAGTATTATTCTAGTTGGTATGTCCTTGGTCGGTGTGATACTGGCCATTTTAGCTATTTTGGGGATCAAGGATATTGTCCGCTTTTCCCAATATGAGAATGATTGGAATGTTACCAAAGCCCACCTCCAGGGCAACCAGGAACTATTGGAGACGTTGCGTGCCCATCGTCATGACTTTATTAACCATCTTCAGGTTATTTCCGGGTTAATTCAATTAAACAAACCACAAAAAGCTCAGGACTATCTAACTCAAGTAGTCAATGAACTAAATAATAAAAAACGCATCTCGTTTGTAGGTCGTCCGGAAATTGATGCCTTGTTATTGAAAAAATTAGCTCAAGCTCAGGAAATGTTGATACCTTTTGAGGTAATTGCAGAATCAGAATTTAAGGGGTTAGATATTCTCGGTTATGATATAGCCAGGATTCTAGGCAACCTAATTCAAAATGCTTTCGATGCCTCCTTACCCTTGCCAGAAGAAAAACGACAAATACGAGTAATATTAAGGGAAGGACCGGACCAGTGGGAAATAGTAGTATATAACCAAGAACCCATAATTTCCCGGGAACAGCAAGCCAGAGTTTTTGAAAAGGGATATACCACCAAGGGTATGTCCGGTAATGGCTTAGGTCTAGACATAGTTAAAACCTTAGTCGCGAAGCATCGGGGACATGTTATGTTAGTAAGTGCCGAAGGGCAAGGGACCACGTTTACCGTCCTCCTGCCAAAAGCATCCTCCTGCTAAACGGTATTTTCCTTAACTACAAGTCATCCCGCCTATGGGCGGGTTACAGGCAGTTAAAATTCCCCGTCTAGACATCCATGCCACTAATGTGGCACCAACAGTATATGAAAATTAACGTGTTAATTTTCAGGATAGCTTTGTCGCCAGGTTTGCCAAGGTCCTCGACGTACACAGAGTACGCCTGTGGCCTTGGCAAACCTGTCTTTGCGCTATACGGGTTTTTTAACAGCCTGCTCGGGTATAAGCAAAAGTTAATTATCGTTGACACCATCTTTAGACAATGTTACAATGTAACAAGATAGCACTTTAACGTATTAAAGCAACGGAGGGATTAGTTTGGAAGAACATTATCTAACCATTGCCATCCCTAAAGGGGCCCTCTTTGGGGAAAGCGTAGATTTACTAAGGAAGAGTGGTTTACAGTGTACGGAACTGACCTCGGACAGCCGGAAGATGCTTTTTATTGACCATGAGGACCAGGCTAAATATATAATTTGCCGGCCTACGGATATTCCTACGTTTGTGGAATATGGAGCTGCCGACCTTGGGCTGTCGGGGAAAGACACTATTGTAGAGCAGCGTAAGGATGTTTACGAACTATTAGACCTTAAGTATGGCTGTTGCCGCTTTGTTGTGGCCGTACCCCAGGCTTTAGCCCCGGTGAATTGGGAGCAGATGGCCCAGAAAAGGGTGGCCACCAAGTTTCCCCGAGTAGCGGAGAATTTCTTTCGGGAGAAGGGTTTACAGGTAGAAGTTATCAAGCTGCACGGGAATATCGAGCTGGCACCTATAGTCGGATTGTCAGAAATGATAGTAGATATAGTATCTACTGGTCGTACTTTGCGGGAAAATAACTTAATCGAAGTAGAGGAAATTTTCAAATCTTCAGCCAGACTAATTGCTAACCGGGCCAGCCTGCACCTTAAGCGAGAACGGATTAATCCGCTAATGGAAAAAATGCGGCAGGCAGTAGAATCCCTTAAGGTTTAATTAGGCAGGACGGGAAGGAGAGGTCTAAATGATTGGAATTTATAAGTCAGGGGACGCAGATGCCCGGAGAATTATTGCTAAGCAATACCCTGACCAGGAAGAATACGAGACCAGAGTAAAAGAAATATTAGCCGAAGTCCGCCAGCGGGGGGATGCAGCGGTTCTGGAGTTTACCGCCCGCTTTGACGGAGCTATTCTAACAGAAGGGACGATGAGAGTTACCTCTGAGGAGCTTGATGAGGCTTATAGGCTAGTGGATGAAGATTTTCTGGCAGCCCTGCGTTTAGCAAAGCAGAAAATAATTACTTTTCATGCCAAGCAGTTAAATAAATCCTGGATTGACACTGATGAACAGGGTAATATTTTGGGACAAATGTTACGACCCTTGGCAAGGGTGGGCGTATATGTGCCTGGAGGTACCGCCTGCTATCCATCTTCAGTTTTGATGAATGTACTACCGGCCACCGTTGCCGGAGTGCCGGAGATTGTTATGGTGGCCCCTCCCACGGCAGAAGGCACTATCAACCCCCACACTTTGGTGGCCGCCGCTGAGGCAGGGGCTACGGAGATCTACAAAATTGGAGGGGCCCAGGCTGTAGGTGCTTTGGCCTTTGGCACAGACACAATTAAAAAGGTGGATTTAATAACAGGACCGGGGAATATCTATGTCACTCTAGCCAAAAAACAGGTCTACGGACAGGTGAATATTGACATGCTGGCCGGGCCTAGCGAAATTCTAATAATTGCTGACGAAACAGCTGACCCAACTTACGTAGCCGCTGACCTGCTTTCCCAGGCGGAACATGATGTGCTGGCTGCTGCCATCCTAATTACTCCTGTTAAGGATTTAGCAAAAAAGGTCCAGGCCGAGGTAAACCGACAGTTGAGTTATCTGCCTCGTAAGGAGATTATCACCGCTTCCTTGCGGGATTATAGCGGGATTATCCTTACCTCAGACCTGGAGGAGGCCATTGACCTGGCCAATAGTTACGCCCCGGAACACCTAGAGCTAATGGTTGCCGAGCCTTTTGCCAAGTTGGGGAAAGTGACTAATGCCGGGGCAATTTTTCTAGGCAGCTTTTCACCGGAGCCGTTAGGTGATTACATGGCCGGTCCGAATCACATCCTGCCGACAGGGGGAACTGCTAGGTTTTATTCTCCCCTGAATGTGGATACTTTTATGAAGAAATCCAGTCTAATCTATTATACCGACCAAGGCTTGCAGAAGGTAGGGAAAGAGGTGGTTAAGCTGGCCCAAACTGAAGGCTTGGCTGCTCATGCCAACTCGGTTTTAGTTCGATTAGGGAAATCAGGAAAGGAGGTAAACCAGTGACCAAGACCTTTTCTTTAGCTCAGGTAGTCCAACCCCATGTGAGTGCAATTAAACCCTATGAACCCCACTTATATGATCATGTAATTAGACTGGATGCCAATGAAAACCCTTTACCATTTCCGGAGGATTTAATGAAAGAGATTTTCGCAACTGCTTCCAGGATTGGTTTTCCTCGTTATCCTGATCCCTATTCTGCTAAGCTTAGGGCGAAGCTAGGGAATTATACTGAAGTGCAGACCAAAAATATCATTGCGGGCAATGGTTCCGACGAATTAATCTTAAGCTTAATGTTAGCTTTCGGTGGGCCCGGTAGCCGGATAATTATCCCGGTACCGACCTTTGCCATGTATAAAATGGCTAGCTTGATGACTGGGGCCATTCCGGTGGAAGTTCCCCTACAAGAGGACTATAGCCTAAATCTACAGTTAATCAAAGCAGAATTAGCCCAGGAGGGTTCTCGCTTGGTTTATCTTTGTTCACCGAATAATCCAACGGGAAAAATTGTTCCTGATGATGAGGTTAGAGCAGTTTGTCTGGCGGCGGGAGATAAAGCAGTTGTAGTATTAGATGAAGCATATTGTGAATTTGCTGGCCGTAACTCAGCTCATCTGCTAGAGGAGCTTCCTAATTTAATTATTTTACGAACCTTCTCCAAAGCCTTTGGGTTAGCTGGTTTGCGGGTAGGTTATTTGCTGGCTGGTGACCCTATTATTGCGGAGCTACTCAAAGTTAAATTAGTCTATAACCTCAACTCTTTCTCTCAGGTTGCTGCAGAGCTGGTTATGGACAACCGGGAGGTTTTCCGTCAACAGTTGGCGGATATCCAGCAGTTAAAAGAAGAGTTAAAGGTAGGTTTGGAGGCTATTCCGGGGATTAAAGTTTTTCCCTCCGAGGCTAATTTCTTTCTGATTCAAACAGCTAAACCTGCTGACCGGATTCACCAGCAGCTTATTGAACTAGGTGTTCTCGTCCGCTATTTGGGCGCTGGTCCTGGTTTGGTTAATTGTCTCAGAATAAGTGTTGGTTCAAAAGAGGAAAATTCGGAACTATTATCGAAATTAAGAGCGATAATGGAAGCCTAAAGCAATAGCGATTAAAGATAGGCTGGTGAATTAATTTGGCTAAACGGAGTGCAAAAGTAACCCGCAAAACAGGAGAAACGGAAATTGAATTAAGCCTGGTTCTGGAGAATAACCAGACTGGCAAAATAGTTTCCGGAGTAGGCTTTTTAGATCACATGCTAACGCTGTGGAGCAAGCATGGGTTAATGCGTCTGGACTTACAGGCAGTTGGCGATGTAGGGGTGGATTTTCACCATACCGTCGAGGATGTAGGGATTTGCCTGGGTCAGGCCTTGCAGGAAGCAGTGGGGGATAAAAAGGGTATAGGTCGGTACGGAACTGCTTATGTACCCATGGATGAAGCCCTGGTTATGGTAGCTTTGGACTTTAGTGGTCGGGCCTATCTAGCCTTTGAGGTGGAAATTCCCACTGCTAAAGTTGGTGAGTTCGACACCGAGTTAGTGGAGGAGTTCCTGCGAGCTCTAGCTTTTAACGCAGGGTTAACCCTGCATGTGCGGATGTTGGCGGGGAAGAATGCTCACCACATAATTGAGGCTATTTTTAAAGCCTTAGGCCGGGCATTGCGGGAGGCGGTAGCCGTTGATCCTAACATTCAAGGGGTACTATCAACTAAGGGGTGTCTATAAAGCCCTCTTTAGAACAAAAGCATTTCTGATGCCTTCGCTAGGATATGCTTTTGTTCTTACCTAGGGAACCTAGGGTTCCCTAGGTCGCTGACGCTGTTACCCTCCTCTGACTTACATAAGGGGGAGTCCCCCTTAATAACCCCAAAGTTAAGGAAATTATCCACAGATTTTCAGATAGCATAATTTCCTAAACTTTAAAAAAGAACTGACCTGAAGGGATACATACCAAGGAGGCTAGCTATGATTGCAATTATTGACTACGGGGTGGGCAACCTGCGTAGTGTCCAAAAGGGACTGGAGAAGGTGGGGCAGCAGGCTAGCATTTCCCAAGACCCGGAGGAGCTAAGCAAAGCTGATGGAGTTGTACTCCCGGGAGTGGGTGCTTTTGCTGATGCCATGAAAAGTCTGGACCAGCGTGGGCTTACCGGGGTAATCAAGGAAATTGCCCTTTCCGGCAAACCCTTTCTGGGTATCTGTCTAGGAATGCAACTATTGTTTGAAAACAGTGAAGAGGGAGAAAGCATTCCCGGGCTAGCTTTACTAAAAGGCCGGGTTCGCCGGCTGCCTCCAGGCTTAAAAGTACCCCATATGGGTTGGAATCAGGTAGAAATTAATACACCTTCTCCGCTCTTAAAGGATATCGACAACTATTCAGCTTTTTACTTTGTCCATTCTTATTATGTAGATCCGGTTGAAACTGATACCGTTACCACCTGGACAGATTATGGGCTAAAATTTGCTTCGATAATTTCTAGGCAAAATATTTTTGGCGTCCAATTCCATCCTGAGAAGAGCAGTAATTTAGGCTTAAAGATATTAAAAAATTTTGGGGAGTTGATTGGAAATGCGCATCCTTCCAGCAATTGATTTACGGGCCGGAAAGTGTGTCCGACTAGTGGAGGGCAAGATTGAAAATGAGACAATTTTTTCCGATGACCCGGTTGCAGTTGCTCTGTCTTGGCAGGATCTGGGAGCTCAAATGCTGCATTTGGTAGACCTAGATGGTGCTTTTGCCGGTCATCCCCATAATCAGGACGTAATTAAAGAGATTGTCCAGACGGTGAACATTCCAGTGCAATTAGGGGGCGGAATTCGAACCTTAGAAACGGTTGAATACTTGTTGAATCTAGGAGTTCAGCGAGTGGTACTGGGTACTGTGGCCATCAACAAACCGGAGCTTGTTCGGGAAGCTTGTGCCAAATACGGTGATAGGATAGTGGTAGGTATTGATGCCAAAGATGGGCTGGTAGCTATTGAAGGTTGGGAAGCCACTGTGGGCAAAACAATCTTAGAGCTGGCCCGGGAAATGGAACAAATCGGGGTTAAGCGAGTGGTCTTTACTGATGTGCGCCGGGACGGCACCTTAAAAGGCCCGAATGTTGAGAGCATTAAAGAACTAGCCCAAAGCTGTAATATGTTGATTGTTGCTTCCGGGGGAGTAGCCTGCCTGAGAGATATTGAGGAACTAAAGGAGTTAGAAGCCTTGGGAGTAGATGAAGTTATTGTGGGGAAGGCTTTGTACACAGGAGCGGTAAGCCTAGATGATGTTCTAGCAATTGCAGCAGGCTGTTGTGCCAAAAAATAAGGAGCGAGATAAATGCTGGCTAAGCGTATAATCCCTTGCCTGGATGTTACTAATGGCAGGGTTGTAAAGGGAACAAACTTTGTTAACCTGCGGGATGCCGGGGATCCGGTGGAGCTGGCAGCAGTTTACGACAAGGCTGGGGCAGATGAACTGGTGTTTTTGGATATTACAGCTTCTTCTGATGGACGAGCAACCATGATTGATGTGGTCCAACGGACAGCAGAAGAGGTGTTCATTCCATTTACCGTAGGTGGTGGTATCCGTAAAGTGGAGGATATGCGTCAAATGTTGCGAGCAGGGGCAGACAAGGTTTCTCTAAATACCTCAGCAATCCAAAATCCCCAACTAATTTCCCTAGGGGCGGAGAAGTTTGGCAGCCAGTGTATTGTAGTGGCTGTTGATGCTCGAGCTACAGGTGAACTTGGATGTTGGGAGGTATATATCCACGGGGGTAGAACACCCACCGGGATTGATGTGTTAGAATGGGTGCGTCAAGTAGAAGCACTTGGAGCGGGGGAAATTTTGCTTACTAGTATGGACAGGGATGGTACTAAGGACGGTTATGACCTACCCTTGACTAAGGCCGTTGCGGAGGCGGTCCGGATACCGGTAATCGCCTCCGGTGGAGTGGGCAACTTAGAGCATATTGCCCAGGGTCTTACTACTGGGCAGGCTGATGCAGCATTGGCTGCCTCCATTTTCCATTTTGGTGAATATACTGTGCAGGAAACCAAAGCTTACCTGCGCCAAAGAGGAGTTGTAGTACGTTGAGTAACCTTACAGCAATTCTGGATATAAAATTCAATGCCGACGGTTTAGTTCCAGCCATTATTCAGGAACAAAGCACCAAAGAGGTTTTGATGATGGCCTATATGAATCAGGAGGCTCTGGAGCAGACAATAGCCACGGGCAAAACCTGGTTTTGGAGTCGGAGTCGTCAGAAGCTGTGGAATAAAGGGGAAACCTCGGGGCATTTTCAACAGGTGTTAGGGCTATCCTACGATTGTGATGCCGATACTCTGCTGGTTCAGGTGGACCAACTAGGTGTGGCCTGCCATACTGGGGCTAAGTCTTGCTTTTTTAACGAAATACCCCTTAACCAGATGTCTGGACAAGCTGCCGAAAATAATAACCTAATCGGACCAAAGGTTTTACAAGAGGTTTTTGAAGTGATTAAGCAGAGGCAGGCGGAAAGGCCGGAAGGTTCTTATACCACTTATCTTTTTGATAAAGGCATCGATAAAATTCTCAAAAAGGTAGGGGAAGAAGCTGCTGAAGTAATTATCGCTTCCAAAAACGATAACGGGGCGGAAATTGCCTACGAGACAGCTGATTTACTTTACCATCTAATGGTAGCTTTGGCTCATCATAATTTGACTTGGGAGGATATATACCGAGAGTTAGCCAAAAGAAGATAATTAGCTGCTAAAAGATAGCCTAAGAGCATAATTTGGAGGTTTAAAGTGAACAAGTATTTATCCAGCTTAAACCCTGTTCAGCAGGAAGCAGTTAAGCATACTGAGGGGCCACTCCTTATCCTGGCTGGGGCGGGCAGCGGTAAGACCAGAGTGTTGACCAACCGTGTTGCTTACCTAATTCAGGAGCAAGGGGTCAAGCCCTATAATATTTTAGCCATCACCTTTACCAACAAAGCTGCCGGAGAAATGAAGGAGCGAGTGCAAAACTTGCTGGGGGAAGGGGCCAGGGATATTTGGGTATCTACCTTTCACTCCAGCTGTAACCGCATACTCCGTCGGGAAATTAATAATCAATGGGTTGCGGGAACTCAAGGCGGCTATACCAGTAACTTTGCCATCTATGATTCGGCGGATCAACAAACATTGATCAAGCAGTGTCTAAAAGAGCTAAACCTAGATGACAAGAAGTTCCCTCCCAGAGCGGTTGCCGCCCTAATTAGTGAGGGGAAGAATAAGCTCCAGAATCCGGATCGTTTTGCCCAAGTGGCTCTAGACTTTTTTGCCGAAAAGACCGGGGAAATTTACCGCTTATACCAAAGGAAGCTGGAACAAAATAATGCTCTGGACTTTGATGATCTGCTAATGTTTACAGTCCGGCTATTTGATGAAGCACCGGAGGTACTGCACTATTACCAAGATCGCTTTCGCTATATTATGGTGGATGAGTACCAGGATACCAACCATGCTCAGTATAGACTGGTTAACTTACTAGCCCAGAAACATCGTAACCTGTGTGTTGTAGGGGATGAGGATCAGTCTATTTATCGTTTCCGGGGCGCGGATATTTCCAACATCCAGAACTTTGAGCGCGATTACCCGGAAGCTAAGGTTATCATGCTGGAACAAAATTATCGCTCCACCAAAACCATCCTGGAAGCAGCTAATTATGTAATCGGTAATAATTTTGAACGCAAAGTTAAAAAGCTGTGGACGGAGAACGCCCAAGGGCAGGAGTTAATTGCCTATCGGGGGGAGAATGAACGCTGGGAAGCTGCCTATGTAGTAGACCGGATCGCGACTCTACATCACAAGGAAAATCGAGCATATAAAGATTTTGCTATCCTATACCGAACCAATGCCCAATCCCGGGTGTTGGAAGAAGAATTGATGAAAACACGGTTACCCTATAAAATTGTCGGAGGCCTTAAGTTCTACGATCGTAAGGAAATTAAGGATATTCTGGCTTATCTGAAGGTATTGGCCAATCCGGCGGACTCAGTGGCCTTTCGGCGGATTGTTAATGTTCCCAAACGGGGCATCGGGGAAACAACGGTGGACAAAGTGTTGTCCTTTGCAACGCTGCAGGGTATTACCGCTCTAGAAGCGTTAAACCGACTAGAGGAAGTTCCTGGCCTTACCTCTAGGGCTGCTAATTCTTTGGACAGCTTTCATAAGCTAATCCAAGCGTTACACCGGAAACTGGGCCAAACTGGCATAACCCAATTAGTGGACGATGTTTTAGAGAGTACAGGTTATTTTACCGAGCTTCAGGAAGAAAAATCCATTGAGGCTCAGACTAGAATTGAAAACCTGCAGGAATTCCGCACTGTTACCAATGACTTTGATCAAAACACGGAAGAAAACACCTTGGAATATTTTCTGGCAGGAATTTCACTGGTCAGTGATTTAGACACCTATGATGAGTCGGAGGGCGGGGTGGTGTTAATGACCTTGCACAGCGCTAAGGGGTTGGAGTTTCCGGTAGCTTTTCTGGTAGGGCTGGAAGAAGGAATGTTCCCCCACGCCCGGGCCCAATTTGACCAGGTGGAGTTAGAGGAAGAACGGCGATTGTGCTATGTAGGTATTACCCGGGCCCAGGAAAAGCTCTATCTAACTCATGCTTATCAACGAACTATGTATGGTCGCACTTCCAATAATCCTCCTTCCCGATTTCTAGAGGAGATTCCGGAACAGCTCACTACTACTGTAGATCCGGTGGATGGTTATGGTCGACCTCGCAAACCCGTGCTTCAAGATAGGGTGGAGGGTTGGAATGCGGATTCCACAGCCATGGGCCATGGTGACAGCCCAAGTTCTCAGTGGGGCTCACCCTGGCAACAGGTGAACTCAGGTAGTAAACCCCAGCTAGCAACTAGCGAGTATACCCTTGGCGACAAGGTACAGCATGCCAAGTTTGGTACAGGAGTGATTGTAAGCGTTAAAGGAGAAGGGCTGGATGCGGAACTCAGTATAGCCTTTCCTGCTGGCGGAGTGAAAAAACTTATTGCCCAGTACGCCAAATTAATTAAACTATAAAGGCAATTAAGTATTCCAAGTATACAAATGCTGCTGGGGGGGTACAATCAAGCGGAAAGACTTCCCGGGGGAAGGGGACATTAAGTGGACGACCTTACAATCCGTTTAATTATAGTTTGTGTAATGACTACTGTTATTCATCTAATTAATACTTTGAACTACTCTGTCCGGTTGGCCGGAGTACGAACCAAACGGCTTGCTATAGCCTTTTCCCTGTTTAACGTTATATTCCTCATCTCCAGCACAGCCAACACTGTCCAAGCTCCCTTGTTGGCCAAGATTAGTGATAAGCTGTTTGCCGGGGTTGAGCGGGGAAGCTATCTATACAGTCAAAATCTAGTCAGCCTAAGTTGGGATATCCGTTTAGTATTAGCTTGTGCGACAATTGGAACGGTGGTAGGGACATTTCTAATACCTAGTTTTGTGCGGATTATGTCCAAGGGTATTTTTTTATTTGAGCGGACTGGTTCCATACCTTTATTGCTAGGTTTACTTTTTAGCCCAGGGAAATTACGCAAAGTGCTGGCCGGTATATACTTGCCTAAATCAGTTGTAGTCAACCAAGTCAAGCGTCAGGAAATTCCTAAAAAGTTGCTGGCCTTAAATGTGCTGATAGTCGGGGTTTTTACCACCGGGGTATTATCAGCCCTTTATGCCGGCAGCCTGGTACCGGAGTTTGGAAAAACAGCTGCCATGTTATCCTCTTTAGTTAATGGGGGAGCACAGATTTTGTTAGCTACCATTGTTGATCCAACAGTTGCTAATATTACTGACCAGTCCATTCGCGGAGCTCGTTCCGAGGAAGATGTGAAAAGCATGGTCATGTATTTAGCCTTTAGTAGAATTGCCGGAACGATATTAGCTCAGTTAATTTTTATTCCAGCTGCCCAGCTCATTAGATTGGTTGCCCACTTTATTTAAACTAAAATTGGGGGGATAGCGGTGTCCTTGAAGCCTTTGGAGGAAGCCCGCCTGGAGCTGCAAAAGCTTCGGGAGGAGTTGGAACATCATAATAAACAGTATTATGTATTGGACAATCCCCAAATCACCGATGTCCAGTACGATAAATTAATGGTTAAGCTGTTAACCCTAGAAGAAAAATATCCGGAGCTGGTTACCCAGGATTCACCTTCACAGAGGGTAGGAGGTACGCCTTTGAAGGTGTTCGGGTCTATACGCCACCGGGTACCCATGCTAAGCTTGAGCAATGCTTTTGGGGCCAATGAACTAATGGATTTTGACCGCAGGGTGCGTTCCGGCTTAGCTGGGGATGCTGTGGAATATGTAGTAGAACTAAAAATTGACGGTCTAGCCATTTCCCTAACCTATGGGGATGGCTTATTTACCCAAGGGGCGACCCGGGGCGATGGGGAAGTTGGGGAGGACATTACCCAAAACTTAAAAACCATTCGCTCCATACCCCTAAAGCTTAAAAAGACAATTGCTACCCTTGATGTCAGGGGTGAAGCCTTCATGCCCAAAAAGGAATTTGTCCGGCTAAATGAGGAGAAGGAACTAGCCGGGGAAGCTCCCTTTGCCAACCCCCGCAATGCAGCTGCCGGCTCCTTAAGGCAACTCGATCCGGGGGTAACTGCTAAACGGGCTTTAAGTTCCTTCCTTTATGCGATAGGTTACGAGGAGGGCTTAGAGGTCAAAACCCACCGGGAAGCCTTAGAACTCCTGGGAGAGTTAGGCTTTAACATTAACCCTCATGTGCAGGTTTTTACCGCTATGGAGGAGGTTATTAATTATATTGGAGAATGGGCGGAAAAACGCCATCAGCTGCCCTATGATACGGACGGGATGGTAATTAAGGTAAACTCCTTGCTTCAGCAGGAGGTTTTGGGCTTTACCGCCCGAAGCCCCCGCTGGGCTATTGCTTATAAATTTCCAGCGGAACAGGCCACTACTGTGGTAAAAGATATTATTGCTCGAGTTGGACGAACGGGGGTAGTTACCCCAACAGCTGTGCTGGAACCGGTTTTATTAGCCGGTAGCACCATCAGCAGTGCTACCCTGCATAATCAGGATATCATTGATAAAAAAGATATCCGGATTGGCGATAGGGTGGTAATTCATAAAGCCGGGGATGTCATCCCTGAGGTGCTAGAAGTATTAACAGAACAACGTAGTGGAACTGAGCAACTTTACCGGCTGCCTGAGCAGTGCCCGGAATGTGCCAGTAAAGTAATCCGCTCAGATGGTGAAGTGGCCTTTCGTTGCCCAAATGTCTCCTGCCCGGCTCGCTTGAGGGAAGGAATCATTCATTTTGTTTCCCGGGATGCTATGAACATCGACGGTCTAGGACCAGCGGTAGTCGGCCAACTGCTGGATAACAAGTTAATTCAGGATGCTGCTGATCTGTATTACCTTAAACAGGATGATTTGGTGCAGATAGAACGCTTGGGGGATAAATCGGCTCACAAGCTATTGGCAGCAGTGGAGCAAAGTAAAGGAAACAACTTAAACCAACTGGTTTTTGCTTTAGGTATTCGCCATGTAGGCTCCCGAGCCGGTAAACTACTGGCCCAGCATTTTGGTTCCTTGGACCAGTTAATGGCAGCTACCATGGAAGAACTACAGAACATAGCAGAGATTGGCCCTAAAATGGCCGAAAGCCTTGTCCGGTTTTTCCAACAGCTTCCTAATCGAGAACTGGTAGAGCGGTTAAAACAAGCGGGAGTGAATCCCCTGGAAAATAAACAAACAGCCGGGGAAGCTGCTGCGGGGACTCCCTTTGCCGGGTTAAGCTTTGTCCTAACGGGGACACTTACTCGCTTTACTCGTAAGCAAGCTGAGGAGATGCTTGAAAGCTTAGGCGGCAAAACCAGTAGTAGTGTGAGCAAGAATACCAGTTACCTGGTTGTAGGGGAAAATGCCGGGTCTAAGTATGACAAAGCAGTCCAGTTGAACATCCCCATTTTAGATGAACAACAATTCCTAGATTTGGTGGAAAGCCAAAGACTCAATCTTGCCACTAATTGGAGGGTTTGATATAATATGAAAGATTACAACCCCAAGAGTTATCCATACAAGTAAAGCAAGGATGGTGGGATGATGATTACCAAGAAGGACGTAGAGCATGTTGCCCTGCTCGCTCGCCTGGAACTTTCAGAGCTTGAAAAGGAAAAATTTACTGAACAGCTCAATGCTATTCTGGAATATGCCGATGCATTAAAGAAGCTGGATACCACCAACGTCCAACCTACAGCACACCCGTTACCTATCAACAACGTATTTCGGGAGGATGCAGCCCGCCCCGGTATAACTAACGGGGAGGCCCTGTCCAACGCCTCGGAGCAGGAAGATGGGTTCTTTAAGGTTCCGAAGATAGTCTAGAATCAATGGTGGGAAAATCTAACGGCCTACATGTAAGTACCGCGTTTAGGAGGGATACCTTGTGACATTACATCACCTTACAGCTCATGAGGCGCATGAGCTGCTGATTAAAAAAGAGGTTAGTTCTGTAGAACTAACCCAGGCGGTACTTGACCGGATAGCGGAAGTAAATGACCGGGTAAAGGCCTTTGTGACCATTACTGGTGAGCAAGCACTACTGAAAGCCAGAGAGGTGGATGCCAAAATAAAGGCTGGTGAAGCTATCGGACCTTTAGCTGGTGTGCCCATTGTTCTCAAAGATAACATGTGTACCAAAGGTATTAAAACCACCTGTTCTTCCAAAATACTCAATAACTTTGTACCACCCTATAATGCTACGGTGGTAGAAAAGTTAGCCGCCGCCGACACAGTACTTATTGGCAAGGCTAATATGGACGAGTTCGCCATGGGTTCTTCCACGGAAAACTCCGGGTTCTTTACCACCTGCAACCCATGGAATACCGAGATGGTACCTGGGGGATCCAGTGGGGGTTCTGCTGCTGCGGTTGCCGCCGGGGAAGCCATCTTTTCCCTCGGCTCTGATACGGGGGGATCTATCCGTCAACCTGCCGCCTTTTGTGGGGTAGTGGGATTGAAGCCAACCTATGGATATGTTTCAAGATTTGGCTTAATTGCCTTCGCCTCCTCTTTGGACCAAATCGGGACTTTTACTAAGGACGTACGTGACTGTGCCCAGGTTATGAATATCATTGCCGGGCATGACCCCAAGGATTCAACTTCCGCACCAGTAGAGGTTCCTGATTTCACTAAAGTGCTTACCGGGGAAATAAAAGGCTTAAAAATCGGCATTCCTAAGGAATATTTTGTAGAGGGCATGGAGCCGGGAGTAGTTGCTGCCGTAAACGCAGCCATTGCTAAATTTAAAGAACTGGGTGCGGTAGTTGAAGAGTGTTCCTTACCCCATACCGAATATGCTTTACCAGTGTACTACCTGATTGCTCCTGCTGAAGCCAGCTCCAACCTGGCTCGTTATGACGGGGTACGCTATGGTTACCGCCATGAAGCTTCCGAAGACCTCATTTCAATGTACCTTAAAACTCGTAGTGAGGGCTTCGGTGCAGAAGTTAAGCGCAGGATTATGTTAGGCACCTACGCCTTAAGCTCCGGGTACTATGATGCTTATTATCTTAAAGCCCTAAAAGTACGGACTTTAATTAAAGAAGACTTTGACCGGGCTTTTACCAAGTTCGATGTGTTACTTTCTCCCACCGCTCCTAGTACCGCCTTTCGTTTTGGAGAAAAGGCGGACAACCCTATCCTAATGTACTTGTCGGATATCTGCACTATGTCCGTTAACCTAGCCGGAATTCCAGGGGTTTCTATCCCCTGTGGGTTTAGTAATGGGATGCCAGTTGGCCTACAGTTAATGGGTAAGCCCTTTGACGAGGGTATGCTGTTACGGGTGGCCCACGCTTTTGAGCAGAGTGGTGACTATCACCTAGCCAGAGCAAATTTATAAGGGGGTGAGCCAATGCCAGTGCAAGATTATGAAGTTGTGATCGGTTTAGAGGTTCATACCGAACTTAAAACTAATTCTAAAATCTTCTGTAGTTGTACTACTGAGTTTGGGGGGGCGCAGAATACCCACGTTTGCCCGGTATGTCTTGGGCTTCCCGGGGTGTTGCCTGTACTGAACAAGCAGGTAGTAGATTTTGCCGTAAAAATCGGCCTGGCCCTGAATTGTGCAATAGCCAGGTTTAGCAAATTTGACCGGAAAAATTACTATTATCCTGATCTCCCGAAGAATTACCAGGTATCCCAGTACGATCTACCCATAGCTGAACATGGGCATTTGGATATTAGCGTTAATAACGAGACTAAGCGCATTGGGATTACCAGGGTACACATGGAGGAGGACGCAGGCAAGCTAGTTCACTCCGGGGCAACCATATCCCAATCAGACTACTCTTTGGTGGATTATAACCGTACCGGAGTACCCTTAGCAGAGATTGTATCCGAGCCAGATCTGCGTTCCTCGGAAGAAGCAAGGGCTTATTTAGAAAAGCTTAAGGCCATTCTGGAGTACACTGAAGTTTCAGATTGTAAAATGGAAGAAGGCTCTCTGCGCTGTGATGCCAACATCTCCTTACGTCCTTGGGGTACCAAGGAATTAGGGACCAAGACCGAGCTAAAAAACATGAACTCATTCAAAGCCTTGCAAAGGGCAATAGAATATGAAATCGCTAGACAGGCCGATGTTTTAGATGAGGGTGGCCGGATTATTCAGGAGACCCGGACCTGGGATGACAATAAAGGAATCAGCCTTTCCTTACGTAGTAAAGAACAGGCCCATGATTACCGCTACTTTCCGGAGCCGGATTTGGTACCTTTGGTTATTGACGAGGAATGGGTTAACTCGGTTAGAGCCGGTCTTCCTGAGCTACCGGATACTAGGCAAAAACGCTATGTTGAACAATTAGGGCTATCCGAATATGATGCCATGGTAATTACCGGTTCCAAGAGTATAGCGGATTTTTTTGAGGCTTGCCTGGAAAATTACCAAGATGCCAAGGTGGTAAGTAACTGGGTAATGGGTGAAATGTCCCGACTATTAAATGTCCATAACCTAGAGATAACTGAATGTAATATTAAGCCCCAAAACCTGGCTAAAATGCTGCAACTTCTGGAGCAAGGCACCATTAGCAGCAAAATTGCTAAAACAGTATTTGAAGAAATGTTTGCCACCGGTAAAGAGGCCGAAACAATAGTTCAAGAAAAGGGTCTAGTACAGATATCCGATGAGGGGGCAATAAAGGCCATTGTAGATAAAGTAGTGGAGGCTAATCCCCAATCCGTCGAAGACTTCAAGGCTGGTAAAGATCGAGCAATCGGCTTCCTGGTAGGGCAAGTCATGAAGGAAACTAAAGGCAAGGCTAATCCGGGACTAGTAAATAAGCTGCTGCTAGAAAAACTTACCTAAAATTAACCAATCCGGAAAAGGCACAGAGTAATTATTCACAAAGAGCGCAGATGTAATCATTTACAACTAATTGGCACCTAAACTACTAGTGCCAATTGGTTGGTTCCCAGGGATAGTGCTATTGAAATTATTTTTGCTTTCAAGTATAATTATGCCATAGTCATAAAGTTTTTAAGCGGAACTTCCTAAAGAAGTTGAGTAGGAAGTATTTTTTTGTATATATAGGGAGAGGTGAATTTTAGTGATGACATCTAGAAAAATTTACATGGTTGACACTACCTTGCGGGATGGGGAACAAACTGCGGGTGTTGTTTTTGCTAACAAAGAGAAGGTTCGCATAGCTAAAATGTTGGCGGATATTGGCGTTGACCAAATTGAATGTGGTATTCCGGTTATGGGTGGCGACGAGAAAAAGGCTATTAAAGAAATAGTTAAAGCAAAACTATCTTGTAGCATCATGGCCTGGAACCGGGCAGTGGTCAAGGACATTCAGGAATCAATAGATTGTGGCGTGGATGCTGTAGCAATTTCCATATCTACTTCGGATATTCATATTGAACATAAACTCCAGACTACCAGGGAATGGGTACTGGAAAGTATGATTAAGTCTACTGAGTACGCCAAAAGCCAAGGGGTGTACATCTCAGTAAATGCGGAAGATGCTTCCCGTTCAGATATGGATTTCCTAATTAAGTTTGCTAAAGCAGCCAAAGAAGCAGGTGCAGATCGCATCCGCTACTGTGACACTATTGGGATTCTTGATCCCTTTAAAACCTATGATAATATCCGCACCCTAATTGATGCTGTAGGTATCGATATAGAAATGCATACCCATAATGATTTTGGGATGGCCACCGCAAATGCCCTAGCCGGGATTAAAGCCGGTGCAAGCCATGTAGGAGTAACGGTAAACGGTCTGGGTGAGCGAGCTGGAAATGCAGCCTTAGAAGAAGTGGTTATGGCCTTTAAGATTATTTACGGAATTGACTTAGATTTCAAAACCGAGGGATTCCGGGAGCTATCCGAATATGTAGCCCTGGCCTCTAACCGGGAGCTGCCTGCTTGGAAAGCAATAGTAGGTAGTAATATGTTTGCCCATGAGTCCGGTATTCATGCAGACGGGGCATTAAAAAACCCCCTTACTTATGAGGTATTCAAACCAGAAGACGTGGGTCTGGCACGGCAAATTGTAATTGGCAAACACTCCGGTTCGGCCTCTGTCAAAAACAAGTTTTCCCAATATGGTGTGGTAATTACCGATGAGGAGGCGAATGCCATCCTCCCCAAAATTCGTTCCACAGCAGTAGATTTAAAGCGGATTTTGTTTGATAAGGAAATTATCTATATATATGAGGAATACCTGGAAAACAAATAACAGAGCAGGCTGTTAAAAATCCCCGCCTAGCTTTGTCAAAAGAATTGACAAGATCCTCAACGTACAGCAGTACGCCTGCGGTCTTGTCAATTCTTTTTCCGCGCTATACGGGTTTTTTAACAGCCTGCCCGGGTTGTTTGGATATTCGTCTGGCTTCGCCATACGGGTCATTAAACAGCCAAAAGAAGACCTGGGGATTTTTTCAGGTCTTCTTTTGGCTGGGATTTGGTTCGGATATGTGTTAAAATAGTGCTGGCGTTAAGATTTAATTTAGCATAGAAGGGGTGAACCTGGTGGTTGAAGGTATTTCTAATAAAACCAAATTGGGGATAATTGCTACGGTTATCCTGGTATCTTTGGGTTTAGTTTTTCTTCCCCAATACATTAAAAGAGATCCATCTGCAAACCCAAAAGTTACCCAGTTTCAGGTTACCCCTAAACCAAGGGAAGCATATGAACGGGCACTTAAGGTTGGCAGACCAATTTTTCTGGAGTTCTACGCCAAATGGTGACCGTCCTGTAGAAAAATGGAGCCCGTGATTATGGCTCTGGAAAACAAATTTCAGGACAAAGTAGAGTTTATAATTGTCGATGTTGATGAAGCTCAGGGACAGCAGTTGGCTCAAACCTTCTCAGTTAATTCTATTCCAGCGTTTTTCTTTATTGATAAGGATAAAAATATTGTTGAGCAGGCTATTGGTGAAAGGTCCCAGGGGGAAATGGAAAGACTTATGAAAGCCATTCTAAAATGATCCACATATGTCAAACAAACCGGGGGTAATTATGCATCCTATACTTGCACAAATTGGCCCAATTACCTTGCGTTGGTGGGGTATTATGGTAGCTTTGGGGATTCTGGCCGGAATCTGGGTGGCCTACCGGGAAGCCATTCGTGTAGGCTTAGATGGTGAAAAAGTGCTGGATTTTGCATTTTGGGCAGTGCTGTCAGGCTTCTTGGGAGCCCGGCTGTGGGAATTAATTTTCACCTACGAAAACTTTGCAGACCAACCTTGGCGAGCACTAATGTTTTGGGAAGGCGGTCTTTCCATTCAGGGGGCTGTGTTAGGCGGCTTAGTTGCGGCAATTTGGTTTATACGAAAATATAAGCTGAATTTCTGGCAATGGGCAGATATACTGGCTCCCGGGGTTATCCTGGGGCAGGCTATCGGCCGGGTTGGTTGCCTGCTTAATGGTGATGCCTTTGGGATTCCCATCAATTCCTGGCTGGGAGTACGTTATGCTCCGGGGACCCCGGCATATTCTGCTTTTGGGGATACTCCCTTATTTCCTGCGGAAATTATGGAGGGAGCCTGGGATTTAGCTATCTTTTCGTTGCTTTTAGTTTACCGGAAAAAGAAACCTTTTGAAGGGTCGTTGGCTTTGGGTTATTTTTTCCTTTATTCCTTAGGTCGGTTTACTCTAGAATTCTGGCGGGCAGATAGTCTGACCACCATTATGAACTTAAAGGCCGCCCAAATTACCAGTGCCATAGTAGCACTTGTAGCTTTAGTAATCTTCCTGGTTAAAAAAGCTTCACCCCGTCAGAAGCAATGCTGACAGGGTGAGCTTTACATGATGTTACCTAATTAAAGCTGCCAAGAGTGGAAAAGCCTCTGCCAAAGTTCCAGAGTTTTAAACCTAATTTCAATTTTCCCTTGCTCCATAGTCTGAGCTGCTTTACCAAGACTTCCTTCCCCATCAGTTGGATTATTGACCATCAGGGCAGGATTAGCTGCCAGGCTATGGGTCAAGTCGATAAAGCAAAGGGGAGGGAAGAGGACACACCACCAGTTAGAGCCTTCGCCCTTGCCGATTACCACCCGCACAGCTTCATAAGAACCGGCAGGCAAAGTGAATTTACCGTAAGTTTTAGTGGGAAACTGGAAGGTTCCCAGTTTGGCCTGTACAGGGTAGAGTTTTCCGGCGGCTTGGACTTGAATAACTGCTAGTTCTTCCATTCTACTTAAATTATTTTTTGCCAGAGTTTTAGCTTCATTTAGGGATTTGGCCTGGCGGAACTCAGGAGCCATTGCCTGCACAATGGCATCTCGGACCTTGCGCTTTAAATCCTGGTCTTGGGGTGTATCACTATTAGCAATTACGTGAAACCTAATGAGCTGCTCCGGTTCTAAGGGCATAGCCTCTGGGGAAGTTGCCGCAGGAACTGGTTTTTGGGTTAATAAATAAACTAAAGCGCCTAGCATTAACAAGATAATTAGTGATTTTCGCATATTGACACCTTCCATAATAAAATTAAATATAATATTATAACTGGGATGGGGGGTTGCCTATGACCAGATATTTATACTGGCTGCCAGTCGTATTTTATATGGGCATAATATTTTACTTTTCTGGCAAAACCGGGGGCGAAATTCATTTACCTACCCCTGATTATATTGCTCATGGGGCGGAATACTTCGGGCTTAGCTGGCTGGTTCATTGGGCATGGTCAGGTTCAATTAATTCCAGGCCGGGGCGTGGGTTCTGGGTGGCAATTTTATTTTCTTTTGTTTACGGTATATCCGACGAGTTTCATCAGTCCTTTGTACCAGGGCGTACTCCCGATGCTATGGATTTGCTGGCCGATACTGTAGGAGCCATGCTAGCTCAAGTTGTCTGGTACGGATGGAAAAAGATCAGCTCTAGAGTTAGGCTTGGTTAGCGTTTGCTCATTTAAGATTATGGACAGGTTTTGGCGTGGAAATACCTATCAATAAACTAAACACATATACCAAACAGAGCTATTGACAAAACCAAGTAGATTTGCTAACATATGAAAGTGCGTAAACCAATCTACATAAATTAATATTGTTCATCGTGAGAGGTGGAGGGACGGGCCCTGTGAAACCCGGCAACCTGCTGTATTCTAACCAGACATCAGCAAGGTGCCAATTCCTACAGATTTATTCTGAGAGATGAGAAAACCAATAAGCTCTTCTCTTGAGGGCTTTTTATTTTACCAAGGTATAAGGAGGAAAATTAATGGCAAAGCGATTGTTTACTTCCGAGTCGGTAACAGAGGGACACCCTGATAAAATTGCCGACCAGATTTCTGACGCTGTATTGGATGCAATATTTTCTAAGGATCCCCAATCTCGGGTTGCCTGCGAAACCTCGGTTACTACTGGCTTAGTTCTGGTATCTGGGGAAATAACTACAACCTGTTATGTAGATATTCCTAAAATCGTTCGGGAGACTATACGGGGAATCGGTTATACCAGAGCTAAATATGGTTTCGATTGTGACACTTGTGCAGTGATAACCTCCCTTGATGAACAATCCTCAGACATAGCTATGGGTGTTAACCAGTCTTTGGAATCTAAAGCTGGGGAAATGACTGAGGGGGAAATTGAGGCTATCGGTGCCGGTGACCAGGGAATGATGTTTGGTTATGCGTCTAACGAGACTCCGGAATTAATGCCTCTCCCTATTGCCTTAGCCCACAAACTGGCTAAACAACTTTCGCAAATCCGTAAATCCGGTGAATTAAACTACTTAAGGCCAGACGGTAAATCCCAGGTTACTGTGGAATATGAGGATAATCGCCCATTACGGGTGGATACTGTGGTTATTTCTACCCAACATAGCCCGGAGGTTTCCTTGGAAACTATCAGGAAAGACATAATTGAAAAGGTAATAAAACCGATAATTCCTGGAGAGTTACTAGATAGTGAAACAAAATATTTTATTAATCCCACTGGTCGCTTTGTAATCGGCGGACCCCAAGGGGATGCAGGGCTTACTGGCCGCAAGATTATTGTTGATACGTATGGTGGTATGGCCCGTCACGGCGGCGGTGCTTTTTCCGGTAAAGACCCAACAAAAGTTGATCGTTCAGCAGCTTACGCAGCCCGTTATGTGGCCAAGAATATTGTGGCAGCCGGTTTAGCCGACCGTTGTGAGGTACAGTTAGCTTATGCGATTGGAGTTGCCTACCCAGTTTCTATAATGGTTGAAACCTTTGGAACTAGCAAGTTATCAGAAGACCAACTAGTGGAATTAGTGAAGAAAAACTTTGACCTCCGCCCGGCAGGAATAATCAAATCCCTAGACCTCAGACGGCCTATCTACCGCCAGACTGCGGCCTATGGACATTTTGGCAGAACGGATATTGATCTTCCTTGGGAAAGGATAGACAAGGTGGAGGCAATATTAGCGAGTCTCAAAACAGGCTGTTAAAATTCCCCGTCTAGCGTTGTCACCAGAATCGCCAAGGTCCTCAACGTACAATCAGTACGCCTGCGGCCTTGGCGATTCTGCTTCCTAGCTAGACGGGTTTTTAAACAGCCTGCTTGGGGACAAGAAATTCCCCGTCTAGCGTTGTCACCAGCTATGACAAAATCCTCAACGTACACAGAGTACGCCTTGGGTATTGGGTCATAGCTGGCTTCGTGCTCTACGGGTTTTTTAAACAGCCTGCTCTGGGTCTGAGCAAAATAAAGCTAAAGAGGAAATTGTAAAAGGATGTCGAAAAGTTATTTAGCCATCCATTATTTTTTATTAAGGTGATGTTAAGAGTATGGACATTGATAACAACTTAAACAAAGTAGTTAAGGATACACTAAAAGCAATTGAAAAAAGCAAAACTCAGATTTTTGATATTGCGGAGACGGCCAGAAGAGAGTGCCAGCGGGTACAGCGAGAACTAGCAGAGCTTCAAAAGCAAACCCGGATAGTTATTATAGAAGTCGACGAATTGGAACGGCTATCCAAGGTGGCGAGAAACAGGCTTGTGGAGGTTGATCGGGACTTTTATAAATTCTCCGAGGAAGATATTAAGGCGGCTTATTTACGTGCCAATGATTATCTAGTTAGGCTAACCCAAATGCGTGAACGGGAATCGCAAATGCGCCAAAAAAGGGATGAGTTAGAAAGAAGCTTAAAGTCCATGGAGGAGACGGTAGAAAAGGCTGAAGGGCTAGTTTCCCATGTGGGAGTAGTACTAGACTTCCTGGGGCGCAATCTGCAATCAGTCAATACCAGACTCGAAGACTTAGAACAACGCCAGCAAGTCGGAATTCAAGTAATAAAAGCCCAGGAAGAAGAGCGCAAGCGTATTGCCAGGGAAATTCACGATGGACCTGCCCAAGCCATGGCAAACGTAGTATTGCGAGTAGAGTTTTGTGATAAACTCCTCGATTTTGATCCAGGGAAGGTTAGAGAAGAATTAGCTAGTCTTAAGGATATGGTACGGAACACTCTTAAAGATGTGCGGAAAACTATCTTTGATCTTCGGCCCATGGCGCTAGATGATTTGGGTTTAGTTCCCGCCTTAAAAAGATACATAACTGATTATAAAGAAAAATATTTACTTAATGTTAATTTTGTTTTTTACGGCAAAGAACAAAGGTTGAATCCTACTGTCGAAGTAGGATTATTCCGAGTTATCCAAGAAGCGCTGAACAATGTCTGGAAACATGCTCAAGCCACTGAGGTTAGCGTGAAGCTGGAGATTATTAATGAGCGGGCTACAGCAATAGTCAAGGACAATGGTAGGGGTTTCAACCTGGAACAGGCGTTAGCCAATGCCGGAAGAGAAAGCCTTGGTTTAACCAGTATGCGGGAAAGGGTGGAGCTATTAAACGGAACGCTAAAAATTAAGACAGTTAATCAAAAAGGAACGGAGATTCTACTTACGGTGCCTCTCAAGCAAGAATAGGGGGAGTCTTTAATGCCAGAAATTAAGTTACTAATTGCGGATGACCATTCCCTGATTCGGGAAGGAATTACTAAAATACTTAGTCTTGAACCCAGAATAACAGTGGTAGGTGAGGCTGCGGACGGAGAAGAGGCAATTGCCAGAGTTAGTGAATTACACCCTGATATCATTCTTATGGACTTAAATATGCCTAGACTTTCTGGAATAGAAGCCACCAAACAAATAATTAAGCTATACCCTGAGGTGAAGATTATTGCGCTAACTGTCCACGATGAAGATGAGCGGATTTTTGAGGTTATCAAAGCCGGAGTTTCCGGATATATCCTCAAGGATGTAGACCCGGATAGCTTAATCCAAACGATTCTTTCGGTCTATGCTGGAGAAACGGTGATTCACCCCACTATTACTAGTAGGTTATTAAGTGAATTTTCTCGACTTACTGCAGTGGCAAAAGCAGCAGAGGAGCGGGAGGCAATTACCGACCTATTAACTCACCGGGAAATGGAGATTTTAAAACACATTGCTCAAGGCAAAAGCAACAAGGAAATCGCCGATGCCTTATATATAAGCGAAAAAACGGTGAAAAATCATATTAGCAATATTTTCCGTAAAATTCAGGTGGAAGATCGTACCCAAGCCGCACTTTTTGCTGTAAAAACCAAGCTTGTTGAGTTGTAGGTCTAACACCTGATAGCCTGCTCCGGCATAAGATATCCTAACCTATCTAGGCGAAAGCTTGCCAGGACAGAGGAGGGGGAAGTATGCCGTGGTTGATTACACCGGGTAACTGGTTAACAGGCCTAGATGTACTGTGGTTTATTCCTCTCGTACTAGTTTTCGGTCTGGGACTAAAAATCGCGGGGCTAAAAACAAAACTACCGCCAATTACTATCATCCTAATGGTTAGGAATTTAGAGAATTGTATCGAAGGGTTAGTACGTTGTATTTTCGCTTTAGAAAACCGTAGCAGGCGAACCCTTCAGCTCATTGTAGTGGATAACCGCTCCGATGATCAGACTCCATTAATCGTCTCCCGCCTTTCGGCAAAATTCCTAGGGATGTCATTATTGAATTCCCACACCAATACCTGGCAGGAGCAACCTGTAGCAATAGCCAGAAATTATGCCCGATATCCACTGGTGATGTATCTTAATTTAAAACCTCCAGTGAATTTTTTACGGGTTACCGCTCAAATTGAGGGTTATCTACGGCAATTGGGTGACGGCATGGAAGGACCCCCGCCGATTAGTCCGGGGGATCCATGCTTAGAATGGGTGCGTTGGAAGATTTAATTAGCCCTAATATTAGGACTAACGTCCCAGAATAATTGTTACCTGGGCAGGATTGGATGTATAACCAAGAGGTGCTAAACTAAAATTACCAAGGGGGATTCAACAAGAATCTTCTTGGTTCAACAAAAAGTAAGACACAACGACAAAGGCAAACCCAATGAAAGTTGGGGACGCAAAGCAATGGGTCTAAGGCGGGTAACCGCTACGACTGCCAGGCTACCGAAATGTGGATCGGGGTTAAATTAACCTCTCTCCTTCGGTAAAGCCATTGGAGAGAGGTTTTTGGTTGTGTCTTGCCACTACTCTTTACTCAATTTTATATTATGAAAGGAGTTGGACGGTATGACAAACATGTTAAAGCGCCTCTGGAGGGATGAGGAAGGACAAGGGATGACTGAGTACGGGTTAATTATCGGTTTAATTGCAATTCTACTAATCAGTGTGCTAATTGGCTTTAAGGACAAACTAATTGCCATTTTCCAAAGAATTACTAATGACACTACTCTTCCTGCAAGTTAAGCTTGATTTGCTAGAAGAAGTTCTCTACACAGGTTTCCGGAAAAACGGAAAATTAGGAAGATCAATTACCCTACTTAAGAATACTTGAGTAGGGTAAATTTTCGAAGCCACTGAACGCCGGAAAAGAAGGGTTGTGAAACCATGGCCGGATGGTTTTTGCTCTGGATAATAGTATTAATATCCCTATATACCGACTTAAAAACAAGAAAAATCTACAATAAGGTAGTGCTGCCGGGCATGGTTTTAGGTTTAGCTCTTAACGGACTAGAGGGCGGAGCTGCAGGAATGCTCTTTAGCCTAAAAGGGTTAGGGGTTGGATTAGGAATTTTTTTCCTCCCTTTTCTGTTAGGGGGCATAGGGGCCGGAGATGTCAAACTCCTAGGAACCATCGGAGCTATTAAAGGCCCTCTGTTTGTCCTCTGGACAGGATTGGGAACAGGGGTTGCCGGCGGGATAATTGCCTTGATAATTTTAATCCGCAGAGGTCAGTTAGTTGCTGCTTTAAAAAGAATCTGGTTTAGCGTATTCTTATTCTTTGGAGGAGCAAAAGCTAATAGCTTTCAAGTCCTTGATAAGGATGAGTACTCTGGAGCATTTCCTTATGGAATGGCCATTAGCGTAGGAGCCTTTGTGGCAACTTTATTCGTTTATATTCAATAGCCACCTATACGGGGCAAGTATACTAGCTTTACAGAGCCACGGATAGGGAAGAGGTGGGAATGATGTTGAAATTACCATTTAAGAAAGTGGGCGGTGAACGGGGACAGGCTATGGTAGAAATGGCTCTAGTTTTACCTGTTTTAATTCTACTGATTTTTGGGATTGTGGAATTCGGCCGGGTTTTTAATGCCTATTTAATTGTAACTAATGCAGCTCGGGAAGGTGCTCGGGCAGGGGTTGTAGGAGTTTCAGACAGTATAATCCACCAGACAGTTGAGAGTGCAGCACCTACCTTAAATAACCTCCTACTTAATGTTACCATTACACCCTCTAGCACATACCGGACAAGGGGTTCTGCCCTGACCACTGAAGTTGAGTATCCAGTTAAAATCTACGCTCCGGTAATCAGTAACATTATTGGAAACCCGTATGTTATAAAGGGTAAATCCACAATGCGGGTGGAGTAAGGGGGTGGAACTATGTGGAGATTAATCCGGCGGCTCTTAAAGAGAGAAGATGGGGCAACTCTAGTCCTGGTGGCTCTGGGAATGTCCATATTTATGGGAATGGCTGCCGTGGTTACAGATGTAGGCATGGTATTCTTAGCAAAAACCAAACTTACCAATGCCTTGGATGCAGCTGTGCTGGCCGGAGCACAGGAATTACCGACAAATCCGGTTGCAGCTAAGGCTACTGCCTTGAATTATTTAGCTCTTAATGGAGAAGACCCTAATACGGTGGAGGTTATATTTGAGAATGATAATAAAGCTTTAACCGTTAAAGGGAAACGTACCGTTAAGCTGTTTTTTGCCAAATTTTTAGGCAAAGAGACAAGTGAGGTGGCCGCATCCAGTAAAGGGGTAGTTGGTACAATCATAGGAATGAACGGGGTGGTTCCACTATCAATCCAAGAACAGAACCTTATTTTCGGACATGAATATATTCTTAAATCAGGCACCTCGGACACTGGCTGGTTTGGGCCGATAGCACTAGGTGGAAACGGTGCAAAGGTTTACCTGCTAAACCTGGAGTCTAGCTACAACGGTTACTTAAAAGTAGGTGACACACTTCCCACTGAGCCCGGCAATATGTCTGGACCAACGGAAGAAGGAATTGAATATAGAATAAATCAGGACCCCCACTATCCCAAGTGTACGCCCACCGAATACAAGCGCTCCTGCCCCAGGATAATTTATTTACCGGTAGTAAGTCCGCCAGATGGCGGGGGAAGTAGTGCAGTAACTATTAAAGGTTTTGCTGCCTTTCTAGTAACCGACGCAGAGGTTGGTGCTGGCAATGAAAGTATTGTCCGGGGGTATTTCCTAAATGAAATAGCGCCGGGAGATATTGATACAACCAGTAATGGTTTTGGTTTAAACGGGGTTAAATTAGTTCAGTAGAGAGGTGGTGTCAGCTACATGTTTAGTTTATCCAACAAGAAGATAATTTTCCTTGCTGTAATCTTCGGACTGTCTACCGCCCTGGCTGTAAACTTATACCTAACTAATTTAAAAGAGGAACTAAATAATGTGAAAAAAGGCCAGGTAGTAATGAGTAAAGTTACAATTCCAGCCAAGACGGCACTTCAGGCGGAAATGTTAGAAATCGGGCTGATACCTCAGGAATTTATTCACCCCAATGCGGTTACAAACCTTAAGGACGCCATAGGTAAAATAACAATAGTGGAAATATTGCCTAGAGAGCAAATAATAGCTTCTAGGATAGTTGGGAATAAAGATGTGGGTAAAGGCCTCTCTTATGTGGTCCCCAAAGGCTTACGGGCTATTTCGGTTGGAATAAACCCGGTGACCGCAGTGTCCAATCTATTACAGCCAGGTGACAGAGTGGATGTAGTTGGACTAATGCAGATAGAAGCAGCCCAAATAGGAGTAACTCCAGGGGGAATTGCCCAAAACAAGACCATTCCTCTTGCTAAAGTTATCTTACAGGACATTCAGATTCTGGCAGTGGATCAAAGACTGGACTTAACCGGAAAGTTGCCCGATAGTAAGGATAAAGATAATCAGGAGAATAAAACTGTAACCCTGGCAGTAAAGCCTGAAGATGCGGAAAAAATAGTACTGGTTACTGAACGGGGGATTATTCGGCTGATTTTAAGGTCACCTGTTGAGGATGAGAATTATCTTCCCAAGTCGTATGCTCCTAAGGACTTTTTAGTACGCTAATACTGCGGGAGGAGGTGAGGGTATATGTCTAAAATTAGCATTCTAGTGGTTGATGATATAGCCGAGACCAGGGATAATATCAAAAGACTGCTGTACTTTGAACCGGATATGGCTGTGATTGGGGAGGCGGAAAATGGGGAGGTCGCTTTACGGCTGGCTGAGAAGCTGCTTCCGGATATTGTGCTGATGGATATAAATATGCCTGTACTGGACGGTATATCCGCAACCCAACAAATTGCCATGTCAGTTCCCGGAGCGGGAATAATCATTATGTCTGTTCAAGGTGAACAGGAATATCTAAAAAAAGCCATGATGGCCGGGGCTAGGGAATATATGGTTAAACCCTTCAGTAGTGATGAGTTAGCCCAAACTATCCGTAGGGTGTACGATTTCGAAAAAAAGCGTAATCTGCAGCTTGTTAGCAATGAGAAACCTGGCCGAGTTAATAAGGAACCTAAAATAATAACCATATTTAGCACCAAAGGTGGGGTGGGGAAAACAACCATCGCGACCAACTTAGCAGTTTGTTTAGCCAGAGAAACAGGGGGTAAAGTAGCCATAGTGGATCTTGACCTGCAATTTGGTGATGTAGCGGTTATGCTAAATGTTGTTCCTAAACGAACCATAACTGAATTGATTCAAGAAATAGGCAATTTAGATGCAGATATTCTGGAAACTTTTTTAGTTGCCCACCAATCCGGAATTAAGATTCTCCCTGCGCCTACTAGACCGGAGTATGCTGAGCTAATTACAGCAAGCCACATAGAAAAGATTTTAACTTTACTCAGAACAAATTATGATTATATAATTGTCGACACCCCAGCTGTTTTTCATGAAACTAATCTTACTGCGCTTGACCTTTGTGATCAGATTTTATTGATTATGGCGTTGGAACTCCCGACTATTAAAAATGTTAAACTCAGCATGGAGGTTTTAGAATCTCTTCACCACAAGGGGAAGTTAAAGCTCATTCTCAACCGCTCCGCCAATGATTTAGGGATTAAATACACTGATGTAGAACGGAGCCTGGGTTTTCTGATGGCATCCCATATTCCTAGTGATGGCAGGGTAGTGGTAGGCTCGGTAAATAAAGGGGTGCCGTTTATCTTAAGCGACAGTAACACTAAAGTATCCCAAGCTATTCGGGAGTTAGCCAAAATAGTAATTGAGGATAGCGGACGACAAGAGGATCTCGGTCGTAAAGGGAAAGGAATTTTAGGACGGCTTTTTGGTTAACCAAAGATTAGCCCACCGATTAGGAGATGAGGGTTATGTCGCTTTTAACAAGACTGGAAAAAGAAAAGGGAACTAAGCAGGACGGGAGTGTACTAGCGGAAAATAAAAATGAAGTCCAGCGGGTTGCTAGAGATCCGTACCGGGAGCTTAAACAGCAAATTCATCACACAATAATTAAGCAAATGGACATGGATGAAATGGCTGAACTGAGCACTAGCGAAAACTCAGTCAAGTTAATCGAGCAAATTGAAGAAACTGCCTCGGCCTATATAGACCGGGAAGCGGGTTTTATTTCCCGGGCAGATCGGCAAAAAATAATTGGGGAAATTACTGATGAAGTTATCGGTTTCGGGCCAATTAGCCCATTACTACAGGACCCCACAGTTTCCGAGGTTATGGTTAATGGACCTAACCAAGTATATGTGGAACGTAAAGGTAAGTTGATTTTAACAGATGTTGTATTTCGGGATAATGACCATATCCTGCATATTATCGAGAAGATTGTAGCACCTCTTGGGCGAAGAATAGACGAGAGCATGCCCATGGTTGATGCCCGACTTCCAGACGGGTCTAGGGTTAATGCGATTATTCCCCCCTTAGCCTTAAAAGGCCCGACCATTACCATCCGGAAGTTCTCTAAGGATCCATTGAAAATTGAGGATTTAATTCGCTTTGGTACGTTATCAACGGAGATGGCCAAATTTTTGGATGCCTGCGTAAAAGCCCACCTCAATATTGTCGTTTCAGGGGGTACGGGTTCAGGTAAAACAACAACTTTAAATGTGCTTTCTTCCTTTATCCCCAATGATGAACGTATAGTTACCATAGAAGATGCCGCGGAAATTCAACTTCGTCAGGAACATGTGGTAACTTTAGAAACTCGCCCACCTAATATCGAGGGTAAAGGGGCGATTAGCATGCGTGATTTAGTTAGGAACTCCCTACGCATGCGGCCAGACCGGATTGTAGTTGGTGAGGTGCGTAGCGGAGAGGCGCTGGATATGCTGCAAGCAATGAATACAGGGCATGATGGCTCCTTAACCACCGGACATTCTAATTCCCCGCGGGATATGCTGGCTCGGTTAGAAACCATGGTGCTGATGGCCGGCATGGATCTTCCTGTGCGAGCCATCAGAGAACAGATTTCATCTGCGGTGAATTTAATTGTTCAACAGAATAGGCTTAGAGATGGCAGCCGTAAACTCACTCACATTACCGAGGTTCAGGGTATGGAGGGTGAAGTGGTAGTTCTGCAAGACATTTTTATCTTTGAACAAAAAGGGTTGGATGACCATGGGAAAATAATCGGGCGTTTCCGACCCACCGGAATAAGACCGAAATTCATGAACAAACTGGAAACCTCAGGTATTCGTATCCCCGATGACCTTTTTGCCAGGAACAATTAAATTAAATATGCCTGGCTGCATTAGTTTTGAACCGGGAGGTGATTCTATGCAACCCCTAATATTACTCTTAACCTTTGTAACGCTATTTTTGCTGGTACTGGCCCTGTTCCGGATAATTACAGCTGAACGGAGGGATTTAGATAACCGGGTAAAGATATTCACAACTTCTTTACAGCACGGGGATTTGGGAACACGCAAAAAAGTAACAAATAATCCTCAGAGCCTTAGGGCTTTGTTTCAGCAAGCAAGTAAAGTTTTTGCCGGTAAAAGCCTAACCAGAAAAATGGAGGAGGAATTGTCCAAGGCAGATATTCCACTTCGAGGCGAGGAATTTCTTCTGGCCAACTGCCTGGGGGCTGCTCTGCCGGGGATTTTTGGGATATTTGTGTTAGGTAACTTAGGTTCAGGCCTTATTTTGGGGGTTTTTGGATTAACCATCCCCAGAATACTGGTTTTCAGAGCAAAACACCGGCGCATAGCCAAATTCAACAGTCAAATCGGTGATGCCCTTACCGTTATGTCCAATTCCTTACGGGCTGGATTTAGTTTTTTGCAGACAATGGAAATGATTAGTCGGGAAATGCCTCCTCCCTTAGGGGATGAATTTGGGCGGTGTCTAAGAGAGATGAACCTAGGCACACCTACTGAACAGGCTCTAATTAATCTAAATAATCGCATTGAAAGTGATGATTTAGACTTGGTTATTACGGCAGTGCTTATTCAGCGTCAGGTTGGGGGCAATCTGGCTGAGGTATTGGACTCTATTTCCTTCACAATTAGAGAGCGGATTCGTATCAAGGGAGAAATTAAAACTCTTACCGCCCAGGGTCGCATGTCGGGTATAATAATTGGGTTATTACCAGTTGTTCTCGGCAGTGTCCTTTATCTGATTAATCCGGAGTATATCGGAATATTATTTAAGACTACTATTGGTTTGGCCTTAATTGGTGGCGGTATTGTTTCCCAAGCAATAGGTATAGTGTTAATTAAAAAAGTAATAAGTATCGAAGTGTAACCGGTGAGGGGGTAATAATATGGACTGGTTAGCAATTGTGGCAGCTTTTAGTACTGGCTTCTTACTCTTTATATTACTTTTTGAGCTTGTATTTCATAGAAGGCAAGCCTTAGCCCAACGCCTCCAACTTTTCACTCGGGTTCAGGGATCCCAAACCTTTGATGATGAAAAACTGGGTAAACCTTTTAGTGAAAGAGTAATTAAGCCAATTCTAGTTAAACTTGCCGATAAAGTTACCCAGGTTATACCTGCAAAACAAAATGTTACCCTGGAAAAAATGCTGCTTATGGCGGGAAACCCTGGTGGGTTTAATTCGAGTGAGTTTTTGGTAATTGAATATTCCCTAATGGTAATTTTGGGATTGATAGCTATGTTTATCCCACTTACTTCCGGAGCGGATTTATTTAATATTATTCTTGTTGCGTTGGGCGGGGGGATTATTGGGTATATCCTGCCTGCTCTTTACTTGCGGCTTAAGGCTTCCGATAGACAGGAGGGGATTCAAAAAGCACTTCCCGATGTTCTGGATTTACTAACGGTTAGCGTTGAAGCGGGTTTGGGTTTTGATGCTGCATTAACTAAGGTAATTGAGAAAACCAGAGGAGTGTTATCTGAGGAGTTTAACCGGATGCTTCAGGAAGTTAAAATGGGTAAGCCTAGACGGGAGGCTTTGAAGGACTTAGGGCAGCAACTTGGTAACGACGATTTACAGTCTTTTGTAGGTGCCTTAATTCAGGCGGATCAATTAGGTATTAGTATTGGCAACGTTTTACGCTTGCAATCAGAGCAAATGCGCTCTAAAAGACGGCAAAAGGCTGAAGAAAAGGCCATGAAGGCACCGATTAAAATGTTAATTCCAATGGTACTGTTTATTTTCCCCACTATTTTTATAGTGTTAATGGGTCCAGCCGTAATTCAGTTTATGGAAACAATGAAGCAGAACTAGTACATAATGTCAGTAACCAGCCTCTCCAAAAAAAAGGAAAGAGGTGACCGCAGTGCTTATCAATAGCTCAAACCAAGCAGTAATAGCTACGGATTTAGAATGGGCAGATAGTTTTTGGCGGCGCTTGTGCGGTCTTCTGGGTAGGAGTGGCCTTGAGCCTGGTAGGGCATTAGTCCTCAAGCCTTGTAATTCGGTGCACACCTGGTTTATGCGCTTTGACCTGGATATTTTGTTTTTAGACAGTCATCTGCAGGTGTTACATTTAGAACAAAATCTAATCCCCTTTCGCTTTTCCAAAATTATCAAGGGGGCTGTTTTGGTAGTCGAACTACCTCCGGGGACAATATTATCCACCGGGACTAAAAATGGTGATTATCTACGTATAGACTAGTAAGCATGATAGGCCAGCAACCTCCGGGATACCGGGGGTATTGTTTTTTAAATTACCTATTTTATACTAATATTTCCCAAAGTGTAATTATTTACATATATTTCAGAAAGCATGTCTTTTTTTGTCAAGTTAAGCAGGAAGGTTAATATCGGCTGTCGAAATAATCTCTACAAAAGGGGGTGCCCGCTGTGGCAAGGGGCAAAAAATTATTTGCAGCCTTTTACGGACTACTTGTGATGATTGTTGGCTACAGTGTCCTAGGTGCCTCAACTCTCGCTCCAGGTTTAGAACCGGATCTTTGGCGGGAATACTTAGTGTTCATTTTTTTTGGTATGCTCCTAGAGTGGCTGGTGGTTTCACTTCCTCACGGCAATCTATCAGTGGGTTTTGCTTTAGTTTTTACAGCTTTTCTTATTTACGGCACCCCAGCAACAATCTGGATAAGTACATTAAGCGCACTTTTCAGTAATGGTATCCTCAACAAAGGTAATCCTTTACGTACAACTCTGTTTAACGGAGCTCAATATGCCATAACAGCACTAGTCGCAGGCCTGGCCTATGAATTTATCGGCGGAACAATAATCAATAAACTAACCCTAGAAAACGTTGGTCCCCTAGTAGTTTATGTCCTTGTGTATTTTGTAATCAATCATCTGTTGGTTAATATATATCTAACTCCACAGTTAGGTCGTAATACTTCCACTATGTGGAAAGCCGCCCTGTGGTGGGATTTAATAACTTATATCTTCGCTCTGCCTTTAAGTATTTTAATGGTTTGGTTATATGATATTATCGGTCTAAAAGGAGTATTTCTCTTATTGGGTCTAATTCTAATATTGAAATATTTACTAAAACTATATATTGATTTAGATGTAGTAAATAGACAAATAAAAGCGACCTATCAGGTTGCCAAAAGTCTGGGTAGTAGTTTGGAAATTGAAAAAACCCTCAACGTGATTCTAGAGGAGACCTTTAAGGTGGTTCGCTATCACACTGGAATCATCTACCTATGGCGGGAGGAAGATGGCTTCCTAATCCCCGCAGCAATTAGGAGCCCGTACCGACGACATTTGGAGCATGTTTCCATCGGTTTGGGGGAGGGTTTAGTAGGTTGGGCGGCTAAAACCCGAGAGGCGACAATTGTTTATGACTCCAAAAAGGATGCCCACCTTAGGCAAGATCCTGGAGTTGTCCAGTTTCTACGTTCCTTAATGGTAATTCCCCTGGTAGCGGATAACGAAATTGTAGGGGTCATGGTGGTTGGGAAAAAAGAACCTGCCGGGTTCTCGGACAAGCAACTTCAGATTCTGAGCATTTTAGGTAGTCAGGCCGCAGTTGCTACAGCTAAAGCACTTTTATACAAAAAAATTGAGGCAATGGCAATTACCGACGGACTAACGGGCTTATATAACCATCGCTACTTCTATCAGCGCATTGAAGAGGAATGGCTTAGGGCACAGCGTTATAAAAAGACGTTTGCAATGATTTTATTGGATATTGACTTTTTCAAGAAATTTAATGACACCTACGGTCATAAGGCTGGAGATGCAGCCTTAGCTTCATTGGGAAAAGTACTTGTGTCTACTGCTCGAAATGTTGACGTAGTAGCTAGGTATGGCGGTGAGGAGTTTGCTGTAATTCTACCGGAAACTACTGGAGAACAAGCGATGATAATAGCCGACCGGATTAGACGCAATATTAAGGATCAACCCTTCGAGGTTGACCCCCGAAAACCTTTGGTAAGCATAACAGTAAGTATTGGAGTAGCAAGCTTCCCAGAAGATGGTGATAACTTTGATGATCTAATCGAAGCGGCGGATCAGGCCCTTTACAAGGCTAAAAACTCCGGGAAAAACAAAGTTTACCAATACTCCGAAATAAAACCGGAAAAACAATAAAAATAATTATCAAATATGAGGTTTAGTTCAAGGAGGAATTATTTTGAACAGTTTATTACAAAAGATGCGTGGAATGAACCGGTTGATTCAGAGGACGGCAGGACAACCGGTGGCTTTTGATGATATGGCAAAGGTATTAGCCCAGCTAACTGTAACAAATGTATTAATCATCGGGCGCAGGGGAAGTGTTTTGGGGGTTGCTTATACCTCTGGTAATAATCAGCCTATCTTAGATGAACATGCCTTAAAAGATAATCAGTTAACGGATAACTTTAATGATTATTTACTAAACTTCAGTCGCACCGAGATTGACGAGGGTAGAGTCAGAGGACGGCTTATTTGTATAGTACCCGTATTTGGTGGTGGTGAGCGTTTAGGAACTTTAATTTTTGAACGGGTTGATGAGCAATTTACTGACGATGATTTTATTCTAGCGGAATATGCCGCAACTATAACCGGTATAGAAATTATGCGCCTAAAAAATGAAAGACTAGAAAAGGATACCCGGGAAAAGGCCTCCGTCGAACTTGCCATGGATGTACTATCTTATTCAGAGATTGAAGCTTTACGGCATATTTTTAGTGACCTACGAGGGGAAGAAGGATTTGTGGTAGCCAGTAAATTAGCCGAAAAATACCGTCTAACCAGGTCGGTTATTGTCAATGCTCTTCGTAAGCTAGAAAGCGCTGGGGTAATTGATTCCCGTTCGTTGGGTATGAAGGGAACATATATTAAAGTGTTAAATCCCTACCTCTTAGATCACTTAAAATTACAACCAGCGTAGAGTCTCTTGCTTAAAAGGCAGACAAATTAACAATAGGTAGTTTAAATGAAGCTAGTTGAATAATTAAGGTAGTTGTTTTTAGACAACTGCCTTTTATTGTTTAAAAGGCTTTTTGTTAGTATAAGGTACTAGTATGTGCAAAGGTGGAAATTTATGGTAATATATAATCAAACTATAGATATGCCAATTTAAAGGAGGAAAATAGTGGAACGCATGTTTCATCTGTCGAATCCACGGTATTACCTTTATCGGTCATGGGGAAAACAAGAAGAAGTTTTCAATATCTCACCTAAACCGGAACTTGATTTGGATTTTTACGCCAAGAAATGGGGTTTTAGCAGACTAGAGATATTAAGTCCTAAATTGGCCATTGCCAACGCAGCACAGCTGCTGGATAGGATAAATAAAGGCATCGATAGCAGTAACACTCACACAGAGAATTTACTTTCACCCAGTATCGGTTCCTCCACTTCTTTGCAACGCTTAGAATCAAATAACCCTTTTGCCTTTAAGCCTGGGAGTTGCTTAACTACAGAACAACTATCCGGGAACTATCCAGAGATAAATTCCTCTGAAGTAAGTAATATTCATCGGTTGCTGGCAGGCCGAATATTACTATGGGAAGAGGTAATGGCAAAAATAAGCAATTATTTTCAAGGCGAACAAGTTCCCTCAATCACAACCCCTAGCCCGGGCAGTCGTAGTTCTCCACTTAAATGGCCGCTGGTGGATATTCTACAAGTTCTCTACCTGGAAGGGTTAGCACAACTTATGCCGGGAATTGGCTATACCGATAAAGGTGGGCTAATTTGTAACCGCTGTGGTCAGGACAGGAATATTCTCCGGGTTATGTGTCCAGAATGTGGCGAAGAATGTTACCAGTGTGAAGCATGTATTTCAATGGGTAGATCCCGTACGTGTACAACGCTGTGGGGGTTTCCTGGTATCAATAAAAGTTTGGAATTAAGGACTACACAATTTATAAGAGCCCAATTGGATTTTCGGCTAACTCAGGCTCAACGGGATGCAGCCAGTGAAGTACTGAAAACTGTGGCAACTGACCAGACAAAAAAAACTGCCAAGGTCGAATATTTACTAAAGGATGTTTCAGAACAATTAGAAAAAAGGTTTACTATAAACAAAGGCTCACGAGTACTGGTTTGGGCAGCCTGTGGTGCGGGAAAGACTGAAGTTTCCTTTGGAGCCATTGCCTATACTCTGAACACCGGTGGCAAGGTGCTGTTTGCTATTCCCAGACGGGATGTGGTGCAGGAATTAGAACCAAGGCTTAAGCAGGCCTTCCCGGGATTAAAAATAATAGTCCTTTACGGTGGTAGTGAGGACAAATATGCAGAAGGTGATCTAGTATTAGCCACAACCCACCAAGTAATCCGGTACTATCAAAATTTTGATCTGGTGGTGCTGGATGAAGTAGACGCCTTTCCTTATAAGGATTGTATTATGTTGCATTTTGCTTTAGAAAGGGCTAAAAAGTTAGCGGGAAAACTAATATTAATGACCGCTACCCCGGAAGAAAAATTATTAGCTGAGTTAAATTCTCCGAAAGCTGGAATGACGCTGGTCACAATCCCGTCCCGCCATCACGGGTTCCCGTTGCCCTGCCCGGATATAGTGATTGATAAAAAATTAAGGCTACCTCAGACAGGGGCTCTTTTCCTACCTATTGCCGTGCTAGAGCTAGTTTTCACAAGTGTTGTTATTGACAAATATCAACTTTTCATATTTGTTCCCAAGGTGGATTTAGCCCAGCGGGTGGCCGAGTATCTTAACAAAGCCCTGCCAGATAGTCGCTACGGACAAAAGTGGACAACAATTGTAAGCTCTGAATTAAATCAAGGTATTCACTTTGTGCATGCTAAGGACCCTAACCGGGATCAAAAAGTACAAGCTTTTAAAGCTAGAAAGTTTCCCGTGCTGGTCTGCACCTCAATTATGGAAAGAGGGATAACCATCGATGGTTGTAATGTAATTGTGCTCATGGCCAATCAGGAGTATGTTTTTGACTCTGGAACACTGATACAGATGGCTGGCCGGGCTGGTAGGACTACGGCAAACCCGGAAGGAAAAGTGTGGTTTGTTGGGAACAGTATTTCCCCGGCCATGAAGAGTGCCGTGGAAAGAATTAAAGCAATGAACAATGTAGCTTGGAGCATGGGTTACATAACCAGACAAGTAGTTAAAAATTAGGTAGAAGTTATACGGAAAATAAAACAAAGGGAAAGTAGCACCGAATAAATTGGGGTGAAACAGGTTGAGAAAAAACTTTTCTATTTTATTACATACCATGCAGTTGTTTTTATTCCCGGAAGAGAATGGTTGCATCTTTTGCGGTAAAAAGGTATACGAAGAGAGTTTCTGTCAGAAATGCTGGGCGGAACTTTCTTTAGGCAAAAAGCAGGAATTTTGTCGGATTTGTGGAAGATTAGTAAAAAATATCAGTAGCTGTGGTTGTTCGGAGTGTCAGGACTCCCACTATCAATTTAGCTTTGCCCGAGCCGCAGGTGGATACCAGGGAATACATCGAGATATCCTCCATCAGTTCAAATATATTGGGAAACAGTCCCTTGCCCAGCCCATGGGTAAACTGATGGTGGATGTAATCCTTTCAGATCGTCGCTACGAAGGCACCCAAGTAATAGTACCTGTACCACTAGCGCCTGCCAAACTCGCCCAGCGAAAATTTAACCAAAGTCAGCTGCTAGCTGAGGAATTGGGTAAGACTTTAGGTTTGCCTGTACTATCGGAAGGGTTGCGGAGAGGGCGGAATACTCAAACACAGGCCAAATTGTCCAGGGAAGAGCGCAGGACAAATTTGGAAGGGGCCTTTGAATTTCAGGATGGCAAGGTTCAGCAATTACAAAGAAAAAAACTACTTCTGGTAGACGATGTCTTTACCACCGGAAGCACTGCTTCGGAAGCAACAAAGGTGCTGCTAGCTGCTGGGGTAGGTGAAGTTACAGTAATAACCTGGGCGACAGGTTCAACAATGCTCAACGAAAGGGAAAGGAGGGATTGGAGTGAGTTTAAAGAACTGTCCTAGATGCGGAAAGCTTTTTGCAGTAATCAGCAAGGACATTTGTCCGGACTGTGCGGGGCAAGACGAAGCGATGTTCGAAAAGGTCCGCAAATACATTAAAGCCCATCCTGAGTGCGAAATACAGGAGGTTAGTGAGAAGACTGAGGTGCCTGTAGAGAAAATATTGCTCTATCTCCGGGAGGGTAAACTAATAGGTGTAAGTACTGGTTTCGGAGGTGGGTTACAGTGTCTTTCCTGTAGTGCACCTATTACCACTGGCAGGTTATGTGATAAATGTGCTAAAAATTTAAATCAAGAGCTTACAGGTGTACGTAGGCCAAAAACACTTCGTTCCGAGAACTTGAATAAAAATATCATGCATACCAGGAAAGATTAATTCTGGCCATTGTGAAAATTTTCGATACAAATTAGTAATAAGCTATGAATTCACGTAAAGAAGAGCTTAAGCAAAGCTGAATGACCATATCGGCCCTAATGGCCGATTTTTGTTTCTTAACAAACAAGGGATTCCTTTCGATGAAATTGGTGATAGAATTATCGGTGGATGGAAAGGGGTGTTCCCTATGATGATTTCTAACCTTCAAATCAATAGTCTTTTAAAGATTTACAACAAAGAAGGAGGACGTTCCAATAACCTTGGCAAAGGCCAAGTAAAGAACGGAACCTTGAATAGTCGCGTAATGGATCAGGCTCAGTTATCTGAGGAGGCCAAGAATTTTCAAGTTGCCATGAAAGCGACTCAGAGTGCTCCTGAGGTAAGAGAAAGCACTGTTACAGAACTTAGGGAAGCTATTCGGACCGGGAACTATTCCGTAAAAGGTGAAGATATTGCCGAGAAAATGCTGGCCAGGGTGCTTGTGGATAAATTAGTATGACTAGTATAGCTTAGTGGAGACTAGTATGGCCTAGTATGGCCTAGTATAGACCAGAACATTGGTCTTTTTCTAATGAGTTCTCTTTTTAACAGAAAGAGGGGAAGTGAAACGGTTGGCAAATCAGATGATTTTGGAACTTATAAGTATCTTGGACAAGCAACGGGAATTATACCGGAAACTATTAGAAATTGCTAAAAATAAACAGCCGACCTTGATCAAAGGTGATTTGGATGCTATAGAGAAGTTTACCGAACAAGAGGAAAAAATTGTAGTTCAGGTTGGAAAACTTGAGGAACAACGTAGTCGCGTTCATCAAGCCTTAGCCAACCATTTTCATGTTCCGGAAGCGGAATTTACGTTAAGTGAGTTAGCCTCGAGGGTAGGGATAGAAGTGAGCGAGAAGTTGTCTCAGGTTGGCGATGGACTAAAGAATGTACTTAATGAATTAAAGGATGTTAACTGTCTAAACAGTGAGTTGATTAAACAGTCGCTGGATTTTATTGAATTCACCATGAACCTTATCACAAGCGTAGAAGAAACGTCCGGATATCCTGAAAAACCAGGTGAGTCAAAACGGGAACAACCGCGGGCAAGGGTATTCGATCAAAAGGTTTAGAATTTATCGTTCAAAAGGATGAATGGTTAACATCACAAAGACAAAAAGAGGTGAAATACCTGATGCGATCTACTTTCTTTGGATTAGAAATCGGCAGAACTGCTCTGCAGGCCCAGCAAAGAGCCCTGGATGTTACTGGGCATAATATAGCTAATGCCAACACCCCGGGGTATACCAGACAGGATGCGGTGACTTCAGCTACTACCCCTTATGCCATGCCGGGGTTAAATAAACCGAACACCCCAGGACAGGTGGGAACAGGGGTGCAGGTCGATGAAATTCGCCGCTTAAGAGATGCGTTTATTGATACCCAGATTCGAACTGAGGCTAAAACCACAGGGTTTTGGGAGTCTAATCAGGATGCTTTGAAAAAGTTGGAGGTTATTTTTAATGAACCTTCTAATGCCGGTTTAAGGACGGTGATGGATCAGTTCTGGTCTGGTTTACAGGAATTAAGCAAAAACCCTGAGAGCAAATCGGTAAGAGCGGTTGTTAGTCAACGGGGAATAGCTTTAGCGGATACCTTTAATCATCTTGACCGGCAGCTTACCGAACTGCAAGTAGATACTGACAGTAATGTCAGAATTAAAATTAACGAAGTAAATAACAGTGCATCCCAGGTTGCGCAACTTAACAATCAAATTATTTTTATTGAATCCACAGGGGACAAGGCCAATGACCTCAGAGACAAGCGGGATTTACTGGTAGACCAACTGTCAAAGATAGTTAATTTAAGTACCGTTGAGGAAAAAAACGGTAGTCTTACTCTGGCAATCAGTGGAAGAGTATTAGTTTCCGGTAAAAACAACTATGCCATTCAAGCTGTGAATTCTCCTCCTAATGGTTATGCAGCTATACAATGGGCTGCTGACAATACAAATGTCCTAATCCAAAGTGGTACTCTTAAAGGTTTGGTAGATGTGCGGGACATTACCGTGAACAATTATATTGGCAATATGAATACTTTGGCCAGCACACTGGCTACTCAGACTAACGCCTTACACAGAACCGGCCGGACATTAAATGGATTAGGCGCATCTAATATTGATTTTTTTGAGCCTGAGCCTGGTGCGACGGCAAAGAATATTAAAGTTTCGGCAGCTGTTCTGGCTAGTGAAAATAATATTGCAGCTGCCAGTCAAGACAGTGCTCCTGGTGATGGCAGTAATGCCTTGGCCATGGCTCAGTTAAAACATAGCAATATTTTAGCCGGAGGTAACCTTGACGATTATTTCAGGGGAATCACCGGTAAATTGGGTGTAGACTCCCAGGCGGCGACCAGGATGGTAGATAACCAAGGTATTCTGGAATCAGAACTGCAAAATCGGCGCCAAGCCCTGTCGGGAGTGAGTTTGGATGAAGAGATGACCAACATGATTCGATTTCAACATGGGTATAATGCTGCTGCCAGAGTGGTAACGGTAATGGATGAGATACTTGATGTTATAGTTAATCGATTGGGTACATTTGGTCGTTAAGTAAATTTAACAGAGTTTAATAGTTCTTAATAAAGTTTAGAAGGGTTTAAAAGTTAGAGTTTCCGGGTGCAATTTATTAATAACAGGAGGTCTTATCCCATGCGAATAACCAATAATATGATGGTCGGAACGTTTATGCGCAATCTAAATAATAACGCGAGGGGAATGGATAAGCTCCAGGAAAGATTATCTACTGGAAAACAGCTAAACCGGCCCTCCGACGATCCTGTTGGTTTGGTTGGTGCTTTGCGGCTTCGTACCGGGTTAACCGAAACGGATAAGTACCTAAATAATACGAATGATGGGGTTTCCTGGCTGCAGACTACTGATACCGCCATTGGTCAAGCGGGTGATATTCTCCAGAGGGTTAGGGAGTTAACCATATCCGGGGCCAGCGATGTTTTGCCTCAGCAAGCCAGGGATGCTATTAACCAAGAGATTATGCAGTTATCTGCCCAATTGTTGCAGGTTGCAAATACTACACATGGTGATAGATATATTTTCGCTGGATATAGGACAAACCAGCCCTCTTTTGGTGCGGGGGGTGTTTATAATGGTACGCCGAGTCCAAGCCCGATAGAGTATGAAATCGGGGTAAATGTTAAAATGCAGGTAAATGTTGAAGGTGATCGGGTTTTCAAGACAATACCGGATATATTTCAGTTACTGACTGATATTTCTAATGATTTAACTACTGCCAATACGGCTAACTTGTCAGGTTCTAGAATAACCGAGATAGATGCGGCTATGGATCGGGTGCTATCTATTCGGGCAGAAGTAGGGGCCAAGACAAACCGTTTGGAATTAACCCAAACCAGGTTAGAAGACAGTAAATTGAACTTTACGGCTTTACTGTCCAAAGTTGAAGACGCTGACATGGGTGAAACCATTACCCAGCTTAAAATGCAGGAAAATGTTTATAGTGCTACGTTGGCGGCAGGGGCCAGAATTATCCAACCTACCCTATTAGATTTCCTGCGCTAGGAGTGATTTATGATGGATATCCGGATAACCCAGCAGTTTGCCCAGATCGGAATCGATTGGAGGTTTCCTGAGTTATCTATTCAGGCACCGCCTCCGGATATAACCATGGAGATACAACCACCCGATATTATTATTTCGATAGACTATCCCCAAGTACAGATAGATCAAACCCAATCGTTAGCGGAAATTGGGTTAAAAAAAATTGTACCTCTGGAAAGGGAACAAGCCCAGGAAGCACAAGCAATAGCAGTTAGCGGGATTGGACGGAGGGCCGGTGAAGGGGATGTGCTGGCTAAGCAAATAGGTTCTGGGAGCAGGATTTTTGCTGAAATTGCAGAAAGCAATCTGTCGCAGCATAAAGAAACTAACTTTGACATGATTCCCCATACCCCGCCCAGGATTACAGCCGCCGGGGGGATCCTGGTTCAGGGGGTAATGGGTGATGTTTTTGTAGATATGCAGCCTAATTTTCCGGAAATAAGTACACAATCAGGTTATGTTAAAGTATATTTGGAGCAGAAGCCCTATGTAAAGATTGATGTGGTCGGGAATAATGTTGACGTGAAGGTATAATTCTGGAACTGAGGTGAAACCATGAAAATAACTACCTCCCGTTTTGGAGAGCTGGAGATAAATGAGCAAGAAATTATTGAATTTCCTCAAGGAATTCTAGGGTTTGAAAGCATTAAACGTTATATTTTGCTTGGTTTTGAGGAACAGGCTCCTTTTAAGTGGCTGCAGGCAGTGGATGATTCCACATTGGCTTTTGTAATTGCAGAGCCTTTTTTATTTTTTTCCGGGTACGAATTCGACCTTGCGGATGAGGATGCAAAAGTGTTAGAAACTGCTAAATTAGAGGATTTGGCTATATACGTAATTTTGGTAATCAGAGACAAAGTAAGTGAGGCAAGCGCTAACCTAATGGCTCCTATTGTAGTTAATGTAGCTAAGGGAAAAGCTAAGCAAGTTGTTCTTAATACAGAGAAATATACCACTAAGCATTTGCTATTTTCGTAAATCCAGATTTATAAATTACATAAATTTGATAATAAAATCAATTAGGCTGGATAATTGAGCCAAGGAGGGCTTTAAAGTGCTGGTAGTAACCCGAAAATATGGACAAAAGATTATTATTGGCGACAATATTGAGCTAACTATATTAGATATTAAGGGTGACCAGGTTAGAATTGGGATAAATGCACCGAAAAATATACCTATACTTCGAGAAGAGGTTTACGTGGAAATTACCAGTGCCAACAAAGAAGCAGCGGGTATTCTTTCGGACGGTGCTATACAGGAATTATCCAAAAAGCTTAAAGATGAAAAGAAAAAGTAGATAATGTTAGCTGGAGAGCTAAATTAGCAGGTAAGATATAAATAGCATGAAAGGTGAAAATTTTAAGAAAAACTGAAATCGCTAGAGAAATGAAGAAAATTCAACATAAAGATAAAAAACGGCATGAAATTGCCGTTTTTTGCTGTATTATTAGACTCAAGCAATTCTGGGAATTAAACGATTGAATTAGTGGTAGGATAAGCTCTTAATAACCTGTTTATATAGTACGGCCGACTATATAGAGGGGTAGATGAGGGGTAGTTCTAAAGAGCATGGAAGCTCAATAAACAATTCAAGGAGGATGATTGATTATGAGAATTAACAACAACATTCCTGCGTTATTTGCCCAAAACAAATTAAATGTAAGTAACTCTACCCTAAGTAAATCCCTGGAGAAATTATCTTCAGGTCTGCGGATTAACCGGGCCGGTGATGATGCAGCAGGTCTTGCTATCTCAGAAAAAATGAGAGGTCAGATTAGAGGCCTGAACCAGGCGGCCAGAAACGCGCAAGACGGTATTTCTCTTATTCAAACTGCTGAAGGTGCTTTGAATGAAAACCATGCTATGCTACAGCGGATGCGTGAACTGGCAGTTCAGGCCGGTAACGACACCAACACCACTTCTGACCGTCAAAAGATTGTTAGCGAGCTGAACAAGTTGCAGCAGGAAATTACTCGGATTGCCGGGCAAACTGAGTTCAATACCAAAAAGCTCATGACTGGTGGTATTTCTGCGGCCAACTTCCAGGTTGGTGCCAACGCCGCCCAGACTATTACCATAACTATTGGTAAAATGGATGCTACTAGCCTTGGTTTGACCAATGCTACTCTTGATGCAGCAACTCAGTTTGCTGGCGTAGGTGCATTGATTACTGCTGTTGATGCTGCTATTGGTAAAGTTTCCGACGAGCGTTCCAACTTGGGTACTCTGCAAAACAGATTGGAGCACACCATTGCTAACCTGCAGACTTCTGCTGAGAACCTGTCTGCAGCTGAATCCCGGATTCGCGACGTAGACATGGCCTCGGAAATGGTGCAATTCACCAAGACTCAGATTCTTACCCAGGCCGGTACTGCAATGTTAGCCCAGGCTAATATGGCGCCCCAGGGTGTTCTGAAACTCTTAGGCTAAACAACCTGGCACTAAACAGCCGGCTGGCTTTTGTCGGTCGGCTGTTTTTTTAGCCCGTTGGATAATAAGGGCGGTGAAAAGATTATGAAGATTAATACAGGGGCCATAACTAATTTAACAAACGATGTACCCAAAAATATGGGTAAGTCCTCTGAGGATTTTTACAGTAACGTAGCTGCTGTAAAAAAAGCGGAACAGGTTACTTTGGACAAGACGGCGGGGAGAAAAATCGATGAAGATGTCTTAAACACTGCCGTTGATAAAGCTAATAAGACGGCAAGGATTTTTAACCGGCAAATTCATTTTAAGGTTCATGAAGCGTCAAAAAGATGGTTGATTCAGATCATTGATACAAACACAGGCGATGTAATTCGGGAGATACCACCGGAAAAAGTTTTGGATATGATAGCCCAGTTGGATCAACTGGTGGGGCTGTTGGTGGATGAAAGAAGATAGGAGGTGACCATAGATGAAAGCAGGCGGATTAGTATCAGGCTTGGATACCCAGGGTTTAATCGAAAAATTAATGCAAGTTGAGCGACAGCCTTCGGTGGTAATGCAGTCCAGGAAAAAAACCTACGAATACCGAAAAGACCTTTGGAAAGAAATTAACACCAGCTTATTGTCTTTGAAGACTAAGTTGAACAGTATTTCCACCGGTGCCGACCTGATTAAGAAAAAGGCTGTTTCATCGGATGATACCATTTTTACAGCCAGTGCGGGAACCTCGGCTTCTAACAGCACCTACAATATTAATATTGCTACTTTGGCTAAGACACAACGGGTAGTTGGGACTTCCCAGGGCACCGCTGCTTTAAATCTAAATGGAAATTTTACCATTAATGACGGCACCTATACTTCTACTATCAACGTGGTAGCTACCGATACACTATCGACTATTATGTCCAAAATCAACAGTGCCAAAGATACTGTTGATCCCACTAAATCATTACAAGTTTCGGCCTCGATAGTAAACAATACCTTGGTTTTGGAACATAAGAAAACGGGTGCCGCCAATTCGATGACATTGACCGATGCTGTCAATACCCCCGGTTCAACGGGAACAGACGAAATACTGGAGAGCTTGGGTATTCTTACTGACGTTAAAGCAATAGCAACTGAACAGCAGGCTGCAACCGATGCTCAATTTACAGTTAATGGAATATCGGTTACCAGATCCACTAATACCGGCTTGACTGATGTAATTAATGGGGTCACTCTTACTTTGAAAAAAGAAGGGGCCGGCGCTACAGGTACTTTAACTGTTCAAAATGATTTTGATGCTAGTTTAGCCAATATTAAGGACTGGGTTAACCAGTATAATTCTACTATTGATTTAGTAGGTACACGCCTTTCCGAAGATACTGTAAAAAATGCCGCTTCAGACACCTTAAAAAGTAAAGGCTTATTAAAAGGGGATCAGGTGTTGTCTGGAATTAAGAATCAGCTTCGCCAAAACACCTCCAACCCGGTAGTCGGACTTGCTGTTTATGACCGTCTTTCGAAAATCGGCATTACCTCTACGGCTGATGATTATGGTAAATCCGGGAGGTTGGTAATAGATGAAACCAAGTTAAAAGAGGCTTTGGAAGCAAATCCAGACGAAGTGGTTAAATTATTCACTAACAATACTGATTTAAATAGTGATGGAACAATAACAACTAACGAAAAAGGAATAGCCGTAAGGCTTACAGAGCAGCTAGATTACCTAACAAATACTACTTCCAAAACTATAGGTGGTACTGTTGTTAAGGCCGGTGTAATTCAGGGTACGCTTGATTCGCTGGACAAGGTAATTAATGATTACACTAAAAAGCTAGCTTCCTTTGATGACCACCTAAAACAAGTTGAGGACAATTTGTGGAAGCAATTTAATGCTATGGAAAAAGCGTTGTCAACCATGCAAAACCAGGCTAGCGCCCTAGCCGCACAGATTGACAGTTCAAATAAATAATTAACTAAAAAAGCTTGGCAAATCGCCAAGTTTTTTCGGGGATTATATGTCGACTAGTGTAATGATATGTAAAGTTCTGTGTATAAAGGTGGTGTGTACAAATTGCGTTTAACTTACGTTCAAGAGGAAATTCTTGGCCTTTTACATCGATCCCAAGCCACATATGCACACCCGGTTTCCTCTGAAGAAATTAGCAAAGAATTAAATGTGACATCTTCTTATATTCGAGGACAAACAAAAAATCTCCAACTGGAGGGTTTGGTACAGGTGCGGCGAGGACCGGGAGGGGGTTATTTTATAAATAAGGTACGGGGAGGTTAAAGCATTGAGAATTTTCGTGAATAATGAGGAGTTAAGTTTTGATGGAGAAGGAACATCCCGGGAAGAAATTAATGAGTTAATTAAATTTATTAAGGGAAAAGATCTCATAGTGTTGGAAACCCGGGTCGACGGAGTGGAAACCCAAACGGATATTCTTGAATTGGTAAAGCTTAATCAAATAGAAAAAATAGAGCTAATTGTTACTAATCAAGAGAATTTAATTTTTGAAGGATTCGAAACAGCTTTGAGCTACCTCCCAACTTTACAAAAAGGCTTAGAACAGATTGCCGATTTGTTTCAGGAGGGACGGGAAGGAGAAGGTATTGCTTTGTTTTTAGAGGCTCATACCGGTTTAGACTGGCTTGAACATATTCTGAGCGGAGCCAAGCTATATTGTTATAATTCTAAACGGGATTTGGGCGTGGATTTTTTGGAAGTGTCTGAAGGTTATAGGACAAGGCTTGTGGAGTTGACTAAGGCATGGGAGAACAGGGACTATGTGTTGATTGCCGATTTGCTGGAATATGAATTGGGGCCATTTATTGAGGATTTATTGTTATTAATTAATAAGGTTATGGAGGCGGAAAACCAAAAGGGTGAATGTTAAATGAGGATTGAGCCGGTTCGAGCAAAGTGTGGTGCTATTACAGCAAGGGTTAATAACGGAGTAAAGGATTTTTTTCTGCATAGCGCGTATGATCCAGTCAAAGAAGCGGTAAAATTTATTGCCAACTATAACCTAAGCACGGGAGCAACTGTAATTGTTTATGGAGTCGGGCTGGGTTATCACATCAGGGAAGTACTGACCAGAATAGGCCCTGCTGGTCAGCTTATTCTTTTCCAAATAGGCAAGGATTTTTTTCGAAAAGTTACCACAATAACCGAGCTTTCAGATATATTTAACGATCCCCGGGTGACTGCTATTATAAGCGATGATATTGGTAAATTAGCCAGAGAACTTGCTTTTTATCTAGGCGAACTTATTAAATGCCAAGGACAGCTAATTGTTCACCGTCCTTCCCTTGAGCTGCTCCCTTCGAGCGCTGTGGAGATAAAACAAGCATTGGAAGAATGGGAGACTGCAAAATCTACTCAACAGCGCTTTTCACCGTTACTATTAGAAAACCTCAAATTAAATATAGACTATTGTCGGGGACTCCCCAGAGTTGAAAAGCTTTTTGGTATGTTTAAGGCTATACCTACAATTTTGGCGGCAGGGGGACCTTCGTTGGATAATAACCTGGAGAACCTGCGCTTGTTTCGTGAGCGAAATCAGGGCCTGATTATAGCTGTGGGCACAAGCTTAAAAGCATTATCGGCAAGGGGGGTAATTCCCCACCTGGCGATAATTACCGACCCCCAAGCTATTGTCCAAGGACAAGTTATTGGTCTTGGACTAAATACTCCCCTGATCATTCTCCCCACCGTTCATCCGGTTGTTTTCGAAACCTATCCCGGACCAAAGATTCTTGCTTGTCAGGAAGGTATGGATGGCATTAATGAGTTGTTTGCAGACACTTCTATTTTGGTAGAAACGGGAGGATCGGTGGCAACAACTACATTGGATATAGCTATCAGAATGGGAGTTAACCCTTTAATTTTCGTAGGACTTGATTTGGCCTACCCCGGGGGTAAAACTCATGCCAGTAATACCATGTATCAGCATATTGAAGGTGACCTTAGGATGACTAATCAATATTTACGCTCTGTAAGCAATAATAGGGGCGAAGAAGTAGGGACAACCCGAGTATTTGATATTTACAGAAAGTGGATAGAGGAGCGAGTTTCCAGGGAAAATAAGAGAAAATTTTATAATACATCTTTTGATGGGGCTGCCATTAAAGGAACCAGTGTTATGCAATTAGCCGGGATAATAAACAAATTACCTAACCTAAGTGGAGACTTAGATGCAATTATACGAAAATTAATATCCTAAATAGAAGGGGTCTTGCAAATGGGTTTATATCAACAGAACTTAGCCAGGCTAAAAAAAATAGACCCTGAGATAGCGAATAGTTTAGATGCTCTAAAAGAAAAGAATATAGAGGTTATTATTGCCAAGAATAATATGCCTACAATTAAGGTAATAACTCCCGAAAAAGAAGTTTATGTCCACAGTGCCTATAACCCAGGCCGGGAGGCAGCTCAGTGGGCAGAAAATAATCCAGTTAAGCCGGGTGAAGTTTTATTTATTTTTGGTTTGGGTTTGGCCTACCATGTGCAGGAACTCCTGAACAGGGTTCCTGAGGATGTGAAGTTGGTTATTGTTGAGCCCAACTTGGCTATTTTAAAAGTAGCCTTGGAATATGTTGACCTGGGATACCTGCTAGGAAGGCAGGATACATATTTTATTTTCGGAGAACAGGAAGTAAACTTTGAAGTATTTTTACCGAGTTTTGTTGGTTTTAGCAAGTTTGAGCAAATACGTTTTATAGACTATAGTCCCATAGTTAGACTGGCAGCCGATTATTTTGGCGGGGTTAAAGAAAGAATTACCAAAGCGGTAAGTAATGTAATTATAGAGATGAATACAATGTTAAGGTTTTCCGAAGAATGGATTAATAACCTATTTGAAAACATTCCTGTGATTATTGCTAGCCCGGGTATTGCACAATTGTATGGTGAATTTCGAGACATGCCGGCAATTGTTGTTGCGGCAGGTCCTTCGTTAAATAAAAATATCAGCTTGCTAAAGCAAGCCAAAGGAAAGAGTATAATTATCTGTGTTGGGACTGCTCTCAAGCCAATGCTTTTGGCAGGAATTAAGCCGGATATAGTTATCTCCATAGATGGTGGTGCCGCAAATTTGCCTCATTTTTTGGAGGTTAGTGATGAAGAGATTCCCTTGCTTTTCGACATTACCATTTATCCAGAGATTCCAAGGACATACAAAGGTCCAAAACTGGTTGGGGGATGTCATGAAGATTTACTGAGGTGGGTTGAGAAGGTTGTATCCGAACCAAAAGGGTTATATGTTATGGGCCCTTCGGTGGCAAATGTGGCTTTTGACCTGGCTAGAAAATTGGCATGCAATCCGATAATTCTCGTGGGACAGGATTTAGCTTATACCGGAGGGATGTCCCATGCAAAGGGTACTGCTTACGATTATAGAACTGTAAAAGATTTCGAGGATAGAGGCCTTTTTGAAGTTGAAGGATTTGATGGGGAACCTGTTCAAACTGATCGGATTATGTATTCCTTTCTACGGTGGTTTGAAATCGCCATTAATTCCACCAAATCCATATTCCGGGTTATAGATGCCACGGAAGGCGGTGCTAAGATACCGGGTACTCAGGTAATGACACTAGCTGAGGTAATAAAAGAGTATTGTCAGTTTGAGGTTAAGGCTGGGGACAAAATTGCTGAGGTTTTCAGTTCGTATACTGTCCCGGGGCATGAAGAAATAAGTAGAACCATAGAAGAATTCGAGAAACTTGTCACTCAATTATCTGAGCTCAATAATTTAGGCAAAAAAGGAGTTAGTGCTTCTGAGAAGCTTTATAAGCTATACCAAAAAGGTTTGCCGGAGGCTAAACAACTTAACAAGATTTTGAGTAAACTAGATACAATAGATAAGCAAATTGAAAAATATAAGGAAACAACAGATGTATTGGTATTGTTGTTCCAAAAGTCAATCTTAAGGGTTAATCAATTAAGTAAACAAACTGAAGGAGAAAGTGAAACGGAAAAGGCCAAACGGGTTGCCTTAAATTCAATGGAGTTATACAAAGGAATCGCTAAAGTGGCTGACAATGCGCAGGACATGGTTGCTAAAACTCTGAAAACATTAGAAAGCTCTAGAGATAAGGAGGGAGTATAATGGAAGAACTGATTAAAGGAAAAAACATTCTAATTACCGGGGGAACAGGATCTTTGGGACAGGCCTTGTTACGCCGGATTATTCCGTTCTCTCCCCGAGTAGTGCGGGTATTTAGCAGGGATGAAGCTAAGCAATTTGACCTGCAATATGAGTTTGGCACCTATAAAAATATTCGTTTTTTACTGGGTGACGTTCGGGAGAAGGAGCGGATAAGCAGGGCAATGGAAGGGATAGACATTGTCTTCCATCTTGCTGCCCTGAAGCATGTACCGGCTTGTGAATATAACCCTTTTGAAGCAGTTAAAACCAATATTATAGGTACGCAAAATATTATTGATGCAGCTATCAGCAACAATGTGGAAAGGGTAATTTATACCAGCAGTGATAAGGCGATAAGCCCTACTAATACTATGGGGGCATCAAAATTATTAGCTGAGCGTTTAATATCCGCAGCTGATTTTTATAAAGGTTCCTGCCGGACAATCTTTACAGCGGTCAGATTTGGTAATGTAATGGGTTCCCGGGGTTCGGTTATACCATTATTTAAAAAACAGGTGCAACAAGGCGGACCGGTAACTGTAACTTTACCGGAGATGTCCAGATTTATGATGAGTATCAGTGAAGCCGTTAATCTTACTCTACAGGCAGGGAGCAAGGCTCTAGGCGGGGAAATATTTATATTAAAGATGCCGGTGCTGAGACTGGCTGACTTGGCAGAAGTGATTATTGAGGAGTTTACACCATCCTGTGGATATTCTCCGAAGGATATTTCTATCGAAGAAATTGGCCTTCGACCCGGTGAGAAAATGTACGAAGAATTAATGACCATTGAGGAAGCTAAATTAGCTACCGAATTCACGGACATGTTTGCAGTTGCCCCCACGTATGCCGAAAAGAAATATACATACACCGATGGGTTGCCGGCAGAACACAAAACCTTTAGTTCTCATGATGTCCAGCCATTAAGTAAAGAAGAGATTCGTAGCTTGCTTCAGCGGGAGCAATTGCTAAATAGAAGAAATCATTAGGTGGAGGCGGAATACCATGCAGGTATTAGTTACAGGCGGAGCCGGATTTATCGGTCGTTGGGTGGTAAAACAATTGCTAGAAGACGGTCATGCTGTCTGGGCACTAGATAACCTCTCCAACGGGCGGAAGGAAAACCTGGAGGAATTTGTCAACCATTCTCTATTTAAGAATTTTCAAGTAGGGGATATTCAGGATACTCAACTTTTGGCGAAAATATTTTCCCAGGGATTCGATATATGTTACCATTTGGGTGCTAGTATTAATGTTCAGGATAGTATTGATGATCCGGCTACAACTTTTAGTAATGATGTGGTGGGTACTTTCAATCTATTGGAAGAATGCCGGAAAACTCGGACCAAAATGGTTTTTATGAGTACCTGCATGGTTTATGACCGGGCATCTGCTGAGGTGGGGATAGATGAAAAATGGCCGATAAAACCGGCATCCCCATATGCGGGTTCAAAAATTGCCGGTGAGAATATGGTTTTAGCCTACTACCATGCATATAAACTGCCTACAGTGGTTATCCGCCCTTTTAATACCTATGGGCCTTTCCAAAAAAGCTCCGGGGAAGGCGGGGTGGTTTCCATTTTTATCAAAAGAAGCCTACAAGGTGAAACCCTTAAAATATACGGAGATGGAACCCAGACCAGGGATTTGCTGTATGTAGAGGATTGTGCCCGCTTCGTTGCCATGGCCGGTTATTTGGATACCGTTAACGGAGAAATTATTAACGCCGGTTTGGGTAGAGACATTTCAGTCAACGAATTGGCAGAACTAATTGCCGATAAGGGGGAACAAATTCAACATGTGGCCCATATTCACCCGCAAAGTGAAATAGCCAAATTATTATGTGACTACAGTAAAGCTAAAAGATTGTTAGACTGGGAACCCAAAGTGAGCCTGGAGGCAGGAATCAATAAAACGACTGAGTGGATTAAAAATAACCGGATGAATAGGTGGGTATAGAAAAAATGCAAAACTTACCTGTACTTGAAGGTGGGGAGCCGGTTCGCTCCAATCTGCTTTCCTATAGCCAACAATGGCTGGAAGATGATGATATAAAAGCGGTGGTAGAAATATTACGAGGGGATTTGATTACCACCGGGCCTAAAGTAAAAGAATTTGAAGAGAAGTTCGCCAATTACGTGGGCTGCAAGTATGCAGTGGCTGTTGCCAATGGTACTGCTGCCTTGCATGCTGCTGTTTTTGCTGCCGGCATCGGTCCGGGGGATGAAGTTATTACAACACCAATTACTTTTGCAGCTTCTGCCAATTGTGTGCTTTATCAGGGTGGCAAAGTAATTTTTGCCGATATCAAAAATCAAGATTGGAATATCGACCCTGAAGAGGTTGTTAAAAAGATAACTCCGCGTACTAAAGCAATTATTCCCGTTCATTTTACCGGCCTTCCCGTAGATTTGGAACGCATAAGGCAGATTGCCAAAAAGTATAATTTAGTTGTAATTGAAGATGCTGCTCATGCCTTGGGCGCGACTTACCGGGGAGGTAGAATCGGAGCACAGGGCGATTTAACTATCTTTAGTTTTCATCCGGTCAAACACATCACTACCGGAGAGGGTGGGATGATTACTACCAATGATGAAAACCAGTATCAAAAATTGCTTGCTTTTCGCACTCATGGCATAACCAGAAACAAAAAAGAATTGCTTCAGGATGATGGATTATGGTATTACGAGATGCAGGCTCTGGGCTTTAACTACCGGCTGACGGATTTTCAGGCAGCTTTAGGTATTAGTCAGCTAAACAAAAGTGACCGTTTTTTGCAGTTGCGTAAGGAAATTGCCGGAAATTACGATAAGATGTTTTCTGAACTGGAGGAACTTGAATTATCCTATAGACACCCTGATAGGGAGTCAGCATGGCATTTATACATAATAAGGTTGAATGAAAACAGGCTTAAGGTTGGCAGGAAACAAATTTTTGATGCACTACGAGCTGAAAATATTGGGGTAAATGTTCATTATCTCCCCGTGTATTTACATCCTTACTACCGGGCATTAGGTTATGAAGCCGGACTTTGTCCGAAGGCGGAGAGCTTATATTCTAATATGATTACCCTGCCGTTGTTCCCGAAAATGACCCCGGAGGATGTTGTGGATGTTGTCACAGCTGTGAAAAAGGTCATTTCATATTATACAAAGGACGGGTTGTAATGGACAATCACTTTGGGGAGAATTTAACGGCCAACCTGAAGGTTTTAGAGCTTTTGCGGCCGGAAATTTTTCGGGCACTGGCAGAATTTTCGGGTCCCAGGTTATTGCAAAAAGCTACTGATGGGGGTTATACCTGTCAAATAGTAAATTCTTTGGGGCAGCCAATATATCTTTACAGTAGATATAAACCACTGGAAACTGCACAGAAAAACATCGGAAAGATCAAGTTTAACGAATATAAAAACTACCTTGTTCTCGGTCTTGGTCTTGGTTATGAACTAAATGAGCTCTATAAACGGGTAAAGGACAATTTTGAGCAGATTATCGTTATTGAGAAAGAGCCGGAGTTGTTTAACATGTACCTTTATTCCGGAGATCAAAGGGAAGTATTGGCTGATTCAAGGGTAACTTTTGTTATTGGAGGTATGGAAATACTTGCACTACCCAAAGAGTCGCTGTTTGTTGTTGAAAATCCTAACCTTGTGGCGGTAGATCCTGGTTATTATAAAAACGTAATTAGGAGCATAGATTTTGCTATTAAGAGGGAAATGGCACGAAAGGTTGTAGTTTTTGAGCACATTACCTTTGCTGGTGATGTAAGCCAAGCACTAACCCAATTGGGTTATGCTGTTGAAAAGATTAGCATTTCACCAGATTTAGATGATATGGCAAAAAGAATTCGGAGCATTGCACCATTATTCATTTTTTCGATAAATTTTAATAGGCATTTACTTAGAATTGCTGAATATTTACAAATTCCTTATGTATCGTGGACAGTGGATACACCTAGCTTAGATCTTTTTAATCATCATAATAAATCACCATGGGCATTGTTGTTTATTTATGAAAAGGAAGTAGTAGAACAATTAAGAAAAGATGGTTTTAATAATGTATTTTATTTACCGGCAGCTGCAAACGTTTTTAGAAACGATTTAATAAATATTTTGGAGCAAGATACGGAAAGGTTTCAATGTGACCTTAGTTTTATCGGTACTACAGGATTGGATAACGAATTTCGAAAATTTTATCAAGGTCGTTTGGAACCGAAACTGGCTGAAGAGTTGGAAAAAATCTGCGCTACGCAGTTGGAAAATCCTAATGAATATTTAATCCCAAGAACTTTTCAACATCACGAATTGGATATTACCCAGTTGGCTTACCGGCAAAGTGGTATCCGGTTAGGTGGGGAGAACTATATATCTGATAAGCTGCGATTTGCCTATGTTCTTGCTAAAGAAGCTTGTGCGAGGTGGCGGCTAGGGGTCATTGAACAAATCTTAATAAAATATAAAATACATATATATGGTGATAAAGGGTGGGAGCAATACTTAAAACAGCCGAATTTAGTTTTTCAAGGATTTGCCGAGCATTTTACTGAAGTACCCAAGATCTATAAATTGTCTAAAATTAATCTTAATCTCACTAGAATCTATGTGCAATCTGGACTACCCATGAGGGTTTTTGATACTCTTGCGGCTGGGGGCTTTCTACTTACGAATCATAAGAAGGATTTGGAGGATCTGTTTGAACCCGGGAAGGATTTAATAATATTTAGTGACGAAAAAGAAATGCTGGAGGCAATTGAATACTACCTTCACAGAAAAGAAGAAAGGGAAGCTATAGCGGTAAGAGGATATGAGACGGTAAAAACAAAACATACCTTCTTTCAACGTATACAGGAGGTTTTATATATACTTAGAAAAAGAGATTTCACCGGTAGAGTGGGGGATTAGTTTTGAACAAGCTAGTACTTAGTGGGATGGTTAATTTCCAATGCAAAATGTGCGGGCATTGTTGTAAAGGCTGGAATATTTTTATAGATAAGGCTAAATACCAAAAACTGCAAGAGGTTGTGGATAATAAACTTCTAAATGACAAGGTGCAGATTTTACCGGGAGAAAATAAGCAAGGTGTACATGCGAAAATTGCTGATCAAAGCTCTAGTTGCGGATTTCTAGAAGAAGACAATCTTTGCCGGATTCATAGAAACTATGGACTAGAATATCTACCTGATGTTTGTACTATTTTTCCAAGACGTATTTTTATTACGCCTAGAGGCTTAGAAATATCAGTTGTATTTAGTTGTCCGGAAACAATGAAACTACTTACATCTAAAGAAATTATTAAGGTGATTACAAACCCACCCGGTTTTTGCTTTGAAGCTTCATCTCTGTCACTGCCGACAATTACAGAAAAAGCCCTTAATGCCAATGATGAAAATAGGTGGTACTTCCGGCTGGAAGAAGTGTTTATGAACCTTCTCCAGGACAGGATTTTTACTTTAGAAGTAAAAATGGCGATTATTGGAATGTTAATTTATTATTTTCACAGTTATCCTTACGATAACATAAGGCAAAAGAAATTTCCGGAGATTCTAAATAATTACCGGAGCCTAGCAAAGGAAGCTCGAAATCTTGAGACTGATTTAGGTTACCAAATACGAGTGCTGAAAAGTTTTCTTGACTTTAGGACAAGTCTATATGTCTCAGATGATTTCCGTCAGATTGCGGATAAAGTTAATAACGCATTGGGTTTGCACCCTAATAATCCAGTAACTAATGAAAGTATCCAATTATTTAAGGTTAAGCTTAATCATTACTATAACGAAAGGGAAGTAGGTCATATTATCCAAAATTATCTGGCATACAATGTGTTTTCCAAAATATTACTTATATACGGTTTAGAAGGCGGCTTCTTTGCCCTTTCCTTTCTTTATGCCTTTATTAGGTTCCTCGCTCTAGGGGTAGCCATATCCGAGGGGGTGCTGGTAAACCAAGACATATTACTTAAAGTAATTGCAGCAGTAGACTACAACATTAAACATTCAGCCGAGTTTATGGATCATCTTCTGCTTGCACAAGGTATAGATAAATTTGCTCGGGAACATGTATCAGTAGCTAAGTCACTTGCACTGTTATCAGTAAGTAAAAATTAATTAAGTAAAAGCATAACAGTAGTTGTGTAATAACATGTTTAGGAGTGTTTGTATGTATTCAACTTCTAAATTGATTATTCGTTCTCTGCAAGAAAAGGATACGGCTTTGATTGTTAAATGGCGAAATGATCTTGAGATTACTAAATTTCTTTTTAGTTCTCGAGGGTTAACCAGGGAAGAACATCTTGCTTGGTTGGCTCAATTAGCGGATGATAATACCCGTCGAGAGTTTTTATTAGTGGAGAAGGAAAACGGGTTCCCAATAGGAACTATTGGGCTAAGTAATGTAGATTTTTTGCACAGAAAAGGGGAATTAGGTATCATGATAGGCGAGAAGGAATTCCAGGGGAGAGGGTACGGCAAAGAAGCTTGTCAATTTATAGTAAAATACGGTTTTGGGAAACTAGGACTTAATAAAATCTATTTAAGGGCATTTACAGATAATGAATCGGCTATTACTCTTTATGAAAAGATTGGGTTTCAAAAAGAGGGGATATTACGGGAAGAGATATTCAAAGATGGTTTATTTAAAGACGTCATGGCTATGGCAATTCTAAAAAAGAATTATATACAACCAACAGAATTTTAATTTTGGAGGTTTGCAATGCATAAATACGAAAAAAGTTATCAAAAAGGAAAATATACCGCTATTGAATGTCAGACTTGTGGATTTACCCACCTTTACCCTGTTCCAACACCTATAGAACTTGAGGAATTTTATAAAAATCAGTATTTCGAAGAAGTGAAACCAGGTTGGACGGAAGATCAATTAGAAGAACAGGTTTTTTGGGATATTAACTTTGAGGACAAGCTAAATACAATCGCTACGTTATTAAACATAGCCGGTAAAAAACGGATTTTAGATATAGGTTGTGGTAACGGCCTGTTTTTAAAGTTTTTTCAGAGGCATGATTGGGACATCTTGGGTATTGAACCTTCGGGCACTGTAGCTAGATACGCCAGGGAGATAGGGATACCGGTGATTGAAGACACGATAGAAAATATTAATCTTAACGAATTGGGTTTATTTGATGTTGTTAACCTTTCTTTTGTTTTGGAGCATGTACCGAATCCTATGGAATTCTGTACACTCGTTTTTAACTTACTTAAACCTGGCGGGGTTGCTTGTTTTGAACTACCCAACGACTTTAACGGGTTTCAGCGGGCTATCCACGATTTTTTACAGAAAGAAATGTGGTGGATTTCAGCTACTGACCACATCAATTATTTCAATTTTGATAGTTTGGAAAAACTCCTGACCAAGATTGGCTATCAGGTTGAATTAAAGGAAACAAGTTTCCCAATGGAACTGTTTATCTTGCTGGGTGATGATTATGTCGGAGACAGTGAGGTCGGGAAAAAGATGCATAAAAAACGGGTACAGTTTGAAAAGGCTCTAGTACAGACGGGCAGAAACGAGGTAAAACGGAAGTTTTACCAGGCACTAGCGGAAACAGGCCTGGGACGTACAATAATAATGTATGCCCGGAAGCCTTTAGAATAGTGGTGGTAACGTGAAAAATATACTAATTACTTCTGTTGGCCGACGGGTTCAACTTACCAGAGCTTTTGTCCGTGCTTTGGAAAAATCCCAATACAGGGGAAAAGTCATAACTGTGGATGCTGGAGACTACGTACCGGCTGCCCACTTCAGCCACTCCCATTTCAAGGTACCGGGGTTTGACTCTAAAGAGTAGACTATCCGGAGTTGATTTCTAAGATGGCTTTGGGAGAAATTGTTGAACCAAGAATAGCAGAGTTTGAGGATGGCTTGATGATGCTGCGTTATGACGAAGCGATATATGTACGAGAATAGTAAAAATAGGCTGCGAGCCTTTGGGATAGTATAGTAGTTACTGATGATTATGGAAGAGAGAATTGGAAGCCTAGTCCCTTCCCATTTAGAAAGATTATGGAAGAACTTAACATAAAAAGAGGGGAAGAACTTGTCTATGTAGGGGACAATCCTCAAAAGGACTTTTGGGCGGCAAGAAGCTTGGGCTGGACTACTATCCAGGTTAAAAGAACCAAAGGAATGTTTAGGGGAATAATACCGGAAAAGGGCTGGGAAGCAGATATTATTGTAAATAAATTAAGTGAAATTCCGGCAGCTTTGGAACTATGATTCAGGGGTGAAATGGATGGAACAAATTAAAATTGGTAAGCGAATTATTGGGGAAGAACAACCCTGCTTTATTATTGCAGAAGCAGGTAGCAATCATGACCGGGATATTAATCAGGCTAAGGCTTTGATTGATCTTGCTCTTGAGGCTGGAGCGGATGCAGTTAAGTTTCAGACATTTACTGCTGACAAGATTGCTGCTAATACAAACCATGCTATTGTCCGCTTAGGGAATGAATACGAGGGTGTTCCCACCCTGTATGAACTATATAAAGGGCTTGAACTTCCTAGGGATTGGCAGATGGAACTTGCCCATTATGCAGTTGATAAAGGCATTATGTTCTTGTCTACCCCCTTTGACAGGGATGCAGTAGATGAACTTGATGAACTAGGAATGCCAGCTTATAAGGTAGCTTCTTTTGAAATGGTTGACTTACCTTTTCTGAAGTGTATGGCCAAACGAGGTAAGCCGGTCATCCTTTCAACTGGTATGGCCACTATGGGAGAAATTGAAGAAGCTCTGACAGCTATTTATAGCTCAGGAAACAAACAGGTCATCCTCTTGCACTGCGGTATTAGCTACCCGATGCCCTATTCGGAAGTTAACTTAAAGGCAATAGAAACTATGCGCCTAGCCTTTCAGGTTCCGGTGGGATATTCCGATCATAGTTTGGGAATTTCAGTGCCATTGGCTGCAGTAGCCTTGGGGGCAAAAGTAATTGAAAAGCATTTTACCTTGGATAAGAAGTTAAAGGGCCCTGACCATAAATTTGCTTTAGACCCGGGAGAGCTTAAGGATATGGTCCGGGGTATTCGGGAAGTGGAAGCTGCCCTGGGGTCGCCAGTAAAAGGACCAACGCCTGCAGAAGAACTGCACCGGGCACGTGGCAGGAGGAGTATCTTTTCCAGGGTTGATATACCAAGAGGGACTGTTATTAATGAGGACATGCTGGCTGTGTTAAGGCCGGGTATAGGACTTAAACCTAAATATCTCGAGGTAGTAACAGGTCGAAAAGCCCAACGTGATATCAAGGCCAATGAACCTATCACTTGGGATGAAATATAAGGTTCAGGGGGGATGTTATGTCAAAGGTAGTATGTATTGTCCAAGCCCGGACCGGTTCAACCCGCCTGCCGGGAAAGGTATTACGGATTGTAGAGGGAAAGTCACTTCTGGAACACTTGGTAGACAGATTGCAGCAATGTGAGCGGATCAACCAGATAGTTCTAGCTACTACGGACAAAGAAAGTGATCAAGCCATAGTGGATATTGCCCAAAAGCTAGGGGTAGGTTGGTTCCAAGGTAGTGAAGAGGATGTGCTTTCCCGCTATTTAGGAGCGGCCCAAGCCTATGAGGCGGATATAATCGTGCGGGTAACCAGTGATTGTCCCCTAATTGACCCGGAAACTATAGACCAAGCGGTTAATCTCTATACTAAAAGTAATGTGGATTACGCAAGCAATACAATTGAGCGTACATATCCCCGAGGGCTAGACACGGAGACTTTTTCCCTAGAGGCTTTATTTAAAGCTGATGCATTAGCAGTGGAGGGCCCTAATCGAGAACACGTTACCTTATACATGTACCGTCATCCTGATACCTTTAAACTGACCAATTTGGCAGCGCCTGCCGTTTTAAGCAGGCCGGACCTGCGCTTGTGCGTGGACACCCAAGAGGATTTCGATTTGATTGCGGCCATTTATAGTGAACTGTACCGGGAGGGAGAGATTATTAATATTAGGGATGTTATTGCCCTATTAGAAAGAAAACCGGAATTAGCGCAAATAAATACCCATGTTGAACAAAAGCATGTATGAGAGGAACAAACCGGTGAAACTTATACAGAAGCAGGCAAAAGTATTACGTAAGCATGTGCAAGGCTTTCAGATCCTAATTAGAGCAGACGGCGGGCAGGGGATTGGCATAGGACACGTTATGCGATGTATGTCCCTGGCCTCCGAACTGGCTAAATTAGGAGTTCAGATTATTTTCATTGGCAAGCTGGATTTGACGGTTGCACAATATATTGAAGAACATGGTTTTGAAACTATAGTTATCCCTAAAGATTTTAATCTAAACAAAGATCTGGAATTTCTCATCCGGGAAATTGCTGCTCATAAAACGGTTTGTGTAATTACTGACTGTTATGATTTGTCTGCGGATTATCTTGTCGCTGTACGCAAACAGGTGAAAATGATTGTTTCAGTAGATGATCTTAATTCCTTTCCATTTCCAACCCAATTGGTAATCAACGGGAACTGTTATGCACCTGAAATGTTCTATCAAAGCAGCACAGGTGATACAATCTTTTTGCTGGGATTATCTTATTTATTGTTGCGCAATGAATTTCGAAATTGTCCTCAGCGCCTGATCAATCAGGAGGTAAAAAATATTCTTGTGACGGTTGGCGGTAGTGACGTCCTTAATTTAGTCCCAGAAGTTCTGTCAGCATTGGCAGCCTGGAAAAAGGGTCTGGAAATTAATATAGTTATTGGTCCCGGGTTTAATAATCATAAACAAATATTTCAAGCTACTGAAGAGCTAGTGGGAAAAGTTAATTTTCTGGAAAAAGTGACAAATATGTGTGAGTTGATGCTAAACTGTGACCTTGCTATTAGCGCAGGTGGTAGCACTTTGTATGAGCTGGCGGCAACAGGCACTCCAGCTGTTGCTATTCTCCAGGCGGATAATCAGATTCATGCCGCAGCAGCTATGGCTAAACTGGGTGTTTGTATTAATCTGGGTTTAGGGACATATCCTTTTAAGCAAGATTTAATTCGAAACCTTCAAGTGCTGTCAGATAGGCGGATTCGTTTAGAGTCTAGTAGGGCAGGGAAAGAACTGATAGATGGGATGGGCAGTATGCGATGCAGTAATATAATTGCAGCAAAACTGGCAGAAAATCCAAACTTCTGAAAAATACTCATAAAGAAATTTCTTGTTTTTTCGATACATATAATAGAAATACTAAGTATACCTAAGGGGTGGTTACTAATGCAAAATCCTTATATAAATTATAAACAAACTGCAGTTCAGACCGCATCTCCGGAAAAATTGTTGCTTATGCTTTATGACGGTGCAATCAAATTTGGACATCAGGCATGTGTTGCTATGGAGCAAAAAGACTTGGAAGCCAGCAATAAATATCTGGGGAAAATTCAGGACATAGTAAGTGAACTTATAGTAAATCTTAATATGGATTATGAAATCTCGCAAAATCTTTACAGTATATATGAATATATTAATACTAGATTGGTTGCAGCAAATATTCAAAAGAGCCCTGAACCGCTACTTGAAGTAATGGGTTATCTTAGGGAACTCCGGGAATCTTTTGCCCAGGCCGCTGTTATTGCCAGTAGTCAAGGGACTCAGGGCGTTAATAGAACGGTGAACTTTGAAGGATAGCCTTTGTTTGGTCAGACAATAAAGTTAATTTTGCCTAACCGAGTTAGTCGGTTAGGCTGTTTTATACAAATACACAGAGGTGAAATATGAAAATCAAGATACTCCATAACCTGCTTGAACAGATAAATAGCTTATATTCAGAACTAACGGGACATTACCAGACACTTTTAGGTAACACCCAGCAAATTACGGAGATAACAGCAAAGCTTGATTTTAAGGGTGAAAACCAAAATGCCGTTGATTCTGTTCTGTCCGCTCTGCTCGAGACTTTAGGGCACAGGCAAAAAGCCATGGAGCAGGTGGATACTGTGAAAATAGATATCCAGCCTTTAGAAGCAGGGGTAGAGGAGATTTTGCACTTACAGAGCTTTGACCTGGCTAAGATTATCCAAATGTCCAGTACCCCTGTAGCTCACCAATTAGCAGAGAAACAACAAGAAATAACTGAACTGCTGCTTAAAATAACCCACCTTGACCAGACTAATCAAAAACACTTAGTGGAGAAAATTGGGGAGGTAAGGCAAGAGTTAAACAGAATCCACCAGGGAAAAGTGGCCAAAACCGGATATGAACTAAGTAGTTCAAACCCCTCCGAGTCTAGGTTTCTTGACAAGCGAGAGTAGCTTCTCTCAAAATTAGGATTAAACAGTAACCTAAAAGGGCCAAACCAAGCGGGTGGCCATAAGGGAGGCACTGTCGTGATATACAAACTGTTACCGGAGAAAATGGGATATCTGCTGGATCAATATGGTTTACTGCTTAAAGTATATCAGGACATGGGTCTGCGTACGGAGGACATACTGCAAGTCTGTCAAAAGAGGGAATGGTTAAAAGTTGAGGAGCTATGCACATCCAGGGGTCAGTTTATTGATGATACTACCAAGATTCAGAATCAAATACGTGAAGTCAAGGTAGAATTACTGTCAGTATCGGTGATGATAGACGATACTGATGGGCAGCTTTTGGAAGTTGCTCGTCAGACAGGGTTAGATAATGAACTAAAAGCTATTCTGGACAAAATTGCTGTTCAATTACTTGCTATACAGGAGATGGATAACCGAATTAACGAAAGTCTAAATACCGACATAAAAGATGTGCAATCCCAGTTGAGTGGGTTAAAACAGTTTCGAAGCATTCGGCAGGCATATCTTAATTATCCGAATATTTTTCGGGAAGCAGTATTTTTTGACCAAAAGAAATGACTTCACCAGCAGCCATTAGCACAATGGGGGTGATTGACTTGACCGGTCTATTAAGAATACTAATTCAAGCTTTAACAAGGGAATACTCTATTCTCCGTGATATCTATATTCTTATGGAAGAGCTCACTTGGCTTACCAAACTGGCCCTTGAAGATAATGATACAGATCAAATTAAGGTATTAACTGAGCAACGGCAACAATATAATGCTTTTATCAAGGAGAGGGAGCAAGAACTGCGACATACTGAGGAGATGCTAGTGAACATGTTAGGGTGGCAACACTTTTCCATGTCCAAACTTCTGTCAGAGGTGGAGGATACTAGTCTGAATGAGCTAAGCAAAATAACTAGCGAAACTCATAATATAATTTGTTCACTTGCCCGGATGGATATGGTAAACTACCATTTGCACCAGGGTAAACTAAAGCTGGAGAATGAGCGACGAAGGTTAGATATCCTTAGAAATAAAGCTGAAAGTGCTTACCTGGATTATCCTGAACCAACAAAATATAAAGTGACAGGAACTAAGAAAGAATACGCTTAAGTTGATAATAAACCGGTAAAAGGCGATTTGTGTTAACTACCGGGTCAAACTATTGTAAAAGAATTTATTTGAAGGTATAATATACCCGAACCTGTGCTTAGGTCTGTGGTTGCAAATCGATGCCAGTCGCAGGCGAAACGATCCACGTAAGCCGGTCAAAAGTATCGGTGATCATGGTGCGGCTTAGAAGTAAGTCCTGCCGTAGGAGTTTGGAGTTAATTGCAAAATTGCGCCAGTGCTCCAGAACGAGAGAAGCAGTAGTGGGAGGCATATCACCTTGAGCGAACCTTCCTGCAGGCGAGTGTGGGGTCAAAAACCAGGTCAGCTAAGCATCCGGTAAAAAGCAAAAAAGCGAGGGATCTACTTAATGTTCCAAGACAAAACGTTAGTATGCAAAGACTGTGGTAATGAATTCGTGTTTACAGAAGGAGAACAGCAATTCTACGCCGAAAAGGGTTTTGAAAACGAACCCCAACGTTGCAAAGACTGTCGTAATGCTCGTAAATCCGGTCGTGGTGAAAGACCGTCTCGGGAACTACATGCGGCTATCTGTGCCGAGTGTGGCTGCGAAACTCAAGTTCCTTTTGTTCCAAGGGATGAACGTCCGGTTTATTGCCGGGATTGTTATTCGAACAAACAGTCTCAATAATTCTGGGACAAGCTTAAGGGTATTATAATTGACAATTTAGTTTTTCGAGGCTCGGATTATTCCGAGTCTTTTTATTTGAACAATAAAAGAAACAATAAATCTACGGGTAATTTAAATTTAATAAATCTTTTAAATAAATTGACAAGATTTACAAATCCACATGCTTATCCACATAGAGATTGCTTATTTTATGGGTTACCAACAGACTTATCCACATTATCCACAGAATTTTAAATAAAAAAAGGGTTTTCACATACATTCTTCGTTATCAATTACATGTGACATTTTGCGCAGTTTTGCGATATAATTATTAGTAAATAAATACTAATGTACTGTCTCGAGAATCCTTCTCGAGGCGTTTTTATCTGACAGTTGTTATAACACTTATATGGAGGGAACTAAGTGAGCACGAAAACATTTCCGGTAAAGGCCGGTGAGCAAGTCCAATTGAAAATAAATGGCCTGAATCATAGTGGCGAAGGGGTTGGTAGATGCCAAGGCTTGGCGGTTTTTGTTCCTTTTACTGTACCTGGGGAGGAGGTTGTTGTGCGGATTGGTCAAGTTAAAAAAAACTTTGCCAGGGCGGAACTACTCAGAGTTGTAGAGGAAAGTGCAGACCGTTGTGCTCCAAACTGTGATAACCATGGTCGATGTGGTGGGTGCCAGTTTCAGCATATGAACTATGCGGAACAGCTTAGGGCGAAAACCCGAATGGTGGAAGACTCTTTATTAAGGATTGGGAAGTTGCAAGGAATCAAAGTGCATCCAACTTTAGGGATGGAAAAACCGTGGGGATATCGAAACAAGGTTCACTTTAAGGTGGTTAAAAGAGGAGCAGAATTATACTTGGGTTACTATGGATATGGAGATGAAGTCGAAGCTTTGCCTAGTAAAGCTGAACTGGTTCCTGCTCATCTAAAACAATTGCTTAGGGTTGAGGATTGTTTTTTAATTGATGCGGACATGAATCAGGTTGCAGTAATCGTGCAAAGTTTGCTAAATACATTTCATCCGGAGAAAGAAGGCCAGGAGTTTTTCCGACATGTTGTACTAAGGAAAAGTTCTTTGTCCGATGAGATAATGGTGGTAGTGGTTACGGAATCCGGAGATTGGGCGGAAGAACTTAAATTTGCAACAGAAATTATGAATTTATACCCAGGAGTTGTGTCGGTGATTCGCAATGAAAACCTAGCTAAAAGCGGGGTGGTTATGGGTGCGTATTCCCGGACTCTTGCTGGAAAAGATAAACTTTTAGATGAGATAGGTGGTATTAGGTATACATTTTCCGCAGAGTCATTTTTCCAAGTCAACCCGTTACAAACTAAGGTGCTTTATGAAAAGGTGCTGGACTATGCAGGATTGACAGGTAGGGAGACGGTAATTGATGCTTTTTGCGGAGCAGGTACAATTTCGCTGTTCCTAGCGAAAATGGCCAAAAAAGTCTATGGACTGGAACTTATTTCGAAGGCGGTCCAAGACGCCAAGGAAAACGCCTGCTTTAATCATATTAATAATACAGAGTTTATGGTCGGCAAAACTGAGGAACTACTTCCAAAGTTATACCGACAGGGGGTCAAGCCGGATGTTATTATCCTTGACCCTCCTAGAAAAGGCTGTGCAACAACTGCTTTGGCGGCAATCGGGGATATGCAACCCCAGAGGGTAGTCTATGTCTCCTGTGACCCGGCCAGTTTAGCACGGGACTTAGCTGTCTTGGATAGGCTTGGGTACAGCACTGTTGAAGTGCAGCCAGTGGATATGTTTCCGCAGACCAGCCACGTTGAGTGTTGTTGTCTGCTATATAGAAAAGACAGTTAAGTGACCGCTAAACCGCAGTAATACAAGGCTATTGATGGTTTTGTATGATTGCGGTTTTTTCATTTTCTAGGGCATTTTAAGTGGATGAAATCAGTGGCGAATAAAAAACTGAAAAGTGTAAATTACGCACTCAAACCTTCGAGAGAGGTTAACTGCCGATTATGTTATCAACCCAATAAACCCTTGTTTGTGGGGATATGAATTGCAGGGAAATGCAGTATTGGTGCGGTTTCTAAAAGAAGAAATTTTTTAGTACCAGATGAGTAAAGAAAACTTCAAAATCTACCTATATAAAACTAACATAGGTAGATTTTTATAATTATTTACCTATATTGAATTGACGTGCGTAAAAAATAGTGATATTATACCTATATAATGGAGGTGGGTGTAATGAGCGAGTATAAATTACCTATGTTGCCGCCCAATGTAGAATTGGAAACAAAGACGGTACTGAAACAATTATCAAGAGCAAACAGAGCGTTAGCTGAATTAAAAGGTTATGCAGACACTATTCCGAATAAGCACATTCTGATAAATGCAGTCATGATTAATGAAGCAAAGGATAGTTCAGCTATCGAAAATATTATAACAACACATGATGACCTTTATAAAGCAATGAGTGATGCAAGCGGAGCAAGCCCGGCTGCAAAGGAAGTTGTCAGCTACAGAACTGCTTTGTGGTATGGATATGAGCAGGTGAAGGCTCGTGAAATGCTGACAACGAATATGATTGTTGAGATTCAGGGTGTAATAGAAAAGAATCGTGCGGGAATCAGAAAATTGCCCGGCACAGTACTCCGGAATGAAAGAACCGGTGAAACCGTCTATACTCCACCTGTTGGTGAAGATGAAATCAGAAAGCTTTTAAGCAATCTCGAAAAATACATTAATGAAGACTATAACGATATTGACCCATTGATAAAGCTTGCGGTCATCCATTACCAATTCGAGAGCATTCATCCCTTTTATGACGGCAATGGTAGGACGGGCAGAATCATCAATGTGCTTTATTTAGTATTAAAGGAACTGCTCGATAGCCCTATATTATATTTGAGTAGTTATATTATCCGGAATAAATCAGCCTATTATAAGCTTCTTCAGGAAGTAAGAACCGAGGAAAACTGGGAGGAATGGATTGCCTATATTCTTACAGGAATCGAGGAAACAGCCGAGGAAACATTGAAGTTGGTAAAAAGAATCAATGCCGAAGTTGAAGCCATGAGTACTGAGATTAAAGAAAAACTTCCTAAAATTTATTCCAAGGAACTAATTGATTTGCTGTTTTATGAGTTTTATACAAAAACCGTCTATATTGAAAATGGCTTATCGGTAACGAGAAAAACTGCGGTCAATTACCTATCTTCTCTTGAAAAAGAGGGCTTCCTTACATCTGAAAAAATAGGTAAGGAGCGGATTTATCAAAACAAAAGGTTGTACGATTTGGTTAAGTACGGTCAATGAGAGGTGGTATAAAATGCAGCCAGTGAGTGTAACGGGAATAGAAATAACTTATATATCAGGAGCATTGCAGCGGGATATTGATTTCCGAAGCTGCAAAACATTTATTTCTATTGATGGTGTGGTAAGAGCTACATTCAAACGAGGAATAAAGGAAAGCTGTGCTGATGAAGAGGGTAATTATATGCTACCGGTTTCAGAGACCTATGAATATAAAATTGATTATAAAGCAGTAGAGCGAATTTTCGACAGATTTGACCTGTTTGATTTGCAACCTGTAAAAAATGATATTCAGGCTGATGATGGTGGTAGTTGGAAAATGACAATTCACACTAATGGTCAAAACATTAAGCTGAAAGGATACCAGCCACCTGAGCCATTTGGTGATGAATTATCTGCAGAAATAGTAAATCTGTTGGATTACAAGATAGTGCCAATGCTTTTTTAGGAGGTGCATTTATGGGACATAGCTTTGGGATAAAATGCAATGAGTGCGATTATAAAACTCATATTCCAGAAAACTCCGATGTCAATTTCGCATGTTTAATTATGGAATTTTAACAAGGCTTGGTTATGCCCCATTCCAAACAAATACTGATTCTGGTAACTCTAAATAGCGAATGATTTTCGACTGGCTATCTTTAAACGGGTTAAGCAACCTCCTTACCGTTTTACCATTATCGATATAACTTTGGTATAAGATACTGTAAAATATTCGGAGTATCATCAATTGTGTCGGCTGTTTTTTGAGCATCTTTCCTGTACCAACGACCGTTTCGTCTTCTTCCTTTAGGCCTTTTCTTACCACCTGTTCCATCACGGAAAGCATCATAATGGTCAAAAGAATAAGATAGGCCAGCGCTTCCACTCTTTCCGGCTTATCGAGGAAAAGTGAATTGACAAAATGGGGATTTTTAAATTGCTGAAACCGTTTTTCCACATTACTTTGAGTTTTATATTCTAAAAGTATGGCTTCCGCTGAAATGTTAAGGTCATTACTCGTTAAGATGAACGTACTTTCCTTGCGGATCACTTCTTTTATTTTTTCCGTCTCTCGTTGGTAGGTAATACAAAGCCGGTATTCTGTGGCTGTTAAGTTTTTGGACGGATCTAGAAACGGACGACCTTGACGCTTTTTTTCTACGGGCTCGGGCAGGATGGTTATACTGTGAAAGTTTGCCTTAATTAGGCGTTTAACCTGTATAAGCGCGATCTCCCGCTCTGCATCGTCCAAACAGGCAAATATGCGCTTATGATAGCTCTTGATCTCGCGTTCGAGACGATCTTTTTC
>JBAQLS010000020.1:0-41018 GCA_049302075.1 Carboxydocellales bacterium | reverse complement strand
CCTGTCACGCAGGAGATCGCGGGTTCGAATCCCGTCAGTTCCGCCATTTATGCCACGGTAGCTCAGTCGGTAGAGCAGAGGACTGAAAATCCTCGTGTCGGCGGTTCGATTCCGTCCCGTGGCACCACATCTAAATATAATTGACATCCCAAGTGAATTTTGTTATTATAGTCAATGTCCCCAGTTTACGAACTGCGGAAGTGGCTCAGTGGTAGAGCATCGCCTTGCCAAGGCGAGGGCCGCGGGTTCGAATCCCGTCTTCCGCTCCAATGGCGGCGTGGCGAAGTGGTAACGCAACGGTCTGCAAAACCGATATCCGTCGGTTCAATTCCGACCGCCGCCTCCACAAAAAAGTTAGCCCGGTTGTGATCAACCGGGTTTTTGCTATTTTAAACCGTTAGTGGAGGGTTGGTAGCTCCCAGCGCCCCAGCCAGGACAAGAGCAGGAGAAATTACTCAAGAAAATCGATTCTTTAATATCAAGAAAGCCTAGAGCATGTCCAGGCTTTCACTAGATACTTAGGTTTGTTTAACAAGGAATAGTATTCCTCGGCGCCTTGCTTTATATGTAACCTAGGGTCCTCGCTCAATTATTCGGGGACTAGGAGAATAATAATCTTTGCCCAGGTCTTTAGTTTCCACTTGCCCATCAGAGTACTTAATGGTAAGCCAAGTACGAACCAGGATTCCGTCTTGCCCTGGGGCTAATTCCTTTTCTGTTCCTGATGGAAGCTGGGGGTTAACTCTACGCAAGGTGGTTGCTTTAGTTTCCTTCAGGGTTTCATGGTGCCAGGTTACTATGGGGGGGAGTTGGCGTCCATAAATAGCCATCCAGAGGGTTTTGCCGTAGGTTTTTGCCCAGATTAAAACCGGGCCGTTAGTCGTGTTCTTAAACTTAATATCATAGCATCCATAGCTCACAGTAGCATCTTGACCTGGGGGGACATAAGGCACAGTCAAGGAGTGATTGTGCCTTTCTACTATTTGCAAATTACTTAAGGTTGCTATGTTATATAATAAGGAAGCAATTTTGCAGACTCCTCCACCAGTGGTGGTAATAATCCGGTCTCCTGAATAGGTGGGACCCTTTTGGTAACCTTTATCCTGGGTGTAGGGACCAAGGGCTTGATTTTGTGAGAAGGTCTCCTCCTGTTTGACTACCGTGCCCGCTAGTAGGTTGGCGGCATGGCTGATATTAAATAATTCGCCAGGTAGAGGCTCTTTTAAGGTTGCCTTATAAAAGGCCATGCGGATGGGGGTATCAGCCTTACTAACTGCCTGACGAAACTCCTGGGTACTTTCCCAGGGAATTGACTGGCCCTTTAAGGCATAGCTAGCTGTGGGCCAGAGCAGGGGAAAGATGGTGGTATAAAAAGTGAAGGTTACTAAAGACGTGATGATAGCAAATTTAGTGTAGCGCAACGTTTACTCCTCCCCCTGAGAACTAATTAAACAAGAATTTCGAATAGCATTTACCTTCTTCAGGTTGCCCGTCCAGAATTGATTTTATGTAGTGGATATTCTTTAGAATAGCAGGTAAAATAACTATAGCTTGCTCACTTGCTCTATTCTGAATACTGGATGAATTCAAACATTTTTCTTCACGGAAGATATTAAGCAGGAGAAGGTTGTCATTTTGTCGAATTAATAAGCATAAGGGGAGGCGGGATATATATTGTATGACAAGGAGTTTAAAAACGACTGGGACATTGATGTTTTCATGAAATTAGCAAAAGCATCACTTCATGCAGGAGGGTGGATAAGCTATAAGGATTTTTATGAAAAAGAACAGCCCTGTAATGGGATTATGTATTTTGGAATGGCAATTGATAATTTGGTTGGACTCAAATATGTTAAACGGTTAGGAACCCGATGCAACTTAACCGATACGGGATTGAAAAGATATAATGCTATACTGGGAGCCTAAGGGCTCCTTTTTTTTGATAGTTACCTGAAGCCACGCTGCTGAACAACAATTCATTTGGATTGGGTGGTCCTGACCGGTTCAGCAGAGGAACTGCTCCAAGATCCACGGGTACAGCATGCCTATTTAGGTAAAGGCTATCATTTAGAGGTAAAACTTGCTTGAAAAAACTTGGGGAGCTTGAGCTTTGACGGTGCTAGTTCTTCGTTTGCCTGTGATAAGGGCGGCAATAAATTGTATAGTGGAAAATTATTCCTATAAATGGTATTCTAATAAAGAGGGGGTGGACAAGTTATGGATAGAAAAGTAATTTATAACGGAAGGGTTACAAAACTACCTATGCCTAAAGGCACAAGGCCAAGTGACAGGGAGAATAATTGTCCTAGTGCAACTCTTCGCAAAGACGAACCCAATACTGTAATTCAAGCATGTGTAGAGGCTGCTCCTGCTCGGGAAGAAAATAACAAAAGTTTAAACAAATAAAATAAAGGATATGGTTTGCGCTTATGTCGGAAATTACCGTTGAAACCATTGTTTTGCTTGTAGCATTTGTTCTTCCTGGATATCTTACTATATTGGTCAGTAAAGCACTGTACCAGCCTGATAAGCCACTCAGCGATCTTGAAATAACATATAAATGTTTACTATATAGTACTTTTATGTACATTGGGGTATACCTTTTCTTAACAGTGGCAGGATTACAATTCGAGGTAAAGACGTTAGTTGAACAGTTTACACCATTTATCCTTGCGCACCCGTTTTTTTCACTGGGAGTTATTTTATTTTTAAGTGTACTTATGGGTGCCTTTATAGCTAGAGCCTCTAGTGCCGGATTTGTTTACCAAAGCTTTAAATTTCTTGGATTTACCGGGTGGGTTCAGCCTCCAAATATTTACGCTGCACTACTGGATCCGGAGTTTGAGCCCAAGGCAGCAAATGGTTACTGGGTTCAGTTCACAAAAAATGAAATAACCTTCGAGGGTTACGCAGCATATACTGACATTAAAAATAGTGATAAAATAATTTATTTAACAAGTGTGCGAGAGCTTGAAGGTAAAATAGTTAAGAAAATATATGCCGAAGAATACGGAATGATAGTGGATATTACCAAGCTTGATGGATTTAGTATATTTTATGACTAGCAAAGTGTAGAATTTTGTAAATCTGGGTAGACTACCTCCTGAGGTGAAATGTATGTGCGATAAGAAGACAACAGTTTCCGGGAGGGAACCAATATATAATGGTTCTGTCAAACATCTACCAAAACCATCTTCTCCCCGTCCTAGCGACAGGAAGTAAAAATAAGGGTTACTTGGTAGAAGGGCTACAGATTTTTTGGATGCCGTTTAAAAACCACCGTTTGAGGTGGTTTTTGTTTGTGTACGCCCAGCATGGGCGTCATTCTGTAGGGTGAAAGTCCCATGTATTCCGCATTAGAAGGTCATGCATCTGTTACAAGCAAGAGTAAATATCATTTACATCCGTGATTTTTTTAGGACATGTCAGTTTTTATGTGTATCATTTCGCAGACAATCGCCAATCGAACAAGATGAAATTACTATGAGTCGCGCTGCAGAAATTTTCAAAATAGACCTTGAATCTATGCGCGATATAGTTTCCTCTTGGGTGTAATTAGATGCAGAAAAAAAAGAAGCATTTTCTGATACTAGACGCAAATATTCTTATCGATTTATGTAAATGTGATAGGACGATTATAAAATTGATCTGTACGTATGTAGGGCAAATATACTTGGCTACACCTGTATTGCCTGAGATCCACGATATAGACGAAAGATATTGCGAGGAAATTGGAATCATACTTGTTGAACCCGAACTAGACCAGATGATTCTAGCTTCAGAGGCAAAAGGACCCTTATCCTTTCAAGATAAAATATGTTTACTTCTCGCTAAAAAAAATGGTTGGATTTGTGTAACAAACGACAAACCATTAAGACAAAAATGTGAAATGGAAGGGGTCCAATTAATTTGGGGAATTGAACTAATCTGCATACTAGTGGAGTCTGGTGGCCTTCCTAAAGATATGTAAAAAATGATTTAAGATGACGGATTACTGAATTGATTGTATTAGGATTTAACTTTTCAACTTCCTTCAAAGAAAATGTGTATTCTTCAACAATGATTCTATCAATATCCATAACTAGAGTAGTATTACCTATTGAGATAAGATACTTCTCGAATTTGCTAAGATGTCGTTCATAGGTTTCGATGGTATTCTTTGTGAGGTTTCTTTGACTACAATTAATAAGGAATTGTTTCATCTGGACATTGAAGGATTGCGTGAGATTATTAGTCCTGCGTTGCCTTTTGGTCATTTTTTGGGTAAATTTTTGAGTAGTCATAAATTATCTTCCTCCCTTGATATAATTGACTTTCTGGAGATACCAACAGGAGGACATATTTTTACTCTTGCGCACCTACATAGCAATAATCCTACGAATTGCGTAAAAATAAAAATTCCGAGGTTCACTGTAAGTGAAAACCTCGGAATGCTTATTGTTGTTATTGGTGCCGGAGACCGGAATCGAACCGGTACGGGCGTTTAAGCCCGCAGGATTTTAAGTCCTGTGCGTCTGCCAGTTCCGCCACTCCGGCGAGTGGTGTAGCGAAGTACATAAACTATAATACAACGGATTAACCATTCTGTCAATTAGGGACTTAGGGGAAATGTGACCAATGATTGCCAGATAGCGGGGAAAGGCTAAAGCACCTTCCCCCGCCATTAAATGGAATCCAACTAACTCTCCATATCCGAATGGTGGCATCGTTTAACCATTTTGCCGAGCATATATACGCCGGCAATGGCCGCAGTATGCCAGATCCACCATCCACCATGGGGATAATCGAGGGTGTCAGTTCTTCTGTGCTGCATGAAATGCAATAAAATCGCCTCCCTCAGTATTAGTTGGCCCACTTAATTTAGTTTCTTTCCTCTATGGCTAAAATATACAGCATAGTGGGAAAACAAAATATGCCCTGGGAAAGGTCTCTGCATAATAGAGCTGTTGCCACCTCATACTAGATTAGTAGATAAATTTGGGAGGTGACAGCTAATGGCACACAAGAGAATTGCCGTTGATGGAAACTTAACACCACTATATACCCAGACCCCGAGCAGACTTTTGAAAAACCCGTATAGCGCGGAAACAGACCTGACAAGGCCGCAGGCGTACTTGCTGTACGTTGAGGACCTTGTCAGGTCGTTGACAAAGCTAGACGGGGATTTTCAACAGCCTGCCAAAAACCCGCTTGGTACTAATAAGCGGGTTTTTGCTTTAATGTTTAGCAATCGTTTTGTTGGGGTGGGAAAAAGTCTCTTGCGGACGGGAAATGGGTGAGTTGCCGATCGAGGAAAATTTCGCAGGTATTGGCTTCGCCAATTACGGTGCACTCATCAGGAACAGGGCATACACCCAGAGTTGGAATTCTAAATTCAACTTCGCCGCAAACTTTAATAATTTCAAAGGCACCTACGGAACAACGAATTACTTTGAATTCAGGAACAAGCACACAACCTAGGCATCTAATTAATGCTTCGCCGCAAACAAACATACTACGCGGTCTGGGTGCAAAGAGCAGTACCCGGGTTTCAAAAGTTACCTTACGAATTAACTCAATAACTCCGCCTTGAACTGTTCTAACCACAATTCTTACAAAGCCTTTAATGGTTGCTCTTACATCGGCTAAGGGTGTGCCAGGGCGGCTGGTAATGCTTCCTTTAACTTTAGCCCCATCTAAGCCTTCACAAGAGATAATAGCGGCGATGTCATGAAAATGAACGGTTCCAGACTCACCGGCATGACAGTCGGTATGCTCGGGGTCGAAATCAAAGGTTTCGCAATTCCGAGTACTACAAGCATCAAATACCTTATCAACCCGTAAGCATTCAACTTCGAAAGAAGATTCTTTATGGCTTAGGTTTACCTCGTCAGACATTGTAATGCCTCCTTTCAATTGGTATCACACAGATACCTCTTAATGCTTGGTTCAAATGATTCAAGCACCGTATCCACTAACATTCTATGCGGATTAACTGGAAGGGTGATTTTTTCCCATAGGCCCCTGCCCAAATTAGAAAATATTGAGAAATATAAAATCACTCACCTCCTTCACCTTTAGCGAATAAGATAGAATAGTTAAAAGACTGGGCAGGAATGAGGGGGAGTATATGACTAGACCCATCATATCAACAAAACTACCGGCTGGGCTCGGATTTCCTGGAAGTAGAAAGAAAACTGGGCACAAGGAACAAGGTTTGAGATCGGAAAATCTCCAATTAGAAGAAAAGCCACAGGTGGCGGCAATAACTCAGGTGGAAGCAATAACTCAGGTGGAAGCAATAACTCAGACGGAGGAGGTAACTCAAGTGGAGACAACTCAGGAGGAGTTAAAGACCGGAGTTAACGTTAAACCTAACCAGCCGGCGATTATTTTAAAGGACAGTTATCTTTCGGCCAAGCTGCGTCAACAAGAACTGGAAAAACAACAAAGTTTGTCCCCAAACCGACAGCGGAAATCATCGGGAAACTTTGGCAGCATTAATGAAATAATGATGGAAAATATGTGGCAGGAAATGGAGCAGCAGATTTCCTTTGGTGTGCCATCAGGCAAAGAAATACCTAAGAATTTTCTAGATAGTATGGGGGTCTCTGGGGAACAAGTTATGATTAGTCCAAAAGCAATAGCAGTTTTACGAGAAATACTGGGAGGCAAGTAAAATGTCTAAAGTTATCCGGGGATTAATTGAAACAATCATTAGGGAGGAAGAGACCTTAAACCGCCGGTACGCAGAACTTGCTAAATATCTAGATAATCCACAACTAAGTCGAAAATTTGCCGAGTATCAAAAGCAAGGTCAGGTAAGAATTGGTGAACTCCACGGGATGTGGCGAAGCATGGAGAACCCCAAGACCTGATGTGACTGAAATGCTTTCCGGGAGAAGGCGGTCAGGGGAATAGCAGGAAGTTAGAACGGACATAATATTAATGAAAAAACACCACCATATTGTGCACTGGATAGGTCACTAATGGTTGGTGTTTTTTAAGTGTGAGTAGCTCGTATACATTTTTTTAAGGCCACATATACTAGTTAGTACGAAAGGGGGGAGAGGTATGCTTGAGCCAATATCCATCGGTTCTACAGCTCATTTTGATTTTTTAAAAGCCAAGCTGGACTGGGAGTTAAGGAACTTACAGACTGACGGGCTTCAGGTAACTATTGATGAAAGTAGTGTAGGGGAAATAAATTTTATAGGCTGTAATATAGATGACTATGGCTCCTGGAACTATTCAGAGGAAGACATCTCCAAGATTTTTCGGCACCATTTGGCTAATGTGATTTCAGATGTAATTATTAGTGAATGGGAAGAAGATTTACTAGACGAGATTATTCGGGAGAATTATTATTATTTTAACGAGGATGAACGGAAAATTATCTTTGAGCATGCTTTCCAAAGCCTAAACCATAGCCTGGACACTCCTGGGGATGGCCTAGTCTACTCCATAAATCGTAAGAGCAAAATCCTCCAAAAACTTCTAGACTATCTAGCGGCAAATAACCAGTTAGTAGTAGATGGTTTTATTAAGTTTCGACTGAAAGAATATTTAAATGAATTAGAGGAATCGGTAGAACGAGCTGTTGATGACTTTATCATGGACCGTGAATATAAGGAATTCATTAGGCTATTGAAATATTTTGTGGATATTCAGGAGCCCAGAATTGAATTAGTCCACGTCACTTTGGCACCTTCAGGGGCATTCCGACTTAGGGATAAGGACCGGCAAGTCATCGAAAGCGATTACCTGGATGGAATTTTATTAGACCAGGCTGACACGGAGATAAATTATGAGGATTTGTTAGTCAGTGCGCTAATTACCCTTGCCCCGAAGGAAGTAGTTTTACATATTAAAAACGAGGGGCAATATGATAATACCGTTACTACCTTGAAAAATGTATTCACCAACCGGGTCATGGTTTGTAGGGGGTGTGACCTTTGTTTATGCACTTAATCGAGGTTCGAGGTTAGAGCTAAGCCTGAAATGGGGCACAAGAATGGGCTAAATGGGATAGATGACGGGCATCCTTGCATCCGGTAGTGGGATTTGCTACACTTAAGTCGATATTTCCCGAACAGGAAGCGAGGTAAACGGGTTGTTAGAGTTGGCAATAATCCCTTTAGTAGGTGCGCTAATTGGCTGGCTCACCAATGTGTTGGCAGTTAAAATGCTGTTTCGGCCTTATAAACCCTGGGTTATTCCCCTAATTGGATATGAAATTCGAGGTTTGATTCCTAAACGACACCAGGAACTGGCTATACTAGTGGGACAAGTAGTAGAAAAAGAACTACTATCCTCTGAGGATATTGTCGCTGAGCTTAAGGAACGTGTCGGTAAAGATGACATGGTTGTTTCAATCAGCGATTTGATCCAAAAACGGGTAACGGCTAAGATACCTAGCTTTCTCCCTGTTTCTGTACGGACGGTTGTAGGTGAACTAGTACGGGACATGGCCAACAAAGAGATTCCAGCCATGATGGAACAGCTTCTGGAGCAGGTGAGTGATACCATCCGGGAGGAGGTCCATTTAGCGAAACTTGTGGAAGAACGTATTAACAACCTAGACCTTCATGAGTTAGAGCGACTAGTACTGTCAATTGCTGCCAAAGAGTTAAAGCATATTGAGTATTTGGGGGCAGTCTTGGGTCTACTTATTGGTTGTCTACAACTACTCTTGATAAAATTACCCCAATGGTTAGGATAGTTGACAAATGGCGTCTGCTAGCCCTATAATTTATGTGATTAATAATATAAAAATAATTGAATACTAAATGCTATGAAAAGGAAAGTAAATGGACAAAAATCTCTAGAGATAAAGGGTCATAGGCTGTAAACCCTTTTAGATGGAGTTCATGGAAAACCACCTTGGAGTTGCTACAGGGAAATCCAGGACTTAGCCCCTAGAAAAGGTGCCAAAAGTTTCAAGGCACCTAAAGCTTCCTAGAAAGTATCTGTAGTCGGTAGCCGCCGTTAGGGCTGACGAAGTGGGAAAGGCTTGTCCTTTCTAACTTGGGTGGAACCGCGGGTATATCTCCCGTCCCAGGATGTGGGACGGGGGTTTATTTTTTTATAATGGAGGTTTATGTAATGATTAAAGTTCAACTTAAAGATGGTTCAGTTCGGGAGTATCAGCAGGGAGTCACTGTGCTAGAGGTTGCCCAGAATATTAGTAAGGGATTAGGGAAAAAAGCTCTGGCTGGTAAAGTAGACGGTAAATTGGTAGATTTGTCCTGTGTGCTGCAAAAGGATGCCAGTATGGAAATCATCACCCCAGAGTCTCCCGAAGCTCTCCAGATTTATCGCCACAGTACTGCTCACGTCTTAGCTGAGGCGGTTCAACGCCTGTTTCCCGGGACTAAGTTTGGGATTGGTCCAGCTATTGCCGAAGGCTACTATTATGATTTCGATTCACCCCAAACCTTTACTCCAGAGGACATGGACAAAATCCAGGCGGAAATGGAGAAAATAATCAAAGCAGATAAACCCTTTATCCGCAAGGAAGTTAGCCGGGAAGAAGCAATCCAGGTTTTCGGCGATCGGGGTGAAGTGTATAAAGTAGAACTAATTAACGAGCTTCCGGAAGATGCAGTGATTTCCTTTTACCAGCAGGGGGACTTTTTGGATTTATGTGCCGGGCCGCATATACCTACTACAGGGAAGCTCAAAGCTGTGAAGTTAATGAGCCTTGCCGGGGCCTACTGGCGGGGCAGTGAAAAGAATAAAATGCTCCAGCGAGTATATGGAACTGCCTTTTTTAATAAAGAAGAACTAGAACAATACCTCTTTAGACTAGAGGAGGCTAAACGCCGGGATCATCGTAAATTAGGGGCGGAATTAGAATTATATACCATTATGGAGGAGGGGCCGGGCTTTCCATTTTTCTTCCCCAAGGGGATGATTTTACGCAATGAGTTAGAGAATTTCTGGCGGGTGGAACACCGCAAGGCCGGTTATCAGGAGATTAAAACTCCCATTATTTTAAATCGGGCCTTATGGGAGCAGTCCGGTCATTGGCAGAATTATAAAGAAAACATGTACTTTACCCAAATCGACGAAGCTGATTTTGCAGTTAAGCCGATGAACTGCCCCGGTGGGCTGTTGGTTTACAGGTCATCCATGCATAGTTACCGGGATTTGCCGATCCGGATGGGTGAGCTGGGACTGGTGCACCGTCATGAGCTTTCCGGTGCCTTGCACGGTTTAATGCGGGTGCGTTGTTTTACCCAGGATGATGCCCATATCTTTATGCTGCCAAGTCAAATTAAAGCTGAGATTATCGGTGTAATGGATTTGATTGACAAATTCTATTCGATTTTTGGCTTTGAATACCATGTGGAGCTGTCTACCAAGCCGGAAAAAGCGATGGGCTCGGATGAAATCTGGGATATGGCCACTGCTGCTCTACGGGAGGCTTTGGATGCCAAGGGTATGCCTTATAAAGTTAATGAAGGTGATGGAGCCTTCTACGGCCCGAAGATTGACTTTCACTTAAAAGACTGCCTAGGCCGGACATGGCAGTGTGGTACCATTCAGTTGGATTTCCAAATGCCGGAAAAATTTGACCTAACTTATATTGGTGAGGATGGGCAAAAACACTGCCCAGTAATGATTCACCGGGTAATCTTTGGCAGTATCGAAAGATTCATCGGTATCCTTACTGAACATTTTGCCGGGGCATTCCCAATCTGGCTGTCGCCGGTACAGGTTAAGCTAATGACAGTTACTGACCGGGCTATCCCCTATGGGGAAGAGCTGCTGAAGCGCCTGGAGGATGCGGGAATCCGGGCAGAATTAGACTGCCGCAATGAAAAGATAGGCTATAAGATTAGAGAAGCCCAAATGCAAAAAATCCCCTACATGCTGGTATTAGGGGATAAAGAGGTGGAAAATCAGACCGCAGCGGTTCGGAAGCGGGGGGCTGGTGACTTAGGAGCAATGGGTCTGGCTGAATTTATTAGCCAGGTGCTTAAGGAAGTGCAGGAAAAAACTCATTAGCTCAAGGTTCGAGGTTCGAGGTTCGAAAGATTCAGGTTCGAAGGTGTAGATTCAGGTTCGAAGGGGCGTCGAAGGGGCAGGCATTACTTGACACCACTAAAGTGGCGTGCTATACTATCCCAGTAACTGCATATTATTGCAAAGCAGGAGCCATCCGCTTCTCACCTTACAACGCTTAAGCTGTTAGTAAGGTTCACGAACCAGATTGCCTAACTAGGCAGCTTTTCTGAAGTTGGTTTTTGCGGGTGGAAGTAACTCCACCCGTTTTTATTTTAAAATTTTATGGGAGGTGAAAGGTTATTAGCAAAGATTTACGTATCAACGAAGAGATCAGGGCCAGAGAAGTCCGGGTAGTAAGCGGTACCGGTGAGCAGTTAGGGATTTTAACACTCCGGGATGCTTTAAAATCGGCACTAGATCAGCAATTGGACCTGGTTGAGGTGGCCCCTAGTGCTAAACCACCTGTTTGTCGGATTATGGACTACGGGAAGTATAAGTATGAGCAGAGCAAGCGGGAAAAAGAGGTTAAAAAGAAACAAAAGGTTATTTTAATTAAAGAAGTAAAACTACGGCCAAATATTGAAGACCATGATTTTGAAACCAAGTCCAAAAACGCTATCCGCTTCTTGAAGGACGGGGACAAGGTCAAGGCCACAATTATGTTTCGGGGCCGGGAAATGAGTCACACTGAGTTAGGTAAAGTTCTCCTGGATCGTTTGGCTGATCTGGTCAAAGATATTGCCATTATTGAGCGTTATCCAAAGGTTGAGGGCAAGAATATGATTATGATTTTATCACCTAAACAACAACAAGCACAGGAATAGTGAGGAGGACTCTAAAGATGCCTAAAATGAAAACCCATCGTGGGGCTGCGAAAAGATTCAAGAAAACAGGAACCGGAAAATTCAAAAAAATGAAAGCTTTTAAGAGCCATATTCTGGAGAAGAAATCAGCTAAGCGTAAACGTAACCTGCGTAAAGCCGGTTTAGTCAGTGCTGCTGATACCAGAAAACTACGTAAGTTATTACCATATTAAAATTATTATATGACTTTAAGGGAGGTTTAAATATGCCGCGGGTCAAAAATGGACTAACCCAACGTAAAAGACATAAAAAGATATTAAAACTAGCCAAGGGCTACAGGGGACCTAAGAGCAAGCTGTACAGAATGGCTAACCAGCAATTACTGGCATCCTTTAAGTATGCCTATAATGACCGTAAAGATCGGAAAGGTGAATTCAGGAAGCTTTGGATTACCAGGATTAATGCTGCTGCCCGGATTAACGGAATTTCCTATAGCCGCCTAATCAATGGTTTGAAAAAAGCCGGAGTAGAGGTAAACCGGAAGATACTGGCCGAATTAGCAGTTAGTGACATTCAGGCCTTTGGTCAATTAGTTGAAGTAGCCAAAAGCAGTCAGAATGCCTAAACATAATCAATATCAACGAACTAAAGGTATGGCATATGCCATACCTTTAGTTCGTTGAGAAATATAAAAAGGGGTGGAATTAAGAGTAAAGATTAGCTAACCAGTCCAATAGTCAAACAACGTGGAAATTTGGCGGATTTATTTCTAAAGCAGTAGTCTTTTTTTTTCGAATATCTAAGGTGGAGTTTAAATTTTATGGGCTTTGGCTCGAAGATTTTGTCAACAAGTCGGAAAGTGGGTGTAGTGGATGGATTTAGCATCCGTACTTGGTATTATCATAGGTATAGGTGCCTTATGTCTTGGATTTATTTTTGAAGGTGGAAACCTCCTGGCCCTAGCGGCAAGTACTGCTGCAATTATTGTATTTGGAGGTACCATCGGGGCAGTAATGGTCTGCTTTTCCATGAATGACATTAAACAAGTTCCCAAACTACTTAAAATAGCTTTTTCTGAGCGCAAAAGTGATGTCTTTGCAACGATAAATATAATTGTTACCTTCGCTGAGAAGGCTCGGCGGGAGGGTTTATTAAGTCTGGAACAGGAACTGGTGGCGATCGATAACTACTTCCTGCGCCAAGGAGTCCAATTGGTAGTGGATGGTACTGACCCCTCATTAGTTAAAGATATCCTTGAGACAGAGATGGCTTTCGAAGACGAGCGTCATAAAATTGGGTCCGGTATTTTTGAACAAGCAGGTGGTTTTGCTCCGACCATGGGGATTATCGGTACTGTTATGGGTTTAATTAACGTGCTTGGAAACCTGGCCAATCCCGATGAACTAGGTCACGCAATTGCTGTAGCATTTATTGCTACCTTGTATGGGGTATCTTCTGCTAACCTCATATATTTACCCATTGCAGCCAAGTTAAAGCTGCGGAACAAACAAGAGGCTCTAGAAAAAGCGGTTATTCTCGAAGGTGTTTTGTCACTACAAGCAGGGGAGAACCCGGCAACTGTTCGAGATAAGCTTAAGGCGTTCTTGCCGCCTGCAACAAGAGATACAGCACCAACAGGCGAGGTGTAATACCATGAGGCGTAAGAAGGAAGAAGAGCATGCGGGCAATCACGAGCGCTGGCTTTTAACCTATGCTGACTTAATCACTCTCTTGATGATATTTTTCATTTTAATGTACACCATTAGTAATGTGGATAAGAAAAAAATGTCTCAAGTAGCTGCATCCCTACAGGTGGCTTTATTGGGAGAGCAGTCTGGAAAAATAATTGGGGAAAGTCCCGGACCAAAAATGATTCCCGGGCAGGGCGAGGGTGAAGCTGAAGCCATGGCCAAGGCCAGGGAAGCCCTTACTAAGTTTATCAAGGATGCTAAGTTAGAGGCTAAAGTCAATGTCCATGAAGAGGAAAGGGGTTTGGTTATTAGTATTAAAGAGCCCCTGCTTTTTGCTTCCGGTTCTGCAGTAATTAATAATGAATATATGGGAGTTTTAGAGAAGCTAGGTTCAGCTTTAGTAGGTTTTCCTAACGCTGTGAAGGTAGAAGGACATACTGACAATGTTCCCATTAGTACTAGTCAGTTTCGTTCCAACTGGGAGCTTTCCACAGCCCGGGCCACCAATGTCCTCCAGTTTCTCATTCGTCATGTTAATATTAACCCCAAGCGGCTATCCGCAGCAGGTTATGGTGAATATCGCAATGTTTATGCTAATGATAACGAGATTCATAGAGCGCAGAACCGTCGGGTGGATATAGTGTTACTGAGAAGTGAGTTTAACAAATTAGAGCCTGAAGGAACTAAGCTTTCGGGGCAAAGTAATTAACCAAATGGTTCTTCAGGCTGTTAAAATTCCCCGTCTAGACATCCATGCCACTAACCTGGCACAAACAGTATATGAAAATTAACGTGATAATTTTCAGGATAGCTTTGTCGCCAGATGTGCCAAGGTCCTCGATGTACAAAGAGTACGCCTGTGGACTTGGCGCAATCTGACGACCTGCTATACGGGTTTTTTAACAGCTTGTCTGGGATAAAAAAATAAGGATTTTCAACAGTCTGTTGCAACCTTAAGGGTTGCTTTTTTGTTTTGTAAGCTTGTTGATATGGTGTTCAAGGTAATCTTAATGATTAGACTTGGTAATAGTAGACATTAATTATGGTTAGGCGTATAATAATGCTTATGTCAGGGATTAAGGCAGATTATTTCAGATGTACAGTTACTAAAACATTTAATAGGAAAGAGTGAATAGGTTGGAGAACGGTATGCTATCAGGGAAATCTAGTCAGAACGCCCATAAACTTTCAATGCTGTGGAAATTGTCACCGTCTCAACTTTTAGTGCTAGGCTTTGCTGGGATTATTCTGTTGGGGGCATTTCTGCTTACTTTGCCTGTAGCAACTACCGACGGAATGGGTTTGAATTTTATAGACGCTTTGTTTGAGTCAACCTCTGCGGTCTGTGTAACCGGTTTAGTAGTGGTTGATACAGGAACTGTGTTCACACCTTTCGGACAAATGGTGATTATTTTTCTTATTCAGATAGGTGGACTGGGCTTTATGACGGTGGCCACACTCTTTGCTATCCTGCTGGGCAAACGCATTGGACTGAGGGAACGGTTACTAATGCAAGAGGCCTTGAATCAGATTACCATTCAAGGGGTTGTTAAGCTTGCCCGGTATATTCTTGTGGTAACTTTTGCTATAGAGGGCATTGCTGCCCTAATTTTAACTGGGGCATGGCTGAAAGATTTAGGTTGGCCCAAAGCATTCTATTTTGGTTTATTTCATGCTATTAGTGCCTTTTGTAATGCGGGTTTTGATTTGTTCGGAGGGTATCGTAGTTTTACTGACTATGTAGAAAACCCTTTGGTGAATATAGTTATTATGCTTTTAGTTACCCTCGGTGGTATTGGTTTTACTGTTATCGCTGAGGTATACCGGAAAAGAAGTTTCGCCAGGTTTTCCTTACATGCCAAACTGGTACTTTCTATCTCTCTATTTCTGGTAGTAGGTGGGGCGTTGGGTATCTTTATTTTGGAAAATGATAACCCTAAAACCTTAGGAGGGTTAAGTGCAAGTGGCAAACTGATGGCTGCTTTATTCCAATCGGTTACTCCACGAACAGCGGGTTATAATACCTTGGATATGCCTAGCCTGACTACGGCTACCCAGTTTTTATTGATTATTTTAATGTTCATCGGAGCTTCACCGGGTTCTACCGGTGGCGGTATTAAGACCACCACCTTTGGGGCGTTGTTAGCGACAGCATGGGGGGTTATCAGTGGGAAGGAAGAGACGGAGATTTTTAAGCGCAGGCTTTCCATGGTAACAGTGTTCAAGGCCTTGACAATTGCCATGGCCGCAGCATTGCTGGTAACTATTGTTACAATGGCGTTATCCATCACTGAGCGCGCTGACTTTATTGTTGTTTTTTTTGAAACTGTTTCTGCCTTTGGAACTGTGGGTCTTTCTCTAGGCATTACCCCTCATTTAACAGATTTGGGCAAGCTGTTAATTACTATAACTATGTTTGCTGGAAGAGTTGGACCCTTAACCTTGGCTTTTGCCTTAGCCCAAAGAAGCAAGAAAACCCTTATTCGTTCCCCGGAGGAAAAAATATTAGTAGGTTAGCAGGTTGAAAATAAAGGGAGGCTGAAATAGTTGAGACAGTTTGCAGTAATTGGCCTAGGAAGGTTTGGGTCCAATATAGCCAGTGCTTTATTCCGGATGGGTTTTGAAGTGCTGGCGATAGACGAGGACGAAGACCGGGTGCAGGAAATAATGGAGCAGGTTACTCACGCTGTCCAGGCTGATGCCTTGGATGAAGAAGTGCTAAAAAAGCTTGGTTTGCGAAATTTCGATAAGGTAATTGTCGCAATTGGTCATGATATTCAGGCCAGCATCCTGGTAACGGTTATGTTAAAAGATATGGGTGTTAAGTCAGTGGTAGCTAAAGCCCAGAATGACTTACATGGCCGGGTATTAGAACGGGTGGGTGCTGATCAGGTAGTGTATCCGGAAAGGGATATGGCTTTAAAGGTAGCACAACAGCTAGTATCGGGGAATGTACTGGATCATATTGAGTTATCCCCGGAGTTTAGTATTTTGGAAATGATTACTCCAATTGAGTTTGCTGGAAAGCTACTCGGGGCAATTGATTTACGTAATAAGCATCGGGTAAGTGTAATGGCCATCAAACGGGGACAAGATATTATTGTGGCACCAGGGGCCCAGGAGCATATTGAAGCTAAGGATATTTTGGTGGTAATTGGCGCAAATGAAGATTTAAAAAACCTGCGCACAGAACGGGATTAACCATGATTACCAACCTGCAAAACGAACAAATTAAAGAACTTGTCAAGTTACAGCTTCGCAAGGGTCGTACGGAAGCGGGGGTCTTTTTAATTGAAGGCGTCAGGTTTGTGGAGGAAGCCTTTAAGGCAGGGATTAAGCCGGAGCAGTTGGTCATCTCCCCTAAGCTTGCCGAGACCAGCCGCGGTCAACAATTATTAACCTACTGTCATCAGCAAGGTTACCCTATCCTTGAAGTGGAACAAAGGGTACTGGCAAAAGTTGCTGATACTGAGCAACCCCAGGGCATTGTAGCGGTTGTTACCATACCCAGCTATTGCTGGCCTGACGTACTAGTAGAAGGTACTATTCCACTCTTTCAACGCTTTACAGATGAGCTAAAGGTACAAATAGGTAAAGTAATGCCCTGCTGGTTGGTGGTGGATGGAATACAAGACCCGGGAAACCTTGGCACCATAATCCGTACAGCACACGGGGCAGGTATAAGCGGGATTTGTTTAACTCCGGGAACTGTTGATTTATTTAATCCCAAGGTTTTACGTTCCACCATGGGGTCGATTTTTCACCTGCCGATAATCCAAGGAATTGCGCCTGAGGACATTATAGCAGGGGCTAAGAGCCGGGCTTGGCAGGTAGTAGTAGGCGACCTTGGAGCTGAACGGGAGTATTATCAAGTTGATTTGCGTAAACCCACCCTTTTAGTGGTTGGTAGTGAGACCCAAGGACCTTCCCAACATTTTATTGATGGAGCGACTCACAAGGTGAAAATTAGTATGCCAGGAGGGGCGGAATCTTTAAATGTGGCAGTGGCTACAGGAATTCTGCTATTTGAAGGAATACGCCAGAATAAGCAGGCTTAAAGAGTAAGCAGGCTTAAAGCCATAGTGTTCTTGTCAAAAACAGGTAGTTATGCTATAATCAATTCAAAGTAGTCCCTGCAGACCAACAGAAAGGTCGTGGTGTCTGTGAAAACCCCAGTAGAGTTTTTTTGGAGGATTTTCGAAACCACCGGATCCATCGCTGCATACATCGCTTATAAAAAGTACAAGCGCCAGTTGGTTCATTAGGCAGGTTCTAGGTGTGGAAAGCAAATAGTTAATAACGAGGATGGGGAAAAGTATTCTGGTTGACAGCGGAAGATGCTGAGGGGGTCTACCTATGAGCAGACCAAACTGGGTGGTACCGCGGAAAACAAGCTTTCGTCCCTAATGGACGAAGGCTTTTTTAATTTTAAAGTATCGGAGGATTTTAATTATGCGTGATCAGTTAGCGAATATTAAGAAGCTGGCCGATGGAGCTGTTAAGCAAGCCGGGGATTTGAACCTGTTAAATGAGGTACGGGTTAAATTCTTAGGGAAAAAAGGTGAACTAACTCAAGTGTTAAGAGGTATGGGCGGGCTAACTACTGAGGAGAGGCCGATAATTGGACAGTTAGCCAATGAAATACGAGAGTATTTGGAAAAGTTATTAGAGGATAAGCAAGTTATCCTGAAAAATGAAGCAAAATCCCAGCGACTGGCGGAAGAGAATATTGATATTACCCTGCCTGGGCGTCCGGTATTACTAGGTAAACGCCATCCCTTGACTATAGTTTTGGATGAAATTAAGACTATTTTCCTGGGTTTAGGCTTTGAAATTGCCGAGGGACCGGAAGTAGAGACTGATTATTATAACTTTGAGGCCTTAAACTTACCCAAAGAACACCCAGCTCGGGATATGCAGGATTCTTTCTATATCACTGCAGAAACGCTGCTCCGGACCCATACCTCTCCGGTGCAGCCCAGAACGATGGAGAAAAAGGCTCCTCAGGTTCCCATCAAGATAATTGCCCCCGGAAAGGTATACCGGAGAGACGATGATGCCACCCATTCACCGATGTTTCATCAGGTAGAAGGCTTTATAATTGATAAAAACATTTCCTTTAGTGACTTAAAAGGAACGTTGCTCACCTTTTCCCGGCAAATGTTCGGGGAGGACAGGGAAATCAGGCTTCGTCCCAGCTTCTTTCCCTTCACTGAGCCTAGCGCAGAAGTGGATATTTCCTGCATAATGTGTCAAGGTAAAGGCTGTCGGGTATGTTCAGGAACAGGCTGGCTGGAGATATTAGGCTCCGGTATGATTCATCCCAGGGTGTTGTCCATGTCCGGCTACCATCCTAAACAGGTTACCGGCTTTGCTTTTGGCATGGGGGTAGAACGGATAACCATGCTGAAGTACGGAATTGACGACTTACGGCTGTTATTTGAAAATGACCTGCGATTTTTAGGGCAATTCTAGAGCAGGGCAACGACAGAATAGAAAGTGAAAAATAAGGAGGCTATATTGTGCGTGTTTCATATAACTGGCTGCAAGAATATGTAGATATTAAAGGAGTCTCCCCCCAAGAACTGGCTAACCGAATGACTATGTGCGGGGTGGCTGTTGAACATATTGATGTGTTGGGTGCTGGAATTGAGCAGGTGGTTACCGGCAGAATTGAAGGGCTAGTTAAACACCCGGATGCAGATAAACTGCAAATTTGTCAACTAAATGTAGGCAAAGGGGAGCTTTTACAGATTGTTACCGGAGCTAGCAATGTGGCTGTGGGACAAGTTGTACCTGTGGCACTGGTTGGAGCAAAGCTGCCATCGGGGATGGGGATTAAGAAATCTAAGCTCCGGGGTGTAGAGTCCTATGGGATGCTGTGTTCCGGTGAGGAACTGGGGATAGAGAAAAAGCTGCTGCCGGAAAATCAGCAGGAGGGGATTTTGGTTTTAGCAACGGACACTCCCCTGGGGGTGGATGCCAAAGTGGTTCTAGGGCTTAACGATGTGATTCTGGAATTAGAGTTAACCCCTAACCGGGCGGATTGCTTAAGTATGGTAGGTGTGGCTAGAGAAGTAGCTGCTGTACTAGACTCCAAGTTTACTCCCCCTGCTTTTGACCTAGTGGAGGAAGCTGAGCCAATTAAGGGCAAGGCTAAAGTTAAGATTAAAGATCAAGAGTTATGCAGCCGATATGTGGCAAAGTTAATTAAGGATGTCCGGATTGCTCCTTCTCCGGCTTGGCTGCAGCGCAGATTACAGGCTGCCGGGGTAAGACCAATTAACAATGTGGTGGATGTTTCCAACTATGTAATGTTGGAGCTGGGTCAGCCTCTCCACGCTTTTGATTATGAGACTCTGGAAGCTAGAGAGATTATTGTGCGTCGGCCTGCTGCAGGGGAGGAATTAGTTTCCCTAGACGGTCAGACTAGAAAATTAGATGAGGAAATGTTAATTATTGCCGATGCCAAGGGGCCGGTAGCCATTGCTGGAGTTATGGGCGGCTTAGCCACTGAGGTAACGGCAAAAACTAAACATATTTTGATTGAATCAGCCTACTTTAACGGCTCCAGCATCCGGCGTACTTCCCGACGGTTAGGATTGCGTTCAGAGGCTTCTTCAAGATTTGAGAAAGGCATTGACCTGGGAGGCTGTCTGCAGGCAGCTGAGCGGGCGGCTCAGTTGCTTAAAGAGCTAGCTGGCGGAAGCATTTGCCAAGGAGCCATTGACTGTAGGACTGTTGAGATTCAGGAAGCGATAATTAATTTGTCCTTTAGTCGCTTAAACCTGTACATGGGGGCGAATATTCCCAAGAAAAAAGTAGCTGCAATTTTAAAAAGTCTCCAGTTTGAGGTGGAAGAAGGAGCTAAGACCTTGGTTGTAAAGGTCCCTATTTCCCGTCCGGATATTACTCTGGAGGAAGACCTAATTGAAGAGGTAATTAGAATTTATGGTTATGATAAGGTGCCGGTAACCCTGCCGGTGGAGGCTACAACCCAAGGCAAGAAAACTACTGAGCAAAGCCTGGAGGAGCTAGTTAAGGAGACCATGGTTAGCTGTGGACTAACTGAAGTGATAAACTTAAGCTTCACCAGCCACCAGGTCATGGATACCGCCCAGATAGCAAAGGATAGCAGTTTAAGGAAGGCAGTGGTTATTCAGAATCCACTAAGTGAAGAACAGGGTATCCTGAGAACTACCTTACTGCCTGGGGTGTTGGAGGTATTACGTCGCAATGCCTCCCGTAGAGTGACGGATGCGGCCGTTTATGAGGTAGGTCGGGCATTTTTGCCCCTAGAGGGAGCAGTGCTTCCCAATGAGCCGCTAATGTTGGCTGTGGGGGCTATGGGCTATACAGAAGTTAACTGGGGCCAGATTAAAATTCCTTATGATTTTTATTTTCTGAAGGGAGTGCTGGAAACTCTCTTGGAAAAGTTGGGTATCCAAACCTATCAGTTTATTCCTGAAACCAGCAACCCAACTTTCCACCCGGGGAGAACTGCAGCTTTAAAGATTGGGGATCAGCTAGTGGGCTTAATCGGTCAAGTACAACCGGATGTAGCCGAGAATTTTGAGCTGCCTCTGGAGACTTGTGTGTTAGAGATGAATCTGGGATTGTTGATGGCTAATGCCAACCTCCAGAAAGCTTATAAACCGTTACCGAAGTTTCCAGGCGTAGAGCGGGATTTGGCCGTAGTAGTGGCGGAAGCAATTACAGCCGGAAAGGTACGGGAGATAATTTGGGCTAATGGTGGGGACCTACTTCAGGAGGTCACTTTGTTTGATGTGTTCCGGGGAAAACAAATTGAAGCTGGTTATAAAAGTCTTGCGTTGGCAATGAAATACCAAGCACAAGACCGTACTTTGACCGATGAGGAGGTTAATAACCTCCAAGTGGGGATTGCTAATGCCCTAACTCGGGAAGTTGGAGCAGAACTAAGATAGCAGGCTGTTGAATCCCCGTCTAGCGTTGTCACCAGAATGGCCAAGGTCCTCGACGTACACAGAGTACGCCTGTGGCCTTGGCCATTCTGCTTCCTAGCTAGACGGGTTTTTCAACAGCCTGCTCTGGGGTCCTGGTAAAAGCGGATTTTATATAGCCTGCTCTATAATAAGAAAAAGAGAGTTTTTAAACAAACTGAGGGTAGCAGGATTTTTAACAATTGTCGAGAATAGGTAGTCAATGTAAGTTTGTGCAATACGGCTAAATTTAGGGGGGACGGCTATGAACGAACGGTTCAGGTTCAGGGGCGAACCCAAGGCAAAAGAGGAGTTGACCAAAGTGAAAGTGGAGATTTTCGGAGGGTTGTACGGGATTAAGGGTCAGGATTCACCCAACAACATTAAAATGATTGCCGAGTATGTTGACAAAAAAATGCACCAGATAGCGGAGCGCAGCCCGAGGATGTCAGGGATGCAAGTAGCTGTGCTGGCAGCACTAAACATTGCTGATGAGTTAAGGCAATTACAACAAGACTATGACGGCTTAATTAAGATAACCGAAAATGAGGAAGGTCCACAAAAATAGAAATATAAGTGCATAACACCCAAACTATTTTAACAAACTATATCTAGACTTTCATCTGAAGGTCTAGTTTTATTTTTGTTAAGGAGATGGGAAGCATCAAACCTTGGATGCCGGAAAGAGTATATTTTGAACCTGAAGCCATGGAATACCCCTTAGGTCGAGAATTGTATAAACTGTTTAGCACCCAAAAGATTCCAATTATAAAAACCACATCTCATAATCGCATCACTGGTATCCCGGGAAAAACTACCGGGGAGCAATACGTTCAGGCCAAACGAACCTTGGTTGTAGGGCTTAAAAAAGACTTAAACTTTGAGGTTTGTAAGCCTTCGGCAGACTATCAGTTCTCCTTAGGTACAGGATGTCCAGCTAGCTGTGAGTACTGTTATCTACAGACAACTCAAGGCAAAAAACCCTACATTCGGGTATATGTAAATCTAGAAGACATCTTTGAGAGTATTAATCAACATATTGCTAGTCAGGCTCCGAATATTGTTACCTTTGAGGCTGCTAGTACCTGTGACCCCGTAGCCATCGAACACCTTACCGGCTCTCTCCAGCGAACAATTGAATTCTTTGGTCAGCAGGAAGCTGGAAAGCTTCGGGTAGTAACAAAATATCCTTTTGTGGATAAGCTGCTAACTGCCAAGCATAATGGTAATACCCATTTTCGCTTCAGTGTTAATTCCTATTACGTTTTTAGCACATTTGAACACAACACCGGCACACTGAAGGAGCGGATTGATGCAGCCCGGAAAATTGACGGGGCGGAATACCCTGTAGGCTTTATTATAGCTCCGATTATGGTTTATGCTGGCTGGAAAGAGGAGTATGCTGACCTGCTTAAAACCCTCAGCCAAAACCTTGCACCAAGCAGTGGGCGGCCAGCAATAACCTTTGAGTTGATTCAATATCGGTTCACTGCTAGTGCCAAAAAAGTTATTCTGGAACGCTTCCCTCGCACCAAGCTAGATATGGAAGAAACCGAACGTTTAAAAAAGTGGGGTAAATACGGCAGATACAAATACGTCTATCCTCGGGAATTAGCCAAGGAAATTAAGGACTATATGCAGGGCATAATACTAGAACATTTCCCAGAGGCGAATATAGAATATTTCACCTAGCATGCAGGCAGGCTGTTGAAATTCCCCGTCTAGCGTTGTCACCAGAATCGCCAAGGTCCTCGACGTACAATGAGTACGCCTGTGGCCTTGGCAATTCTGCTTCCTAGCCAGACGGGTTTTTCAAACAGCCTGCTTGGGGTCGGGATCAGCTACTAGGGGATTGCTTTTGAAAAGCCTTGGGTGTGCATAATATTTTGCAGTAAACGGAAATATAATAGTGGAGGGGGCAGGATCTATAGAAACCTACTCTTGGTCTCCTAGTCCTTGCGGGAAATGATTTTGGAACCTGCCCCCCCTAACTAAATCCCACCAAACAAATGTTTGTCATTCGACCATAATTTGGGAATATAGCGTGCATAGAGTATTGGACTATGCACGCTTTTCTGATACTTTTGTGTACTAAAGGAGTTAACTTCATTTTAGCAGGAGGGGTAGTAATGCATAATTTGGAGATCGCCTGGGCTTTCCGGGAAATGGCTGCCCTGCTAGAGATAAAAGGGGAAAACGGCTTTAAGGCTAATGCCTACCGCCAGGGAGCGGAAATTTTGGAAAATATGGAGCCGGTGGCGGAAATGTCCCAGGGAGAAATGCTGAAGGTGCCTGGACTGGGCAAAACACTGGTTGCGAATATTGGCGAACTAGATAGCTCCGGCAAGTTGGAGGTGTTGCAAGAACTAAGAGCGGAAATACCTCCGGGGATAATTCAGGCCTTGACGCTGCCGGGAGTGGGGACCAAGGTGGCCCATAAGCTGATGGCTAACCTAAAGATTAATTCTTTAAACGACCTCAAAGCAGCAGCGAAGGCCAAGCAAATCCGGACTATTCCGGGGTTGGGGCCCAAGGTGGAGGTTAACATCCAGCGAGGAATTGCCTGCTTGGAAGAGCGTTCTGGTCGGATTCTTTTAGTAGAGGCCAGGGAAGTAGTTAACCACTTGATTGGTTTTCTAATTAAGTTAGGTGTTGGACAGGTCGAGGTGGCTGGTGCGGTGCGCCGGGGAGATGATATGGTGGAACAGCTAGAAATTATAGTTGACCCTGGTGAACTAGACCTGGCTGAGTTTATGGGGGTGTTAAGTAAGCACCCCTTATTTGGCGGGGCATTGGTTAGGGAAGATATTGAGGATCAGGTGGTCTTGCTTGGACAGTTAAGTTCAGGGGTAAAAGTTATTTTTTATCTGGTAAGTAAGGATGAATTTATCCCAGCCTGGTTATTCCATACGGGTAATCAAGGTCATTGGGAGGGGTTAAGCAAGCTAGCAGCAGCAAGGAGATTATCCTTGGGGCCACGTCATTTTAATAGCCAAGGTTCAAGCGATAGTGAGGATAGGAATAGTGAGCAGTGGGCTGTAAAGGCTGCTGAGCAAGGTGGGGTTGAGCAGCTTAAGTCTGCTGAGCACCTTGAAACTAATGTTTATTCTGCCTTAGGCCTGCCTTATATTGCCCCGGAATTACGGAACAATCATGGTGAAATTGAAGCAGCTCTGAAGGGTGAATTACCGAAATTATTACAACAATCCGACCTTAAGGGAGACCTACACTTACACAGTAAATGGAGTGACGGGGTGAATACCATTGAGGAGCTAGTCCAGGCTGCTCGCAATCGGGGATATGAGTATATTGCCATTACCGACCATTCTAGATCCTTAGTTATTGCCAGGGGACTATCTATTGACCGGCTACAGGAACAAATACAACAAATTAGGTCAATGAATGAAAATTTAACTGAGTTCCGGGTATTTACCGGGGTGGAAACTGATATCCTCACCGACGGACGGTTGGATTACCCGGATGAGCTTTTGGCAGAGTTAGATATAGTGGTTGGCTCTATTCACTCAGGCTTTCGACAGGATGGGGATAAATTAACTAACCGGATACTGGGGGCTATCCAAAATCCCCACGTGGATATTGTGGCTCACCCGACAGGTCGGGTACTGGGAAGGCGAGACCCCTATAGGGTAGATATCCAAGCTATCCTAGCAGCGGCAGCTAAATATAATACTGCCCTGGAACTAAACTCTTCCCCTGATCGTTTGGACTTAAAGGCAGAGTATTGCCGCCAAGCGGTAGACTTAGGGGTTAAACTAGCCATTAATACAGATGCCCATGCTGCTGGGGCTATGGCAGATACAGAATTCGGGGTAACGGTGGCCAGAAAAGGCTGGGTCCAGGCCAAGGATGTAATTAACACTATGGGAGTAGAGGAATTGGCTAATTATTTAAGTAAGGACAATTGTTAATCCAGTTACTAAAATTAGGAAAGTTTCTGATTAGGAAAGTTTTGTCAGCAAACATTGAAAATAATAGGGATGGGTAATATAATAAATGATACTGAGGCAAAAGAAAGGTGAAATTGTTGGAACTATTATCCCATTCATTTTATGCCCGTAGTGCGGTTATAGTAGCTAAGGATTTGCTAGGCTGCTATATTGTCCATGACTGCCCCCAGGGAGGGCGGACCATGGGACGGGTGATAGAAACAGAGGCCTACTTAAGCCAGGATGATCCAGCTTGTCACGCTGCCCGGGGAATGACCACCAGGAACAAAGTGATGTTTGGTCCTTCCGGAAAAGCTTATATTTACTTTACATATGGTATGCATTATTGTTTTAATGTGGTAACAGCGGGAGAAGGTATCCCGGAGGCAGTGCTAATTAGGGCGTTAGAACCTTTGGAAGGCTTAGAGCAAATGGCCAACCACCGGGGTAAAAGCAAACCTAAGGAGTTTTGTTCCGGACCGGCAAAATTGGTGCAGGCTATGGGGATTAAGTTGGAAGAAAATGCGTCAGACTTAGTCACCGGCCCCATTCGGTTTTACCGCAAAAGCGAAGCATTTGGGGAAGGACTAGAGGAGCTAGAGGAACTAGAGGTTGTTACTACCTCTAGAATTGGGATTTCTGCTGGTGAAAATTTACCTTTGCGTTTTTATATTGCCGGAAGTCCCTGGATTTCCCGCAAATAGTTTTTTTAATAACTCAGTGAGTATTGTGATTAGATAAAGGAAAGATATGAGGAGGTCCATATGAATATTTCCGAAATTTATCAACTAGCCATTAAATTAGGCAAAGAAAATGACCCCCGGGGTCTAGCAGAAGTAGAACAGGGCTTGACCAAGGCAGGCAAGGAATTTGCGGAGCTTAAAGAGGAGAAGCGTGGGGAATTTGACCAAAGTAAGTTAACTAATCCTTATTCCGATACTAGAATTTTGCATGGGGCGGGAGATAAGGAGATTAAACGGGTATTAGTAGGAGTGGATATTGAAGTTGGTGAAGTACTACTGGCCGACCGTTTGCGGGAAAAGGGCCAGGGGATTGACCTGATTATTGCCCATCATCCCGAAGGTAAAGCTTTAGCCGCCCTACATGATGTAATGCACATGCAGGAGGGAATTCTCCATAAGTTCGGGGTGCCAATTAACGTAGCCGAGGGGATTATGGCTTCCAGGATTAGTGAGGTTAAGCGGGGGCTGATGCCTTTGAATCACAATAAAGCGGTAGATGCTGCTCGGATTTTGGATTTACCCTTAATGTGTGTACATACTCCGGCCGATAACCTAGTCACAGCCTATGTGCAAAAGTTTTTGGATGATAAACAGCCGGAGACTCTTGATGATATGCTTAAAGTACTTAAGGAAATCCCCGAATATGCAGAAGCAGTTAAAACTAATGCCGGACCGGCTATCTTTGCGGGCAGCGGTAAGCGGAAGGCGGGGAAAATTTTCGTGGATATGACCGGGGGAACCGGGGGCTCGGAAGATGCCTATGCTAAATTATCTCAGGCGGGGGTAGGTACCCTGGTAGGGATGCATATTGGAGAAAAACACCGGAAGGAAGCAGAGAAAAACCATGTAAATGTAGTAATTGCCGGACATATTGCCAGTGACTCCCTAGGAATGAATCTTTTCCTGGATCATTTGGCCAGTCAGGGAATTGAGATTGTAGCTTGCTCGGGAATCACTAGAATCCAACGCTAAGGCAGACTGTTGAAATTCCCCTCAGGCTGTTGAAATTCCCCGCCTAGCTTTGTCAACAGAATGGCCAAGGTCCTCGACGTACAGCGAGTACGACTGCGGCCTTGGCAATTATGTTTCCGCGCTATGCGGGTTTTTCAACCAGCCTGCTTGGGGTCTTGGAAGGCTTTAGGAGTGGCCTTCAGTGGCCTTCGGCCACTTTTTGAATACTTAGGAAATTATGCTATCTGAAAAGCTGTGGATAATTTCCTTAAGTCCTAATTAGGAGGAATATTAGGTGTCAAAGGAAATAGACGTTGCAAAAATCACAGAAGATATAAAAACTACAGCAAAAACTGAGTGTAGCCCAGGTTTCCGGCCGGAGTTGTTGGCCCCAGTTGGTGGCTGGGAGGCACTTTTGGCTGCCATGGCCAATGGTGCAGATGCGATTTACCTAGGGGGTAAACAGTTTAGCGCCCGGCAGAGCGCGGATAATTTTGACCGGGAAGAGCTGCTGCGGGCGGTGGAACATGTCCACTTGCGGGGAGGACGGCTTTATGTAACGGTGAACACCCTGCTGGCTGACGGGGAACTGGAGGCGGGACTGGATTACCTGCGTTTTCTCTATGAGACTGGAGTGGATGCGGTAATTCTGCAGGATTTAGGCTTGGCTCGTCTGGTACGTCGGGCACTGCCTGAATTAGAGCTTCATGCTAGTACTCAGATGACCGTCCACAACCTACCGGGAGTAGAATTGATGAAAGATCTGGGTTTTGAGCGGGTGGTATTGTCCAGGGAAGTTAGTTTGGAAAACATTAAACATATCCGGGCCAACTCTGAGATGGAGTTGGAGACCTTTATCCACGGAGCACTGTGTGTATGTTACTCCGGGGAATGTCTGATGAGCAGCTTAATTGGCGGACGCAGTGGTAATCGGGGGCGTTGCGCTCAGCCCTGCCGGATGGAGTATACGTTAGTTGATGCCCAGGGGAAGGCTATGGGTGCGGAAGGTCTAGGTAATCACCTGTTAAGCCCACGGGATTTAAATACCATCGAGCAGTTGCCAAAATTAATCCAAGCGGGTATTTGTTCCTTTAAGGTGGAAGGCCGGATGAAACGACCGGAGTATGTGGCTACAGTGATTAGAGTGTATCGGGAAGCTATTGACCGCTATTTAGCAGACCCTGAGCATTTTAACGTATCAGAAGAGGACAAGCGGGATTTGCGCCAGATTTTTAACCGGGACTTTACCACAGGGTATTATTTTGGCAATCCCGGTTTAGACCTGATGAGCTATAAACGGCCAAATAATCGGGGCTTAAAGCTTGGCAGAGTAACTGGTTATAATCCTAGTGATAAAACGGCCGAACTGTTACTGGAGGATGAACTTCAGTTAGGGGACGGATTAGAAATTTGGGTTACTCAGGGTGGTAGGCAGGGTATTACTGTTCAGCGGATAACCCTCCAGGGACAAGTGGTGGAAAAAGCAGCGGCAGGGCAAAAGGTTGAGGTGGAGGTGCCTGGCAGAACCGGGATTGGGGACCGGATTTTTAAGACCTTTGACGCCAACCTGATGGCCAGAGCTCGGCAATCCTTTGAGGCTCCCAAGTATGGGCGTAAAATTCCCCTTCAGGTAAAGGTGGAGGTTAGGGCGGGTGAGCCGCTGCGGATAATCCTCAAGGATGATCAGGGTAACTGTGCCCAGGGTGAAACCGCCTTTTTAGCGGAGGCTGCCTTGAAAAGGCCGTTAACAGAAGAAACTATCCATAAACAAGTGGACCGGTTAGGCAATACACCTTTTGCGATTAAATCCTTGACTGTGGATATTGCCGGGGAGCTAATGGTACCGGTTAGTGAAATCAATGAGGCCAGACGCCAGGCTGTGGATTTACTGGAAGCAATGCGGCTGAAAGCTAATCATCGGGAACCTATTAAGGATTGGAATAAAAGGTTCAAACAAGCCTTTACTAGGCACAAAGGGAACAGTGACCAGGATAGTCTAGGTAGTGGACAGGTGTTATCTGTGTCAGTAGCCCAGCTTAGCTGTTTAAAAGCTGCTGTGGATAATGGAGCTAACCGGGTCTATTTTGGGGGAGAAAGCTTCCGCCAGCATAAGCCAGTGACGGCCGGGGAAATTGAGGCAGGGATAGCATACTGTCACCAAAAAGGGGTGCAGTTTGTGCTAGCTACCCCGCGAATTTTACAGGATGACGAACTGGCTGCTTATTGGCCTAAAGTTCGGGAAGTGTTGGGAAAAAATATCAATGGTATTCTAGTAGCTAACCTAGGTGTAGCTAAATTATTGGCGAAGGAAACAGGGGCACCCCCTTTGCTGGCGGACTTCCCTTTGAATGCCTTCAACCAACAGTCCATCGCCTGTATAGGGGAACAGGGCTTTAGCCAGGTGACGCTATCGCCGGAATTAACTTTAGACCAGGTGGAGGTAATGGGGGAAGGGCAAACTTTCCTCGACATGGAATGCCTGGTTCACGGGATGATACCCATGATGGTCTCCGAATACTGTGCTGTAGGCTGTACACTCGGCGGCAAAAAGGCGGGAGAAAACTGCCAAATTCCCTGTCGGAACAAAGGCTTTGGTCTTAAGGACAGGATGAATTTTGTCTTCCCCCTGGCTATGGATGAATTTTGTCACCTTCATGTTTTTAATGCTAAAGAGCTATGTGTAGTGGAGGAACTTGGATTATTAAAAGCAGCAGGAATTCGTAGTTTCCGGCTGGAATTAAAGCTAAGGGAAGCTAGAGATGTCGGGCAAATAACCCGGATTTACCGGGAGGAGCTAGACCGCTTAACTAATCAAAAAGGCCGCTGGAAACCCTCCGCGGAAGCAAAAGAGCAGCTGTTTGCCTTAAGTCCCGCTGGGATAACCAAAGGTCACTATTTTCGGGGAGTGCTTTAGTATCCGGATTTTCCTAATCAGCATGTCCATTAGAAAGGTGAAAGCACATGAACTTGCGGACGTTGAAGAAGCTGGAGTTTGACAAAATTATTACCATGTTGCTAGAGTGTTGTGCTTGTAGCTTGGGGAAGGAATATGCCGAAGGGTTGGAGCCTAGCCTGGATATGGAAGTTGTAATCCTTGGTCAACGGGAGACTACCGAAGGCAGGGAAATGTTACGCTTCCATCCGGATTTGCCTTTCGGAGGCATTACCGATGTGCGCCAACCCTTAAAGCGAGTTGGGGTGGGGGGGATTCTGGAACCGGAGGACTTGCTGGCCTTAGCGGAAACCTTCTACGGTGGGCGGAGGTTGAAGCAATTTATTCTCGAGGCCAAGGAAACCTTCCCTATCCTGCAGGATCTAGCCCAAACTCTGGGTAACTTTAGGCCAATTGAGGAGCAAATCAACCGTTGTATTCTCCCTGGGGGGGAGATTGCCGATAATGCTTCTGAGGAGTTACTGAAAGTCCGACGGCAGATTCGCAGCTATCATAATCGGGTTAAGGAGAAGATCGACCATATACTCCGCAGAACGGAATGGCAAAAAATGCTGCAAGAGGCGATAGTTACCGTACGAGGAGATCGTTATGTAGTACCGGTAAAACAAGAGTACAGAGGCCAATTCCCGGGGATTATTCACGACCAGTCAGCTAGCGGGGCAACCTTGTTTATTGAGCCGATGGAGGTTGTGGAAATCAATAATGAGGTACGCCGTTTGACGGTAGCCGAGAAGCAGGAGATTGCTAAAATACTTGCCGGTATAACCGGGCAGATTCACGGTCGGCTGGAAGAGATTCAAACCACGGTAGATATTTTGGGACGGCTGGATTTTATTTTTGCCAAAGCTAGGCTTAGTCAAAAGATGGATGCTTGGGAGCCTAAGCTGAACGATTGGGGATACTTGAATATTATCAAGGGACGCCATCCGTTATTAAGAGGAAATGTGGTGCCGGTGAGTATCCACCTAGGTGGGGAATTTTCCATTCTAGTTATCACCGGGCCAAATACCGGGGGTAAAACTGTTTCCTTGAAAACAGTGGGTTTGTTTATCTTAATGACTCAAGCTGGCCTGCACATCCCAGCCGAGCACGGTTCAGAGATAGGCTTTTATACCAAGATCTTTAGTGATATTGGGGATGAACAAAGTATTGAACAGTCCTTAAGTACTTTTTCTTCCCACATGACCAACATAGTGGATATTTTAAAGCAAGCTGATGCTCAAACCCTGGTGCTGATGGATGAGTTAGGTGCAGGGACAGACCCTGCTGAGGGTGCAGCTTTAGCTATGGCTATTCTGGATGAGCTATATAATCGGGGGTCCAAAACTATCGCTACCACCCACTATAGTGAGTTAAAGGACTTTGCCTATTCCAGGGAAGGTATTGAAAATGCCTCGGTGGAGTTTGATGTGGCCACTTTACGACCTACTTACCGCCTGCTCATTGGACAGCCGGGGAGCAGTAATGCCTTTGAGATTGCCTACAGGCTAGGCTTGTCTAAACAAGTAGTGGAGCGGGCTAGAAGCTTCCAAACCAAGGAAGAACGGGATATAGCCACTCTGATTAAGAATCTGGAGGAAACTCAAAAAGCGGCAGAGGCGGAACGCCTAGCTGCCGAAGCCGTTCACCGGGAAGCTAACCGAATTCGGGAGGAATATCGGGCCTTACAGGACAAGCTGGAGGGCAAGCGGGAAGCTATCCTAGCCAAGGCTAAGGAACAGGCGCAGTCCATAGTAAAGCTGACCCGCCAGGAAACAGAACAAGTATTAACCGAGTTAAAAGAGGAGCTAGCCAAAGAAACTGGCCAGGCCAAGCTGAATATTACCCACAAGGCCAGAGGCAAACTCCGAAATATGCAGAATGAACAGACAACCGATTTTCTCGAGGCCGGAGCAGCCCCAGGTCAGGTTCCGAATAATATTAAACCAGGGCAGTCGGTTTTTCTGCCTAAATTAAACCAAAAGGGTATTGCTTTAGGACGAGCTTCCGGTTCTGGGGAGGTTCAGGTGCAGGTGGGAATAATGAAACTTAATGTCCCCCTCAAAGACCTGCGGACAGTGACGGAGGAACCAATTACTACCAAGACTGGCTCAGGACGGTTAATATCCACTAAGGCTCAAGGGGTATCCCGAGAACTGGATTTGCGAGGCTGTAGGGTGGATGAAGCACTGGCCATGGTTGACAAATACCTAGATGATGCTATTTTAGCCGGCTTACCTACAGTGCAGCTTATCCACGGCAAAGGCACCGGAGCCCTGCGGGCAGCTATCAAAGAGGAGCTCACCAGCCACCCTCTGGTGAAATCCTATCGCCTAGGAGAAAGTGGAGAAGGCGGGGACGGGGTAACGGTGGTGGAATTCAAGGGCGGGTAACTAAACCTATGAGTATATTATAAATAGGGGATAGTTTGACTTTAATAAAGTTGATTTAGCTACTACATATATTGAAATTGAATTGAAATAAATTGAGGTCAGTGTGAACAAATATACCTGGGTCTGGGGGGACTATCCAATAGTTTACTTTTGGGATAGCCCCCTTTTATATTTGCGAGGGGGAAAAGATGGTGGTAATATTATTGAGATAATGGGAGGATGTTACAGAATATCGTCGAATATGGTCATATATTACAGGTATAAATATAAGGCTTGAAAACGAGGCACTGATGACTCGTTGCCTTGACGAAATCTCAGCGGAGGAGCAGTGTATAAAATGAGTCTACATACGTGAGCTTGACAAGGATAACTGACCGTTCTACTTTTATGGGTCGATGAGTTTTAATAAAATGGGAATAAAAAAACGTCTTTTGTAAATAAAAGCAAATCTTTTTTGGCAGAGAAAATTGGGGTATCAAGACAGGTTTTACAAAAAATAATTAATGGAAATAAAGCAATAAATGCATATGAAATATCACAAATAGCAAATGTTTTAGGAACTACTGCTGATGCTTTAATAAACAGTAAGTATATTGAAAAAGCTGTTAAACCGCAATACCAATTTATGGGACATTTTAGCAAGGAGGCAAATTTTGATTTTATCAAATCAATAATACGAGAATATATGAATATGGAGGAAGATTTGAGTGAAATCAAAAGACTTAAATAACCTTCTTACTGCTGATGATATTACACTTATTAAAAACAAGATAAATGATATTTACGAAGCAAAGAATATTTCAAATCCAATAATAAAGGACGATATTTTTAGATTACTTGAATCTGAATGTATAGTTTTATATTATCCAGTTGAAGACGAAGATGCCTGTGCTTTCTACAAGCAGGAAGAGAATGAAAATCAAGAAATAAAAAAGTTCGCTTTTATAAATACTGCAATGCCTTTTGACAAGCAAATATTTGCGGCTGCACACGAATTGGCACATATATTAGGAATTACTGAAGAACGTCAGGAAGTTTTAAAGAGCGAAAACATTAAAGAATATACTGACCACAACCACCGAGAATCTTATGAAACAGATAAAGTTGAAAGAATAGCAAATAGATTTGCTGCTGAGTTTCTTGTTCCTGAGGAGATGCTATTAACTGAACTGAAAAAAATTTGTAAAAAGAAAGCAAAAATAGAACTTGAGCATATTGTTGAATTGATGGATGTTTTCATAGTCCCATATAAGACAATGGTTATAAGGTTGAGAGAAATAGGTAAATTATCAGACATAAAAGATTATGAATATTATTTAAATCTTGATGCTCGTAGTGAAAAAAGCCAAGTGGTAATGTTGCAACAAGAATTAGGTAAATGCCAAAGAAATAATGATATTACAAAAGTAAAGAAAATGCCCAATTATATTAAAATGGCATTAGAATTATTTGATCAGAGTGCTAAGACTTATGAAAAATTAAAATGCCAACTGACTACTTTTGGTTTCATACCAGAAGATTTTAATATTGAACAAAAGGAAGAAAGCTTTTTATCTGAGGAAGAATTAGATAAGCTTTTAGATGAATCATGAAGCTATTCGAAAAAATAATATTGGATGCTGACATTTGCATAAAATTGGGCGGTTTGGAAAGAGTATCTAATACTCTTTATAGAGTAATATCACAAATATACTGAAACTAAACGTAGATTATTCAAAGAGCTTATAGGTGAAGAAGAGCCAAGAGTTAAAAGAGGAAAAAATTTTGGAGAAGTACACAGCCTTGCTATTTCAAAAGCTCTTAGTATTCCTGTATTTATGTCAGACGAAGGAAATCTGCAACCAATCGTTAATAGATTGTTGAATACTGGTCTTGATGATATAACAGTATTTAGATTGAGAAATATAATATTATGGATGAAAGAAAATCCTGAATGCGGCTTTAATAACCAAGATGCAAAAGCTATTCTTTTTGGAACTACTGACAGAAAATATCTTGAATCTCATAAAATATGGTTGAAAGAGAATTGGTAGGGTAAGTAAGTGAAAAGTGCTAATAAGCACCGATAAAAGCGATATTATTTGGAAGCAATCCTTATACACAAAAAAGGGGGGCGTTACGAAACTTGAGATATTTCTGAAGCGGTGGTGCGCTATCCCAAAAACAGAGCCTCTCACACACAAAAGTGGTGGGAGGCTCTAGTAATTTGCTAATATTTATAGATAAAATGGGGATGTAATAAAATAACAATCAATCACTTATTTCCTATCCACTTAAGGGTTTTTCGGCTTTACTGGTTTTTCCGGTTGAACCGGTGGTACCGGTTCCGCTGTAGGAGTGGTTTCCGGGGATTTCGGAACTATCATATGCTCAGCCAGGGGACAGTACGCTTTTGGCTCCTCACCTGGAGGAAACTCCTTAATTTCTCGGCTTTCTTTCGGACAACCACCCGTCTGCTCAGGCCCAGGGACATTGGCTAAGAAGAGTTCGCCACTGTGACGAGGGTCGGTACAAATCTCCACACCTGGACTCCCACCTGAACCGTGGAGATTGCAAATTTTGGTTGGTGCCATTCCTGGCATAACCACCTGACTTGCCTTACTGTCAATAAACACCCGAGAAACCACATCCGGGCAGGTTGGACTAGCAAGAAGCCCACTGCTAGCGGAAACCTCCACCTGGACATGGAGGGTGCATTCTTCGGTGGGGGCGGTTCCGGCAGCAAAAACCTCAGTGACAATATCTTCAGTAGGGCACAGGGCCGAGGGCTTCTGACCGGATATTTTACATACAGTAGCGTATGTCAGGCCTTTCGGTTTAGTAAAGCCTCGATCGGTTAAGCCGGCATGAGCCTTACCCATAATTTCTTTCCAAATCTGAGCAGGGTAGCGTCCGCCAAATTGTTTGGGCATGGGTTTGGGCTGGTCGTGGCCCATCCAGACAACTCCAACTAAGCGAGAGGTATATCCGGCAAACCAAATATCTTTACCCTCGTTAGTAGTACCTGTCTTGCCTGCTACAGCCCAGCCTTTGAGTTGAGCGTTGGTACCTGTGCCGGATTTAACCACATCTTGGAGCATATCGGTGAGTAAATAAGCAGTTGTAGCTTTCATTGCCTGGCGCTTGGCCGGAGTTTCAGCCTCTAAAGTATTACCAAAGCGATCGGCAACCTTCAGTATAGCCGTGGGCTTAACATACAGACCTTCACCGGCAAAAGCGGAATAGGCTCCGGCCATTTCTAAGGGAGTAATACCGCGGGATAAACCACCTAAAGCTATGGCTAGGTTGCTGTCAGCTTGGGAATCCAAGGATTCATCAGATATCCCTAGTTTGCGGGCAAATTTAATGGCCTGGGTGATTTTAGTCTGTTCCAATAGTTTGACGGCAACTATGTTTACTGAACGGGTTAAGGCGGAGCGCATGGTGGTCAGACCTCTATTAACACCGTCAAAGTTACTGGGGCTCCACTTTCCATATTTAACCGGTGCATCATCGATTACAGTAGCCGGCCCCATTTGATTAAACTCAATGGCTGGTCCGTAGGCAATAATTGGTTTAAAAGATGAGCCGGGTTGGCGATGGCTTTGAGTAGCTCGGTTCAGCACTCTTTTAGCCCCCTCTATCTGACCGCGCCCGCCTACAATAGCCTTTAGGTAGCCTGTGCCTGGCTCGATAATTACCGCTGCGGCTTGAGGTTGGGGCAGCCCGTTCTCATCGGTTTTGCTCTTAGGGAAGTTTGCCGAGTTGGCCATGGCTTGCTCTGTCGCCTTTTGAATTTTAGGGTCCATAGTGGTGTAAACTCGCAGTCCTCCCTCAAAGACTTTGTTCGGACCGAATTTTTCCTCTAATTGTTCCTGAACATATTCCACAAAATATTGATAAGGGGCGGTTGCACCTTTGATGACAGGTTTAGTTAATTTATCAAAATCCTCCTGATTAGCCTGGTCGGCCTGAGCCTGGGTAATGAAGCCATAGCGGGCCATGTTTTCCAGAACATGTTTGCGCCGCTGTTTGGCAGCTTCCGGGTTTTTAATCGGTGAATATCTGCTCGGAGCCTGAGGTATTCCTGCCAACATGGCAGCTTCAGCAAGGTTTAACTCTTTTACATCCTTGCCAAAGTAGGTTTGGGCAGCTGCCTGAATCCCGTAAGCATTGTGACCAAAGAAAATTCGGTTCAGATACATTTGGAGTATTTCGTCTTTAGTAAACCTTTGTTCTAACTGCAAGGCTAGGTAGATTTCCTGAACTTTACGCTTAACCGTCTTTTCCGGAGTAAGGAAAGACAGTTTAACTAACTGTTGGGTGATGGTGCTGGCTCCTTGACTACCCCAGCCTCCAGTGAGCTGGGCTACGCCGGCTCTGACCAAAGCTCGAAAATCAACCCCAATATGCTCCCGGAAACGCACATCCTCGGTGGCTAGAAAGGCGTCGATAACCATTTTGGGCACTTCCTGAATTTTAATGGGGGTTCGATTTTCTGCTCCGTATATTTTTGCGACTTCCATACCATCTTTATCATATATTATGGATGTTTCGCTAATTGCCAGTTGTTCAGGCTTAAAGGAGGGAGCATCCTGGGCTAAATACAGAAAATATCCGAACCCGGCACAGCCGGCGACAATAACAGCACTGAATACTAACAAAATTGCCAACTTCAAAGGGTTTAATCTCCGTCCTCTCCTCCGTCTAGTTCCTTTTCGAACATCCATCTTTCAGCCTCCCTGTAAGTGTCATTAAGAGAAAATTTATGGCATAATTATAGCATATTTAGGGGGGTGAAAGATATAATATTCAGCTATATGCCGCCAGACTGAGCCGCCAGACATAAAATTGCCATAAGGTGAGGATTCTGATATAATAATTCATTGGTTAAAGGCGTGTCCTTGCGTATTTTTAGTAGAAGTAGGATGGTGGGAAATATGAATTGGGAACAGCAATTAGAGGTAATTAAACGGGGAGTTGTAGAAATTGTCCCGGAAGCAGAGTTAGTTGAGAAGCTAAAAAAAGCTTTAGCGGCCAATCGACCATTAAAGGTTAAGTTAGGTCTTGATCCAACTGCCCCGGACATTCATCTGGGCCATACGGTGGTGCTCCAGAAGTTGCGCCAGTTTCAGGAAATGGGCCACCAGGTAATTATCATTCTGGGGGATTTTACAGCCCGGATTGGGGACCCTACAGGGAAATCCGAAACTCGCAAACAGTTAACTGAGGAACAGGTGCTAGCTAACGCACAAACCTACCGGGAACAGATATATAAAATTCTAGACCCGGCCAAAACCCAAATGCGGTTTAATAGTGAATGGCTGGCTCCACTGAATTTTGCTCAAATTATCGAGCTAGCCTCTAAATATACCATTGCCCGGATGCTGGAGCGGGAGGATTTTGCCCGACGTTACCGGGAGGGTCTGCCGATCAGTATCCATGAATTTTTCTATCCATTAATGCAGGGCTACGATTCGGTAGCTTTGGAAGCAGATATTGAAATGGGCGGGACGGACCAGAAATTTAACCTATTAATGGGTCGTACCCTACAAAAGGAATGGGGCCAGGAACCACAGATTGCGCTAATGATGCCTATTTTGGAAGGCCTAGACGGCGTGAACAAGATGAGCAAAAGTCTGGGGAACTATATTGGGATAACGGAGTCGCCACGGGAGATGTACGGCAAGACGATGTCCATTGCCGATAACCTGATGGTTAGGTATTTTGAATTGGTTACTCCGGTTTCCATAAAAGAGCTGCGGGCTATCGAAAGAGGTTTGGCTGACGGGACACTTCATCCCCGGGATGTAAAGATGAGTCTGGCCAGAGAACTGGTTACCGCTTATCATGGGGCGAAAGAGGCTTTGGCTGCTGAGCAAGAATTTAAGAACATTTTCCAAAAAGGAGAACTCCCTGACGAAATACCTGAAGCGATAATTGCTGCAGCCGAGTTAGAAAATGGAGAGACTACCCCTGTCAAGCTGCTGCTCTTAGCCGGGCTGGCTGCCAGCACATCTGAGGCCCGCCGCCTGATTACTCAAGGCGCAGTTAAGTTAAATGAAGAAAAAGTTACTGATTTTAACACCAAAGTAGCTATATCCACCGGGATGATTATCCGGGCTGGGAAACGGAAGTTTGCTCGAGTTATTGTGGAGTAATCACCTTTAAACATCAGCCTACATATGTTACCTTAGGGGAGGTGACAGCATTGTATGGCAGGATAATTTGGTGGAAAATAAGAAACCGCTGGTGGATAACCGGAATAGATCTGCGGGTCCGGGTAAACATGTTTCTGCGGCAACTGACTCCGAGAAGTGGAATTAACCTAGGCAACCTAGGTATTCCTGGAAAAATGAGTACAAATGCGGTTGGGTATAAAAAAAGGGGTCAAGGCAAGAAAGTAGTACTTTCCGGCTTAGCCCTATTGATAGCCATAGCAGTTTGGACCTTTTATAGTATGGAGCAAAGCTTTGAACCGGTCTTAGCTAAGGTTGCCGAAGTAAAGGCTAAGCAGATTGCCGTAGAAACCATTAATCGGGTTATTACTGATAAAATTGTGAATAATGTAGAATACCAAGAGCTAATGTTCATCCATAAGGATGTGAACAACCGGCCAGTGCTCATCCAACCTAACTTAATGAAAATCGAAAAACTGCAGGCAACTACAGTGTTAGCGGTAAATGAAGCCCTGAAGAATTTACCCCACCAGGAATTCGGGATTCCTCTGGGCGTAGTGCTGGGCAGCAAGCTGCTAGCCGCTCAAGGACCTGAAGTTAAAGTGTCCATCGTCCCCATGGGTACAGTTGAAGTAGAAGTAATAAATGATTTTAAGCAAGCCGGGATTAACCAAACCAGGCACATCCTTTCGCTAAAGGTGAATACCGAGATTAGTGTGCTAATTCCCTTTATGAATTCCCAAGCCAAGGTATCCACGGTGGTTGCAGTTGCCGACAATATCATCATCGGATCGGTGCCCTCTGTGATGTTTTCAGGCCGTTGAAATTCCCCGTCTAGCTTTGTCGCCCATAATTGACAAGGTCCTCAACGTACAGCAGTACGCCTCCGGCCTTGTCAATTATGGCTCCGCACTATACGGGTTTTTCAACAGCCTGATCTGGGGTAAGAAAAAGTGAATGAAACAAAATAAGCCTTTTCCGCCGGAAAAGGCTTATTTTTAATTTAACTAAATTTAACGAAAGAGGATTTTAGCTGAATTAAAAGAATTAAGTTATAAAATATTTAGGTTGATATACGGGGAATGGATACATTGGATCAAGGATGTGGATTATGAAAAACGAAATTCTAGGACTCTTGAGAAAGTTTGAAACTTTACCGTTTTTGTTTGTCGGATCCGGTATTTCTATAAGATATTTAGGGTTAGAAAACTGGGAAGGATTGTTGCGGCACTTTGCGCAAATTACCCAAAATACTGACTTCGCATATGAAATGTATTTAGACCAAGCAAAAACTCAGGGATTCAAAGAAGGGGTTTTGCCAAAAGTAGCACAATTAATTGAAAATGATTTTAATAAAAAATGGTTCCTGGAAGAAGAATTTAAAACCAGTAGAGAAAGTTCAAAATCTGATATTATAAAAGGCACATCACCGTTTAAGATTGAAATTGCTAAATATATTTACGTAAGTAGTGAACGTATCAGGCTTTACTTGAGAACAAAGCAAAATATAATGCTCCAGTCCTTAGAAGATTGAAGCGGGATATTTATGACCTAGTTTTAAATAACAAGCCAACAGGCAGAGTGCGAACAGTTGGCCTAGAGGATGATAAGTTAGAAGAAGTTGAGGTTGTAATAGGCGTTGGTGTAATATCTGATTTTGGCAAAAAGGGGTACTCTGGTTTAGTTGCAGAAGAGGTATATAGGGATGTCGTATTTGATGATGGTGATTATGACCCAGAAATGGTAGTTTGTAATTCATTGCCAGTTTTACTTAAACATAATGCCAACAGTATTCCAATTTATAAATACATCTCACAAGTCAGCTGCGAACTTCCAGATAATGTTAATAGTGAAATAAAAAATAACTACGATGATTTATTAAGTAGAACCATTAAGAAACAGAGGGAAAAGTTTACAATCCCAGAAAAGAGCATTAAAGAGATGAGGACAAAACATAATGATATTAAATGTCTGCAATATATCCCTCTATTAAAATGTGATCAAATTAACATAGACGAGCTCCATGAGTTTCTGAAAAAAATCATGGTAGACTACCCTAATATATTGGCAAATGGAAATTCCAATGAAAAGTCAAACTTGCGAAGGCTAATCAAGATTTTTGATTGGCTGAAGTATAATCAAAAACAAAAGAGCCCCAACCATAGCGAGGACGAATCACCCGCCTAAATTGGAACTCTTTTATGACCGAAACCCAAAGTGCCATTATTAATTTGCAAGGAGCGAATCGCTTGCGTTAATAAAGCACTTTATAAACAATAGTATGTTTCTGTGTCTTAATAATATACTATAAATAAACTTTTGGTTGATTGAAAAACTAACTTCCGTTCCTGTACATCAGTTGCTGTTGAAAGACTAAACGCCGTTTTTATAGCTATCATCAAGGCCGAAAAAGGCATGTAAGTGCACTGAAACGGCGTAAAATCGCT
>JBAQLS010000019.1:0-37212 GCA_049302075.1 Carboxydocellales bacterium | reverse complement strand
CTGCACCATCATTACACCAGCGTTGTAGGGTTCGTGCTGATATGCCGATTATCTCACATGCTCTCTGCTGACGTGCTCCGTTTGCCACAGCTTCTTCTACCAGCTTAATAAGGATTATGCGATCAGTAGCGCTGGTCAGACTTCCTCGTCCTCTGGTCCCCAAATCGCTGCTGCAGGGGCAGATGTCTGATGACAACGTGGCCAGATTCGTCAGCAAATACGGAGATTCTGCAAAAGCTGAGTGCTCAGAAGTCCCTGATTGTGTTCACCCGCACTTGGTCAGGAAAACGCGTGCCATGCTTCTGTATCAGGCAGGAATGCCACTGGAATTGCTAGCTCAGTTTCTGGGTCATAACGATCCGATGACCACATTGATCTATGCCCGCGCAGACAACGAGATGAAGCGCAAAGCCATTGAAAGTGCATCGGCTTTGACCGGCTCAGTTAGTCCAGAAGCTGAAGAATCTACATGGGACGGCAACGAGGAAATGATTAAACGTCTGCTTGGATTGGGCTAAAACAATATCCCGATATATCGCTGGGGACGTAATGATTTGTCTTGCGTTCCCAGCATGGTTTGAAAAATTATCGGAATACATCAAAAAACGGAATATGCCCTATCCTCCTGACGGATAAGAGCCATTTTAGGTATACCAATTAATCATTTGTGGCATACTTTTGGCAGCACATATTGATTTTGAAAATTTAAGTGGTAATTCCATTTACACAAAATTATCTACACTCCCTAATTTTTTACTAGGATTAAAAAGCAAAACGGGGATGTAATACAATTGACATTCATGTTTTACAGCCCCTTTTTTATAAAAATGATATTAACAAATCAACTCTTCCTAAAAATCAAATTCGTCTAGAATATCTCCCAACACACCAAAAGATTCATTTTTCCCATTTGTCATGCTTACAGATCGTCCGTCCATATCCATTTGTTCTTTCATTTGCTTTAGTAATTCTATAAACTCAGGTATTTGTTTAACGGATACAATCAGACCTTCTTTAGACCAGCCTTCGGAATGTCTATCCTTAATATACTTTCTGATATCAAGCATGGGCTGGAAGTTGGTTAACAGATTTTTCAATAGTCGAACGCATATTTTTACTGTTGGTTTTGTGGAGATTTCACCAACCGAGATTTCTTGTTCATTACCAAAGTATCTAACACAATCCTCAATCTCCCACAATACAACATTTTTGTAGTTAGCAATTTGGCGAATCTCACTACTTAGATAAGTACTGGTTACAATTATGCATTTACAAGCGTGGAAATCCCCCGCTTCCCAAATTACATCCAGGATATCTTCTTCGCACAATATTTTGTCTAGAACAAGTTTTATGAAGCACTTCTGGTTGCCAAAGATACCCTTTACTCCATTAATCAAATCATCAGGTACTACTTCTTCCCCCAGTACTTTTAATTGGGTGAATAAGTAATAAATAAGTTCTGTAAGTACCATTGAATCTACATCAAGGATACTAAGAGATGAGGGAATTGTATCAGCGTTGATTAGGTTAGGAAGCTCTACATAAGAAGAATCGTGAGAAGAACAAGCCAAGCCACAGAAACGATACGCCAGATCTTCCCCCTCATAGATAAGCAGTAACAGGTCGTTCATTTCATCTTTGGCGAAAAACATACCATGACCTGGTTCAGCATCGAAGAAATTTGGTCGTACACAACCGAAGGTTTGTCCCTTTTTAGTTTTTGCTACAGAGAATTTCAATGATATTGAGTTTGGCTGATCAATTTCCCCAATGATTTTTTCCATAATACCCACCGCTGGTTACAATTAAAATAGATCTTCCGCAATTTTATTAAGGACTCCTCGTGGTGAACTCCGGTCATCGATTTCTTCCTCAAATATCAAACCTATAAGATTATCCAGTAAATTGCCCGGTGCGTTCATTACCTTTTGTTCCAAAATAGCAATACCACCATTGGCATATTCCTCCAGGATATTGAACTTCCGTTCCATTTGATCCTCCGTACTAAGAAGCACATGGAGTTCAGATGTCTCCGCCAGAGCAATAGCATTTACAATTGCATGGTCAGCATCATCATTAAACACGGACCAAGGGATTTGTTCACCACCGGGGGCGATGGGTTCTCTACGAGCGTATTTATAACCAATGCATGCCGCCATAAGGAATACATCTTTCAGCAACATAAACGGAGCATCCTCACCACGAACCAGTTGCTGGTAAATTTGCTCTTTATCTTTTGAGCGCCTTAATCTTGTTGCCATGATTAACCCTCCACTATTTCGGTATATTCATATTTAACTCCCTTGTCCTTTTTGGGACTATAATTATTAAGGAAGTATTCCTTTCCCATCCTAGTGCTAATCTTTTGTTCAACCTCGTTATTCCATTGGGAATCCGTTACAAGAACAATAACCTGATGGGCAAGTCTAGGTACTCCTTCAGCAATTCTTGATCGATGGTCGGGGTCTAAAGCACCAAAGGGAGAATCCATTACTATTGGGTAAATCCCACCCCGAAAAAAATTAGCTCCACCCCGTTCGTACTGTTCCCTAGCTATATCGACAAGGGCTCCAATAAATGAAAGACTAGTGATTTGCCTTTCTCCTTGGGACATGGCTACCGATCGTTCGTCATCCCCAAACTCTTTCATAATTTGGAGTTCATAATTGTCGTTGAGCTTTGCAGTATAACCTTTTCTCAGGAAGTTTCCGTACACATCATTAATTTTGTGTTGTAGTTTTTCTTTAACTTTAACCGCCAGGGATTCGTGGATAGCATTAATCATTTCCTTGGCATCCTTACAGGCGCTCACCCTTCGGTTAGCTAAAGCTGCTTTGTCTTCTTCAAGCTTACATTTCTCAATTTCTCGCTCCATACGGGCAATTTGTTCATCCAGAGTTTTAATCCGCTCGTGGTATTCACCCTCACTGCGGTACTGATCTCTTAAAGCACTATCTAGGTCACGCCTTTTACGCTCCAGACTTTTGATTTCCTCCGAGTCCTTTCCGTCAAGTCTGACACTTATTTCATCTAATTGTTCATTAACTTCTTTTAACTGCAGTAAAAACTTTTCTTTCTCGCCTTTTAGCTTCTTAAGTTCTTTGAATAATCCTTCTCTGAAGCTTGCCAATAATTTTACATTAGCACTGGTTTGAGCAAAATGGTCTTCTAGTTCTTTTGAACCGGCCTTGTTTAGCCAAGCACTAACTTTGTTAAAATGTTCGGATTCATGTACTAATTCAGTCCCGCAAATACACCAGCCCTTTTCTAATAAATCTTCCACAAATTGTTTTTTTATGCCGGCGGGAATTTCGCCCTTTTCTCTTTTGGCTTCCAAGAACTCTTTAGTCTTGTTTATTGCACCTAGAGCAAAGGCTAAAAATCCTCTCTTACTACAGAGCGTTTTAATTTCGGTTTCTTTTTCTTGAATGTCGTTCCTGACTTTTCCTTTAAACTTTTCTAGTCGATCCCGTTCGTCTTGGAGTTCCTTTGCCCCCTCCATGTTCCTTAAACGATTTTCTACTAATTCCTTTTCTGTTTTTAAAGCCCCCCTGTTTCTATACAGTTCGTCCAACATTTTATTATTATAGGCCTTATCTGACTCTATTTTGTTTCGCTGGGCAATTAAATCTTTTACCTCTCTACTGCCGGAAGCCTCCAATTCACCTAGGAAAACCTTACGCACTTGATCCAAGTGGTTAACACTCCGTTCCAGCACTTCTAGTCCCATAATGTTCTTTATTGCTTTTTTAATCTCTTTAGATCCTTCCTTCTTGGATAGGTTATCAATACTTTCCCCGTCGAAGAAAAAGTATGATTTCATACTTTCCGGCATAATTTGATCTATGGTATCCTGCGCATTCTTAGGAATCTCCGTTTTACCTTTTTCATCTATGTAACTAACATGAAGGTTATCACTATTCTTGTTAAATTTACCATTGCTTTTTTTACCAAGTATAGTTCGCAATATGGTATAGTCTCTGTTGTTATCACGAAACCTTACTTCTACAGAAGCCTGCAGGTCTTTACCCTCCTGTGCCTCTGCCTCTGCCCGTTCATTAATAATAACCTCTGGATTGGGTAGATTAACTTTACCATAAAAGCACCAATTAAAAGTATTAAGAAAGGCAGTTTTTCCTGACCCGTTTTCACCATGAATCACAGTTACATTTTTGTCTTTAGACTTAGAAAAATAGATAGTCCGATTTCCGAAATACTGCCTGAAGTTCTCCACTTTTAGGTACTCCAAAATCATCTGATTACCTCCCGAACAATTTGAATGATTTCATCTTTCACACCAGTTGCGTTTTTCATATGCAGCTTGGCATGTTCCACGTCAATTACTTTCTTAATTAATAATTGAACGTCCGGCGAAGTCTTTTCCAAATATTCTTTAGGATCCTTAACCAAGTTGTCGTTCATTATTTCACCCTCCACTATAAATCTAACAAGTTGTATTGCTCGGCTATTTCGAGGATAATAGTTCTAGCCTGGGGTCCGTTAACCGCCAAATCGGCAAATTCCTTAAACCGGCGAAGTTCACGAGCCATCATCTTTCTCTCAATATTAAAAATTTCCGTTTCCAACTTAGATATCTCCGTAATATCCCTTGGAATCACTATGAAGTCATGTATATATGAAAACTGTTTACCAGGAAATTTTCTTAAAATCCTTCCACGCCTTTGAATAAACTCTCGTGGATTAGTACTACTTGCCAAAATATATGCGTTTTGAGTTGCCGGCACATCAACACCCTCATCCAAACACCTGATAGCCACTAATCCCTGCAATTCGCCCGAATCAAACCGTTTTAACAAATCTTTACGCTGTTGCTCATTTTCTTCAGATGTAAAGGAATGGACTTTCATCCCCAAGTCACTACCCAAAATACGGATAACCTGCTCAATTTGCCTCTCGCCCTCTACTTTGGCATCACCACAGTAAAATATATTAAACTTGGAATCCCTCTGTTTGTCCATTAGTTCTCTTATTTTTGCCAGTTTATTTAAGGCACCGCTTAGGAGTCTAGCCCTCTTTATTAGCAGGTTCTGTAAATAACTATTTTGCGATAATTCATAGTCCTCGCCTTTTGGAAAACACTTGGCAATTTTTTTAGATAGTTCGATGTAGTACTCACTTTCGTCATCATTTAACAAGATTAGGTGCGGATGGTAGTAGTATTGTGTAAGATGCGTTCCTATGGCTTCCTTCAAGCCATATTTAAAGATTACACCGTTTTCAAAATAACTTTTAAGGGCTACACTTCCTTCTTCATCATACCAACGATCCGGAGTAGCTGAAAGTCCAAGTCGAAACTCCATATTTTCAGGAAGGATCGTTCTAAGGTGTTCTGCACCCAAGTGATGAGCTTCATCGGCAATTAGAATGGAATTTCCTTTGATCTTCTTCAGAGATTCCTGCATTGACTCCGAGGCAAAAGTAGTATTGGTTGTTATCAGACTGAAACAGTTAATGGCCCCAATATTGAAACTGGTGATTTTAGAGTTTAAATCTTCTTCCCATAATAAGCGTGATTCGTACCCAAGTATAGGATTAAGATTGAACTTCTTACATTCCTTCTCCCACTGAGTCACCAAATGCTTGTATGGACATACTATTATAATCGCTAAGTTGTTAAACTGTTGAAAAAGTTTACTAGCTGTAGTTAAAGCCGTAATTGTTTTTCCTGTTCCAGTTGCCATCTCGAGAATACCCCTGCCTTGGGATTTAAACCAAGTAATGATAGCTTCTTTTTGATAGTCACGAACTTCAATATAAGCGGGTATTCGAATCTCACCTAAATCAGAAATTAATGGCTCTTTTATAGGAGATACATAGTTGGACGGTTTTATGATCTGGTTTTCTATTAATTCGATTAGTTTTATATCGAAATTTTCAACTTCACTTGAATTCCATAGCTCATCAAACCATTTTAGTAAATTAGGGTAAGAATCCTTAGTTAAGACATTTAGTTCACTATTACCTGTAAAACCACCGCGACTAAAATTGCTAGATCCGACTATGGCGTATCCGTCATACTCGTCTTCTCTCCCTATTAAATAAACTTTGGCATGGAAATAATCCGATGGTCCGGTGTATACTTTAATTTTCAACTTTCCATAGGCGATCAGATCCTTTAACTGGTATGCTGCATAGGCTGCATCGGTATCTTCAGAAATCGACTCAATTTCTTTAGTTATCGCCTCTACCGGGTTTGTAGGTTTCTTTTCTTTGTACTGGTTTGCGTTATAAATTTGAGTTCCTTCATGTATCTCTAGTGCCGTATTGGAATCTGTACGATTACCCATAATTATTCTGATGGTTTGTTTATTTGCCATTTCATTAAACACATCAGTAGTTAACTGATAGCCACTTAAATAAAAGTAACCTACAGCCATACTCAAAGACTTACCTAATGGAATTAATTGTTGCAAAGCTTGACCCATAGATATTGTTTTATTATCGATTACCCTGATTTCGTGTACTGAATTTTGATTATCCATTTTTCATCACCCAAGCTGGTCTTTTCAAACCATCCTCCATCTACAGTAACTTAACAGTCTTTATCCCTTTTTCAACAATTATCCGTATTTTCCTGCCTTTAGGGGGAAATTTTTCAATTCTCTCTATTTATTAGAAGTTTAATCTTGTAGAGGCTAAATTAATTGTAAAGAATTACCTTACAGGACTCTTGCAGTTGATGGATATTAATGTAAACTGGTAAAAATATTTAAATGATTCCTTGATCCTTTGTCGAAGTTTATTGTACACCACTACAATAAACGCACAAAGGAGGAATCCTTCATGCCAAGTGTTACACAGTTACCTAAAATCGCAAAATCCTTGATCCTACCCCAAATGAATAGACACGCTAAACGCACAATATCTATCTCTCTCGCAGTATAGCTCATTATTTTATATATGGGTCGGGAACTATGCCAAATCTAAATGTTTAATACTTATGTTTTTCCGCCTAATAAACCTGAATTCCCTAGTGACCTAATTGTAAAGGGCAAGCGTGTTTTCCTCTCGGCGAAGCGCACCCTTGTCAATTAGGGCGCAAGGGAATATAATCACGAGTAGCGGAAAAGAATATGCGACATGACTCAGGCTACTTACATAGCTTCCATCGGCACTATGTACCCCCACAGCCTACCCCCTCCCACGCAGTCCCAGCCGGAGGCGGCGATGTTCAGGCTTATATGCCTTCCGGGTGCTATAGGTCATACCCAGGTCGGACACCTGTCCAAGGTTTGGAACTCATGGTGGAGTACCGCTGCAGCTCTTAGCGCAGATGGGCAATAAAATTGACCTTGCCGCCCCTATGACATCGGCGAACCTGGACACCTAGGCAAGGATGCCGTATTGTCCAGGTTGGTCGATTTTATTATCCCAACCAGCCTAGAGCCGCTAGGCATGGAGCTAAGAGCTCCCCGCCTGGACAGGTGTTCGACCGGAGACAATCGGGCATTCATCAGGCTAAAGTCTGACACTCGTCCCACAAGCAAACAAGTATAGGTGTTTTTCTTTTACCGGCCGCCCCAAAATAGCCTCCAATGCATAAGCATAAAGATTTAACTGGCCTCGGTAATTTTCCACTAGTTGGTCTAGCCCCTTGGCTCCAACATAATCGGTTTTATAGTCAATTAGTACCAAACCGTCACCTTCGTCAATCAGGGCGTCGATAACTCCCTGTACCAAAATCTTCTCCTGGCCACCCGTTGGCAGCTCGGGGTACACCTGTTCCGCAGGGAGGGCGATAGTAAAGGGTAATTCTCTTTTGACAGTGGCATCTCCCGTTATCCGCTGACCCAGAGGAGAGGTGAAAAATCTGGCAATAGCAGCTATATCAATAGTAGCTGCTTGTTCTGCTGTTAATAGTTCAGCTAATTCCAGCCGGGCTACTTGTTCCCTAATCCCCTGCATCGAAAGGTCGGCCTGGAGATTAATATGCTGCATAACCATATGCATTGCTGATCCTTTTTCCGTTGGCGACAAACCACCCCTTTCCTGGAGGAAACGAGGCCTGCTGATAAGCTTGGACCTTCGAGTATTAGGCTTTGGAGTAGCTTGGGGTACAGCTTGGGGTTTAGCTTGGGTTGTGGCCGGAAACACCAACGGATTATCCTCCTGTTCTTCCTCAAGCGAGGAAAAACTTCGCTTCAGCTCGGTTACTGTGGCTTTTACTGGTTTACCCACCACATCTGCCCAGGGATACTTCCAGCTTAGTCTACTGTCAATCAGCCGGAGTTCTTCAGCTAACTGCTCTGGCAATTCCAAGGGTAGACCGGCTGCTATTCTACCCAACATGCTATCTTGCCCTACCTTACCTTCCGCTGTAGCTGCCCGACAATCCTCAGCCTGCCAGCTAAAAACCTGCCAACAGGAAGGATGTTGGCTAATCGGACCTGGGGCTAAAACCTCAGTCCCTTCGATTCCGGCCAGAAGCCGCAGCTGCAGACCATCTTGATGCCTGGCCACCGCCGGAGCTACCCAATCTAGGAAGGTTTTGGCTTCCGCCAAATCTGGGTCCGGCAGGTTCCAGGGCTGATGAGTAATCTGCTCACACCAGCGCACTGCACATTTGGGTACAGCTTGAACTGACCCCACTAAAATCAGCTTTTCCTTGGCTCTGGTCATAGCAACATAGAGAATGCGCATTTCTTCTGCTAAAAGCTCTAACTCCAAACGTTTTTTTATGGCTAACTGAGCCAGGGAGGGATAAGATAGCTTAAGCTCAGTATTTACAAAGGGCAGACCTAGGCCTAGCTCTTTATGTAAAAGCGTGGTTTTCTTCAGATCGGTTAAATTAAATTGCTTGCCCATTCCTGTGACAATCACCACGGGAAACTCTAAGCCCTTACTTTTGTGGATGCTCATAATCCGCACCACATCCTCGTTTTCCCCTAAAGCCCGGGCAGTTCCCAGGTCGCTGCCTTGCTGCTGAAATTTTTCGATAAACCGCAGGAAGCGGAAAAGCCCTCGAAAAGAGGTAGCCTCGTATTGGCGAGCTCGGTCATATAGCGCTCTTAAGTTAGCCTGCCGTTGAGCCCCGCCAGGCATAGCCCCAACATAGGCATAATAGCCGGTATCCGTATACAACCGCCAGACTAAATCTGCTAGAGAACCCTGCCTAGCCATAGTCCGCCAGCACTCCAGATGTTGCAGGAATTTCCTCAGCTTGGCAGTAACTGCCGGTGCAAGCCCACCCTCCGGTGCTAACCCAGCCTCCGCTGCAACTTCGCCAAGGGTTACTCCCTCTGGGGTTACTCCAGCCGACATTTCATGAGCTGATTTTAGCTTGGCCCCTTGGCAGACAGCAGCATAAAAATCCCCTTTAAGGTCACCCAGCCTTACTTGAGCAAGCTCCTCCCCGTTCAGCCCTACTACCGCTGAGCGTAGTACCGCTGTTAAGGGAATATCCTGCCTCGGGTTGTCAATAACCTTGAGCAGGGACATCATGGTCTCCACTTCAGTAGCTGCAAAATATCCAGTACCCAAGTCGGCATAGCCTGGTATTCCGGCCTGGCGGAACTCTTCCAGATAGGTATTGGCCGTTCCTCGGGTAGCCCGCATGAGAATTACAATATCCCGGAACCTAACTGGGCGGTAACTTCCCGTTTGTTTATCTAACACATTAAATTCCGGTCCCCGTCCTTCCCCAGTTCCTAGCACCAGCTGGCGAATCCGGGCAGCCACCAATCGAGCTTCCCGCTGGATTGCATCCAGCTCCTCCGGGTTGTCCTGTTCCGCATTAGCAGCAGCCTCAACCGAAGCATCACTACTACCTGGGTCACCCTCCTTAGAGTCCCCCTCACCCCAAGCAGATTCCTGAGCAGCCCAGCCCTCAGTTGACTCAGCGGAATTGTCCTCTGCATTGTCCTCAGAGTTTTCCTTCGGCGCTTTCTCTAAGATATGCAGTTCTATAGCACCGCCACCAGTGATCATGCCTGCTGACCCTTGGGGAAATTGGGCGCCACAAACCAGTTCGGCATTGTGGTCATAAACCAGTTCACCCACCCTGGGGGTCATTAACTGCCGAAAGATAAAATTCACTCCGTCCACTACTTGCTGACGGCTGCGGAAGTTTTTCGCTAAATCCACACCCTGCTCTGATCCTCCAGCTACCCTGGGATAGCTTTGGTATTTGGCCATAAACAAGGCTGGTTCTGCTAACCGAAAACGGTAAATGCTTTGTTTAACATCTCCTACCATAAATAAATTAGGTAGTTGGCTCCCCTGCCGGGATACCAACTGGAGAATAGCCTCTTGAACTCCGTTAGTATCCTGGTATTCATCCACCAGCACCTCGGCATAGTGCTCCCTTAGCTCTAAAGCTACTGCTGATGGAAGGTTATTCCCCTGAATCTGGTTCGACTGGGAATCAGCATCCCCATCGCCATCCCCTTGCTCCTGCTCCTGCTCCTGCTCCTGCTCCTGCTCCGCAGACAGTATGGTCAGACAGTAATGCTCCAAATCGGAAAAATCCACCAGCCCTTTAGCCTTTTTCAGTTGCCTATATCTTCTACTAAACCGGCTAACCAGCCCTATTAACTGGTCAATCAAGGGTGCCATCTGCTCCAAGTCCGCCAGCAGTTCCTCTTCGGGTCGTTCAAAAAGCTCTGCCTTGATCCCGGTAGCTTTCTTTTTAACTTCATCCCGGATTTTCTTAACCCGTTCTTTCAGGTTATCATCAACGTTAATATCTCGACATTGCTTTAAGTTACTAAATTGCTGCCTGGTAAAGGCTTTCTCCAACGCTGACCAACAACTAGTGGACTTAACCAGCTCTCCGACCAAAACTAAATCCTCCCGGAGGGTGCTGATATAAACCTCCGGACCAGCGGGCTTGGCGGCAAGTATCAGGGCTCGCTCCAGTTTGTTCTGTAACCCCAGCAGCCGGAGTTCCACCCATGCTAACACACTTTTACCCCAGGCTAGCTCTTCCAAGGCCTGTCCCTGCGGTCGGTAAGCTTCCCCCATGGCTTGCAGCCATTGTTCCGGCCACGGGTTACCGGACGCAAACTCATAAAGCTTTAACACCATCTCCTGAAGCCTGGTGTCATCCCGGTCTCCCCCGTAGGCATCCACTAAGCTTAAAAAATCTTCCTCCCCGGCGGAATAACTTTCTTCTAGAATTTCTTCCAAAGCTTCCATCCGTAGTAAGGCCGCCTCAGTATCATCCGTCACCCGAAATACCGGGTCTAGATTTAGGCGGTAATAATATTGTTTTAACACCTCTAGGCAAAAGGAATGAATGGTGGTTATGGCCGCCCGGTTTAATAAGGTTAACTGGCGGTGCAGATGCCTGGAGCCCGGATGCTGATTTAACTTCTGCCCGATAGCCTTACCTACTCTTTCCCGCATTTCGGCTGCCGCGGCCTTAGTAAAGGTCAGCACCAGTAAACGATCCACATCTATCGGGTTCTGGACATCGGTAATGCGGCGGATAATCCGTTCCACCAGGACAGCGGTTTTACCCGCCCCAGCAGCTGCAGCTACCAGCAAATTACAGTCGCGGGTAGTTATGGCCGTTAGCTGCTCTTCCGTCCATTTGGCTGCACTCATTTTGCCACCTCCTCAGCCCTTAACGTTTCCCAAATCTGTTCCACCGACAACTTAGCTATGCTGTGAAAGCGGTTTTCCCCTAATTGTAGGTCAAAGCGGCAGACCGGTTTATAGGCACAGTAGCTACAAGCGGTAACCAACTTGTCTCTGTAAGGTACTATGTTAATCTCCCCGGCTAAAATAGCCTGACCGGTCTGGGTTAATAGACCCTCCAGATGTTTACGCAGCAGGCTAAACTGCTGGGCGGTAACAACCTGGGAATCACTGCGGAAACTGCCGTCCTTTTTAAGTCCGGCCGGGATAAGGGGGGAAGTGCCGTTTTCAACCTGGTTATCCATTAGTTGTAAAACTTCTTTTTCGGCTAGCAGCAAACCCCTCATTTTTAGTTTTTTCATCACCGCTTGCTCCACAAGTTCCCGGTCCAGGGGTCCTTGATGGCTGATGGTCGGGTCTTTAACCAGGAAATAGAAAATCCCTCCCGGCAAGCCTTCCCGCCCAGTGAGCAGCTTGGAGTAGGTAAGCACAACATGCAGGTAGGTTAACAACTGTAACCTTATACCATGGTAAATTTCCGGCAAGCTGATTTTGGTTTCTCCGGATTTATAGTCAATCACCCGCAGATAGGTTTTTCCAGCCGAACTCACCGCCATATCCACCCGGTCGATTCGCCCGGTTAGCTCCAAGTCAGTACCATCGGCTAGTTTCAGCCTAACTGGAGGAAGCCCCTCCTCCCCACCAAAAGCTAATTCCAAGCCCACTGGGCGGAAGTTGCTCCGGCGGGCATGTTCAGCCAGCACTAAAACTGCCCTTTGCACAATTTGCTTCAACTTCCGAGTTAGGTAGCGCAGCCGTTTGGTACTCAGCAGAATTTCGCTTTGTAGTTGAGGAACTAGACCATCGACCACTTCACCACAGATGCGCAGACACTCTTCCCGACTGAGCTGTCCCCAATCTAAGCACTCTTCCTGTAGACGCTGGGCAAAGCCTTTGAGGGCAGCATGGAAAAATTCCCCCATATCCGGTGCTGCTAACTTAAACATTGCCCGCTCCCTAAGCCCCAGGCCATAATAGGCAAAATGGGCAAAGGGGCAGGAACGAAACTTTTCCAGCCTAGAAACTCCTGACCTTAGGGTGTGACCATATATACTCCTACTGTTGGCAAGCGAGAGATTATTCTCCCGGTTTAAGCAGAACAGCCCTCCCAGTAATTTATGGGCGTACTCTTTTCGCTCATCATCCAGCATAAACCAGTTGTAGACCGCAAACCATACAGGATGGATGTTTCGCCCGGCTTTTAACTCCCGCAGACGGGAAATTAGGTAGGCTAAGGTGAGGTTGGGTTGGACAATAAACTCCCTATCACCTATACCCCTAGCTTCTATTGCCCCAACTCCGCCATTAGCTATAGCGCCATCAACTATTGTTCCATCAGCAATAGCGGCTTCAGCTATAGCGCCATCAGATTTAGTGCCATCAGCTATTGTTCCAACTCCAATTGCCCCTGCTTCCCTTACTGGCTCTAAGAGGCAGACTCTTTCCTCCATCTGGGGAATTAACTCTTTAATTCTGAAGATTATCTGAGAAGGAGCGATTGCCCGTCCCTCCGTGTCTGTTAAGGGGTAACTCACCCACAATTGCTCCCCTGCTCTGGTCAGGGCGGTATAGACCAAAAATTGTTCGTCAAAAACCCGCCTTCTACCACCGGCAGCCAGTTTCACTCCTGCTGCTTCCAGTAGTTCCCGTTCCTGATCACTAAAAATCCCGTCCGAACTAGGGCGGGCAGGCAATACTCCATCACTGGCCCCTAGTAAAAAGACCGCCCGAACATGGGAAGGATTCCTGGAACGGTCCAATGAACCCATTATAACCTGATCCAAGCCCGGTGGAATCAAGCCGAGACGCAAACTTTCCAAGCCCGCATCCAGCACCCCTTGGTAGCTTTCTAAGCTTAGTTGCTCATCCCCCAGAGCCTCCACCACTTCGTCGAAAAGCTCCATAACCTTGCCCCAAAGTTGGATATGCTCCCTAGCTTTCTCCAGCTTTCCCGCCTTTTCAGCTGTCCTGCTCCAGCGCTCCAGTTTACGGGCAACTTTCATATCCTCGAGTAATTGGCAGAGTGCTGTAGTAAATTCACCGGCAGTCTTAGCCCCCTTGACCACTTCCGTAAATTTCAGCAAATCTCCAGCAGCCCGGCGACGGGCTTTATTGATTAGCGCTAATTTACCGGCTTCTTGCTCGCTAATGTCCGTATCCTCACCTAGGGTATACCGTCGACGGTAAGTCCAGTCCGCCTCTCCTGCCCAGCTTTTCCCCCGAATACCGTGGGCTAAAATGTAATTTTCCAGTATATCCACCTTAGCTCTGGACACCTTGGCCAAATCACTTTTAAGGTAACGAAAAACCGGTTCATAGGCCCAGTCTCGTTGGACTGTTTCTAAAGCAGAACGGATTAACTCAATTAAGGGGTGATGCATTACCGACCTTTTACTATCAATAAACACGGGTATCCCATAATCGGCAAAAACTGTAGCTGCCAATTCTTGATAGTTCTCCAAATCTCTTTGGATTATGGCAATCTCTCGCCAACGCAGGCCCTCATCACGGCACAGGCGAATAATTTCCCGAGCTACTGCCTCCACCTCTGCCCGGGGGTTCGCTCCGGCGGCAAGGGTTAAGCCCTCCGGCTGCCCCGCAAAAGGTTGGGCCGGATAACGATAAAAGTTTTGCTCCAAGTGGGCTAACGTTGAATTTTTTCGGAACCTGTAGGGGGCATTTCCACCTTGATTCCCCAGTTTTACCGGCTGCTCTATAGTCACCCCTAACTCTGTGGCTAGACCTTTAATTTGTTCCATTGACTCCCAAGGTGGATAAAACAGTTCATCCTTAGCAAGGCTTTCTCCCAGTGCGGCGGCCTCCAGACAGAAGGTAACATTTACCTGCCGGGCTGTTTTCAGCAGCCCTTTTAATACTGCTAATTCCTGAGGAGTAAAGCCAATAAACCCATCCACCCAAATCACCGCATCCTGAAGGGTTGGGGATAGATGCAGCCGATCAGCCAGCAGGTTTAGGTAATCATCTGGGTCGGTGTACCTGTTGGCTAGGAAATGCTCTAATTCCTGATATAGTAACCGCAAATCAGCCAGCTTGTCCCCCAGCAGTTGCCGGGTACCGGAAAATAAACCGGTGGCTTTAGCCAATTCGGTTGGTTTGATCTGATAGGTCTTTAATTCGCCAATCGCTCTAGCTAGACAATCGGCAAAACCACTCTGGACCGCCGAAGGGCGAAATACCTGAAGTTGGGCCTGATGCTTGTCCAGCAACCGGCGCAAAACCATCCGCTTGCCTAACTCCCCGATGGGCACCCGGGCTGCTCCTCCTGTTTCCTGGAGCACTCTCCAGCCCATCCGGCGAAAGCTGAGCACCTGAGCCCGGAGCATCCCGCCTAAATCAGGTGTGGTGGCCAAGGCATATTCCATCTGGAAAGTAGCCTGCTCCGGTACAAGTAAAATTAGCGCCGGGCCTTCCGGAGACTGGCTAAGTTGCTGACGAATCTCTTCCAGACAGGTGTGAGTCTTGCCACTTCCGGCCCTGCCAGCTATAAATCTTAAAGTCACAGCAGTCACCCACCTTTCTCCTGTGATATTCGTTTTCCCAACCGCTTTTCCCTTCCAGCAAATGAAAAAGTTAGCATGAGAGCGAAATTACCAACATATGCTATGCATTCTTTACGCTGTTTCTGTATTTAGCGTAATTTATTAATTGACTATACAATTTGTCTCCCTTTATAATAAAAACAAATATTTTTCTAATTATATTTATAGCGAAATATTGAGGAGGATGCCAAATGAGAGAATTAACTAGACGCCAATTTCTAACCCGAGGAATAGCCACTGGCTTGGCAGGAGCAGCAGTACTCACCGGCTCCAGGGAGCGAATTGCCGAAGCTGGTCAGTCTGGGGTAGGTACTATGATTGACTTAACCAAATGTGACGGGTGTAAAGGTATAAGCATTCCTAAATGTGTTTCCGCCTGCAATGAAAAAAATGCCCCCAATTTCCCTCAACCCCAGCAACCCATTCCTTTAAATTTCCCCTTAGGAACCAACGAGGACTGGTCCAAGAAAAAACAACTGAATAACCGTCTAACCCCTTACAATTGGACTTACGTGCAACATGTCCAGGTAACGGAAAAAGGCAAATCCATCGAAGTGAGCATCCCCCGACGGTGTATGCATTGTGATAACCCCCCCTGTGCCAACTTGTGCCCCTTTGGCATGCAAACCAAAACTCAGGAAGGCCCTGTTATTATTGACAAGGATGGCTGTATGGGCGGTGCCAAATGCCGGACTGTTTGTCCCTGGCACATCCCCCAGCGTCAGGCCGGAGTTGGAATTTACATGAAAATGGCTCCAAAATATTTAGGTGGTGGGGTAATGTATAAATGTGACCTTTGTGTTGACCTAATCCGTAAAGGGCAACTACCCGCTTGTGTTCAGGCTTGTCCCCAAAAAGCCATTCATTACGGAAGTAAAGAAGCCATGCTCCAGTTAGCTCATCAACGAGCTCAAGACATCGACGGCTATATATATGGGGAAAAGGAAAATGGGGGAACCTCCACCTTTTATGTTTCACCGGTATCCTTTGCGGCCATAAATCAAGCCCTAGAGGAGCAAGAAGTTGATGGTAAAAATGGGCGGATGGGCATGAAACCTTTAGCAAAGAATGTTTTGGATAGCCCGGAAGGCCTGGCTAAACAAATGTTGTTTGCTCCCATTGCCGGTATTTTTGCTGCAGGAATGGTGGCCTATAAAACCATGAAAGGAGGAGAATAACCATGACCAACCTGCATCCACCAGACATGCGAACCGGACAGCATACCTCAGCTAAACCAACCAGTCAGCATACAGTTAAGCTAACCAGGAATCTAACAGTAAAGCGGCATTGTTGGTCCAATCGCTTCACCCATTGGGCTATTGCTCTCAGTACAATTGTTTTATTTGTCAGCGGCTTTGGGCAAATGCCCATGTACGCTAGGTACGGTTTTACCAAAATTCCCGGCTTTAGTTGGTCTGGAAATTACCAAATTACCCTTAACCTTCATTATGCTGCTGCAGTTGCTTTGATTTTCGCGGTAACCTATCACCTAACGGTATCCATTTTACGGAAGGAATTTAACCTAATACCTCGTCGGGGCGACCTCCAGGAATCCTGGCAAATCATTAAGGCCATGCTGGGCTTCGGCCAGGAACCGGAATCAGACAAATATCTTGCCGAGCAGCGGGTCGCCTACCTCTATATCGGGCTTAACGTTATAGTATTGTTAGCTACCGGCGCAGTCAAAGTTCTCAAAAACACTGACCTTTACCAGCCGGGAACCAACTTAATCTTCTGGATAAATAACATTCACATTGCTGCTACTTTTACCCTGCTATTCGGTATTTTCGGCCACCTGTTGGCATTTTCGTTCAAAGCAAATCGCAAACTACTGCCTGGTATTATAACCGGCAGGGTCTGTTGTGACTATGTGAAACACCGTCATAGCAAATGGTACTGCACCCTTGACCTCCCGGAAAATATCGGCCGGCCTGCTGCCGTCCAATCCGAAGCAGGGGTGGTTATAGGTAAATAATTGGTAAGCTTTATTACTTAACTATTAGGAATATAATAAGGGTGGTAAAGATGACCCCCAAACCCCTCCTGATAGTCCTGGCAGACTATGCCATCCCGGGTAATTATACTAATACTACTGTACTTAATAGTCATATCTGGTCGGAAAAATGATCCGATACGAGGGTAGTTAAATAGTTAAAAAATTGCTAAAATTTAATCACCTAATTGTTGGGGTAAAAGGAGGGTATTTAGGATGATAGAGTCCAATTTGTTTCACTTATATGTCCTAGTGTTCAGTGGAATATTGTTCGTTTCCGGTCTGTACTTTTTCTTCGGGGTAGGTGGCAAGGAATCCAGTGCGCGCAAGGTTATTGGGGCAACATTTAGTGCCATCGGAAGCATAATATTTTTATTAACCTTGATTCCGTCATTCTAGACCTGGTTACATTAAAGCACCTGCTGTTTGAGCAGGTGCTTTTTTGCTGTTTACTTATCTATTAAGGGTTACCGTTCTTCTACTGTGCTCCGTTCTTCTACTGTGCTCCGTTCCTCTTCTGGGCGCGGATTTTCCTTCGTTCCTGGGCTTCCCGGTATTTGGCCTTACCCTCTTCAGTATCTGGCTCCCAGTGGGGTATTTCCAAGGGATGGCCCTGCTCATTGACCGCTACCATTACAAATATACCGGAGGCAGCCAATCGGGTACTTTCCTCAAAGATATTTTCCACTTCCACCGTAACTTCCACATCAATGGAGGTTCGTCCGGTGTAGATAATTTTAGCTCTGGCCTTAACTACCTCACCTACCTGAATGGGGGAAACAAAGTTAATATGTTCAGCACTGGCCGTAACCACTCTTTTCTTCACATACCGTACGGCAGCTACCGCCGCCGCCTTATCCATCAGACTCATGACCACACCACCAAAAATATGGCCTGCAGGGTTAGTATCCTTGGGCAACAACGTCTCAATTAAAACACTTTCCCGTAGAGTCTTTCCTTCCGGCATAGTGTGCACCCTTTCTTTACACTGGCTTAAAATGAAAAATTAGCACTAATCCGTTCCACCACTTGTTGGAGTTGCTCCTCCGTCTGGGTTAGGGCAATGCGCACATAACCCTCCCCCTGTCCCCCGAAAGCATTACCTGGTATCACCAGCACCCCGGCCTTTTCCAGCAGCTCAATACTAAAGGCCATTGAGGAGCTAAAGCCAGGCGGTATTTTAGCCCACAAAAACATTGAGCCTTTCGGTTTGGGAATAGGCCACCCTACTTTAGCCAAACCGTCTACTAGCACATCCCGTCTTCTTTGATAAGCATCCGCATTCTCCCATACAAACTCTTGGGGACCGTCCAAGGCTGCCATAGCGGCTTCTTGGACAGTGGTAAATACCCCATAATCTATATTGGACTTAATTTTGTTTAGATTTTGCACTACCTCGGCTTTACCCACTACAAAACCAATCCGGCAACCGGCCATGTTAAAGGTTTTGGAACAGGAATGGAACTCTATCCCTACGTCTTTAGCCCCCTCCACCTCTAGAAAACTCATGGGTTTAAAACCATCGAAGGCTAGCTCCGAATAAGCGGCATCATGACAGATTAGCACATTATACTTTATCCCGAACTCTACTGCTTCCCGAAAAAAAGCAGCATCAGCAACTGCCGCTACCGGGTTGCTAGGGTAATTCAGCAGCATCATCTTAGCTTTGCGGGCTACACTTTCCGGAATAGCTGCTAAATCCGGCAGAAACCTCCGCTCCTCAAGCAGCGGCATAGGGTAAATTTCACCTCCGGCCAATAGGATGCTGGCACTGTAAATGGGATAGCCCGGGTCGGGTACAAGGGCTATATCCCCTGGGTTAATATACGCCCAGGCCAAATGAGCCAGGCCGTCCTGAGAGCCCATCAACAGCAGTACCTCCTGCTCCGGATCCAGTTTAACACCAAAACGCCCCAAATACCAACGGGCCACTGCAGCCCGGACATCTAGCCGTCCTTCAAAAACTGGATACCGGTAATTTTCATCTTTATTAATACCCTTAATTAGCGCTGCTTTAATATGCTCACCTGGTGGTTGATCTGGGCTGCCAATTCCTAGATTTATAACCTTCAGGCCCTCTGCTTCTACCATTCGCTTGTGGGCCTCCATTTCGGAGAATATACCGGTGCTTAATTTTTCCATTCTCTGGGCTACTTCAAACATTTGCTCATCTCCCTAAAGCTTTCTAACCTATCATAGCGTTTTTACCCTATAATTGCGTTTATACCCTATTATTGCATTTATACCCTATTATCGCGTTTATAACATATCATAACATAATCCTTACTAGTCTTCCATTAGTTATTTACGACCATTCCAATGCTTTGTACTATATTTATTTACAGCTAAATGTTCAGCTAATTTTAGTTCTTCCAGCAATAATTGTTGGCGAACAAGGTTAATTCCCAGCCCGGCTGCCAAGCCTTGCTGAAAACCAGCACATAATTGGCTAAATTCCGGCTGATAGGCTAAACATTGTTCCAAATCAGTTGCTTTACTTAATAAGTAGACTTTAGCCCTTGCTCTTAATTCTTCACTGGCATAGTTCAGCACGGAAAATAGTAAGTCGGGATCTAACTGCAGCGGGATAGAACCATGTTGAAGCAGACAGCCGTTGCGCCTAGTCTGAGCGCTGCCCACAAGTTTCTTACCCCCCACAACCAGTTCATACCTAGAGGGCGCATCAAAGCAGGCCGCCGAATTGGCAGGTTGGTTTGGAGTACCCCCTGAAGTTAATTCCGCCTCCACCCCTAGCTTGGCTAGACCTTGGAGTAGACCTTTGCTAATAGCTAAGTAGGACTGGAGCACAGTTCCGGCTACTTCCGGCTGATTTTCCGGGGCAATTAGGCTATAGGTGAATTCCCGGTTATGGAGCACAGCCCGCCCTCCTGTTAAGCGGCGGACCACATCCACCCCAGCCTGTTGACAAGCTTGCCTATCAACTTCTTTGGTTAAGCTTTGAAAATAGCCTAAACTAATGGCCGGAGGCGACCATTGGTAAAATCTAATGGTGGCTGGAGACTGACCCTGGCTGACGGACATCATGATTGCTTCATCTATGGCCATATTCATGGCTGCTGTTGCCGGTTCGGTAATAACCAGGCGCCAGTTATCCCCGGCTTGCTCCAACCTCTCAGCTTGCTTTAACCCCTCAGTTTGATCCAACCCCTCAGTTTGCTCTGCACTCATCCCGGGTACCTCATTTCACCTGACTCATTTTCGCTATAAACCAAAGAATTTAGCACCAGTTCTACAGCTGCTTGGATTTCCGTCCTATCCAAGGGACGCGGGTAATTATAGATTACTCCTCCCGGTTTTTCATTATAATAAGGCCGGTTACAGTCGGGACAACCGCTAGTTTGGAAAGCCATTCCCTCCTGTAACACAGCTTTAAGCTTCTGTTTTGCCAACCCATAGTCTATGAGCTGTCCCGAGTCACTAAAGCTACAATTGTCCCTCTTAATTAAGTTGTTTCTAATTAGCAAATGGGCAACCTGTATCCGACGATACTGGACTAAATCTGGAGGTTTGACCAGAGCCATTTTGGTCCCCGCTACCGGGGTAAAGGCGAACAAGCCCGCAGTTACCCCCAAGTCCTGCATGGTTTGCAGCATGGTAACCATTTCCTCTTCTGTTTCCCCCAGCCCCACAATTAAGTGGGTGGAGATGCGACCTGGCAGCAACCGTGTTGCCTCTTGAATTTGCCCTATAGCTTCCGCCCAACTCCCAGTTTTAGTGGCTTTATACACTCTAGCGCAAGCTGCATCTAGAGCCAGCCCAATTTTATCCACCCCTAATTCGGCCAGAGCTAGCAGTTCTTCCTGACTGTGTACTTTTGTCGAAACACAGATGGGTATATCCGAGTTGTGCTTAATAGCCTGCACAGTTTCCCTAACCTGTTCTAAGCCTGACCTGCTGTCAATTACTTGTAAACAAGCCCGCTTTAGTATGCCCTGAGCAAAAGCTGTGCCTAGTCCGGTTAAAATCTCTGCTCGCTTACCTTCAGCCCAAGTCACCCGGGACAATAGGTCTACCCGGGAAGAGGCAGTTCTGGCCTGAGGACAAAATCCACAGTCTTGGGTACATTTATTTCCTTGCATTAAGTAGGCGGTACTAGGGGGAGCATCAGTGGTAAGTTTTTTCAAACCTAGTATTTGGGCGGTACCTGCTGATAGTTTAATCACAGCACACAACACTCCTCCCCCCGTTTAATTGTCAAGCCTAATTTCCCCGCTAAAGCCACTGCACCAGGCGTAGGCTGTACTATTTTATTCACCCCGCAGCGCAGAGCTAGTTCATCCAGTTGGGACCGATACTTGCCCCCCGGTCGCATACAGCCAAGATTAATGGGCACAGTTGGAAACTGTAACCTGGCTGTCCAGAGCACCCGAGCAACTTCCTCCAACTGGGGAGGCTGGTGCTGGGCATAGGGAGTGCCCTGAGTAGGCGCAAACACGATAAATACCAAGCCCTGGCAACCTATTTCCTGTATTAAATCCATAGCCCGGTACTCCCCGCTAATTAAGCCACCCCGTAGACCAATACAAATATGGGGCAACACTTTTACTTTGGAACTCAAACTAGTATAAACCCGAACATAATCCTCTACCCGTTTATCCAAACCATAGACTTCCCGGATAGTGGCATCATCACCCACAAAATCAAAGGAAATCACATCGGCAACCTGCACCAATTGTGCTATTTCCTGTTCATCAGGTAGTCCTACGTGGAGATTGGTTTTGCGCCTGCTAGCCTTAAGCTCTTGAATTTGGGGCAGATATTTGATAAGGGGTACCTTGCCCTGTCGATCACACCCGCCGGAAATTAAACAGCTGGTTGTATGCTGATCTAGCTTAGTTCGCCAGTCGGCAATAGGTATCATCTTCTGGAGGTAATGCCCGTTACAATGGGCGCACTGCAAACCACATTCCCCACCGGTTACACTGATTATTCCAGTTTTGGCTGGGAAATCAAATTCAATTTCCTGAGGAAAGTTAGCTTGGCGCACCTGCCAAGCTTGAGCGATTTCTAATTCCATTTGGCCATTTCCTCCTCCCCCAGCTTGATTCTTTTTATTATAGCAAATAACCTTTGTACCATCAAAACAAAACCCTCGACAACAAAAAAACCTGTCCCCATTAGAACAGGCCAAACCTATGTACCTTAAACTATTTGATAATGATATACCCCTGCCACCTCCAGCATTTGCACCCGCCTGTTCTGTTCCAGTAAATCCATCGTCGGCTGGCCTTTTGGCTTAGTTTAACCACCCAGATTAGAGGAACTATGGTCAGGGCAAAATATGCGGATTTAAATATTGGCGCTAGGCGACTGGTCAAACTATGCATTATCCATCCTCCAACCTAACCTACTTATTTAAACTTAACTGGCAGCAAAATCTCTTCAATCCTTTCCCCATCCTTCATGCTGTGATAATAAAGAATTATCATCCCACTAGGATTGGTCGGCTGCGTAAAAGGTAACTTCACCTGGAAGTTTCCCCAGCCCGGCCCCCCTTGGTCAGCCATGACCATCTGATCGGCCAGCATATTATGTCCGTCTTCAATGCCTATCCGGAAGGTTGCTTCAAACACCCGGGCTTTGCCTTGGATGGTTACAGGGCTGGTTATTTTTTCACCCTCTGGTGGGGTAAACACCACAAAGTTTTTACTTACTGCCAGCTGTTTTCCCTCAGGGATGACGATAACTTGAGCCGGCTTTTTCCCAGTAATGGTACCATTTTCGGCAATACTATTGCCGGTAGCTCCCTTTTCCGCAGTACCGGCCAGCACTTCAATGGGACTACCATCAGCTACAATACTCACCACTTCATATGCATAAGTACTTGCCCCCGAATAATCCTCGATAGAAGGCCGGTATAAGCTAACCTCTACTACCCATTTCCCAGCCTGTTTGCTTACCCGGTCCACCTTAACCGCATAGCCTTTACTAAACATTTCTCCCCAGCTGGCTAAGAGCACCTGGTAATTGCCTGCCTTTTGCTGAAAAATACCTTCATACTGCTTGTACCTGTTGACCCAGTCCGTCAGGTTGGGTACAGGTGCCTGCAAGCCCACATAATAGTCTTGCTGCGATTTTGGCCCTCCTGCTTGACCCACTCCCGGCTGAGGATTTTCCCCTTGTTCACCCTGTTCGTCCAACCCGGTGGTTGCCGGTGGCATCTTTTTCCCACCCAGAGTACAGCCTGATAAAGTAACTCCTATTAATAGTAGCAAAATGATGATTCTTTTCATTACAGACCCTCCAAACTAAATAATTTATCTTTAGTTTGTATTCCACCTGGTCATATCATGCACTCTAAGGCGAACCCCGAATATCCCCTTGCATCTTAACCTCGAACTTCGAACCTCTAACCTCTAACTTCGAACCTCTAATTCACAGCACCTCTAAAATCTGTTGCTTTAGCTGAATAAACTTACCCTCCGAAAATACCCGCTTACTCCTGGGCCGAGCCAAATCCACCTTTACCTCCAGCCTCACCTTGGCTGGTCTGGGACTAAACACATAAATCCGGTCTGATAAGTAGATGGCTTCTTCAATATCATGGGTGACAAACAACACCGCTGGTGCATGTTTTTGCCATACTTCCAACAGCCAAGCCTGCATATTAAACCTGGTTATGGCATCCAAAGCTCCAAAGGGTTCATCCAGCAACAGGATATTTTGTCCAGGCAGCATAGTGCGCAGTAGAGCCACTCGCTGTCGCATTCCCCCAGATAATTCATTGGGATAATAATCAGCAAAGCCGGTGAGTCCAAACTCCTCCAGCATTGTTAAAGCTTGTGCCCTGGCCTGAGCCAGGGGTACGCCCTTTAATTCCAAACCTAACACCGCATTATCTAGCACCCGGCGCCAAGGCATTAACATATCCTTTTGGGGCATATAGCCAATTAATCCTTTTAAGTTACCAGTCTCAACGCCCTGAATGGTAATGCTGCCCTCATCTAGGGTCTCCAAACCGCTGAGCACCCTGAACAAAGTACTTTTGCCACAGCCACTAGGCCCAATAATACTCACAAATTCTCCTGCTTGTACTTCTAAGGATAAATGCTTGAGCACTTCTAACGTAGCTTTTTTACCCCTAATCCGGAAATTCTGGCTAATATTTTCTACTTGTACGATAGCCATGTTACTTTCTCCTCTTTCTGCTTAGGGCAAAAAGTCATTTGTAAACGCTTTTTCGGCCATAAACTGACCAGTTAATAAATTGTTTTTCTGCATCCAATTGGCATAACCCTGCCAGACGTTAAGTTTTTGTTCACCCCAACGAGGTGCTTCCGCTTGGTATTTATCCGCCAGCCACTGCTGACTAGCCACAGCTAGTTGAGCATTGGTTTCCGGGGCGTTTTTGACTAAGCTTTGGGCAGCTTGCTCTGGGTTCTTCATACTGAATTGATAGCCTTGGGATACCGCCCGCATAAAGGCTTTAACCACTTCTGGCTGCTGGGCAATCATTTGCTCATTAGTGACAATTACCGGAGTGTAATAATCCAAGGCCGGCTCAAAATCCTTGAGCACCACCTGATTCAGTTCAATACCCTTTAGTTTAGCCTCAATACCCGTCCAACCCTGATAAATCCAGCTAAAATCCACATTTTTATCAATACTCGCAAAAAAGTCAGCACTGCCCATGTTAATCATCTGGACTTTTTTAACATCGCCGCCGTCCCTGCTCATTATACCCATTAAGACTGCCTCTTCCACCGGAGAACCAAATCCACCGTAACGTTTACCTTCAAAATCTTTGGGACGGGTTATGTTCATCTGCTTTTTGGAAGCAAAAGAGGAGGTGTTGTGTTGGATGACCGCTGCAATAGAGACAATCGGTACCTTTTGCAGCCTGGCTAAGGTAACCTCTTCTTGGTAACTAATTCCGAACTGAGCCTGCCCACTAGCCACCAACTGGGCAGCACTACCTTGAGACGGTTGAACAATTTCAACTTCTAAACCTTCCTTTTGAAAAAATCCTTGATCCTTGGCTACATAAAGTCCGGTATGGTTGGTGTTAGGCACCCAATCTAATAATACAGTTAACTTCTTAACCGGCTTGGGTTCTTCCTTTACTTGCTTGGTGACCTTTGCTTCGTCTCCACAGCCCAGCAGGCCTAAAGCCAGCAGGGCTATCATCAATCCCAAAACTATAATTTTCTTAATTATCTTTTTCTTAAACATTATTCCATTTCCTCCCCTAACTTTTTATAATGCCAGGGCATCATTAGCCTGGCTAAAACCTCAATTAAACCGAATAAACCAATACTTAAGACAGTAATCACTAAAATTGCCGCAAACACCCGATCCAGCATAAAGGAATTGGCTGATCTGGTCATATACACTCCTAAACCTTTACTTGCTCCCATCCATTCCCCAATAACCGCGCCCATGATACTATAGGTAGCAGCCACTTTCAGACCGGAAAAAAAATTAGGTAAAGCAGCGGGCATGCGAAGCTTCCACAGCACTTGCCATTTAGAAGCACCCATTACCTGCATCCACTGGGCTAAATCTTGATCAGCCCCTTCATAACCATCCATTAAATTTACCACAATCGGAAAAAAACACACCAAAGCTACTACTAGAATTTTTGGTGTAATGCCATAACCAAACCAGACAATCAACAAGGGATAAATGGCAATTATGGGTATTGTTTGGGAGATTACTAAGATGGGAAAAAGCCCCTCCTTAACTCTAGGCCATAAAATCATCAGCACCGCTAGCAGCATGGCCAGAATAATTGCCAACCCAAAACCCGCCACAGCCTCCCATAGCGTCTGGGCAGTATGGAGGACCAACAACTCCCAGGAACCAATTAGGGCAGCAACTACCTGCCCGGGAGCAGGCAGCATCCAGGCCGACACCAGCCCGCCCCCAGTAGTTAACTGCCAAATAACTACACAAAGCCCCAGAAAAATTATTGGCATTAATAACTTAATTTTCATCCCCCAACCAACCCCAGTCCCTTATCCCTGATTTTAGTCAGCTCTGCCCCGGTACTTCCCAATTTTCTCTTCCATGGTTACACCTTGGGGATGATAGTCAATTTTAATAATGGTCATCACCCGTTCCGCTCCTGCCTCCACGCAGGCCTGCTGGGCCGCCTTGACTATCTCAAGTAGGTGGTCTAATTCTCCTTCCATGGTAGTTTCCATTGGCCCTACTTCATACTTCACCCCAGAATTAGCCACCACTTCAATCGCCTTATCCACTACCTGATAAGTATCTTGATTGGAAACTTTAGGAATAACTTGAAAGCTAACATTTATCACCGGCATAGTTCAGCCTCCTCACTAGAAAATAGCCTCTCGGCAGCACCCGTGAGAAGTACTTCAACGGTTATCATCTCTACATGATTTCTGCTGCGGACAGTCAATACTATTTGCCATTATATCCAAGACTGCAGCCTGTTTCAAGGCACGATTCTGTCAGTCTCGTTGTCAGTGCAGTTGAATTCAAGCAACGTTTTACCTTGGGCACGGTGGAAAAAATGCTATTGGATTCTGCTCATGATGCCGAAGCCATTTACCACTTGATGGCTCACCAGAACATTGAGCCGTTTATCGATCTGAACGACCGTAGTAAGAAGAACACAAAGACCAGCAGTGATATTCAGATTTCACCGAATGGCATTCCTATTTGCTCTATCGGCGTGGAGATGAAACCCAATGTCCACGACAACCTGCAAGATCGACTACAAGCTGGAATCCGGGCGGCATCGCTCCACGAAAATGTGGTACGTTCGCATCTATGGCATTATAATCTGCCAGCACCTGGATGCTTGGTTTGCTCATCAGAAGGAGAGCTTTCCTAATCTCAAAACATTGATTTTCCCCCAAACAGCTTGACAGTCTTTTGTTTCTAAAAAGGAAGGTTGTGACGCTTATTTGCCATGCCCATTTTTAAATCTCGTTATTTTACTGAGAATATTTTTATGTTGTATCCTGAATTTCCAGCTACTTTTGGTAACTTCCGCCATTTTCATCCCCTAAGTTCCGAGAGGCTATGAAAAAAAAGCTTCCCCTAGGGAAGCTTTTTATCTGCATCAACTCCCTACGCTGGCATTATCCAGATCAGGTTAACGGGTCGATACCTGTAGGTATCCTCTCAGTAGGTTTAACCAACTCCCCGGTTTATTAATTGTTTTCAAACGCCAGCAAAATTCCTGCTTGCACAGTGACTCTAGCCTGATGGGCTATTAAGCGGTTACTAATCCCTAAGGGATTATCACTGGTCAAAGTTGCCCCAGCTAAGGGGTATTGCAGATTTTCCGTGGTCACTCCCTTAACCTCAGGTGTATAAGCCAGTAGGGAGATACAGCTACCCTGCCCCGAAAATTCCCCCGGCCATTCTGGAGTAATTAAACTGACAGCCTGTTCTTCACTGATTAGTCTTATCTTAATCTCCTTTTTAATCCCTGTCAACAACAATTGGATGTTCCCCATGGTATGATCCAGTCGTCGGCCAAAAGCGCCGAGGATGATAATTTCTGTTAATCCCACCCGGTTGTCAGTAAGCCAGTTAATAGCCAGCATGGTATCAGTTTCATCCTTGGTACAGGCAGCAGCCAATATAGGCACTTTATTTTGCACCAACCAGTCCTTGACTAAGGGAGTTAAGGAGTCTAAATCCCCGATTACCAGTTGGGGTAAAATCCCCATTTGGTAAGCATGATTGGCTCCCCCGTCAGCACAAATAATTTCACCACCCAGGAGTACCTGCCGATGCCATTCATAGTTAATAATTTCTCCATTGGCAACAATAAAGTTGACCATTGCTTCCCACTCCATCCTAGTAGTACCCTGTTACTTTACTCTAATTCCCTCTTTTAAGCCCGTTCTCAACACAAAAAAAGGGTTCGGCGTGTGACCGAACCACTTAAGAATATACCTTCTTTTCTTTCTTTTTCTTGTCTTCCTTAGGTTTCTTTTTTTCTTCTTTGATAGTTACTTTGCCTTTAGCCATCTGATTTTCTTCTCCTTTCAGAAAACTAAACTTGTTATGAAAGCTATTGAATCCATTATATCATATTTTAGTTCAGGCTGGGAATAGCTACTTACCTGACTTGCCTTTTTGGCTTGCCTTTTCTACTATCTTTTTTGCTGAAACCAACCGGCTGGTCATTTCTTTTTTTCTTTTCACCTGCCTGCATAGCTTTCAAGGGCTCTTTTCCTTGTCTGGATTCTCTTGTATCCTTGGTTCGACCGGCAGAATCAGGAGTTTTCTTTTTAGCAATCCCTTTGGGCTTATCAGCACTTTTTATGTTTTCCTTACGGCTTGCTGGCTTATCAACGATCCTACCCGCTACCAGCACCTTTTCTTTAAATGCTTGGCTAAGCTTGCCGGCAATATATCTCAGCTTCTCTTCTTCTGAGTCCAGAATTATATTAACAGCGATTCCAGTATCTCCAGCTCTCCCAGTGCGGCCAATTCGGTGAATGTATTGATCCACATTAATTGGGGGATCAAAGTTAAAAATATGGGTAATTCCTTCTATATCCAAGCCTCGGGAAGCAAGGTCGGTGGCCACTAGAATCTGGCTCTTAGCCTCCCTAAACCGTCGCATAACTTGCTTGCGCTCTCCCCGCTGCATATCCCCCTGCAAACCTTCAGCCTTATAGCCAGCCTGGCACAATTTCGTTACCAGACCCTCCACTTGCTCTTTTTTCCGCACAAAAACTATTCCCAAAAAAGGGTTGTATTCCCGTACTAAATGCAAAAGCGCTTCTTCCTTACCCCCAGCCCGAACTTTAAACACTAAGCTCTCAATCGCGGAAATCGCTCGCTCTCCTTGATTAAGCTCAATAGACAAGGGTTTTTTCATAATCGATTTAGCCAAGCCAGTAACTTTTTCGGGAAGTGTCGCCGAAAAAATCATAATTTGAATAGCCCTTTTTAACTTTTGTAAAATCTTTTCAATATCTTCTCGAAAACCCATATCTAACATCATATCAGCTTCATCGATTATCAGGAATCTGGCTGGGTGGGTAATTAGCTTTTCCCGATTAATTAAATCCAGCACTCTCCCAGGTGTTCCGACAATTATTTGGGGGCTGCGTTTTAGCCTTTGGATCTGACGGTTAATATCTTCTCCACCTTGAATTAACAATAATTCCAGTCCTGATTCTCCGGCTAATTTGGTTATAACCTCTGCAATTTGGCGGGTTAATTCTCTAGTAGGGGCTAAAATCATGGCCTGTAGCGACGGTTTGAACACATCAATCTGTTGGAGCACTGGCAAAACATAGGCTAAGGTTTTACCTGTTCCGGTATGAGACTGACCAATCACATCTTTACCCTGCAGAATCGCCGGTATGGCCTGGATTTGAATGGGGGTGGGGTCAGAAATACGCAAATCTGCTAAACCCTTAATTAAGAATTCCTTCAGTTGGAATTGTTTAAATCCTTGGCTCATTTTTTAAGCTCCTTCTGTAACCTCTACTATATCTTTGACCATACACTCATCAGTTCTTTATTATACAAGAATACTACTAATAAACCTAATTTTCTTATTAAAATGATTTTTTCTTGAGAATAAATAAATTATATACCATTTTGTATGTAGTATATACTTATTGTGCTAATTATACTTTATTTAATCCACTTTTGATTACCCGTTTAAATCAGTTTGACGAAATTTAACGAAAAAGGTTGTTCCATCTGAACTTGTCTGCACTTCAATTTTGGCTTTTTGTCGTGCGGCAATACTGTAGCATACCGCCAAGCCTAAGCCAGTTCCCTGTTCCTTGGTAGTTACAAATGGTGTCCCTAGCTTTTCCAGCACTTCTGGGGCAATCCCTTCTCCTTCGTCTTGAACTGCTAACACAACATTCTCCTCAGTCTGGAATGTCCTTATAATCACCCGCCCACTTAAAGGCATAGCCTCAAGCCCATTACGAACTAAGTTAAGAATTAACTGGATAATCTCTCGTTCATCCAGATATAAATCTGGGATTTCGTCAAGCTCATCAAGGATATGCTTGTCTAAGATCGCAGCATCGGCCTTTAATAGAGGTATTAGATTGGTAATTATGGTATTAAGATTCTGTAATTTTGGGTGAATCATCTTATTTTTTGCCAAGGAGAGATACTCAGTTATTATTGAATTTGCACGGTCAATCTCTTTAATCATCATGTTAAAATATGCTCGTTTTTGATGATTATCCTCTTTTTCCGTTAATAGCTGCAAAAAGCCTCGAATCGTTGTCATCGGGTTTCTAACTTCGTGACCAATCCCTGCAGCCATTTCCCCAATAATATTCAGCCGGTCTAAACGGGCAATTTGATTTTCCAATTCCTTTTTTTCTGTTATGTCATTGCTTATGCCAATGATTCCAACAGGCTTACCCTTCTTATCTGTAATTAAGGTTAGCACATTATGCATGATAACCTCCCGGCCATCCTTGGTTTTATTAATAGTTTCCCCTTCCCAATATCCTTCCTTTAGCACAATAGCGATATTGTTTTTTACCTCTTTTTCCCTAACCGGAGGAATATGCACTTCAGTAAGCTTCTTACCAAATACCTCATTTGCTTTCCATTGATAAAAAGTTTCGGCAAACTTGTTCCAATAAATAATATTTCCCGCTATATCTGTAGCAACTATCACTGAACGTACTTGTTCTAAAAGACTGGCTTGAAAAATTATAATTTCATCGGCTTGTTTTTTTGCCGACACATTTTGGGCAGAAACAATGACATGAGTACATTTCCCCCGAGAATTAAACACCGGATTAACGGTAGTTTGAAAAGTTCCATTTTCATTGACTTCCTCATAAGAGATTGGCTTCCCTAAACGAATTGCCGTTAAATAGTTGTTAATTAATTCTGTGACCCTGTTCGGGAGTACTTCCGGTAACAGTTTTCCAATAACCTGTTCACTTTTTAATTTTACCGTCTTTAGAAAGTTGTCGTTAACTTTCAAAAATCTGAAGTTTAAATCGGGAGTAATTTCAAATAGCGATACTATATCCGTAATACTGTCTATGATTAACGAATTATATTTTTCGTTTTGGCGAAGATTCATTTCTAACTGTTTTTCTCCATAAACCCTGGTATTTCGTAACCTTCTTTTACCTGTTTTTGCCCTGGTATCGTCCTTTAGGCAGGATAAATCAATGAATGAAACTTTCCTTTGGTTAGTTATGGGAACCCCCGCGACAGTCATCATTACATCCTTAGCCTCACCTAATTTATCAAACAATTTAACCGTACAGGTTACAGGGGCTTTCTTTGTGTCAGACGATGACAAATAGTAGCTAGACCCAACTAGATCTAAATCCATTGTATTGATAAAATTTCTTAAATGACTACCCGCCAATTCATGGTTTAAAAACCCGGAGAGTTCTTCAAATTCCGGGTTAACCGCTAAAAAATTAGTATCCTCATCAATTATTGCCGTTGGTGTTTTATCCTCCTGTAAGGTAATTTGATGAAATCTATTCTGAATATCACTAGGTTCAGTTGAATTATGCCGAATTAGTATATTCCTATGAGCTTTTAACATAGTTAACCTCCTAATAGGAATTTTTTTGTCTAATATTGTAAATAATGTAATAATTTATTTTTCGTTAGATTCTTAGATAATCCTCTTTAATTATTGAAAATTCGCTCGCCATATTAATTGCTTTTTCGACAGTTTACGGGCTAGAAACAGGTGTCCCCAAAGGTTGCAGCCGTATTCGGCAGCATATTTTCTGATGGTTGCTTCCTTAAAATACTTAAAGGTACGTGTGTCACCCAGGGGTACCTCAAAGTCCGGAACAATTTTTCCTTCCGAATATAGCGCTCAATAGTTTCGTTCTGGACATCGACCATTCTGACGAATTCAAGCTGGGAAATTATGTCCTTCAATTCATCCTGTCAGTTAAACAAGTCAATAAGCTCATAGTCTGCTACATTCATTGGAGAATCTAGATATACCGGCGGTTTTTCCCCGCCGGCTATGAGGTCAGAATCTCTTTTCCTCATCCAGTCTGGAGCCAACTCCAGCTCACCAGGTTTGTATTCCCTTCTTCTATCTATTTTTTATAAATAAATAAAGACCGCAGAGGTTTCCCAAAGAGGTCTAAACTATTCAACATGGATTTTTACTTTTGGGCAGGGTGAATTTTTATGTCAAATTCATACAGAAATCCATCTTACATTAACAGTGATCCCCTTGTGACCAGGTTGGCGACAAATACATCTGAAGACGGCGGTTTGCTGCTGTAGTTGATGTTTTGGTTCAGGCGTATGCGGAGTTCCCGGTTTTCTTGTTCAAGACGGGCCACTTCCTTATGGAGGGTAGCGAAGTATATCTGAACACATGGCGATTTCCTGGAGTACTTCAAGAGGTGGCTTCATTTGGTCAGCACCTCCCTGAAGTCCCTGGACAGCGGGTACAGGTATATATCCTTGATTGGAACACGAAGTTTTGTGTACCTGTCACTTCTGCTCCGGCCAGTGGTTTCGCCGACATATTCCCAGTTTGCGTAAATAGGGAACCTAGGTTCCCTATTTATAAAAAAAACGACATCAATAAAAATGAGTCGACGCAGTCGATTTTCTTGCGAATTGGCAGGGGAGACAGGACTTGAACCCGCAACCTACGGTTTTGGAGACCGCCGCTCTACCGATTGAGCCACTCCCCTGTATTTTTTCCCGATTGTAAATATTATAACCTAATTTATGAGTATTTGCACTAGAAAATTTTGTCCAAGTCTACCAATGCTCTTTGGAGATAATCCACCAAAGGTAGTTGGGCCGCCTCCTCCCGGTTTACCCAGCGGTACTCTACATGCTCCACACTTAAGTTAACCTCACCACTTAAATATTCACAGAGAAAGACCAAGCAAACTATCTGCTTCTCCCTTTCCTTTACCAACTTAGAATATACAGTGAGTGGTTTTTCCACATTAATGGTTAGGCCGGTTTCTTCCCTAATCTCACGGACCAAACCAGCTTCCGGCTGCTCACCGACTTCCAGGGCTCCCCCAGGTGTATCCCAGAGATTAGCACCAAAGTTGGCGGTGGCCGGCCTTTTGGTAATCAAAAACTGATTCTCTTTTCGGATAATGCTATGAATACTAATGTTAAAGGATATCACGGTGTCCATCCATCCTCCTGTCGGCTAGATAATTAAGCGTTGTATACATCAGGGCGACGATCACGCCAACAAGGAATTGTATTCCTAACTTGCTCCACTTGACTTAAATCTAGTTCGGCAATAATGACTGCTTCCTCTTCTCCACCCTGGGCTAGAATCTTTCCCCAAGGGTCAATAATCATGGAATTCCCGCAAAAGTGAGTATTCTCCGACACCCCTACCCGGTTGACAGCTAGGACAAAATTTTGATTTTCAATGGCTCGGGCCTGGTTTAAAATTTTCCAGTGTTCTTGCCGTGAATGCGGCCACTCCGCCGGTACCACTGTGAGCACCACTCCCTGAGCTGCTAACTTTCTGGCTAGCTCTGGAAACCTTAAATCATAACAGATCATTGTTGCTGCTTTACCAAAGGGAGTGTCCACAATACAAATGCCGTCTCCTGCAGAAAAGTATTTTTCTTCTTCCATTAAGCTAAACAAGTGAACCTTGCGAAATTTCCCGGCAATTACACCATCGTCCCTAATAATGTATGATGTGTTGTAAAATGCCCCCTCAGACTTTTCTAACATTGAACCTGCGAAAATCCATAGCTTTTGCTGCTGGGCAACTTGTTGTAAAAACTCTAGGCTGGAATTAGCTGTTTCTACCTCTGTTAATTCTGCTAAGCGGTTTAGAGCATAACCCGTAGTCCATAGTTCGGGTAGAGCAATTAGTTTTGCCCCCTGGCGTACTGCTAAGGTCAGCATTTTGGCTGCCTTGATGCGGTTAGCCGCTGGATTGCCCAACTGGACATCGAATTGTAGTAACGCTGCCTTTAGTACCTTTTTCCTGTCCAAAGGCTCCCCTCCCCGAGTATTTTTGGTGATATATTCGACAGATTGTATTAAATACCTTCTAATTGGAAAAAGTTAATTAAAGTCAGACTGATATTGGCTGTAGCCTAAATGATAGGTACGGCTATGAATTGGGGGAAGTGTATTGGAAAAGACATTAGCAATTATCCTGCTGATTTTAGGTGGTGGAGCTACTATTTATGTCATCTATCGCTCTTTGATATCGCTACTAAATAAAGGATAAAGGATTTTTATTTAGATAGACTCTTCAGTTGTAATCCTAATGGTGCTTTGGTTAGAATTAGCTTCAGCCACTATTCCTAAGGCCTTCGACAAATCCTGTAGACCCATTATTAATCGACCATCCTTCTGTCTGGGGGGAGTCTGTGCTGTGAATTCCACCCCATTTACCCAATACAACTCCCGGTTTTGATAAAATACCACTTCCCGCCTTGGCATTGTGACCTTCAGAGCCCCTTCCTGCTGTTGATAGACCTCCTGACTTACCTGTGCCCCTAGCGCCTGAGAAAAAGCTATAATTGGTACTAGCAGCTGACCTTCTGCCTCCTGGGCTGTTATGTTAAGCTCCACTGGATAACCGTTAATTAGCATACTCCAGGGACTTTCTGGTTTGTTTTTGGCGGTAGTGGTTTGGGAATGCACATATGCTACCAAGCGGTTAGCCTGCCCCTCCCATTTCGTACTATAACCCAGGGCCGAAACTGCTGGCTCAAAGGGGATCCACACCGTCTGATAAATTAATAATGCCGGTATTTTAAGCTCTTTATTCACTTCAGCCACCCGCATTCGGGGAATACTAACCGGAAACTGGAGAGAAATTCCGTCCTTAACTATGGTAACCTGCTTATCCTTTTCGTTCCAATCCGACTTAGCCTGAATCCAGCGGGATAAATCCTGGACAGGTGCCATTAGGATACCATCCACCCAACGGGGGTTTTTACTAAAGCTTACCCTTTTTCCCGCTAGTTCAAGGCTAAAGGCCGGCAGCTTTTTGCCTTGGCTTACCTTTTGCTTGGGTGGAGCCGGTTGTGAGTGAATTACTACCTTGGTACCTTGGGGAATGTTTTGGTATATCCAATAAGCGTCATGAATAGGCAGCCGGATACAACCATGGGAAGCCTTGAAACCTAGCCGTTCCGCAGCGATAGGCTGAATTTTTTGGCCTTTCTTATCAAAGATAATGGAATGAAACATATACTTTCCCCACCCTAGAAAGCTGGTAAAAAACTTGGCGGAGGCAAAATCTATCTTAAAGAAAGTCCCGCGGTTTTGGATTTTAAAAGTTCCGTCAGGAGTAGGGGTAGCAGGTCTCCCGGTAGAAGCTATCATCACTCTAATCGGCTTATTCCCGCTCATTGCCCTAACTATTTGGGAGTTTTGGTCTACATCTAGCCAAAGTTTTGGGTTAACCACCGACTGCGATTCCAACTGCCTTTCCATCCCCTGAGGATTTTCTACCGCTTGAGCTGCAGAGTAGCCAACCAGGCCGCCTACTAAACTCACGATAAACCCTACAACTAGAACTATCCTAGCCAAAAGCCAGCCAATACCAGAATTTCTCTGCCTGCTGACCATAACCTGGCCTACAGATACAGTCTTCGGTACATTCCTTCCTTGTTCTCCATTTACACCTTGCTGTACATCCACTATCCGAACTTTAATCAAACCTTGTCTCATGTCCACACTTCTCCTCCTTTTCACTGCTAGCTAAAAAATATGAAGGATAAGTGCGACATAGAACATAAGAAAACTATCTTCGTTGACCCATAAATGATAAACCCCTTATCCTAAAGATAAGGGGTCGAAGGTAAAAATGACTATTTTGTTCATCCCAGTTTTATTAGTTCCACCTTATACTTTAATTTTCTGTTCTCCACCTTTTGCTCTAATTTGATTTTAGCACCCTTGCCTTTGAGCTCATATTTGATATTTTTAACAAAGCTAATTACAACTCCAGATTTTTTAGTCACGGGTACGGCCTTAATCTTAGCTATCAACCCCTGGGGGTTTTGCACCATTTCTACCCGGTCATGCACTTGAATAGCACTAAAAGCAGCGGTCTTGCCCTCTCGCATAATAACGGCATCTCCCGCCACCGCATACCGAACTTCCAGCACACCGGAGAGTAGTACCTTTAGAGTCTTGTTAACAGCCTCCACTTGGGTAACAAATCCTTTAAGCAGGTTTTGTTCTTCAGCTTGGGCAGGCTCCTTGGCATCTATAAAGACTATGTCACCAACCTTGTTTAGCAATAGCTCAACATTATCTTGAGGTTTCAAGCTGACTAACTCAACCGCCTGATCGTTGCGATAAATTGCCGCACCGGAGATTACTTTATAGTTTTTGGAACCACTGTAGACGGCATCGTAGACTGCATCGTAAACACCGGTGTTAACACTAACTATGGATTCGCTGGCAGAAACTGCCGTCAGGGTGCCTTTTAACCTAAATTTATTAATTCCCAGTTCATTTCTTTCCTGAGCCCTGTCAAAAATAGTGGCTAATTCCGCCCTGGTTACCGAACCAGCCGGTCGGAAGGACCCATCTTCATACCCTTTAATTAAGTTATTAAGCACCGCCATGGCTATGTAATTCTGGGCATCAGTACTTATTGTCCGGACATCAGTAAATTTGAGCTGGGCTTCTGATACTTGACTGTTCACCGGTTTACCTAGTGAGCGCACCAGAATGGTGGTAGCATCCATCCGGGTCGCAGCCTTATCAGGCTGGAAATAGTCATTGCCCTGATCAATTATTCCTTTCTCTAGAGCCATCGCGATATATCCTACTGCCCACGCTGGTATTGCGGCGGCATCCTTAAAGGGCAATTGAGCATTTATTTTAGTATTGGCTTCCGCTTCCAGACCTAGAAGACGAACTGCCATAACTACCGATTCAGCCTTGCTCACGCTTTTTTCAGGTTGAAAGGAGCCATCCTCATAGCCCTTGATTACCCCCTCCATATTTAGCTTCCAGACGTTCTTCTTAGCCCAGTGCTTGTCTACATCCCTTAATGTTATTTTAATCTCGTTTTGGTTATTCTTG
>JBAQLS010000018.1:0-215007 GCA_049302075.1 Carboxydocellales bacterium | reverse complement strand
GCCAAATAAGTGCTGAGCTTATCGTATCAGATCGGAGCTTGGAAAGCCAGCTATTTTTTAGTTAGCCTACCGATTAATAAATATTAATTTCCACTTTATGCATGCTCAAAATGCGTAACCTGGTTGTGAGCTCTTAGTTCCGATACCTAGTAGCTCTAAGCACCGGTGGTCTAATAAAATAGACCAACCTGGACAATACGGCGTCCTGCCTAGGTGTCCAGGTTGCCGCCGTCCGTGGCGGCAAGGTCATTTTTATTGCCCACCTGCGCTAAGAGCTACACGGTACTCCACCATGAGCTCCCAACCGGGATTGGTATCCGACCTGGTAATGCTTATTGGTCTACTTTCAGACCCAATGACCAGCCTCAGGCTGAGAAGTCAAGCACACGCCTAAGCTACGGAGATTGTGCCTGCCTGCCCGGTTAAATTGGCTACAACGCCTAGCCCAGGTCGAATGCCTATCCTGAGTTTGATGCTCATGGCGGATTGCCGTGTAGCTGTTAGTGAAGGTAGGCAATAAAAGCACCCCGGCCACCAAGGACGGTGGCCGCCTGGACAACTAGGCATGGACGCCGTATTGTCCAGGTTTGGGTGCTTTTATTAGCCTACCAAGCTTACAGCTACTAGGCATGGAGCTAAGAGCTTCAAACCAGGATAGGTATTCGACCGGACACAAGGCATGCATATTACTTAACCAGGATAGGTATTCGACCGGACACAAGGCTTGCATCCTACTAATACAGACGTCCAACTAACCCAAGTCATCAGGGACTAAGTCATCCTCCGGCCGACCCCAGGTCCATCTTTGGTTAGCAGTAAAATTCCATGCCGTTGCAGTAGTTATACCTAGTAGGTTGGCTAGCAGATAGTTAAGGTGGGCATAACCATACAAAATGGTTAGGACAGAGGAATTAATGAAAATGCCAATGCTACAGTAAACATAGAATTTAGACAGTCTCACCCATATAGGTTGGCAACTATTATTTTTCCAAGTAAATCGGTCATTTAAGATAAAGTTAGAGAACATGGCAATAAATGCTGAAAGTACACCTGAAAGCACCACGTTGGCTCGTAAAACTATCACTAAGCAGGTGTAAATGGATAGGTTTACCACCACCCCGCTGAAACCTACCAGACAAAACTTCCAAAAACGGCTATCCTCTGGGCTTTGAGTGACCAAGCGGAATAGATGATGGAGATAGTTCTTCTGTTCCATTAAACTCATTTTCGACTGGTCACCAGCTCTAGGTTGAAAACGATAAGGTATTTCGGCTACATTGTGGAAGTTACCCTTGGCCAATACCTCTAAGAGGATTTTCCAACCCACTGGGTTTAATTCCGCACCGTCAAGAATATGCTTTCTAAACATAAAAAATCCACTCATGGGATCAGTTGTAGCTCGTGACTTTTTTAGAGCTAGCCAGGCTAAGCCTCGGGCTGTTCGAGAGATGATTTTTCGGAAAAGACTTAAACCCCCGTCGTCACCACCGGGGATAAAGCGACTGGGGATAACTAAATCATGACCGACTTTAATTTTAGCAAGCAGGTGGGGAAGCATCTCGGGCGGATGCTGTAAATCAGCATCCATAACTGTTATAGTATTGCCTTTCGCCATTCGAAAACCGGTAGTGACTGCAGTGGCCAGGCCCCTTACTCCGGTACGATGGATATAACTGACCCGGGGATTTTTCCGGTTAATTTGCCCTAGGAACTCTGGGGTTTCATCGGTACTATCGTCCACAAAGATTAGCTCAAAATCTTCTCCCTCCATGGCTTGACAGATTCCGTTAGTAATTGCAAATACGTTACTTTGTTCGTTGAAGGTAGGAATAATAATACTTAGCATAACCTGCTCCTTTCGGGAATGGCTGTGTTGGGCTTGTTAGGCAACCCAGCGTGAGTTGGCGAAAAACATATGTAGAAAGATCATTAAAGCGGTAGAACTACAAAGTATAGCCCAATGCACCTGTTCCCGTTTAATGTTCAGGGCCATGAGCAGATAGATAGGAAACAGCACTAGTACAAAACGGGGTAAACTCAACAAGGGCGAAAGGGCAGAAGGAGAAAATAAAGGTACAAGTAGGCCAAAGGACATATACAGGGTATAAGTCGGTCTAAGTTGTTTAACTGCCAACACTAGAAATATCAAAGCAAAAAGGGTAAAAAGCAGATTCCACAAATTATTTCCAGAGGAAGGATTTATAGCAGCCAGATAAAGGCTATGCCAAGGAAAGTCAAAGCCCCGCCGCCAAAGTTTTTGGGCGGCCATAAAAGCTAGAGGGTTACCAAAAACCTGCCAGAGATAAAGCATATAAATACCTAGACCGACCGGAACCAGAGCTAGCCAGAACAATTTGAGTTTCCTCAGCAGGGTGGAGCTACTATAAGTTGGGTATTCTTGACTCCAATATTCATAAAGTAAAGGAATCAGCAGAAAAACCCCTAAGCTACGGGACAGGCTAGCCAACATTCCACACAAGGAAGCCAGAATCCACCGTTTGGTCCTTCCTAGATAAAGGGTTAACATAACTAGGAATAAATACAAGGACTCAGTATACATTACCGAAAAATAAAATGCAGTAGGAAACATAGCTAAATACCAAAGTGAGCGTACCGCAACACTTTCTGGATATTCTAAAGTTACCAAATGATAGAATACTATCATTAAAAATAAAAAAGAGGTATTAGATATTAGTAAAGCAGCTGCCTCGGAACTAAGCCCAATCCCTTGTAACGTTTTAATTAAAAATGGATACAAAGGAAAGAAAGCTGCAGATTTAAGAGTATAACCTTCTTGGGCAATGCGTAAAAACCACCCACCGTCCCAACGGGTCATACCTTTGAGGATTACTTCTACCGGATCCAAATGGCTTTTTCTACCGGCCAGCAGGCTTTGTCCAAAAAAACTGGAACTTAGCACTACGAATTGGTGAACCAGAAAAATTAAGCCTATGGTTAGCCAAGGTGTTTTTAGTTGTGCTTCCACAGGGCTTTGGGTGTATAACCAGCTATTAGAATTAATTCTATTTTTCATTCTTATTCCCCGAATGTGGTTTTTTATTGTTAACGGGTGATGCTATGGTTATTCTGTTCAATAGTGTGCCAAAAATCCCCATTAGGTATTCATTTCCAGAGGGATAGGGTAGAATTGCCGCAGGAGGAAGCATGAGCTAGAGAATAGCATTTACAGAGAGCCTGAAAGGGATAAGGGAGGGCGGAAGGTGTAGGGGAATTACTAGTAATATATTTGGCAAAGTTTAGCTTTTGCACAAAACTAGTAACAGGAGTATGATAGTTTCATGTTGCAATTTAGTTATGGATAATTTAGCAAGGGAACAATTTAATAAGGAACGCTTAATTCGTATGAAGCGGGGGAACCAAAGTGGGTTTCCGTTAAGGTCAGGTGCATAAGTGTGCTGGCATAAAGCATACTATAGGTATACTGTCCTCTCTGGTGCTCATAGGGGTGAATCCTAGGGAAAAGTATCCCTGGGTAGGGTTACTCTTCGACCCGAATCCGACAGCTAACCTCGTAAGCGTTGAAGGGAGGCTAATCAAGTGGCTGGTTTTTCGATGTGCCTTGGTATTAAAGCGTCTCAGGACTAAACCTGAGATTTGTTTTTTAGGGAGGGAAAATTCGTGTTCCGCTTTATCAAACGCTTTTTGGTGGGAAGTCCGCTACAATCAAGTCAACTAACCCATGAGACTATGTCCAAAAGCAAAGCTTTGGCTATATTTGCATCGGATGCATTATCCTCAGTCGCCTATGCTAGTGAAGAGATTACCTTGGTACTTGCTTTGTTCGGAGCTGTGGCCATGACCTGGCTTTTACCGATCAGTATAGCAATCGTCGGACTTTTAATTATTGTAATATTGTCTTACCGTCATGTAATCAGGGTGTACCAAAATGGTGGAGGCTCCTATGTGGTGGCCAAAGAAAACTTGGGGGTAAATTATGGGCTGGTTGCCGGAGCATCTCTGTTGATTGATTACCTCTTAACGGTATCAGTAAGTATTTCCTCCGGTACTGCGGCAATAACTTCAGCAGTGCCTCAGCTACTGCCTTATACTGTGGAAATTGCGGTGTTTTTTATTTTTTTACTAACTGTAATTAACCTTAGGGGTATTAGTGAATCTTCTACGATATTGGCTTATCCACCTTACCTTTTTATCATAAGCATGGCTTTATTGATCAGTGTGGGTTTGTGGCGATATTTTGTCTACGGAGCTCCTCCAGAAATGCCAGCAGCCCACTTGCCCATCCAAACTGGTTTTGGTCTATTTGCTATCTTTCGAGCCTTTTCCGGCGGTTGTACCGCCATAACTGGGGTGGAGGCGGTGAGTAATGGAGTCCCGGCTTTTAAAGAACCAAAAGCTCATAATGCGATAATAGTTCTATTAGCTTTGGGCGTACTGGCCGTTTTCCTCTTTGGCGGGGCTAGTTTAGTTGCCCAGTTGTATGGGGTGGTTCCGGTTAAAGGAGAGACGCTGCTCTCTCAGGTGGCAGTTGAAGCTTTTGGGGGACGGGGTTGGGCCTATTATTTTCTCCAGGCCTCCACAGCAACAATATTAATTTTAGCGGCAAATACTAGTTATAATGGCGCCCCGTTGTTAGCCTCTAAGCTAGCTGCCGACGGCTTCTTGCCCCGTTTTCTTTCCATGCGGGGGGACAAATTGGTGTTCTCCAATGGAATTACCGGTTTGGGCATATTGGCAGCCCTATTGGTAATAATCTTTCATGGTGATACTCATTTATTAATTCCCTTATATGCAGTAGGTGTTTTTCTATCCTTTACCCTTTCCCAGACCGGGATGGTTCGCTACTGGTTAAAGACCAAAGAAAAAGGCTGGCAGGGAAATTTACTAATTAATGCCATAGGGGCGGTAGCGACGGGGTTTGTAACCATTGTCATTGGGGCCACTAAGTTTCACTTAGGGGCCTGGATAGTTATTGTGCTCATTCCCCTCATGGTGCTAGTTTTTAGAGCTATCAAGGGACATTATGAAGATGTGGCAGATGACCTCTCAACAGCCGGGGGAGTAAAGCTGATTGAAATTAAGCGACATACCATCTTGGTACCGCTGGCCAGTGTTACTAAAGCTGTGGTCAACACCATTCAATATGCTAAATCTTTGAGCTCAAATGTCATTGGCATTTACGTGAGCACAGACGAGGAAGCTGCCGAAAAGCTGAAAAAAAAGTGGCAGCAATACGAACCAGATGTAGAATTGGTAATTTTACCTTCCCCATATCGATCAATCCTAGCGCCGCTTTTAGAGTATATTGACGGGATGGAGGAAAGTGTTAAAAAAGACGAATTGATTACTGTGTTAGTGCCGGAATTTGTGCCTCGTAAATGGTGGCACTATTTCCTCCATAATCAAACTGGCTTATTGCTTAAAACAGCCTTATTGTTAAGGAAAGATATTGTAGTAAGTAGTGTTCCTTTCCATTTAACTCATTAGAAAAAATCTTAGTTAGTAATCAAGAAATGGAAATTAAAGAATAAGCCTCCCTTCTCCGGCACATAATAATACGGTAAGAAGGGAGGTGTTATTATGATCAATCAAATTACCACCCCTGAACTGCTTTTTTTGGGGGAATACCTAAAGTCCGGTCATTCCAATACTAATTTCGTACGATCCTGTACCCAAATTATTTCGGATCCTAATTTAAGAAGCTTCTGTGATAAATTGGTGCGGGAAGACGAAATGCAGGAGGCTAAAATTGCCCAACTCTTGGGGATAAATTTACAATAAGGAGGTAACCACATGCACATACAGGGAAATCTAAGTGAACGGGATATAATGCAGCTAATTTTGGATCAGCATAAACACTCGGCGACGTCTTTGACCAAAATGGTTTTAGAAAGTAGTAACCCGGCAATACGTCATGAATGTCAAAACGCCCTAAACAATACGCTAAACCATCAGTATCAGATTTTTGAAACTATGCATCAACGAGGTTGGTATCAACCCCAGCAGGCTAGCCCCCAGGAAGTGGCCATGGCCCAAAGAGACTTGACCACCCAGTTGGCTCAGACGGGTAGCATGTTAGCCCAAGGAATGGGTCATACCACGGGTATGACTGCCCAAGGCTTCAGCCAGATGGCAGGAATGTCCGGTCAGGGAAGCCAAGTTGGTGGCATAACGAGTCATATTTCCGGTCAAACCGGTGGTATTGGTGGATTAACTAACTATTAATAATTCCATAAAAACAGTCCCTGCAAATTGGCTAGGGACTGTTTTTTTATTGTTAAGGAAATTACCGGATAGAAGGCAGTAGATAATTTCCTTAACAAAGGGGTTTTTAAGGGGTACGCCCCTTATGTCCGTAGGAGGGTCACAGCGATAGCGACCTAGGGAACCTGGGTTCCCTGGGTACAAGAAAATCGACTTCAATAAAAAAGAGTCGATGCAGTAGATTTTCTTGTGTATAATAAGGTAAATAGGAATGTTAATAATATTTGACGGAATTTAGGGGGTACTGATATGGGCTCGGATATAGAATTAATTCGCAAAATAACAATTTTTTCACATTTAAGTGATGAAGAACTTGCCCTGATTGACAATGTAATCGTCCGGCTAAATTACAAAAAAAAGGGTACAATTTTTATGGAAGGTCAACCGGGGGTGGGGGTATATTTTGTTTATTCCGGACAGGTTAAAGTTTTCAAAGTATCCGAAGAGGGTCGGGAACAAATCCTCCATTTTCGCAAAGCCGGTGATATTTTTGGGGAAGTGGTGTTGTTTGATGAAGGAGCTTACCCTGCTAATGCAGAGGCCTTAGTTGATACCCAGGTTGGGGTAATCCGTAATCAGGATTTAGAAAATTTACTAATGGGAAACCCGGCCATGGCAGTTAAGTTATTGAAGCTATTAGCTAAAAAACTGCGCCGGGCCCAGATGAAAGTACATGAAATAACTACCCAGGACACTCTGCGGCGGGTGATTAGAAAATTGATCCGCCTAGCCAGGGTATATGGGGAAAAGACGGAAGAAGGGGTAAAAATCAACCTGGAGTTAAACCGTCAAGACCTGGCAAACTATGTGGGAACCACTAGGGAAACAGTGACTCGCATTTTAAGTGACTTAAAGAAATCGGGGGCTATTGAGTTAGACACTAAATCAATTGTCATCGTGGATGAGGAAAAATTAAAGAGTTGGTTATAGTAAGCTGGGAGTGATGACGTGAACTTATTTGAACAATTTAGTCTAGGTTATGAACAGATGATTAATTGGGATAAACGCCTGGAGCGAGAAGCACCATTTTTCCAGAAGTTATTTGCCGCTCAAGGAGCTAGAAGGGTGTTGGACTTAGGCTGTGGTCCAGGGAACCATGCTGTTATGTTTGCCAGTTGGGGTTTGGAGGTAGTGGGCATAGATCCCAGTGGGCCTATGGTGGAAAGGGCTAGAGCCAAAACCAAACAGGCGGGGGTGAAGGCTGAATTCCTAGTCGGAGACTTTCTTCATTTTGATGAACTGGTTCAGGAACCCTTTGATGTGGTAGTTATTTTAGGTAACTCCTTGCCCCACCTGTTAAAGTTGGAGGAACTGGAAAAGTGTTTACAGGGTATTAACCAAGTGTTAATGGTAGGAGGAACCTTAGTTATTCAAAATCGCAATTATGATAAAGTTTTGGCCGAACAGGAGCGGTTTATGCCACTTAACACTTGGAGACATGAAGGGGAAGAGATTTTGTTTCTCCGCTTTATGGACTTGGGGGAAGAAGTGGTTAATTTTAATGTTGTAACCCTGACTAAACACGAGGGGAAATGGGACTGCCAGATGCTGACTAACCCGCTGCGCCCAATCTTAGTGGGGGAAATGGACAAGCTTTTAGCAGATGGTGGATGGCAGGCTTGGCAGTACTGGGGAGACTATAATTCCACTCCTTTTTCGGCAACCGGCAGTACGGACTTAATTGTGGTTGCTCAGAAAAAAGAAGCTTAATTGGTACAGCAATGTTTCGGGAAGTAGATTAGCAGGTCACGGCATTGCCGTGGCCTATATTTTGTCCACCTTATGACAATAACCAAGTCCATTAGGTATAAAAGTAACTTGGGCTTCCAATTTAGTGATATGTATCACAGTGATATATGGAGCAAGATTACAGACGGCAAAACTCGCTAGGGAGTATGATGATCATGTAAGTATTGGTTTATTTTCCGGGAGGAGGCAATGGGGATGCAGGAACAGGATCGGGACCGGGTTTTGGAGCAGCAGGTAAGTCCTGTTTTGGCCTGGGCGGTAAAGGTCAGGGCGGTAAAGGTCAGGGCGGCACTGGGAAGCCTCCCTTGGGGAGAAGTGCTGCGCACGGCTATCGGCAGTTTCGCCGGTATTTCTCTGGTAGCCTGGCTGACTTATTATTTTAAGATACCGTTACTTGCACCTTCCTTTGGGGCCACAGCTGTACTGCTTTACGCGGCTTGTCATGTTCCCATGGCCCAACCCCGTAATGCCATCGGCGGTCACTTAATATCTGCGACTTTAGGGGTGCTTACTTTTCAACTCTATGGTCAGGTCTGGTGGTCGATTGCCTTGGGAGTTACCCTAGCCATTACTGCTATGGTCTTTTCCGGAACATTGCACCCACCTGGGGGAGCCACTGCTTTTGTGGCTGTGTATACCGGACAGGATTTTTCTTTTGTGTTTACACCCATTGCCGTTGGGGTGAGCTTAATGGTTCTGGTGGCGATGGTTACCAACAATCTGGGCAAAAGGGGGCGATATCCGGCTGCAAAAATTACATAAGGAGGGAGGGAAGTTAATTGAAGCAAAAGTCATTTCTTAAGCTGGCAGTGTTGGTTGGTTCACTATTGGTATTCTTTGTGGCCTCTGCCGGCGCTGCCGTAAAATATACCGAGAGAGCCCAGTTTTGCAATTCCTGTCACGTGATGGCACCGATGTTTAAGTCCTGGGGCCATTCAGCCCACCAGCAAGTCAGTTGTAATGACTGTCATGCCCCGGCTGGCAAAGGTGAAAAACTCTTTTTCAAGGCTACCAGTGGTTTAGGCCATGTTTATGCCAACACTTTGGGAGAGGTTCCGGAGAATATCCGCAGGAAGGAGAAAAGCGCCCGGATTATTCAGGCTAACTGTCTGCGCTGCCATGGAGAGTTGCTAGCAGACACCAAAATGGGGGGTGGCAAATACTGTTTTGATTGTCATCGGGATATTCCCCACGGACAGTAAGCGATAGGGAAAAAACAGGAGAGAGGTGTTTGTATTGAAAAAATTTAAGCTATTTGCCATTGGGATAATGCTTTTATCGCTGTTAATGCTGGGTTTAGCAGGGTGTGGTAACAGTGAGGTTAAAGATAACGTCGGCGCAAACCTGAAAGCCATCCCGGAAGGGGAACTGGATCCCGCTGTATGGGGAAAAAACTATCCTGACCAGTATGCCAGTTACCTGAAAAACAATGAGGGTGGCCGTACCCAATTTGGCGGTTCGGAAAAGGATTCCAAGTACCTGACTCAGCCTTTATTACCTGAATTGTTTAAGGGATATGGGTTTGCCAAAGAATATAACGAGGATCGTGGGCATACCTATGCTCTGCAGGATATCCGGGAAATTAAAAGAATCACCCCGAAATCCACCGGTTCCTGCATGACCTGTAAAACACCCTCTGCCCCCGGTTTAATTAAAGAGATGGGGTTAAAATATTACTCCACCCCCTTCTCCGAGATATCCAAAAAGGTTAAGCACGCTATTGCTTGTGCAGATTGTCACGACTCTAATACTATGGAACTGCAGGTCACCAGACCAGCCTTCATCCAGGCCATGCAGCGCAGGGGAGTGGATGTGTCCAAGGCCAGCCGGCAGGACCTGCGTTCTTACGTATGTGGACAGTGCCATGTTGAGTATTACTTCCAAAAAGATACCAAAGAGGTTACTTACCCCTGGGATAAAGGTTTTAGCCCGGATGAAATAGAGAGTTATTACCGGCAAGTGACACCTGGTTTCCAAGACTGGGAACATCCTGATTCCAAAGCGCCGATGCTGAAAGCCCAACACCCGGAATTTGAAATGTGGCAGAGTGGAACCCATGGCTCAGCAGGGGTAGCCTGTGCCGACTGTCATATGCCCTATGATAAAGTGGGCAAAAACAAAATTTCTTCCCACCAATGGACCAGTCCGTTAAAAACCCTGGAGCGCTCCTGTGGTACCTGTCACCGCAATGGCAGTGATTGGCTGAAAGCAAGAGTAAGTTATATTCAAACTCAAACCTTTGATTTACTGCTCAAAGCTGAAACTGCTTCCAATGCAGCCCATAATGCTGTGGCTAAAGCTAATGCTACGCCGGGAGCTGATTCTATTCTGCTCAAGCAAGCACAGGACCTGGTGGTCCGGGGACAGTGGCAGTGGGACTTTGTAGCTGCTGAGAACAGTACCGGCTTCCATAATCCGGCGCTGGCTCTGGCAACCCTGGGCAAGTCCATTGATCTTTCGCGGCAGGCTGAGCTGCTGGCGGCGCAGGCCATAGCTAAGCAGTAACAAGCAGAAGGCTGTTAAAATTCCCCGTCTAGCTTTGTCAGCAGATATAACAAGGTCCTCAACGTACAGCAGTACGTCTGCGGCCTTGTTATATCTGCTTCTGCGCTATACGGTTTTTTTAACAACCTGCGCGTGTAAAGCACTGGTATAAGATAAATGGCCCTTTCGGGCTTAAAGTTGAAAACAAAGCATCCACTTTTTAAAGTAAAGAATGGGCAGTTTGAGAATTCGCCAAAAACATAGACGACGAATAATATCTATAGTATAATTAGGTTAGAGCGTGAGCGGAGGTGTACTAAATGTCCAATCGGAAACGAGCCTTTGTGGATCCGGAGCGCTGTGATTTGGATAAAGATTGTCCCGCCATGAAAGCATGTACCTCCGGAGCCATTACCAACGAAGAAGGGGAATATATTTATGTAACCACTCTGTGTACCGGCTGTGGTAAATGTGTGGAAAACTGCCCAAAGCGGGCAATTAAAATGATTTAGACCGCTTGGGGACCACTATCTGTCGGATGGTGGTATTTTTATTTCCTTTAGGTTGTCGTGACAGCGTTTGGGCAGGGTATGATAGATACCTGTTCCCCAAAGCAGGAAATCATTTAGTTTAGGGGAGAGTGCTGAAACAACTTTTCCAGGTGTACCCATAACTAGGCTATTGGGCGGGATTATGGTAAAACCATTTTAGGATAGGCCAGATATTTAGGGAACGATTTTCCGGATTATATTCGCTAATAACATTGACAGCGAATATAAAAGGAAAGTATAATTACATATACCTAAAGAGAAGCTAAAGATAAGCTAAAGATAAGCTTATTAGTTATACTGATAAGTGATTAGGGGGGAGAGGTATGAGCGAAGAACAGTTCAGGGTGATTATCTTACCTGAGGAAGCTGCCATAACCGCCATGAAGGGTGATAATCTGCTGGAGGTAATTGCCAAAGCAGGTTTGGGGTTGAAAAGCACCTGTGGAGGCGCAGGGACCTGTGGACGCTGCCTGGTGAAGGTACTAGATGGGGAGCCCAGAGTGGAAAGCCAGCTAAACCTGTCCATTAACCAGCGTAAGGCAGGAATGGTTTTAGCCTGTAAGACCTATATTGAAGGTGACCTTACCCTCTCTATACCTGAGGACTCTAGACTAAATAACCATCAGGTACTCCTGGGTGAGGGTCGGGAAGAGGCTGGAACAACACCGGAGGATGGGGTTTCCCCTTATCTTCTGGAACCCTTAAGCCGGAAATTAACAGTTGAACTTACCCCACCAAGTCTGGAAGATTGGACTAGTGATTATTGCCGCTTATTGGCGGAATTAAAACGACAGTCTGGAATAACTGATCTGCAAGTGAATTTTGAGGTTTTAGGTGAGCTGGCTGATATGCTCCGGCAGGCAGATTGGAAGGTTTCAGTGACTTTGGTTAACCGGGGAGGTTTTTGGGAGGTCATCCAAGTTGAATCGGGAAACTCATCCAAACCCAGTTATGGTATAGCGGTGGATATCGGGACCACTACGGTGGTAGCGGCTTTGGTGGATTTGTCTACCGGCACGGTGCAAGATCGAAAGGGAACTTACAATCGGCAAGCTACTTATGGTGATGATGTAATTAGCAGAATAATTCATGCAGTAGAGGAGCCTGCTGGGCTGGTAGAACTTAAAGCTGCCGTGCGGGACACTATTAACGGGTTGTTACAGGAAATTTTAGTGGGCAATAATTTAGTGGACAAAGATATTCATGCCATGACTGTGGCTGGGAATACTACCATGAGCCACCTGTTTTTGGGGATTTCACCTCGATATATTCGGCTGGAGCCGTACACCCCAACTTTAAGCAAAATTCCTCCCCTGACTGGGGAGAATCTGGGGCTTTCCATCCATCCTCAAGCCACCGTTTTCGGTTTTCCTGCAGTAGCCAGTTATGTTGGCGGGGATATTGTCGCCGGGGTGTTAGCAACCCAGCTAGGTGATGGAGATCCGATGACGCTATTAGTAGACATTGGTACTAATGGGGAAATGGTGCTGGGGAACAATCAATGGATGGTTACCTGTGCCTGCTCGGCTGGGCCAGCTTTTGAAGGTGGGGGAATAACACACGGGATGCGGGCTATGGGGGGAGCTATTGAGCGGGTAAGTGTGGATCCCATGAGCTGGGAAGTTGAACTATCAGTTGTAGGGGGAGGTAGACCAATCGGTATCTGTGGTTCGGGATTAATTGACTGCTTAGGGCAATTGAAACAAGCAGGAATTATCGACCGGGCGGGGAAATTTACTGAAAGATTAAAACACAGTCGGTTAATAGATAAAGATGGGGAAAAAGAATTCATCCTGGCCTACGCTAGTCAAGCGCAAATTAACAAGGATATTACAATTTCCGAAAATGATATTAAAAACCTCATTCGTTCCAAAGGGGCGGTCTATGCCGGAGTACGCAGCTTGTTACGACTAGTAGAACTAGACGTGGAAGCAATAGACCAAGTATTAATTGCCGGAGGGTTTGGTAACTACTTAAATATTGACCAGGCTATCGAAATTGGTTTACTCCCTGATCTGCCTAGGGAAAAATACCAGTTTGTAGGCAATACTTCCCTTAAAGGAGCGATACAAGCTTTGAATGCTTGCTCAGCCTGGAAAAAGGTTGAGCAAATAATGGCCGGTACTACTTATCTGGAACTATCAGCAGGAAACCTTTTTCTGGATGAATATGTATCAGCCTTGTTCCTCCCCCATACGGATTTAAACCAGTTTCCATCGGTTGCCCACATTTAAGTCTTTCAAATAAGTGTTCAAAATAAGTGTTTCAAACGAAAGGAGCTTGACCATGCCAACATATGATTTTGTTTGTAAAGAGTGCCAACACAAATTTACCGTGAGGGTACCCATCGCTGAGCGGGAAAATGTTTCTTGTCCCCAATGTAAAGGAGTAGTCCGACAAAGCTTTCTAGGGGCCATAGCCGGTTTTATCAGCGGTAGCAAGGGAAAAGCACCCAGTAGTGGTTCTGGAGGCAACTGTGGCTCCGGCGGTGGCTGAGGCTTTTAAATAGGAACCGTTGGTTCCAGCAAAGGATGTGTTTGCCATGACCACACAACAAAACGCTATAGCAACTAAACGCAATAAACTACAACTAGAATTAGCAGACCTGCGCAAAAGGATGCCAGCTCATTCGGTTAAGCCTGAATTTATTCGACAATTAGAAGCTTTGGAAGAACAATTAGCGGAGTTGGAGGAAGAACAAGATGGGGCATAAATTTAACGCTGCCAATAGGTCCAAATTGGATAGCCCGGCTCGAAGAAAATTATTGCCTACAGATACCACCATTGCCAAGTTGGGGATTATTCCCGGAAGTGTGGTAGTGGATATCGGTTGTGGGACCGGCTATTTTTCTTTTTCCCTAGCCAAGGCTGTTGGTGCAGCAGGGCAGGTTATTGGAGTAGATATCTCAGCAGAAATGCTGGATGAAGCCAGGAAACGCTTGCAACAGGAAGAGGAGCAAGGTGCTCCGAATAATGTCCGGTTTCTACTCTCCCAAGAAAACACTCTACCTATGGAAAATCAATCGATAGATGTGGTTTTTATGTCCAATGTCCTGCATGAATTAATAGAACCTGAGGTTTTCTTTCGGGAGATTGAACGGGTACTTCGTAAAGAAGGTAAAGTTATCATCGTAGAGTGGAAGAAGCAAACTATGGAGATGGGCCCGCCGATGCAAGAACGCCTAAGTCCAGAGCAGGTTACCAGTCTGTTTGCAGCCGGTGGTTTTGTAACCCAAGAGATATTAGATTTAGGGGAAGCTCATTATGGGATGATTGGTCAAAGGCAATAAACGAGGTGGTAGGCCAAATGAGTGAAAAACTACTTCCTTGCCCTTAGTGGCCTTAAATGATATCCCGCTTATGAACGGACATATTTTCTTTCCCTCCATAGTTGCAGAACTAGAAAGTAGGGGTATTAAGCCAGGCTGTTGAATCCCCGTCTAGCTGTGTCGCCAAGTTTGCCAAGATCCTCGACGTACAGAGCAGTACGCCTGTGGCCTTGGCAAACCTGTCTTCGTGCTATACGGGTTTTTCAACAACCTGCTAGGGTCTTTTAAAAGAATATCCAACAGCCTGCTCTTGAAATCGGGATAATCCGGTTTTTTGTTTTTTTATCGTCAAAAAAGGTCGAAACATTTTGTAAAATATTGGGAAGGATATTAAGAGGTTGAGCAGAATATACTTATATACATATGTTGCCAATTGCCCAACTGATCAGCGAAAGTTGATTTATTGTACTGGGGGTGAGAGCGTGGAAGCAATTCGTGGGAAATGGCTTACCGTGGATAAACGGGCTAAAATACCGGAAAATGTGGCTAAAGCAGTATTAATGCTGAGCGGACACAAGGTGACACTGGTGTTAGACGGTGATAATGTGAAGATTGTGGCAGTGGAAGAGGATGCCAAGGGTGTAGCCACCGGCAAGTTATCCCTTGATAACAGTAATATGCTTGGTGATGAAGTTATTTAAAGTTACTGAAAAAACAAAGCATACATAGGCAATGCTACCGCAGTTATTCCCAGCAGCAAGACACCTATTCCTCCTCGATAATTTTTGCTTTGAATTAGCGTATAGGCATAACTTAAGGTATAAATAAATATCCAGATTGTAATTGTTATAGCTAGACTAAGGGTGACAAATTTCACCTTAATTACTCCTTTCCGGTCAACTCGATCTTATTTTGCAGGCTTAATCGGTTGGTACATTACACCAAATCGTCGGATGGCAAAATCAACAGTTACCTTAGTTTCCGCCTGAGGAAACAATTGTTTCCAGTTGAGTTTTTCCCATTGGTCCCAGGTATTAACCAAATGCCGGGCTTGATTGCCAAACCCGAAGACATCGGTATGCATGGCCTGGGCCTTTTTAATAACCTTGAGAGTAGCTTCGCTAACTAACTTTACGGCACTATTTTCTAATTTCTTCAGCATTTCCGGACGGGTGTAGTCTATCTCACTCTGGATAGATAGAATATCCGCTTCAAAACTCAGGTGTACATTGATTAAGGGACGTTCCCCTTGCAAGTTTACTTTAATTTTCGGTGGAGAGCCGACTCGCACATCCAGAGCTACAAATTTTCCGGGAGACTGGGGATCAGGGAAGGAGATAAACATTCGTTTAAGCCTTCCGTTAAGCGATCCCATTATTCGGTTCTCAGAGCCGTTTAGTTTACCCACCATTTTTGTGCCACGGAAAATGGCCACGCCAATTATCTCGCTATCATTGCCCCCTTCCCGGGGAATTTCGCCTGGGAGGTAAGGAGCAGTTAGCTCGGCTTTTAGTTTTTTGTGGCCCAGCCCACCGGTTTTGCCCACCAGAATGGTGGTAGCTTCAATTGCTTCGGACTCCTGATCAATCAGGTAATCAGTTAATTGGGTATTAGGCATCAGACCGGTAAAATTACTGTTCAGGATTAAAGTCTCGATGAACTTGGCCGGGTTTTGTTCCAGCACCGGCTGGTAGGTGGAAATGATGTCTTTGGCCTTGCCTTCGGAAACCATGACAAAGATGTTGCGCCGGAGTTCCCGGTAGCGAATAATGGAGCGAAATGGTGCCGGATCTTTTCTGGCTAACTCTTCACTGACCACAATTATTTTAGCGTGCATCAGGTTAGCTTTCCGGTCGATGAAACTATTCAACAAATTCACGGCGCCAAACAGGGTTGTGGCTTCAACCGAGACATTAACACTGGATTTACCTGTGCTGGATACACCACTGACACCGACATTCCCAGCCATAGCCTGGGGTATAGCAATCTGAAAAGTCCAGATATAAGTCTCTGCTACAGGGCATTTATCTAAACCGATAGTAAGGACAAAAGCCTGTTCCTCCAGTTCCTTTCGATCCCAGCATCCCGTCAGGGTAGTAACAACCAATAAAAGCAGGAGTAGGCTAAATATTCTTTTCAGGCATAAGTCCACGGCTAACCACCCTTTTGTTCCATATTTTTTCCATTAACCAAATTAGTGCCGGTAAGCCAAAAGCTACAATAAAGCTATAGTTATGTAATACATGGGAATCTAACCATGCTGCCGCAGGAAAGTTGGGTATTAGAAAGTTAACGCTATAGAGCAGAATGGCTAAAGGAAACAATAAGGGCTGATATACCGAGAGTTTCAGACCTCTGGCCAAGCTTAAGGTTGCCCCATAAAACAGGGAGGAAATTGTTACTAATAGGCTAAAGACCCAGATGAAAATAAAAATGGCTTCCACCCGCTGGAGAAACCTGCCGTAATAAATTATCCTGGCCAGCATATAAAGGGGATAAGGAAGCAGGGTAATTGCTGAGGGGTAGGGGAAAACCATTTCATAAATTGCCATAGTTAAAGTAAATAAGATGCCGTAAATTATTAGACTGCCGATAACCACAGTTTTTATTTGCTTTCGCTCTCGCAGGTAAGGATTGAATATTGATACCAATAGGATTTCACCAGTCATGGAGCTTTTGATTGCTCCTGCTTTAATTATCTGGGTCAGGCCGGGACCCCATAAAGGAAAAAGATAATCCAAATGAGTACGGGGTAAAATCAGCAATAAAACTCCTATAAGACCGAACAGCAGAAAGGGCATTAACAGCCAGGCTCCTCTGGAAAGGGCTTCTATTCCCAGATAACAGGGATAAATAATACCAAAGAGTAAAAATATGGTAATAATACTAATGGGGGTGGTAGGTAGTAAAGCCACGATAATGGTCTCGGTAAATTGCCGCATGACAATAATTGCTGTGCCCATAAAGAAGAGAAACTGCACCATCGAAACTAGGATACCAGCTACAGGTCCGGCTATTGCTTCGGAAATTTCAATTAGGGTATGCTCAGGGTATGCTTTTAATAAAGCCAACATGGGTAGTACTGCGATTAATGCAACCAGGAGTTGGACCAGGGAGACCAGCCAACCCGCCGTAAGACCTAGCTCAGCAAGGTTGCGGGGACAGGTTAGAAAGACCTTGCTGGATAGTGCTATCGCCAAAAGCGCAAGGGCTTCCCGATAACCGATATGACCTTCTCTAATTGTTCCCATCACTTTTACCTCCCTTGGTATCCTCTTGGGCTTCCCGGATCTTCCCGTTTTGCTCTTTTGTTTTTAACTGAGCTGTGTTCGGATCCCAGGGTCTGGTAATTGCCGGCTGCCGTTTGCGGAACAAAGGACGCATAAACAAAGGACGCAGTTCCTGCTTCCAGATCGGCTGGCGGTAGACCACATCCCCACTGGGAGGCCTGAAAGGGGAAATGGGTGACATAGTGGGTACCCCAAAGGATTTTTGCCCGCAAATATGGATGATTGTCATAAAAATCCCAACGGCAAGTCCGTAAAACCCCAGGAAGGCAGCCAGAAGCAGGAAAACGAAGCGGAAGGTCCGCATGGGAGGAATTAGGCCGTAATTGGGGATGGCAAAGGAACCTAAACCGGTTAGAGCAACAATGATGACCAATAAGGGGCTGACAATATTGGCGGCAACTGCCGCCTGACCTAGGACAAGTGCTCCCACAATGCCAATGGTTGGACCGATAATACTGGGAATTCTGACCCCGGCCTCCCGGATTAAGTCAAAGGATACCTCCATCAGCACCACTTCCAAGATTGCCGGAAAGGGAATGGTTTCCCGGGCTGCGGCAACTGCCAGCATCAAGTCAGTGGGAATCATTTCCGGATGATAATTAACTATGGCGATATAAAATGCGGGCAGCAGCAAATTAATAAACAGAGCCAGGATCCTGAGGGTTCGTAAGGCATAACTGTAGGGCCAGCGAATGTAGGAATCCTCAGCAGTATGGAGGAGGGACCAGAAAGTTATCGGCATAATTAGGGCAAAAGGATCACCGTCCACGATAATGGCTACATGGCCCTCGGTGAGGGCTGCTACCACCCGGTCCGGGCGCTCGGTGGTCATTTGGCCAGGGATTAGTGACAACGGATTGTCTTCAATAAACTGTTCCAGCGTACCAGAATCAGTAATGTAATCAGTATCGATGCTTTTAACCCGCCGCCGGATCTCTTGAACTAATTTTGGATTGGTCAGCCCTTCAATATATAGTAAGGCACAATCCACTCCGGAAAGGCGGCCTACCTTAAGCATATCAGTGACTAGGGTATCACAGCGCAAGCGTTTGCGCACCAGAGCGGTATTAACCCTGATATGTTCCACAAAGCCTTCCTGAGGCCCCCGAACCACGTTTTCCGAAATTGGCTGGGATACAGAACGGTGCTCCAAACTTTTGGTTTCAACTAAAATTCCGGAAGGAAAACCGTCTAGTAAGATCAAGGTGGTGCCGGAGGTTATCCCATCAATTAGCTCCCTAAAGGAATGTTTATGCTCAACCTGATTGCCGGGCAGTAAACGAACCAGAACAAGCTGTAATGGATCCATACTAGATTTTTGTTCATTCAGGTTACTTAAGAGCATTAGTGGCAGCAAGATATGACTATTGATGGTATCCCGGGAAGCCAACCCCTCCATAAAAACAATGGCGGCTTTCACCGGGGGATCCAGAGAAATGGTAAACTCCCGGATAACCACATCAATATTAGGCGGCATATGGAATCTGGTCTTAAGCTTTTTCAGGTTGTCCTCCAGGCTGGCATAGATTTCATCCGAATGGGGGTCGACAGGAGATCGATCACCTTTTTTTTTATTGAGGCTGGAGGTTTTCATAGGTTTTAATGGAGATTTATTACCGCCTTGGTTTTCCGGTATAATATCGGTGCCCAGTTGGTTATCTTCTTTACCAGGTTGGTTTTCCGGGTCGGTATCCACCGAATGGGTAGCATCTTGCCCCGAATGCTCCGAGTAAGGGGGCCGATCGCCAAGGGAAAAGGTTTTATCCAGGGTATAATCATCTATGGTTAATAAACTTTTTAGCTTAGACCAGATACTCATAACTGACCTCCCCGGTCACTACATAGATAAGATTAAATTCTAGTATTCCCTGGCTAATGTGGCCTATCCAGGGGCGCACCTTTTGGATATTATTATTATTCCCCGGTTATGGCTAGTTATGTCAAAGCTTACCTAGAGGAATTAATTTGATTTATTACTGGCAGGAGTTTCTGCAAACTTGTTGAATTATTAACTATAATAACAATTTGTTTCTGCCCACGGTTTTGCACCTTCACATAGCTTCAGTACCTTCAGTACCTTCAGTACTCTATAGTATCGAAAGGAAACTAAACTGGTAGGGAGGGAAGAATATGGCTTTAGCACAAACGAGTGGTGCAGTAGGTTATTTTTTTGGTAGGCTGGATTCTCCGGATGAGCTAACAATTGCCTTTTTAGCAGAACAGGAAGAATTTGCTTATGGTCTAGCCACCCTGCTTACGGAAATTGGTACGGCTAATATAAGAGTGCGTTTTGAAATCGAAGCTTCCGGTAGTGTGCGAATTATCGTGGAAGACAAAAGAGACCCCGGGAATTTTCAGGATAGAAGATTACGGTCGGTACCGATGATTACTAGATTTTTAGTGGACTTTGAAGAAGACAAAAAGCTGATTTTAACTGTCGGAGACCTGGACCTAAATATGGATTATGAAAAACTTCGCTTGGAGATTAAAGAGATTGAGGTCAGCTGCTCAAAATATTTGCACTAATAAAAAAAGAAGCCCAGTTAAACAGGGCTTCTTTTTCGTTTATTTCTTAATCTGCACAATGGGTACCCTGGTATCCCAGCCGCAATGAGGACATACCATTAAGTGAACACAGGGTATAGTTTCGGTACTTTCTCCCGAAGAAGCAGTTAACTCCCGGGGAGACCACAGGTTAAGCAAATTTAAGGTATCTTCATCGGCGTAAGGACTATAGGGACCGAAATAATTACCTAAAGCTCCTCCATCACTCATACGTGCTCCGCAAAAAGGACAGGTAGTGGATAGGTCGGTTAATCCGTTGCAGGCAGGGCATACCTCTTCCATATAACACTCCTTTCTGCAGATTAACATTAACTGGGAGTTGGGATTATTCATATCTTCACCCTAGTATCTAAAATATAGCTTGTTTATATACAAATGGTTTGCTTCATCAAGGACATTTGGAAATAATTATACATAGCTGGCAGGGGTAGGAATTGATATAATTAAACTAGATAGAGCTTAACCATAGTAGGAGGTTTTCCTCCTCCTGGATATGACAACTGGGCGTGACAACTAGGGGGGAGACCGACAATGAAAAGAGCTACTACTCTTGTAGTTGCCCTAATCCTAGCCCTGACCCTGACCATGACTCTAGACCCGGCTACAGGCTGGGCAGCTACCGGAGGAATTCGGGCGATTGGACCTAGTGGGTGGCAGTATACCGTTAAATCCGGAGATACCCTGTACCTTATGGCCAAAAGATTTGGTAGCACTGTGCCAGCTATTCAAAAAGCCAACGGTTTATCAGGTTGGTACTTAACAGTTGGACAAGTTTTGACCATCCCTACTATCGGAACTGTAGGAGCAGGAAGCCAGGGTAACCTGAATTCTCAGCCTGTTTCCCGTGGAGGGACGACCGGCAGAAGCACCCTGCCTGCCAGATATAGTCAGGGAGACTTGTACTGGCTAGCCAAGATTATCTATGCGGAAAGCAGGGGGGAGTCCTTTGAAGGCCAAGTGGCCGTTGGGGCGGTAATTCTCAATCGTTTAGATAATCCAGCCTTTCCCAAAACTATCTATAGTATCATCTTTGAGAAGTGGGATGGCCTATATTACCAATTCTCACCGGTGGCCGATGGAAGTATTGGGCTGGAGCCTAACGAATTAGCCTATGAAGCCGCTCGGCAGGCCATGGGAGGTTACGACCCCAGCCGTGGTGCCCTATATTTTTACGAGCCGACCAAATCAACTAGCAAATGGATTCTAACCAGACCCGTGATTACTAAAATTGGCCAACATATTTTTGCCGGCTAATGCCAGGCGTGGTTAAGCTCGTTCTAATAAAAAATAGTTTGTCCCCAGTAGTCAACAAGTACTGCCCCGGATGGCATAAGTCCGGGGCTGCTTTATTTGTAGGAAGGAATTCAGCTAAGCTAAAGCGAATAAACTTTCGTATACAATAAGGATTAAACCTGGCAAGAATGGGTAAAGGGAGAGTATACAAGAATTGGTAAAAGGAGAGCAAACTATGCAACGGGTTAAGTTTTTGCACTGCGGGGATATCCATTTAGATGCCCCACTTACCGGGAGTGGGCTGGGGGCTGAGCAGGCAGCTTTGCGTCGGAGTGAGCTCAAGGAGACTTTGGGGCGAATTGGGCAATTAGCTAAGGCTGAACAGGTTGAACTGTTATTTATCAGCGGGGACCTTTGGGAGCAGGGTTATGTACGCAAACAAACGGTGACCGCTGTGAATGAACTGCTAGGCTGTCTTAGTCCGGTGCGAGTGTTTATTGCTCCAGGGAATCATGACCCTTTTTTGCAGCATTCCTTTTATCAAACAACGGCTTGGGCGGATAATATCCACATCTTCCGGGGCGGACCGTCAGCGGTGGAGCTTCCGGCGTTAGATACAGTGGTTTATGGCTATGGCTATGAAAATTATGAAGTTAAAGTACCAGTACTGAGGGATTTAAGGGCAGCTAATCAGCAAGGAATTAACTTTTTAGTGGCTCACTGCCAGGTAGTTAGTGGTGGCGGTGCTAATTCTAATTATCTTCCCCTAGACCAGCAAACTATTCCGCACTTGGGCATGGATTACCTGGCTTTGGGCCATGTGCACCAAGCATCTAAGGTAATTAAATCTGGGGATTGCCAATGGGCTTATCCCGGCAGCCCGGAGCCCTTAGGTTTTGATGAGCTGGGGGTACATGGTGTAATTGTAGGGGAAATCACCAAGATACAGGGTCAGGCCCAAATTTCCACCACTTGGGTAACCCTGCAAAAAAGACGCTATTATGACTTAAGGGTAGATATATCTGGGGCCGGAACTCCTGAGGAGGTCGTAGCTCTAATTCAGGAAAGGGTAAAAGAGACTGAGGCTGCGAAAAATAGGGCAGAGGACTTTTATCGGGTAACCTTGACAGGGTTTATTGACCCGGATTTAGTTTTAGTAGAGCAGGAATTGGCTTTGGCCTTAGCTGATCAGTTTTTTCAGCTTAGATTAGCTAATCAGAGTTTTCCCGCTTATGATTTAGAGCGCTTGGGTAAGGGACTGGACTTGGTGGGTGTGTATATTCGAAAAATGCAAGCACTTTTAGCCCTAGAGGTTAATTGGGAGCAGAAGGATCTAAATCAGGAGGTTGTTAGCAAAGCCCTAGCTTATGGACTGGATGCTCTGCTCAAAGGGGAGGTGCATCGGCGTTGAAAATAACTAGCTTATACATAAAAGGATATGGGTGTTTCACCGACCGGGAGTTCCACTTTGGGGAAGGGCTAAACTTAATTTACGGGCCGAATGAGACGGGTAAATCCACCTTATTGAGCTTTATTCTAGCCATGCTGTACGGCCATAAAAAACCAGGCCTTAAACGGGCCAGTTATTTAGAGGAACAGGAAAGCATGCTGCCCTGGCAGGGAGAAGCTTTTGGCGGAACGCTGGAATATGTTGTTCGGGGTGTTGGCTACAGAGTACAGCGGGATTTACATAAGGATAGGGAGCGAGTGGAGTTATTTGAAGCAGTTACCGGCCGGGAGTTAAGCGGAGATTTTCCCCAAGATAGTCGGCGAGAAAGGCTGTTTGCTGAAGCCCATTTGGGTTTAAATCGGGACCTGTTTCTGCGGACTACCTGTGTTCGCCAGTCTCAGGCTGGGGTAGCGAACAAGCAAATGGGTGGAGCAGAGGATGGGGCTGGGACAAGTGAATTGGCTGCACGGTTGCTGAATCTCCAAAGTACAGGGGATGAAGAAGTCTCCGTCCAGCAGGCCCTTAATTGTCTCCAGACCCGACTAGAGGAAATTGGTTCACAAAAGGCACCCTCTAAACCTTATGCCAGAACTGTTTTGAAGGTAACGGAATTTACCCGGCGGCTTACTGAATTAAAATTAAAAAGGGATAAACTTTTGCAAAATGAAAGTGCCCTAAGTTTAACGAAAACAGCTATTAGGGAGCTGGACAGTGGTAGTACAGATCCCTTGAAATGCCTAAAAAAGTTAGGTCCGGAAGTGTTGGCAGGACAGTGGCAGCGGGTTTGGGAATTTGCTCAGCGCTGGGCAAAAATCTCCATAGAAATAAAAGGGGTACAAGCCTTTAGAGAATTTCCGGGAGAGTACCGGGATGAATTACTTCAGCTTACCGCTAGGGCGGAAGAATTGGACAATGAAATACCTAAAACTGATGAATTTAAGCAACAACCCAAAGCTAATGCTATAACTAATGCTAAAGCTAAGTCAATAGGCTATTCCCCCATATTGTTAGCCTCAGTGTTGGTCTGTTGTGTGGGAGGTGCTTTGCTGGCGATACTGTATACTCCCTGGTTCTGGATTGGGGTGGCAGGATTTGGGGTGGTGGCGGTAGTAACCGCATTGTGGGCATTAGGGGGTTCTCTCCTTCAGAACAACCGCTCTAAGGAATTGGACAGAATTGAGCAGCAAATTAGGTTGACTCAGCTCAACAAAAGAGTTGGGGAATTACTGCAGGTGGCTGGGGTGCCAGACTTAGAGGCTTACCTGTCTGGGTGTAGGAAGCGCTATGCTTGGGAAGAACTTAACCGGGAAACCAAGCAGATTAATGAATATTTACAGAGTATTTTAGTTGCAGTGCAAAGTGGCTGGGCAGAACGGGTAAAGGAGTTAAACCAAATTAGCCAGGAGTTGGCGGAGGTTGAAGGTGAACTAGATAAAGCCAACGCAGAATTAGCCACGCTTAGTCAGGAAAGAGCAGCCCTAGAGCTAGCTGCAGGCTGTATCCGAGAGGCATCGGAGGAAGTACATCGGGATTTTGCCCCCCGGCTAAATGCCCGCATTGGGAGGTTAATTAACGATATTACCCAGGGACGTTATAATCAGGTTCGGGTGGATGGGAGCCTAAACTTGCGGGTATTGACTCCAGAAACGGGAAGTTTGGTGCCGTTATCCAGTTTAAGCAGCGGTACAGTTGATCAGTTTAACCTAGCCCTCCGAATTGCGGTTGCTGATTTACTAACTGGGGGTCAAGGGGGATTGCCTTTAATTCTAGATGATTGCTTTGGACAATGGGATGATGAGCGATTGTCCGGGATATTAGCTTATTTACTGGAAATGGCTCAAGATAATCAGATATTACTATTTTCCTGCCAGCAGCGGGAAGGGAATATTTTAGCCGCTCTTAACCCAAGAGAACAAGGGTATAAGGTCTTAAATCTGGGTCACAATATTTAATACCCTCGTCAATGGGCATACCATACGGGGGTATAAAAATAATGTGACATTTTTGTGAACAGTACTGACAAACTAGAAACTATAAGATATAATCAAGGCATGCGGAAATACCCCTAGGGGGTATGCGCAGAAAAGTGTGTTTCGACATTAACTTGAAGGGGTGTTCTCAATGAAGAAAAACTGGGCAAACTATTTTTTTATATTTACTTTGTTATTTTTTACCCTTGGATTTTTTAATATCATTTTTGCTTATTTGGGACTTGTGTGTCTAATATTACCCTTCGTCTTACTAGTCAAGGATAAGAAAAAAACCTGGTGCCAAAAGTACTGTCCAAGGTCAAACCTTTATAAAACGTTGTTTACGGGTAGATCTCTGACCGGCAAAGCTGGACCGGATTGGTTGGTCAATGGTAAGGGGAAATGGATTCTCCTGGCTTATTTTTGTTTCAATTTGTTCGTTATAACAATGTCTACTTTTAGGGTATCCATGGATTTAATGGAACCATTGGAGCGAATAAGGTTTTTGATTGCTTTTATTTTGCCGTGGCAAGCGCCTCAGTTATTAAATATAGGAGCTGTTCCAGATTGGATGTTGCATTTATCATTTAGAATTTACTCCATGATGTTCACAACTACTGTGCTTGGTTTAGTGCTGGGTTGGCTATTTTTACCCAGAACATGGTGCCGAGTTTGTCCAATAAACACTATATCAGATCTAACTTTAAACAAGCTGAATAAGGAAAATAATTCGAAGCAGATACATAATGAGGTAGCCTAACCTTTGTTCTCAACAAACTGTAAAGCTGCCACCCGCAGTGTGGGGTGGCAGCTTTACAGTAATTATTTAAGTAACTCTGGTCGGGATACCTTAAGGCTTTCCACACCTGAGTTCATGACGAGTTTTCTTAACCAAGGATTATACATAAATGGTGATTTTAAATTTTTCAGAATGATGTTTCTGCGCATGCTAGCTGTAGCACGATAATAACCAGATAAAAACATTTCCAAGTTATGGTTTAGGCTTTGAGCTAGCAGGTAAGCACTATTAAAAGCGTAACTTATGCCCTCGGCTGAGCTAGGGCTAATCCAGCCAGCTGCTTCACCGATTAAAGCTATCCCTTCTTGGCCTAGGCAGATTTCTTTAGTGCTTTGGGGGCGCATTAGCATGGCCCCTTCTTTTTTAATCGGTGTCCCGAACTTAAAGCCGTAATTCTTAAGTTTTGTTTTTAGCAGTTCAAATTTAGAAGTAGCCTGTTTTCCAGGCTCTAAGGCTGCCCCAATAATTAAATAATTGTCTTTTGAAATAGTCCAGGCGTAAAAGTCGGTAATTTCCTCATCAAAAATGGCGGATAGGTAGGGTAGATCCTCCGGCACATCAAACCACTCCTGAATAGAAATATATGTTTTAGGGAAGGGTCTATTAGGGAAATAGCACTTGCGGAGCCTAGATGCAGCACCATCAGCTCCGATAATTACCTTAGCCTGGGCGGAAAATTCCTCAGCTTGTTTGGCAAAATTTAGCAAGTAGCCCTGTTTGGTTGGCTCTAGGGACTTAAAGTAATATCCAAAGCAACGTTCTACCTGCTCAGGGATTAGAGAGATTAGCCAACGGTCAAAATTTTCCCGATCTAAGTTAAGGTAGTGCCGTTGATAGAACCTTTCCTGGGAGTTCTGCAGGTCAATGGTCCGGACCATGAAAAGCTGCTGTCCAACCAAGGTATGCTGGGGTACCCCCAAGCCTAAACGGGCTAAAAGTTTTTGGGCATCAGGAGCTAACAGACCCCCACAGCACTTGTGTACATCCCCTGGTTGATAGGGGGTATCCATTTTTCGTTTGTCGATTAACAGCACTTTGTACTTTTGGCCGACTAATCGGGCTAATGTTGCCCCGGCAGGACCAGCACCAATTATAGCGATATCGTAACTTTCCATTATGTCACTCCTAGGCTTAGATTTAGTTAAACCTGCTATATTTTTAGACCTGGTTATATTTTAACACATTTCACAAAGTATAATTTACTTTATGCTCATGCTAGATATTAGAGGAGTTAAAAGCAGGTTTTTGCGCATAATTATAGAATTAGTCTGTACTAAAAATTAAAAATGGAGGGAAAAGTATGCAGGCACACGAGATTGACTATCGAATTTTTGGGGATGATATGCAATTTGTAGAGATTGAGCTAGATCCTCGAGAGAGTATTGTTGCCGAGGCGGGCAGCTTGATGATGATGGATCAGGAAATTCATATGGAGACAATATTTGGCGATGGCAGCGGTGGAGATTCGGGCATAATGGATAAACTGTTTAGTGCGGGCAAACGGATGCTAACTGGAGAGAGTTTGTTTATGACCCTTTTTACCAATCAAGGCTCAGGCAAAAAACAAGCTGCTTTTGCAGCCCCCTACCCTGGGAAAATTATTCCCATGGACTTAAGTCAATACCGGGGCAAGATTATTTGCCAAAAGGATGCCTTCCTCTGTGCGGCTAAAGGTGTTGCTATTGGGATAGAATTTCAGCGCAAATTGGGGGTTGGTTTTTTCGGTGGGGAAGGCTTTATCATGCAGAAGCTAGAAGGGGATGGGCTGGCTTTTATTCATGCCGGGGGGACTATTACGGAAAGAGAACTTATGCCCGGGCAGGTGCTTAAGGTTGATACTGGCTGCCTGGCAGCAATGACCGGGGAGATTAACTATGATATCGAAATGGTTAAAGGGATTAAGACAGCCCTGTTTGGCGGGGAAGGGTTGTTCTTTGCTACTCTGCGAGGGCCGGGAAAGGTTTGGATTCAGTCTTTACCCTTTAGCCGTTTGGCCAACCGAGTATTTGCCGCAGCGCCTAAAGGCGGGGGTAAGGATGTAGGAGAGGGGAGTGTTTTAGGGGGACTGGGGAAACTGCTGGGTGGGGATAATGATTAGCATAATGATTAGACAGTTGCAGATAGGCTGTATTTAGATAATGCTGAACAGCTAATAGGAGGAAAACCCTTGAGAGCAGTAGTGGAGGCCAAAGATTTAGTAAAACGGTACGGGGATTTTACTGCTGTTAACGGAATAAATTTTTCTGTTCAGCAGGGAGAGTGTTTTGGGTTATTAGGACCTAACGGGGCTGGGAAAAGCTCTACCGTTAAGATGATTTACTGCTTTTCGCCGGTTACGGAAGGTAAACTGCTAGTATTGGGACAGCAAGTGGGAGCTGCAGCCAGAGCAATTAAACAGCGGCTGGGGGTGGTAGCCCAGGATGATAATCTGGATCCGGATTTAACAGTGCGGGAAAACTTATTGGTTTTTGCCAACTACTTTAAGATACCTAAAGGAGAAGCTAGCCTTAGGGCGGACGAGCTGCTAAACTTCTTTAGCTTAACAGAAAAAGCAAATACCCAAGTGGAGAAGCTTTCCGGGGGGATGAAGCGGAGACTGGCAATAGCTCGAGCGTTAATTAACCGGCCAGAGCTGTTAATTTTAGATGAGCCGACAACCGGTTTGGATCCTCAGGCCAGACATATGGTCTGGCAAAAGTTAAGAAGTCTTCAGGAGCAAGGAGTTACTCTGATTTTAACCACCCATTACCTGGATGAGGCCAGCCAGATGTGTGACCGCTTGGTAATAATGGATAAGGGCGAAATATTAGAAGCAGGCTGCCCCAGGGAGTTGGTAACTAAACATATCGGGACTGAGGTTTTGGAGCTGGAGCTGTCCGGTCATAACCTGCAACAGTTCCAGCATGTTTTAGAGCAGCCTGCTTTGGCTCAAGTGTTAAAGGGGCAGATGATGGTTGGGGACTCGCTGTTTTTATTTTCCGAAGACGGATTGGCTCTATCCGAAGCTATCCGACCGGTACTCAAAGGCATGGACACCCAGTGCACCAGAAAATTCCTGCGCCCGGCCACCCTGGAGGACGTGTTTTTGAAGCTTACAGGGAGGGGGCTGGATAATGGGGAACAAGAGTAAACAGGTGGCTGGTGAGTTACCGGCTAATAATTCTAAAAGTAAGTCCATAGGGAAAATGCTCAGCACCTACTATTGCTTGCCTGACTTGTCTCCCTTAGTATTTCAAGTGTTTTGGCGAAACTTCGTGGTCTTTCGAAAAATTTGGCAGGCGAATATCATGTTTAACTTTATTGAGCCTTTATTATACTTATCCGCTATGGGTTTAGGTTTAGGTGCCTATGTGCGGGAAATTAACGGACTGCCTTACATTAATTATTTAGCTAGTGGATTAGTGGCATCTTCAGCTATGTGGGCCACTTCATATGAATGTACTTACGGCAGCTTTATCCGCATGGATTTTCAAAAAACCTATCACGCCATTATTGCCACGCCGGCGAGCGTAGCTGATGTGGTTACCGGGGATTTACTGTATGGTGCGTTTAAAAGTGTGCTGTATGGCAGTGTCATCCTGATTGTCAACCTGCTGATTGGCATTAAGGTGTCCCCCTGGGCGTTACTACTGCCTTTGGTGTTAGTAATTGCCGGAATGCTGTTCGCCGTCCTAGCTCTAACCTGGACTAGTTTAGCCCCCAATTTTGACTTTTTTAACTATTACTTTACCTTGATTATTACACCGATGTTTCTATTTTCAGGGGTGTTTTTCCCCTTGGAAGGAGTTCCCCAGTGGGCTCAATATGTAGCCTGGTTTACCCCACTCTATCACGTAGTGGAGTTATCCCGAGGGTTAATCCTAGGCAAGATTACCTTGGTATTATGGGGACATCTGGCCTGGATAACAGTGCTGACAGTGCTGTTATTTAATGTGCCTATTGTGCGCATTAGGGAAAGATTGCTACCCTAGTAAAGATCGGTGCAGGAGAAGGCATAGGCCTCGTCGAATGCTTGGTGATTACGTCTAAAAACTAGGGGGAATAAAGTGGTTAAGCACAATCAGCTCAGCGAGGCTTTAGATGACTTATATAAAGATCAGCCTAGACTGGATATTAGGTCCGGCAGGGACCGGATGTTTGAAATAATAGGACCGGCCTTAGAGGAGTATGTGGATTTCATCTGGGAGCAAATTGAGGAGAATAATACTATAATTCAGGAGCTTCCTCACAAAATTAGCCGGGAAATCAATGATAAGTTATTTTTTGCTGCCGGATACGGGGTTGACATATATCTAGCTGTGCGTTTAGCAGAAGACAGCAAGCTACATCTGCCTAAGTTGGAAAAAGCCCAGTTTGATTTACTAATCGAAGCAATTCGGGATGACCTTTATGAAGAGCAATTATCCGAGCGCCATGAGATTGCCTATCTGATTACTACGGTAACTAGTAATATCATCACCGGGCTGATTGATGACTTTCCGGCTATGGGGGAAGGAAAATGGAAGGATGTTGAGGAAATCAGACTTGTTCTGGAAATGTTGATTCGTACCGGTGTTTTGTTTACCATGATTCATTGGGAAAATCTTTATCCGGCCAAGAAAGCCGAATAAAAACAAGCAAACCAAAAATAGCAGGCTGTTGAAAACCCATATAGCACACCGTAAAAAATCATGCCTGAACTAAGGCTGGTATCTATCAGCATGGAGGAAACTATGCCAATTATTGAAGCGAAAAACCTGACTAAGCATTTCCGGGTCTTCCGCCGCCGGGAAGGGCTGCGGGGGGCTGTGCAGGATTTGTTCCACCGAGAATACACAGTTTTAAAAGCGGTGGATAACCTGGACTTTACAGTGGAAAAAGGGGAAATGGTAGGCTATATAGGGGCTAACGGGGCTGGGAAATCCACCACCATTAAAATGTTTACCGGTATTTTATTCCCCACCTCAGGGGAACTTCGGGTTAACGGTTTTGTACCCTATAAGGAGCGGGAGAAATATACTCGGGGTATTGGCGTGGTTTTTGGCCAGCGTAGTCAGCTGTGGTGGGACTTAGCGGTAATAGAGTCCTTTCGGTTACTGGGTAAAATCTATCAAGTTCCCTCGGCCACTTTGGAAAAGCGAATTAAATATTTTGAAGAAATTCTGGAGCTGGGTGCTTTTCTTCATCATCCGGTGCGCAAGTTAAGTCTGGGCCAACGGATGCGTTGTGAATTGTCGGCGGCTTTTTTACATGATCCTCCCCTGGTTTTTTTGGATGAACCGACAATTGGCCTGGATGTATTAGCCAAAGCTAAAATTCGGGAGTTTTTGCAGGAAATCAACCGTAGTCAGCAAACTACGGTGTTACTGACCACCCATGATTTAGGTGATATTGAAGCGTTATGTAGCCGGGTAGTGATTATTGATCAAGGCAAACAGGTCTATGACGGATCTTTGGAAGAACTCCGACGGGGATTTGGCGGAGAGGGCTATCTCCACTTGGAGCTGGCTAGGTCAGTCACCTCTGAGGAGTGGCATTCCCAGGTAGGGAGTTTTGACATTGAATGGGTTCGGGATGGGGAATATCGTTGGAAGGGAAAGTTTTCCAGGGATAGAATTGCCCCAGCCCAAGTTTTAGCCGGAATTCTGGGGAGTTTCCCAGTGAAGGATGTCCAGTTTCAGGAGGTTCCCATTGAAGAAATAGTGGGTCGGATCTATAAAGGTGATAACGGAAAGGGGGAACAGGTTGATGGGGTCAACTAACCATTTGGCCAATTCTCCTGCAGACTATTCATCCGGTAGATTAAACTTTGGCCTGTACTGGTCCCTAATCAGGTTGGAATTCATGAAAATGCTGGCTTACCGGATTTCCTATATTACTGGGGTGGTTAATTACGCTGTACAGATTGGGGCTTACTTTTTCCTTTGGCAGGCTATATATGCAGGTAAAACTAGCTTAGGCGGACTGAAAAAGGAAGAAATGCTCACTTACTTAATTGTGGCCTGGGTGGCCAGATCCTTTTATTTTAATAATATGGATCGCCAGATTTCGGTGGAAATTAAAGAAGGTAAAGTGGCTGTGGATTTAATTAGGCCCTATGATTATCAGTTAGCCAGACTGGCTAGAGCCTTGGGTGAGGCGTTTTTCCGATTGTTCTTTTTTGCCCTGCCTAGCGCGGTATTTATTTATATTCTGTACCCTTTTTATATTCCTTGGAGTCCTACTCTGTGGCTGGTTTTTGGGCTATCCCTATTAGGCAGCTTTTGCCTTACTACTCAACTTAACTTTATGACCGGAGTTATTGCCTTTTTTACCTTAAATACCAATGGTATCCAGCGGGCCAAGCGAGTGATTATTGACCTTTTTTCCGGGCTGCTGCTACCCATTAGCTTTTACCCGGATTGGGCTCAGGAGGTTATCAAATATCTTCCTTTTCAGGCCATTAGTTACCTGCCTAATTTGATTTATCTAGGTAAGCTTAAGGGATTTGATGCCCTTGGGGTTTTAGGTGTGCAGGTAATTTGGTTTATCCTGCTTTATCTGCTGGGTAGATTATTATGGAATCTAGCTATGCGCAAAGTTGCTATTCAGGGGGGTTAGGAAAGCATGGGCAATCGTTACGCTGGAATATTTCTAGCTTATAGTTTTCAATATTTAAAGACTGCTTTAGCGTATCGGTGGGATTTTCTGGCCCAGTTTTTTGCAGACTTGATTTCCCAAATTATGAACCTAGTATTAATTCTAGTGATATTTAAACATATTTCCCTGCTTTCCGGCTGGAGCCAAGGGGAGATGTTATTTTTATATGGATTTTTTCTTTTACCAAATGCCTTGTTTAATGTGCTATTTAGTAATTTTTTTGATGTACCGGAAACATATCTTCTTCAGGGACAACTGGATCGGGTACTGACCCGCCCGGTAAATAGTCTTTTTCAAGTGATGTTTGAACAACTGCAGCTGGAATCCCTGCTTAGTTTGCTTACTGGTCTGGCAGTTGTAGTATATTCCGCAGTTACAATTAACTGGCAATGGTACTGGTGGGATATTCCTTTAAGTATGGTACTGATAGCTGGAGCTACATTAATTTACGGGGGAATATATATCTTTTTGGCCAGCCTGGCCTTTTGGTTCGAGGGCAATATTGCCTTAATGCCCACAGTATATAACCTTTCCGTTTACGGCCGTTATCCAGTAACTGTATACAAAGGGCTAGTCCGGTTTGTGCTTACCTGGGTATTACCCTTTGCCTTTACCGGCTTCTATCCGGCTAGTCTGTTATTAAGGCGGGAGGAATTTTACTACTATGGTTGGCTGACCCCGGTAGTGGGTTTAGTGGCCTTTGGCCTAGGTGCTGCCACTTGGTTTAGGGGAGTCCGGCGTTATACCGGAGCCGGGAACTGAAATATTACTTGAGGTGAAAAATGTACAAAGAATTGCAACTGGAAGACTATCTTAGCAAATATTTTAACTTTACCGACTTTCGTCCCGGTCAACGGGAGGTAGTAACGGGCGCTTTGTCCGAGCATATTGATATGCTAGCAATTATGCCTACCGGGAGAGGTAAATCATTATGCTACCAGCTTCCTGGTTTGCTCTTGCCAGGAACAACGATAATCATATCTCCGTTAATAGCCTTAATGAAAGATCAGGTTGACAGTCTACAGGCTATGGGCATCCAGCAGGCAACTTTTTTAAATAGTCAACTTAATGCAGCGGAACAAAGAAAGCGCTTGGCTGCCATAGTTCAGGGTCAGTTCAAGCTAGTGTATGTTGCACCGGAACGCTTGCGTAATTCCGCCTTTGCCGAAGCAATCAGCCAACTAAAGGTTTCCTTGCTAGTGGTTGATGAAGCCCACTGTGTTTCCCAATGGGGTCATGACTTTCGACCGGACTACCTGTGGATTCGTCAGTTTATTAGCAGTTTACCCTCCCGCCCGAGGATACTGGCTCTGACCGCCACTGCTACCATTGCAGTGCAGAAGGATATCCTTTGGCAGTTAGGGGTACCTCAGGCCGAGAAAGTAATTAGCAGCAGCGACCGGCCTAACTTACTATATCGGGTGGCCACTGTCCATTCGGATACAGAGAAGCGGCTGGCGATTAAGCAATTACTCCAAAACTATAAACATCTTCAGGAACAGGCTTGTGGAATTATTTATGCAGCCACCCGTAAAGATTGTGAACTGGTGGCAGGCTGGATTAACAGTCAGTTAGGAATCCGGGCGGGGTACTATCACGGGGGAATGTCGCCTCATGATCGAACTGAGGTCCAGGAAATGTTTCTGCGGGAAGAACTGCCTGTGGTGGTAGCTACCAATGCTTTTGGGATGGGGATTGACAAGGCCAATCTGCGGTTTGTAATCCATTATTCCCTGCCGGCTAGTTTGGAAAGCTATTATCAGGAAGTTGGTCGGGCTGGGCGTGATGGGCTGCCTGCAGAGTGTCTGTTGCTATTTGCTCCCAAAGACAAAGCACTACAACACTGGATGATCCGCAACGATATCATGACAGCCCCTGAGTTACAGGCTTTTTTGCTATTAATTAAAGGTAATTCCCCAGGAAGTGAACTTTTTATAACTTATGAACAACTGGCAGCTAAAGGTTTGGAGGATACCAAAATCAGAGTTGCAGTCAGCGAATTAGAACGAGTGCAGGTATTGCGGCAGATAGAACGGGATGGTAACGGGGTTAGAATTGAAGTAATCACCGATACCTTGGAGCGGGATATATTACAGCGGGTTTTAGAACGGATTAGTAGAATGACTGAACAAAGATACAACAAACTAGAATATATGATTAAATGGATACATACCTCCCGTTGTCGGCGGGAAACATTGTTGGCTTATTTTGGTGAAAAAAAACCAGGAGACTATGCGAACTGCTGTGATAACTGTTTACCCCAGGGCGGGGAACGGGAAGAGCAACTAGAGGGAGCTGTTTCCCGAGTAGGAATGGCGGTACTAAACTGTGTAAGCCAACTTACTTCCCCGCTGGGGAGGACTAAGGTTGCGGATATCCTTTTAGGCTCAAGACGCAAGGCAATTTTGGAGACAGGTCTTAATCGAATGCCCATTTATGGTCAACTGGCTGGTCTATCAGGACGAGAGATTTTGGAAACAATTGATCGGCTGATTGGTGATGGATTTTTAGCAACCAGGGGTAGTCAATATCCAGTTGTGGTCATCACCGACCAGGGTAATGCAGCTCGAGCAACTATGCTGGAAAGCGGGGCAACTAATCAAGAAGCTAATCAAGAAGCTAATCAAGAAGCTAGTCAAGAGGCTAGTTTAGAGGAACCGAAAAGTACAATTGTCGGAACTAAGCCAGGGATGGAGTCAAACTCGCAAAGCAAGCAAGTTGAGAGTTTGAAGCAGACCATTGCCCAACTAGTTCAGCAGGGACTAGCTTATGAAGAAATTGCCGAGCGAGTGGACAGGTCTACGGTAACTGTGGTAAAGTACCTAGCCCAATTTATTCAGCAAGGTGTTATTCCGGTCAGCAGTATAGTGTGTTGGGACATCCGCCAGCAAATTTATCAGGCTATGGAGCAGGTAGGAATGGCTAGACTAAAGCCAATTAAAGCATTGCTTCCAACTAACATTAAATATGAAGATATAAGCTTGGTTGTTGCCAGTTTGCGACAGAATCAGGAGGAGTAAGAGTAGTTTTACAAATATTGTAAGTTATCAACAGGCTGTGGAAAACATGTGTATAATATTCCACAAAAAGGAAAATGCTTGACGACAACAATACTTGTAGTATGGAATAACTAGGAAAAAGCACCTAGTAGAAATAACTTGCAACATGATATAATCGAGACGAAATTTAATAACATCTATTAGTTGGAGATGTCCTACAGGAGGGTGTATATGGATTTCGTGGTGGAGAAACGGAAATTTATGTGGTGGTGGTTAAGACTGGGGTGCGGATATAGCTACGGATATTGAAGCTGCCCGGGGGCTGGTGCCAAGGGCTAACTTTTTACTAGAACGGAGAAAATATGCTCGGACAATGGTGGACATGGCTAAAAAGTTTGCCACCGATCCAAAGACCTTTTGGGCTGGTAGGACGTTGATGAAACAGCGATGAGACAGTTGTGGGACAGTTGGGACAATAACAAGAGTATCGGGACAGCAGTGTAACACAAATTAAATAAGTAACTAACTGGTAGGGGAAATGCATTTGGCAATTCCCCTGCTTTATTTTACCATTTACCCTCAGAAAAAGTTCATTCACCCTAATTAATGATTTTTGAGCTAAAAAACCAAAAGTAGTGGAAAGCTTCTTGCTATGTAAATAGGCAAGAGAAAGCTTCAGAAGCCGATACGGTAAACTATAGTGTGGATGTATAGAAAGGGAGGTAATTACAATGGCTGTGAATAAGGAATGGTTCCCAATTCTACCAATTAAGTTTTGTAAATTAATAGAGGTTCCTCAAACCAACGAAAAAGCACACTTGCATGTTTTGCATAAGGAAGAAGTAGTTGCAACCAACGTAGTTACCAGTACTGTAATAGTGTACTACTGGTGCCGAGTCTGCCAGGGAAAACACCCTGCATCGGAATGCCGCAGCTGTGATTGTGGAGTCACAATGTGTAATAGCTGCTGGAGTGAGTGGGATGTTAAATGCCCCATCTGTGAGACTGATTTACGGTAGATGCTGTATAAAGGAGGTTGGGGGCAGAACGTTACCAGTTAAGTCAATCGGGGAGTAGGCAAAAAAATTGCCTACTCCCCGATTTTTACGTTGGGGAAACTTTTCGGATCGTTTATCCAGTCAGGAAAGGAAAAGCAGGGCCGATGTTGAAATTAACAAGGAAGTTAGGTTACCATTGAGCGGAGGGAGCAGTACGGGATGATATATTTAGTAGTTTGGATTTGCCTTGTTGGAGTAACAATAATTTATCTGTTCACCGGTAAAACAAAACCACCAGAAAAGCAATCAACCCAGGGGAGCGGTTCAAAGTCCACAACAAGTAAACAAAACTTTATCGAGAATCCTGAGCTTACTAGAAAAGCTCACCGGAAAGGTGAGCTCGGCGAATTCAAGATAGATTTTCAGTTAGAGCAATTACCCCCGGATTATAAATACATCAGTGATGTGTTGTTTAGAACTAAACGTGGCTTAACCCAAATTGACCAGATTATAATAACGCCAGTCGGCGTTTTTGTTATTGAAACAAAAAATTACGCAGGTAAAATTTATGGTAAGCAGTTTGATAAAATGTGGGCCCAATATGGGAACGGAAAAAAGATCAATTTCTATAATCCAATTCGGCAAAACTACGGACATGTTGAAGCAGTTAAGGAGTTAATCCAAAACCCCATCGCAATTCATTCCATTATTTCATTTACCCGCCGTTGCGAATTAAAAATAGACTTGGATTTAAGAACCTAAACCTATTTTAAGTCATCAAGAGATACTAAATATTTACGAGATATTTAGTCAAGCTAATATCGAAGACCCGATTATCCGGCAAGAGCATATTGATTATGTGAAAAGCAAAAAAGGGTAAACACTCAAAAACCCTTAAGGCGCGAAGCCAGATATGACAAGGCTTCAGACGTACTTATTATCGGGCATCTTCACCTTCTATGCTGTTTTTTAACAGTCACAATCGCAAGAGCAGGCTTGTTGAAAAACCCGTATAGCACGAAGACAGATGTGACAAGGCCGCAGGCGTACTCGTGTACGTCGAGGACATTGTTACATCTGGCGACAAAGCTAGACGGGGAATTTCAACTTCCTGAAAGGGGGGGAATAAAGTGTACCACCACCACATCTGGGAGGATAAGTTTAGCATTCATGAACTAAGCCAGCAGGGTTCTCGCTTAAAGGTTGTGCCGGCTAGGGGAGGTATAATCACCGAGTGGGCTGTTGATGGGGAAGCTGTTTTGTATCTGGATCCCCAAACTTTGCAAGATAATAGCAAAAACATTCGGGGGGGTATTCCCATTCTGTTTCCTATCTGTGGGCCACTACGGGATGGTCAATACCAGTGGGAAGACCAGACCTACCAGATGAAACAGCATGGCCTGGCCAGGAATTTACTCTGGGAGGTGACCGGGGTAGAAGTTAGTGACGGGGAGGCTTTGCTCTCGCTAGAAACGGTTGCTAATTCGGAGACTAAATTAGTTTATCCCTTTGATTTCCAGCTGGTTTTTAATTATGTCCTAAAACCCAATTCATTACTAATTAAACAAAGCTATCTAAATAACTCGGCTAAAGTCATGCCCTTCTATGCCGGTTTTCATCCCTATTTTTATGCTCCCCAACGCCAAGGGGTAAAGTTAAATATACCTAGTCCAACTAGTCGCTATCGGAATCTGCTGACTGGTCTAGAGGAGGAGTTTGCCGGATGCTTAAGGCTGGAGGATGTGCCCGAGGGGAATTATGTTTTTGAGCAACTTTCTGGCCAAAAGGTAACTCTGGGGAATTATGGGACGGGCAGGGAGATAGTGCTAGAGTTTGCCGAAGAGTTCCGTAAGATTGTAGTGTGGGCCTTAGCGGGGCAAGACTTTGTCTGTGTTGAGCCATGGATGGCGGATAATTACACGCTAAATACCGGACAGGGATTGTATAAATTAGGGCCAAAAGAGCAATTGGACACTTGGATATCCATCACGGTAAATCAGAAATAAACTGGAGGAACGGAAAGCATGAGTTCCTCGCCTTATGTGCAAAAAAGTGCTCGCTGGGGTCAGCGGCTCCAGCATGGCGAGATGAGTGATGCCATGTTGAATCTGCTTTTGGTTGTGAAGTTAGTTGTTACCTCGTACTGAAGTTACTATATTTTTCGCCATATGTTTAAGTAATTTTTTGATCAATTCACCTTCCACAGAGGAGAGGTCTTTTAACAATACTGCTAACATTTCTTCTAAAATGTTTTCTAATTCGGGCCGGATATTCCGGCCTTTTTTCGTTAAGTAAATTTTAAAAGAACGCTTGTCGGCAGGATCCGGTGCTCTGTAAACATAGCCAGTCTGCTCCAGTTTATTGATAGCTCGTACGGTAGCTGCTTTGTCTACCAGAAGCCCATTGCTTAAACACTGCTGGGACTGTCCATCTTCATTGTAAAGCCTAATCAGGTAAACATATTGACCTACCCCAATGTGGAGGGGTTCCATACGCATTGCTAAATAGGCCTGCATATGTCGCCAACTTTGCGTAAGATATTTGTCTACATTTTCCTGTAAATTGATCATTTATTCTCTCCATAAATACTTCTCATTAGGACTGAGTACCGAACATTATTTTCCTGAACTTAAATTTGTCAGAGCGGTAAAATAACTTTTATTCGCATAGGTAAAATAGATTAGAACTGGAACGACTAAAATAAAGGCACAAACCAGATACATAGTGCCAGTAGAGGTATTATTAGCTAAGATGCCCAATGCTATCGAGCCACAGCCGATACCTAAATCAAGGGCAGAAAAATATGTAGAGTTAGCTACACCTCTGCGATGAGGTGGAACCATATTTACAATCATCGCCATCAGGGTAGGCCAGATCATCCCAAAACCAATACCCATAATTGCCGCCGATGCTAAAAATCCAAAGGGACTTCTCCAGAGGCCTAAGAGGACAAAAGAGGATATTAGTGAAATGAAACCCATAAGCATTACTTGAATGGGGCCTTTTTTATCAAAAATTTGCCCAGCAAAAGGTCTGGTGATAGCGGTAAAAATTGCGTAAACCAGGAAGAACAGGCCAGCGTTTTTTATCCCTACTTCTGGACCATAAATGGTAATAAAAGATACCACCCCACCATAGACAAAAGTAACAAAAAACATTACCAGCGATAGGGAGAGAACTTTCACTTCAATAAAAGAGTGGAAGTTGAGTCCCAGTTTAGTGGCTGGTACTCGGGGATATTGGACTAAAAAGGCTAGCAAAAAAGCGATAGCAGCCAGAATCCCAGCGGAATTAAATAAACGACTAAAATTAGTATCCCCAGCTAGCCATAAACCAAGAGTGGGGCCAATAGCCATAGCTATGGTCATAGACATACCAAAGTAGCCCAGCCCCTCACCCCTGCGTTGGGCAGGGATGATATCTGCTACTATTGTACCTCCGCCAGTGGTGATAACCCCCCAACTAAACCCGTGTATCAGGCGAATGAGCAGTAGAAGCGCCAGTCCGCTAGCATAGGTGTAAAGCGGCATGATTAGAGCGAAAAGCGCTAAAGCATAAAGGTAAACAGGCCTACGCCCCATGGTGTCAAGTGCATAGCCAGCCAAGGGCCGGATGATCACCGAGGTAAGGGTATAAACGCCAATAATATAGCCAATCTGGCTCTTATCAGCACCCAAAGCCTTTACCACAAAAATCGGCAAAGTTGGAAGTAGGAAGTAGAAGCTAATAGCCATAAACAAGTTAGCAAGAGTAAGTAAGCTAAAATCACGGGTCCATAAACGAATTTGCTCTTTAATATATATACACCTCCTTTTAGGGATAGTTGACTGGTCAACTATATTGCATCTATTATATAATGCCGACGGAGCTGGATGCAAGCTCCAATTCAAGTCCCTTTGCCGGTCGGATGCCTGTCAAAGGGGCGGCTGGTGGGTCTTTGTAGCTGTTAGCTTGAGTGGGCAATATATAAGCACCACGGACAACAAGGACGTTGGCCGCCTCGCCGCTGAATCACGGACGATGAATCAGCGAGGTCTGGGTGCTTATATTAGCCCACACAAGCTTACAGCTACATGACACTTAGTCTAAGAGCACAGAACCGTGTAATGCTACAATTATTTAATGGACATCTTAATAGCAGAATACAAGGCTAATACAATTCCGGTAAATATTTGGCGATTAGTTTCCGGTTTAAACGCTGCCACAGCTGACTTTCTTGGCGGTATTGCTGGAGGGCGGACAAATCCAGGTTTGCTACCACCACTGCCTCCTGGTAGGGGTCTGGTGCTTGAGCCAATACTCCATCGCCCTTGGGGGTTAGCTCAAAAGGGGCATAAATTGCGGCCCGGCCGGAGAGTTCTATCCCCAGCACTTCACCAATTAAAGTGCTGGTTACCCCATAGACCGGTGTTTCCTGGACTCTTGGCCAAGTACCTCGGAGTGCTTTCCAAAAGTTATACTTAGCGGGATTTGCAGTGGGGACCAGCACAATATCTGCTCCTCGATGAGCTAAAATGCGAAAGGTTTCAAAATAAGTAGCATCCATGCATACCGGGAAGGCCAGATTGCCCAGGGGAGTGTCAAAGACCTGCAGGTCACAGCCACAGCTAATACCCCACTCAGCTTCCACAGGCAGGAGATGGGCTTTGAGCTGTCGGCCAACTAACTGACCTGTGGGGGCAAAAAGGTAGGCGGCATTGACCACCTGCTGCTGAGGTGCTCTACTGCTGCCCTTATCCCAGACCTCATTGCTAATTAAAATACTTCCCCCCATAATGTGGACTCCAAAGCTTTTGGCTAACGTCTGGAACAAGGTGAAATATACCTGTTTGGTTACCGGGGTTAAATAAGCGAAAATCTCTCCAATACTTATGGGGTTATCTCTTAGAGTAGCTAAGGCTTGGTCTAGGGTACTCTCTGTAGGGAGCTTGCTGATAACCGGGAGTAACCCCAACAGGTGGGCAGCATTGTCCTCGGGAAAGACTACCAATTGGGCACCTTGCCTTACAGCATCTTCAGTGTGCTGATACATTTTATCAACATATTCTCGCACATCCTGCACTAAAGCAAGGCGGCTCTGAATGGTGGCTGCTCGAACTACACCACCCTGCCGATAATTCAATTTATTAACAGTTACCGGGGGGTATTTTTTTTTAGCTAAATGGTTTTTCAGCACTGCTGGTCTAGTTAACCAGAGCAGATAGTACAAAAACAATTTGGCGGAAAATCCAGACCAGATTTGCTTTAGACCTAGTTCTGTAAATGCAGGCATTTAGTATTTCCCCAATCTAGGTTCTCACCCATCAACATATACTTTTCCAAGTTCCTGACGGTATAAAGGAAGATTATAGTGCTGGCTCAGTGGATATTGGGAGCGAAGTTCGGCCAAACCTGCAATAGAAAACCGGCCAACCACCTGAGTGGGTTCAGTGGCCGAGGCAGCTTGCTGCAACACCCCAGTTTCATCAGTGGTTATTTCACAAGGGCCATAGAGACTACTTTTACCGGCAAAGGTGGAGGATAAAAAATTGCCTACCAGACATGCTTCCACACATAAAGTCTGGTTTTGCTGGACCTGCTGCCACATCCCGGCCACTTGGCGCCAAGGATTAAAGGGCTGAGGAAGGGCAGTCAAGGCTAACAAAACTTCTGCTCCCTGTAAAGTCAAGATACGGCTAATTTCTGGATAAAAAGCGTCAGTTCCAATGACTATTCCTAGTTTACCAAGGGGCGAATTTACCACTGATAAACTTTCTCCAGGGTGCAGGTAAGGGCAATCGCTTAACACTTCTACCGGAGGTGCCCCGGAATTATTTTGGAGCAACAGCTGCTCCTCCCAAGGGCTGAAATGAGTTTGGTCCTGGGTAAGGACAAGCTCACCTTGAGGGGAAAATAAGTAAGCTCTGTTATGATAAGGGATTTTATGCGTGGTTTTAGCTGAAATAGCAGCCAGTTCTAATAAGCTGCCTGGTAATAGGTATAACCCGAATTCCCGGGACAGTTGACTACAGGTAGCAATAAACAGTTGACCTGCTTTTTGACCTGTCTGGCGTAGGTAGTCTAGCAGCCTACCACCTTGTTCAGGTGCTTCAGGACAGATTAAATTCAGCCCCCAAAACTGGGGAAAGACAGCCAATTGAATTCCTTGGTCTCTAGCCCAGGTCAATTGTTTTCTAAGCACAGTTAGTACGCCTTCCTTGGAGTGACTAAACAGCTCCCCTTGAAAACAGCAAACCTTATAGCCCTTGATAGCAGCACCCTTCTCCATTAGTATTAACCTCATCTATGCTCTCATTTAGTGCTCTAAACTCAATCATTTGTTTCGCCTAGGTTTATTGGCGGTAGCTCAACTGCCACCCCGTTGAGATAATGGCTATGAATGCCAGCAGTACTCAAGTGCCGCCGAAAACCAGTCAACAGCGTCTGCTTAGCTCGCTGGGGGTTGACAATTAAAATAGCTGGGAAGCTCCACAAAAGCACAGTTTCCAGCCTAGGGTTGGAGGACTTAAGGTAATGTTGCAGCAACGGTATAACATAGTGTGCCTAAACCGCAAGGAATTTATAGCATGAAAAAACTAATGGACATAGGCTTAATCTGGAATGGTTAAACTCCCTATTTACCTTAAACTACTAAGCTCATTAGCTTTAATCATCCCTTGGGAAATGGTGTACAAGTTTTCACTCCTCATCGGCTAGATGAGTTATTTTACCTTTCAACTTAAAGCCATTAGTTAAATCAAGATTATAGACGTATGCATCTTGGTAAGTGAACTTACCGTACTGCAAATTGTTATCCACCAGGGGAAGGATATTGAATAATAAATGTCGAAGCTAAATGATAAAATTATCCTTACTATCCAGGGGGAAACAAAATGAATAACTTAATTGAAAACTTATTTAGATAAACTTCAATATAATATCAATCATCGAGAGTAAAGCCTTTAAATCCGATTTTAACCCACCTAAATGGATATAATAGCTTTGTCGGCCATCAGGCTATGCTTAAATTTTATTTAGGGTAGGAGGTAATTAGCTTGGTAGATAATTTAGTAAATCCGATGGAAAATACTTTTTTTGATCTAGCCATCATCGGTTCAGGACCAGCGGGACTTTCGGCAGCGATTAATGCCACCATTAGGAAAAAGACCATCTTATTATTTGGTAGCCCTGAGGGTAGCAAGAAGTTAATTAGTTCACCACGGATTGATAACTATGCCGGTTTTCCCCGTATCGCCGGTAAGGATTTATACGACAAGTTTTTGAACCATGCCCAAGCAATGGGTATTAAGCCTAAAGAGGAAAAGATCAGCCAAATTGCACCAGATGGGTCGGCTTTTATCTTGACCTCCCAAGACCATACTTATCGGGCTAGAACGGTAATAATTACTACTGGAATATTTCCAGCCCACCTATTACCGGGGGAAAAAGAACTATTAGGTATGGGAGTAAGCTATTGTGCAACTTGCGACGGACCCTTGTTTTCAGGTAAGCGGGTGGCCTTTATTAGTCACGGTAGGGAAGGTGAAGGTGAGGCTAACTTTCTCAGCGAAATATGTCAAGAAGTTTACTACATTCCCCTGTATCCAGCGGTAGGCCCTTTAACGGAAAAAATCAAGCTGCTTCAGGATAAACCTAAGGCTATTAAGGGTGAGGGAGGAGTATCTTCTTTAGAATTAGAAGATCAGACCATTCCTTTGGATGGAGTATTTTTATACCGGGAGGTAGCCCCTGCCGATACTCTAGCTCCCGGTCTCGAACTAGACCAAAATAACCACATCAAAGTAAACGTGAATATGGAAACTAACCTGCCAGGTTTATTTGCTGCCGGAGATTGTGTTGGTCGGCCATATCAAGTGGCTAAAGCGGTGGGACAAGGACTGGCAGCAGCACTTAACGCTGTTATATATTTAGATAAAAAAGCATAATATTAGGAGTGAACAAAGAAAGTAGCAGGAAGGAAGAGGGTAAATTTGGGGTTAAAGGCAAAGCTAGGTAAACAATTTGTCATTACAACCGAACTTGGTCCAACTGAAGGGACTGATATTCAGACCACCTTAACCAAAGCAAAAGAGTATATCTACTTGGATGGAATAAACATCCACGACTGTCCCATGGCGCGGCTCAGAGTTAATTCCATAGCCCTCGCTAGTATTGTTCAACAACAAACTGGGATTGACGTAATTCCCCATTTTACTTGCCGAGACCGTAGTTTACTAGGTACCCAAGCAGACCTTTTGGGTGCCCATATCTTGGGAATAAGCTTTCTGTTACCCACAACTGGTGACCCACCTCATCATGGACCTTTTAAATCATCCCCAGTTTATGACTTAACCACATTAGAGTTAATTCAATTGGTAAAGAAGCTTAACCAGGGTCGGGATGCTAATGACCAGGAGTTTAAAGGGCCAACCGACTTTTTGGTTAGTGCCACAGCTAGTCCGGTGGCCGCCAACATGGAGGCTGTGTATCAGCGAGTTGCTAAAAAAATTGAGGCTGGGGCTGACTTCTTCCAAACTCAACCGGTCTACGATGTTGAGAAGGCCATTAGCTTTGCCGGTCGGATGAAGGAATTCGGGGTGCCAGTAATTATGGGCCTGATGCCGCTCAAAAGCCTGAAAATGGCTGAATATATGAAACAAAATGTAGAAGGTGTGGAAATTCCCGACGAAATAATAGCCAAGATGCAAGCCGGAACAACAGGTGTGCAAATAGCCTGTGAATTAATATCCCAAGTACACCGGGATATTGATGGCATTCATATTATGGCTTTAGGAGACGTCAAGTCTAGTAATGCCATTATCGACTATACCAAAAGTCTGGTAGGTTAAGCTAAATTTATAAAAAAACAATTGCAATTTATTAAATTAGTAACTATACTAATCTTAATTGAAACTGAGTGCAATGATGTACTCACAATCCGGCAATGAAGCCACTTCTGGTTGCCCTAAGGCAGCCAGGGTGGCTTTTTCTGTTCTTTTGCAAAGAAGAGGTATTTTGCAAAGAGTAGATCCTCTGGGGCACAAAGATGTGCTCAAAAGCCATATAGGCCATATTTTCTAAAGGAGGAGATTTTCCAATGGAGGTTAACTTACAAACTCTAGCGGCTGGAATTGATACAGTATGGGTACTTCTTGCTGCGGCTTTGGTATTTTTTATGGAAGCTGGCTTTGCGGCATTAGAAGCTGGCTTTGTCAGATCTAAAAATTCATTAAATATAATAATGAAAGTACTGATGGATTGTACAGTAGGCATGTTAGGTTACTGGTTTATCGGCTTTGCCCTGATGTATGGCGTGGATAAATTAGGCTTGTTTGGGGTTAGTGGTTTTTTTGTAGAGGGTAATTTTGCCCACCTTGGTTTAAAAATACCCGTCGATGCCTTTTGGATTTTCCAGGCAGCCTTTGCTATTGCTGTAGCAACCATAGTTTCCGGAGCGGTAGCTGAGCGTATGAAGTTTGGTCCTTATATTATTTTTAGTTTCCTGGCAACCGCACTAATCTATCCGATTGCTGGCCACTGGATTTGGAATAACCAAGGCTGGCTTTACCAACTGGGCATGAAAGACTTTGCTGGTTCGGCAGCAGTACACGCTGTTGGCGGATGGGCATCTCTGGCCGCAGTCCTGGTGCTGGGGCCCCGAACTGGGAAATATGCCAAAGACGGTACAGTCAATGTCCTGCCCGGTCATAATATACCTTTAGCAGCCTTAGGTGCATTTATTCTCTGGTTCGGCTGGTTTGGCTTTAATCCGGGTAGCAGCTTATCGGGTCTGGATGCAAATATTGCTAGGATAGCCATGACTACTAATTTGGCGGCTGCGGCTGGTGGTACAATGGGTGCTATTTTTACCTTAATCCGTTATGGCAAGCCTGACCCGAGTATGACTTTAAATGGCACACTGGCCGGTTTGGTAGCAATAACTGCTGGGACTGCTTTTGTTTCTTCTTTTGGTGCGGTAATTATTGGAGGGATAGCTGGAGTTTTGGTAGTATTGGCAGTTGAACTTTTTGACAAGCTACGGGCCGATGACCCGGTAGGAGCAATTGCTGTTCATGGAGTCTGCGGATCCTTTGGAACACTAGCAGTTGGTCTTTTTGCTCAGGATGGCGGGCTGTTCTATGGGGGAGGATTTCATCTACTGGGGGTTCAGGCGTTAGGCTTGGGAGCGGTATCCTTATGGGCTTTTAGCATGACCTTCGGTGTTTTTTATCTACTCAAAAGAACAGTAGGGATAAGAGTTTCCATTGCTGATGAACTAATAGGTATGGATATTTCCGAGCATGGAATGCCAGCCTATACTGGAATTGACCAGCATGGTTCTTTAAAGTCGTTACTGCCTGAACTCCACGGTCACCTGGCTGATGGTGAGCCAGGACTAGCCATCGGTTTAGCCTTATCCGATCGCCAGGGAAGGTAATAGTTTAACAAATTAAAGTAAAGAAAATAAATAAAAGGGGCTGTAAACATACTGTGCCGTCAGTTTGTTGAAAAACTCTCTTTTTCTTATTAGAGCAGGCTGTTGAAAAACCCGTCTAGACAGGAAGCAGAAGGGCCAAGGCCACAGGCGTACTTGTGTACGTCGAGGACCTTGGCCCTTCTGGTGACAACGCTAGGCGGGGAATTTCAACAGCCTGAAGGCACAGTAAACATGCTGTGCCATATTTGTCATGGGTCCATATCTTTGTTATTATATAAATGAAACATGTGAAACGGTTAAATAGTCGGTACAAAAGCGGGTAGACTAAAATCGCGGACTTCCTAATAAATTGAAGAAAGGATGGCCATTACTGATGGACGAACTGGTTTTCGTACACCTTGAGGGTCAACAAGAAGTAGAGATAAATAATTACCGGATAAATCCAAAGCTTCCCTTGCCGATGCTTAAACAAGAGTTTGAAAAACTTGTTAAAGATAAAGAAATTCCCTGGCCGGCATTTGTACGGGGTATTATTCATGTTTTTGCTAAGCAGCCTAATTATCCACACATAACTGAATATAAGAAACTGCTGTATCAGTTTAATCCCCAAATTGAGAATTTATTGCTGGGCGAGGGTGCTCACCTTGCTGGAACGGGACAACTTGATTTGGCAAGGGTGATTTTCCAAGGCTTAGTCAAACTAAACCCGGAGCTTTCAGAAGCATGGTTTAACCTAGGTATGTGCTATCAGGAGCTTTCGGCCCAATACCTTCAGACTAATGTGGAACAAGGTCAATTCTTTTTGAATTCAGCAATTGAGACTTATGAAAGTTTAGTTAGTCAAGGTAAAGCATCGGCTAATGTTTACTACAACCTTGGCTTTCTCTATCGCCAAAATGGGCGATTTGCCCAAGCCAAAGAAGCATGGGAGACAGCTATTGAGCTAGGGATAGATGAAAAAAGAAAAGTGGAATTAACGGGACTAATTGTTGAACTTGATCGGTTGGATATCGCTGAAACTCAATTTAACAGTGGGGTCAAAGCAATTAACAATGGCAAGTTCAGAGAGGCCACTATTCTTTTGCAGCCTTTAGCTAAACGTTATCCCCATTGGTGGCAAGTAGCGTTTAATCTGAGTGTAGCTTATTTTCATCTGGAGGAGAACAACAAATCTAAGGAAATATTAACCAAGGTCGCTGAACTCCATCCAGACCTACCGGAGGTTTATTACCAATTAGGCTTATGTTACCTTAAGCAGGGTCAAACAGAACAGGCATTGGAAGCCTTTTACCGGGCTCGAGAATTAGCCCCAGAGAATACTATCATTCAGCAAGTTATAGCTGAACTACCAAAAGAGTTCCAGAGATGAGGTTATTAACCTAGTCTGTTCTGATAAATCTAATAGGTTAAAGGAGATCATGGATATGTTAATTGGTATCCCCAAGGAAATTAAAAATAACGAGAATAGAGTTGCCATAACTCCTGCAGGTGTTACAGCTTTTGTAAAGGACGGACATCAAGTAATAATAGAGCATGAAGCGGGAGTTGGTAGTGGCTTTACCAATCAGGAGTATATTACTGCAGGAGCCTCCATTATTGATACTGCCGAGGAAGTTTTTAGCCGGGCTGAAATGATAATGAAAGTAAAAGAACCTCTTCAACCGGAATATGCTTTCTTAAAAGCAGGACAAATACTGTTTACATACTTACATTTAGCCCCTGAACCCGAATTAACTAAAGCGTTGTTAAAGAATAAGGTTGTGGGAATTGCTTACGAGACAATCCAATTAGCTAACGGTTCACTGCCCTTACTTACACCCATGAGTGAGGTTGCTGGGCGGATGGCTGTTCAAGTAGGAGCCCAGTTTCTAGAGAAGCCTAAAGGAGGTAAAGGTATCCTCTTAGGCGGGGTTCCAGGAGTTCCGGCAGCTGATGTGGTAATTATCGGCGGAGGGATAGTCGGAACTAATGCCGCCAAAATTGCTATTGGCATGGGTGCCCAGGTAACCATTATTGATAGGAGTGCCGACAGGTTACGCTATCTCGATGACCTTTGGGGTGGTCGGATTACCACCCTAATTTCCAACAGTTATAATATAGAGCGGACGGTCCGCTTTGCTGACCTATTAATTGGCGCTGTGCTAGTTCCCGGTGCTAAAGCCCCTCATCTAGTGACTGAAGCAATGGTCAAGCAAATGAAACCAGGTTCGGTAATAGTGGATGTAGCTATTGACCAAGGTGGTTCAGTGGAAACAATAGACCGGGTAACTACCCACAGTAACCCAGTATATGAAAAACACGGTGTTATCCATTACGCAGTTGCCAATATGCCCGGGGCAGTGGCTAGAACATCCACCTATGCTTTAACTAATGCTACATTGCCTTATGCCTTAGAATTAGCCAATAAGGGTTATGAAAAAGCGATAAAGGAAAATAAAGCCTTGGCTTTAGGGGTGAACACTCTAAAAGGGAAATTAACCTATAAAGCAGTTGCTGAAGCTCTGAACCTACCTTACGTACCTCTCCAAGCAGTATAGAATAGCTGGCTGTTGAAATTCCCCGTCTAGACATCCATGCCACTAACCTGGCACCAACAGTATATGAAAATTAACGTGTTAATTTTCAGGATAGCTTTGTCGCCAGCAATGACAAAATCCTCAACGTACAAAAGTACGCTTCCGGTTTTGTCATTGCTGGCTTCGTGCTAGACGGGTTTTTCAACATCCTGCCCGGATAGAAGAAATGGAACTTCTCAACAAACAGATGAATGAATGAGAAGGCGCAGAGGACAAAGTATAAAATGCTTAAATCACTGGGGAACCGCCGTGTGAGAGGCGTAGCTTTTCGTTATAGGAAACGCACAGGTTACGCATGTCTTCGGACATCGGAACGTACCGTTCCCTGTGGGATTTATTTTTCCGGATGAAAAGGACTCCCTCATCCAGGTCAACATCCTTCCTGCGTATTTCCCGCCCCTCGTTAGGACGAAGCCCACAGAAATAAATCATGCGTAACAGTACTGGGACAATCACGTGACGGCGTGGTAAGCTTCGGCTGGGTTCCATGCTGTCTGCTTCCAAAAAAATGTCCACTAACTCCGCACACTGCCGAAGACCATCGATATCGAGTGAGATATACTGTCTTGCCGCATTACTGGTACGGTGTCCGAGTACTTTCCATTCAAAGCAACCATACCTGTGGATTTCCTCAAGTATTCCTATTCCACGCATGTGCCAGTTTAATGTTTTGCGGGAAATGCCTCCTGAAATATACTGTTCCTGATACAGTTTTTTCAGTTCTTCCGTTAGATCCGGACGGTAATAATGCTCGCCTTTTCTTTGATGAAAATCAGAAACAGGCTTAAAGGCACGATTCTGGTAGGAAGCAATCGTGCCGTCACTCAGATTGAATTCGCACAGTTGCCGGATTGCTGAATTGATTAGTTCTTGAATCATGATTTCATTCATTGTCATAACCCCCATGAAATATTTGGCAGTCTGCCAGCTTTATTATCATGGAAGTAATGAACGATTCAAAGTATCAGGATTATTTATTCCGACCTTTTTAAAGAAACCCACTAAAAGCCGTTGGTGTTTAACGAATCCACGTAAAGGATATGAAAAGTCGGTATAATCATAAAATCGGAATGAGTTTGATGGGAGGTAGACCACTCAATTAATGGGTGGTCTACCTCCCGATTGTAATACTCGTATTTATTGAATGCTACGGAAAACCCCAATTACTTTACCAAGTATTGAAACATCCTTTACTAATATTGGTTTTAAGCTTTTGTTTTCAGGTTGAAGCCTGAAATGATCACTCTCTCTATAAAAAGTCTTTACAGTAGCTTCGTCTTCAATTAATGCTACTACAATATCTCCATTTTTAGCGGTTGATTGTTGCCTTACAAGCACATAATCATCGTCAATAATTCCGGCTTCAATCATGCTGTCACCACGTACCATAAGAATAAATACATTATCACTACGGACAAAATCCAGGGGTAAAGGAAAGGAGTCTTCGATGTTTTCAACTGCCAGAATAGGTTGTCCGGCAGTAACTTTCCCGACAATAGGTACATTGACCATTTCCTTTTTTATCAGTTCCGAGGTGCCGTCAGTAACTTCAATGCATCTGGGTTTGGCTGGATCTCTACGGATATAGCCTTTTTCCTCAAGCTGGGTCAGATGACCATGGACAGTTGAACTGGAACTTAAGCCGACTGCTTTCCCGATTTCACGAACTGAGGGTGGATATCCTTTTGACCGAGTCTGCTTTTTAATAAAATCTAAAATAGCTATTTGACGAGTAGATAAGTCAAGAGTCATTACATACACCTCCTATTTACATTTACTTTTACAATTATATCACAGGATAAATACTATTCAAACATTTGTTCGTGATAAATTTGAATTTTTTTTAATATTTTTTTCGAACATAAAAAATTTCCCAAAAAATTTAGCAAACATATTGACAGGAAACAAACGTTCGTGATATCTTTTATCTAGACAAACACATGTTCTCTAAATTTGTCAGGCTATAATCTAAAAAGCCAAGCTATTAAAAACATGAAGCTTTTCCAACGGAGGAGATATTATGACTAAAAAATCAAAAAAGCTCGTATTAAAAGTAATCAAAAGACTCTCATTTTTCTCCATTATCCTTGTTGCTATAGTAATGGTTTTAATTTCACTAATGCCTACCCAGGCCAAAAGTAGTACCGGCACGTATTATCGGGTTGTCTTTGTCCGGGAAGGCGAAACACTTTGGAAAATTGCCCAAAAGCATGGCGGTGACGGTGATATCAGGGAGTTAATTCATCAAATTAAAAAGCTTAACAAACTAGAATATTCAGTGATTTATCCCGGTCAAAGGCTAATTGTTCCAGCCGGAGAATGAACTAGTAAAACAGGCTTTCAAATTATTAGAAGGTTTTTAGCCTCAGTTGTCGAATATTTAAATATTAGAAAGAGTCGACAAAATGGGGGTGAATAGATGAAAAAGGTTAATGTTATTATTATTGGTGCCGGTCAAGGTGGAGCATCAATTTACAATCTGCTAAAGGGACTTAACTATGTTAACATTGTAGCGGTGGCTGATATTAATGCAGATGCTCCAGGGATGCTTCTGGCTAAACAGGATGGAGTGTATGTGAGCAATGATTTTGTAAAACTGTTTAATCTGCAAACTGGGATAGATGTAATTATAGAAGCTACAGGAAGGGCAGATATACAGAAACGTATCCATCAAAGTAAGCCCGATAAAGCTGCTGTAATGGATGCCCTGGCTGCTGACTTAATGATGATGGTGTTAAAAGACAAATATGAATTAATGCTGGAAAAGGAAGAACTCCTGGAGATTAAGCGTATTAAAGGGGAATTAGATGCTATCTTAAACTCGGTACAGGAGGCTATTGAAGTCGCAGATAATACTGGTATCATTAAATACGTTAACCCGGCATTTTCAATAATAACAGGTATTCCTGAAGACCAACGGATAGGCAGAAATATTTTTACAGAGTCACCCGATGGGGCTCTGGCTGAATGTTTAAGAAAAAAGAAACGAATATTCGGCCAGCGGACCATGGTGGGTGGGTCTAATGTTGAAGTATTGTCCAATGCCTCCCCGATTATCGTTGATGATAAGATAGAAGGGGTAATAGTAGTTTTTAATCATCTCACCGATGTTATGAAAATCATGGATGAGTTAAAAAAAAGCACCACAATAATCGAAAACCTTTATGATCGTCTTGGTCAGATTACTGGGAGTAAATACTCTTTCGACACCATAATCGGAAACAATGAAGAACTTAGAAAAGTTATCGATATATCCAAAAAAGCGGCTGTCAGTAATTCCACCGTCCTGTTGCTCGGTGAGAGCGGTACCGGAAAGGAATTATTTGCTCACGCTATCCACCAGGCCAGTCCGCGAAGGGATAAACCCTTTATTAAAGTAAATTGCGCGGCTATTCCGGAAAGTTTGTTAGAGAGTGAATTTTTTGGTTATGAAAAAGGCGCTTTTACCGGAGCCGTAAAGTCGAAACTGGGAAAATTTGAGTTGGCGAACCGCGGTTCCATTTTCCTGGATGAAATAGGAGACATGAACCTATATCTTCAGGCTAAGCTGTTAAGAGTCTTGCAGGAGATGGAATTCGAGAAGGTAGGCGGGACTCATACTGTCAAGGTGGATGTCAGAGTTATCGCAGCCACCAATAGGGATCTCAAAGAACTTATCAAAAAAGGAGAGTTCAGGGAGGATCTCTACTATAGGTTAAATGTTGTGGAATTAACCATTCCACCTCTGCGGAAACGCAAGGATGATCTGCTGTTATTAATCAATCATATTATTGTAAAGTTAAACCGCCAGTTGGGTAAAAAGGCTAAAGGTATTTCCAAGAATGCTGAAAATGTCTTGACAGTTTATGATTGGCCCGGAAATATCAGGGAGTTGGAAAATGTTATCGAACGGGCGATGGTTACTGCCGATGAAGATGTAATCTCTCATAAGCACCTGCTCCAATACATTGAGCAATTAAGTGACTTTTCCCAGGCCCAGGTTTCGGAAATTATTCCTTTTGATGAGATGGAAAGAGTTTTACTAAAAAAAGCTCTGGAGAGGTATGGCAACTCCGTAGAGGGCAAGAAACTGGCCGCTAAGGTTCTGAATATATCTCTGGCAACTTTGTATAATAAATCAAAGCGGTATAATTTATTTTAAAAGCATAATTTTTACTGTACAATATGTTATTCGGTCGGATTTATGCGGTATGCACTTTTTCGATTTGGTTTACCTCCTTTGATGAACTGTGGAATGACTTTTGGATTCGACAATATACGAATTCGAAAGTTTATTTTTTTTGCATTAAAACCTGTTAGTTGCAGCGGACATCAACTTACTGCTGTCTACCTCCCAGGACTTTTGCCATCCATTCATATAGTGAGTCAAATATTTCGATAATCAATTTAGTAGGATTGACAGGTTTATAATTAAGGTATGTCCCAAAGTTGTTATAAAAGGCAAGGCCCAAAAGAATTATAATAATCAATATCATTTTCTTGTTTTGTTTGTGCCGGAACGCCGTGGTAATCGAAAAAATGGTAACCCCAACATGGACGAAAAATACCAGAACCGTATCCAAAAGCCAGCCTCCTTTTTAGCCAATAATTATACTATTACCATCAATTAGAAGATATTAGGTTATTTTGACGCCTGGTTTGAACGCAAATATGAAAGCAACATGAGAATCAACGGAATTCCTACTTCTGCGCTAATGGCAAATAAAGGATATGTGCTACCGCCATAGGTATGAATTTCCATTATGTTATTAAACTGGGTAATGGCCAGACCTGAAAAAACAAGGACTAACGGGAGGACAAAAGGCCGGTAATCCACCACCCCCACAAGCCTGGCTAATAGATAGACAGTAACGTAGAAAAAGAACATTGTATGGACAAAGTCCCCAAATATCCAAATAGTCATGGTAATTGGATCCAGACGCTCCAAGACACCCAAGACCGAAATTTGTCCGCCAAGATGGAAAAAGGGGAATTCCATTTTTGCGGTCTGCTCAATACCAAAAACCCCAACCGTAATGATTAAGGTAGTTACCATAAATGCTCCCGCTGCGAGAACTGTCATTGACAGCAATGCCCTAAGCTGCTTCGTTGATTGGATGTGGGGCGCCAGAACCATAATGTAGGAGACATTCCCCAGCCAGGCAAAAAAGGGTATTGAGGCTAGAAAGACCGGTTTCCAGCCTTTTTCCAGCAAAGGAACCAATTCCAGCAGGCTGACGTTTTGGATCGCCAACAAGTTTATCAGCAAAAGTCCCAGAAGGTAAATGGGAAACAGAAACTCGGTAGCCTTGGCCATGACTTCTATGTCCTGGTAAACCGCAAGGCCTGCGATTGCCAGTAATATCACTATAAACACAAGTATAGGCGTTTCCGGCATTATGGTTATTGTCAAAAACTCACTAAACTCCCTGCTAATGTAGGTACAGGCCATGAAGCTATGAAACCAGTACCATCCAATCATCACAGAACCCAAACCCTTTCCGGCAACCTGCCATGCTATCTCTACTATATCTTTTCCGGGATGACGGTTCATCAAGTGAATTATAGCCATAATAAAGCAGATTCCTCCAAGGGAAGAGAGGCATAAACTCAGCCAGGCATCCCGTCCGCTTTGTATTGCGGCAGCCGTGGGCAGGAAATAGATGGCATCCCCAAGAATAGTTAAGAATAACATTAATGATAATTGCTGAGGTGTAATCCGGCTAACAATTGTTTCCATTAGCAAATCATCCTTTGCCTATTTTTTAGGGATGCTCTGTAGTTATACCTCTGCGGCGAATATGCGACCGCACTTGGATCCTAACTGAAAGTTTTGGAAAAAGCACATCCCAATTTTTTTTAATTTGCGGCCATTGCTCCGGAAAATTCCGGTGGATTACCTCGCCAAAACCAAAGATATCGCAGTTAAGTTGCTGTGCCCGGCAAACAGTGTGTCTTATATCATTCGCTACCGCCTTATTCAATTCTTCTTCCAGCCGGGTAATAACGACTGGCGATAAATTGATATTGAACAAATTCTCCGCCAGAACAAATGCAGCATCAATTTCCACTTTTATAGCGTGTTTTCCCCCTTCGTAAATTGCTTTGGTCCTGCTAGAAGACTCCAGAATAGCAAAAGACGCATTACCCTTTTTGCCGGCTAAACTATTAATGTTAATTGAAGAATGAGCTATTTTCTCTTTCAGCCATAAAATTCCCCTGGTTTCTTCCGGGGTGAACAGACTAACCAGCTTATCCCGCCTAAAGACAGCTGTTCCGGAATATTTAACTGATTTGATGTATTTAGGTTTTCCGTTCTCGGAGCTTTCTCCGTTTTCTAATGTTTCCCCATTCTGTCGCACACCCCATACCTCAGTATTTTCGGGTATTTTTTCCAGCGTGAACAGGGGCACGGTGGCCTGAGAAGTTTCTGATAAGTAAACTTTTAAAAAGTCTTTCAGTTGAACGGGTAATGTTTTGGAAGCACTGGTCTTTTGCTGGAGCAAATCCCGCATACCCAGCGAAGGTATGTCGGCCAGGTTCATTCGCGCCTCAAGAATATCCCTGGCCTCTCCGTCAGCTACTGCCAAATAAGTTGTACGCCGTATTTGCGAAGTTCGGCTGGCCCATTCCAAAACATCGCCAATGCCGGCACGGGCCATTTCTTTACCTAAAATGATAATTGAGTTATGCCCCAAAAAGATTTGTCGGGATAGATACATATTATCTAGTGCCTGTTTGATTGTCTTTCCATTGCTCTCAACCACAAGGAATTTTTGATTATTGCCTTCTCTTCCGCCGGACTGACCGCTTCGCTTGGAGGGCTTAATAATCTGGACGGTAATGTGGTTGCCGGATCCGCTTCGATCAACTCCAATTGCTGATACAAGGGCCAGGTGGTTAACTTCTTTTTGGCTCCAACATCCCGAAAAGAGCAGCATCAAAATAAGTGTATTGAGGGTTAACAGAGTCAGGGTCTTTACTATGGCTACCACTTCCTTATGTAAATCTGACTTATTTCAAAAGGTCTTCAGGCGACAGCCGTATGGGGTTTTGTTTCCCAATAAATTTTGGCCTAGTAGGTTTAGCCCACACTGGAGCACGTAAGTACACATCAGTTAAATCCCTGGGCACAAGAGGAGCTATAGGAGCAAGGTATGGAACCCCGAAGGACTTTAAAGATACTATGTGAATCAAAATTACTAACAGTCCGGCCACGATGCCAACAAGTCCAAGCACACCGGCCAGAATGATTAAGAGAAAACGCAGCAGACGCAAAACTAGGCCCCCTGAAAATTGTGGGATAGCAAAAGAACATATTCCGGTTAAAGCGACAACCATTACCATGGTTTGGGAAACAATCCCGGCCTGGACCGCAGCCTCCCCGATAACCAGGGCTCCTACGATACTTACAGCCTGACCGGTGGCTCTGGGCAGGCGAATACCTGCTTCCCGGAGGATTTCAAAGGTAAATTCCATTATTAATGCCTCGATAATAGTTGGAAATGGTATTTCTTCCTTGGACCCGGCAATGGAAATCAACAATGAAGCAGGAATCATTTCCTGGTGGAAGGTAATGATCGCAACATAAAGTGCTGGCAAAATAAGGGACATATTTAAGGCTATAATACGCATAACCCGCAGAACTGACGTGGAAATAGTGTTTTCATAATAATCCTCCGGAGATTGGAGAAATTCTACAAAGAGAACGGGCAGGGTAATCATTACCGGTGTACCGTCCACAGTTATTGCTACTCTGCCCTCCAGCAACTGTCCCACTACCCTGTCTGGCCGCTCGGTATAATTTATCAGGGGAAAAGGAGTTCTTTTTTCACTGACTATAAGGTCAATCAGGTGACTGGAACCCACTATTCCATCCATATTTATCGTATTCAGGCACTGTCGTACTTCTTCCACAACCCGGGGGTTCGCTATTCCATCAATATAGATCAAGACCGCTTTCAGTTGGGTCTGTTTACCCAAGTGAAAAGCTTCCGTGCGTAAATGGGCGTTCCTGACACGCCTCCTTATTAAAGATACATTGGTTTTTATATTTTCTGTAAATGAATCACGCGGGCCGCGAATGGTAACTTCCGCTGCCGGCTCCTCAACCGACCTGTATTCCCCGCCCCCGACATCGGCAAGCAATGCTTCATTATAACCGTCAAATAAAAGGCCTGCAGACCCTTTTAATATTCCCGAAACAAATTCCTCTATATAAAAAGCTGAATAAATATCTCCGACGGGTAGACTGTATTCCCTGATAAACCTGGGAAGCGGTTGCTGGTAACAGGAGCTTGTCCCTCTTTGCATTAAAGGGCGTAAAATATTTTCATTAACGGCCGCCGTTTCTACAATGCCGTTAATATAAATTAAGGCGCATTGTACCGGCTTCCCTAAGCCATCAAAAACAAAGCGGCGGAAAACCACATCGGTACAATTCCGGAAAATTTCCTGCAATTTGCTGATATTCTCCTCCAAGCTGAAAGTAAACGTTGTTAAATCTCCACATTTTTCGAATGCATCTTTTGGGGGTAGTTTTTCTTTAAGGTTATGATGACGGCCTACCTGTTTTATCCTTTTGGCTAACTTTGGTTGCCATAATTTCATTTTCAAACTCCCCATTTTAACCACAAAGCACCAGACTTTAACTGGAGGTGATATTAAATGACAGTATTTCCACCAAGTTGTTTTATTATGTAAGGGGGGTGTTTTATTGAGCAGGGACGGGCTGGGTTACCCGTCAATTAAACATGATGGCATAAACACGACCCAGATGGTTTATCTTGGTCAAATCAGCAAAAACAATAACAATAACAATAACAATAACAATAACGGCTCCACTCCTGAAGAAGCCCACGACTGGGCTAATGTGCATGTCACCGGGACTGGTGGGCCGGGGGAAGCGGATGTAGTTATCGACGGAGGAGTTACAACATTTACTCAAATACCGTTGGTAGTCCGGAAACTGAGATTTGCCGGCACTGGATGGGGCCGGTCATTCGGCCGGTCATTCGGGAACCTGAATATTCCGGAAAAGTATGGAGGACAGGGCGTGGACCTGGCGGCATGAAGTCAGGCGGGCTATGTCTCATTACTTTGTCCGTGGATACCTGGTTACTGATTTTGGCTATCAAGGGAGACGCATGGGTCCCTAATGACTGAAAAATTCGAAAATTCTTATGTCGAAAAAGAGGAATTATTCTGAAAAAATCGAATAAAAAATTATACCATTTATATTGTTTCTGTAAAAGGCAAATTCAGTGAAAACTGAGGACGCAAAGCTATGGGTAGAGGCCTACCACCGCCAGGCTGCTTGAAAGAGGGAATGTGCAAGTTATACCATTCTTTCAGGTGCCTGGAAAAGTGGTATAATTTTTTTCAACAATGCGGAAAGGAGGATTTGTTCACTTGTGGAGGATTTAGATTTTTAATTCACATGTCAAAATTAAAAATTTAATGTTAGGCAAAAAACAAATACTTAATTTGGATTCGTGGAGGGATTAGCATGCAATTAGCAAAGAATGGGGTAATATCTGTTATTTGGCGTAAGAAGTTAGTATTAATTATTCTGCTACCGCTTCTGTCCATGTTTATAAGCCTTTTTGCTGTATCTACTCTGGCGAAGATTTCCAATTTAAGAGGCTTGGAACGGGATCATGTTGAAATGGTCTGGCAGGTAAAATATTACCTGGAACGGTATGAGCAGACGGGTGATTCCAGGAATATGGAGAAATTTTTCGAGATTCAGAAGGAAATGGTCAAAAAACCAATGGGCTTCTTTGAATTGGTAAGTTGGGTAGAAAAGCTGATATTGCCCAAAGACATCGAATTAGGCGCTAAGTACGCCAACCAGTCTATTACCGACCAAAATAAAATGGTAGCTTTGCTTGAGGGAATCAGTTCCCGGCAAAATACCGGAGTACATAAGTTAACTGACCGGGAAAAAGCACAAATTACGGCCTTAATTGCTACAATAATGGAGAGCAGCACTGGCTTTGCTGCTTTGGCAGAACAGGTTGCGGCCACAGTTTTTAAGCTGATTACCGCTGTAATTGTTCTGTTTAATCTCCTGTGTCTGACTGTTTTTGTGAGCATCATCCGTTCCTTTAATAACGGATTCAAGGTCTTAAAGGAAGCAGCCGGAAAGGTGGCAGAAGGAGATTTCAGCACTATGGAAGTATGTGACAGCACTGATGAGGTAGGGCAGATTATTCAGGTTTTCAACCAAATGGTGAATAATCTTCGCCGACTGATACAACAAGTTCAGGCTAATTGTCAGGAAGTGACAGCAACAGCCCAGGCCCTTACCGCTAATGTTGAGGAAAATGCCGCCGCTACTGAGGAAATTGCCGTAGCGCTAAAACATACGGTAACGGCGGTGGAACAGGGCTGTACCGAACAGGCTGCCAGTGTGACTAGGGCTGGAACTGTAATGGGACAGCTTGATGAAGCTATAACCCAGATTGCTCAGGGGGCCCAGGAGCAGGCGGCTAATGTTAACCGTGCCTCAGAAACGGTGAACAAAATGGTGAGGGGTGTAGAAGAAATAGTGGAAAACTCTGACCATGTAGCAAGTTCGGCGCAGAAAACCAGCGAGGCGGCCAGAGTTGGAGCCGAAGCAGTGAGCAGTACAGTTGCCGGTATGGAGCGGATTAAGGAAACAGTCCTGACTGCCGCCAGTAAAATCATGGAGTTGGGAGATCGATCCGAGCAGATCGGAGCTATTATTGAAGTTATTGATGATATTGCCGAACAGACCAATTTGCTGGCTTTAAATGCCGCAATTGAAGCAGCCAGGGCCGGCGAGCATGGCAAAGGCTTTGCCGTAGTGGCCGATGAAGTGAGAAAACTGGCTGAACGGAGCAGTAAGTCTACCAAGGAGATAGCTGCCCTGGTAAGCAAAATCCAGCAGGTGACAGGCACTGCAGTTGAAACCATGACCACAAGTACAGTTGAGGTTGAACAGGGGGCGAAATTGGCTCAGGGGGCAGGTGAGGCCCTGGATAAAATTATGGAGACCATCGGGGAGACCAACCAGCAAAGCAGCACTATATTGGAAATTGCCCACCGGTTAGCTGCGTATTCAGGAGAAGTGGTTCAGGTTATTGACGGAGTAGCGGCTATTACCGAACAAAACACGGCGGCTACCGAGGAAATGGCGGCAGGCAGCGGGGAAGTTCTGGCTTCTGTAAACTGTATTTCAGCAATTTCCTCATCAAGCGCCGATGCGGTTAAAGGCGTAGAAGGTACCACAGATAGCCTGCGGAAGGCCAATAATGCTATTGCCTGTTCAGTCCAGAAATTGGCCGGTATGACTGAAGAACTGAGCCGTGAAATCGAAAAATTTAAGGTTTAATCAGATATTAAATGGAATTCCGGGTTTATTTTACAAGTGGAGGAAGCTATGAATAAAGAGCTTTTACAAAAAATCCTCAAGCAGCGCAGATCTATCCGCAGGTGGAAGCAAACTGAAATACCCCGGTGGGTTATTGAGGAAGCTGTTTCAATGGCAATGCTAGCTCCTAACGGTGGTAATGCTCAAAATTGGTATTTCATTGCGGTACTAAATAAAAAGGTCATTCAGGAAATTGCTGAAATTGTCCTGACAAAAGCATTAGCCATCACCGAAGCAGGCAATAACACAACTTGGCAGCAAAAGCTTGCAGCATGGGCTAAAAATACAGTTCTTTTCAGAACTGCACCAGCATTAATTACCGTGTACCAAAGTTCTTATCAAAATATTGCGGACAGGTTTATAAGTCAAATTGGTATTGAAGAGAAAAGTCCATTATTAAGGGATGTTGAACAGAACAGAGCCGGTATAAATTCTGGTTTGCAATCAGTGTCGGCTGCAGTTAGCTACCTTTTATTGGCTTTATCTGAAGCAGGTTTGGGAGCAGTTTGGATGACCAGTCCCCTTATTGCCAAAAAAGAACTGGAAGAATTGCTGCCTTCTCCTCCCGGCACTAATTTGGTATCCCTGATTGCGTTAGGTTACCCGGAAGAATCACCGGAAAACCGTCCTAGGAAATCTTTATCTGAAGTAATAAAATTTATTGAGTAGTATTTTATAACGCAGAATGTAGGTTATAAAACAGGGCCTTCTTAATTAACTATTGGGACGGCCCTGTTTTTGATTCGTAATAGGAGGGGCCTGACAAAATACAAGCGAGCCAAAACCTTCCTACAGTAGCTTCGTAAAGATGGTTGTTTGAGCCAATATGCTTAATTTGACATCCTCTATTCGGTGGGTTAATATTAACTTGACACAACAGTTCTCAAAGACAAGGCTATGAATTTATCATTTGCTAAAATCTTAAGAAAATAAGCAAGGTTTTTCTATTTTATAGAAATTAAAATTCTTTTTCGAAAAAACGATACGGTCATTATTGAGAATTATATTGATATTTTAGCTTTTTTGCCCCAATTACGGTTCTAATGATTAGAATTATTGCAAATGAGGAAATGAATCCAGATTAGTAAAATAGCCGCCATTTAGCTCATACTATTAATTTGGCATGATTTTTGCGTGGCTACATTATGTTGAGTTGCTTAGAAAAGCATAAATTAAAGAGGGGGAGAGAATAAAAATGCCAGAGGGAAGCAATGCAAAACATTTACCCGGTGAAAATAAAATTAGGGAAGTCAACGCTCAGGTAATTACCGATACTGTGGCACGATTATGTATTGAAGCAAATTATTATCTGGACCAAAATGTTTTGACTGCTTTTAAGAAAGCCAAAGAACAAGAAGTATCACCTGTTGGTAAATATATTTTTGATCAATTAATTGAAAATGCTAATATTGCCAGTACGGAGCAAGTACCAATTTGTCAGGATACAGGATTTGCCGTTGTTTTTATTGAGTTGGGACAAGATGTGCATATTATAAACGGAAATCTTGCTGATGCCATCAATGCTGGTGTAAAGAAGGGATATGAGGAGGGTTACCTCCGTAAATCGATAGTTGCCCATCCATTTAAGCGAACTAACACCGGAGATAACACTCCGGCCGTTATTCATTATAAATTGGTTCCGGGTGATAAAATTAAAGTTTCTGTGTATCCAAAGGGTGGCGGCAGTGAAAATATGAGCGGTTTTAAAATGCTCAAACCAGCAGAAGGAATAGAAGGAGTCAAAAAATATGTCCTTGAGCAGGTAATTAAAGCAGGATCAAATCCGTGTCCTCCCATTGTGGTTGGTATAGGAATTGGTGGGACTTTTATAAAATGTGCTGCGCTTGCCCAAGAAGCTTTATTGAGGCCGCTAGGGCAACCAAACCCTGACACTGATATTGCGGCACTGGAAACAAAATTACTAGAGGATATTAACAAAACCGGCATTGGACCACAGGGTCTTAAAGGATTGGTAACCGCCTTAGCAGTGCACATTGAAATTTATCCTACTCATATTGCAAGTTTACCTGTGGCGGTAAATATTAATTGTCATGCAATAAGACATAAAGTATCCCTTATTTAGTCAATCCGGACCTGCCTAAGCGAATCCTACCTTTAGAAGATAATCACAAGAAACAAAAATAGGGAGATGGAGAGATAGATGTCAGAAATAATAAGGGTTAATTCACCTTTAACTGCGGAAGCAATAGAACAACTTACTATTGGCGCAAGGGTTTTGATTAGCGGTTTTGTTTATACAGCCCGGGATACAGCCCATAAAAAATTATTGGAATTATTGAATGAAGGAAGGCCGCTACCTATAGACTTAAGAGGTCAGATTATTTATTATGCAGGGCCCACACCTCCTAAGCCTGGTAAAGTAATAGGCTCAGTTGGACCTACAACTAGTGGACGTATGGATGCATTTACCCCGAGATTACTGGAACAGGGTTTAAAGGGGATGATTGGAAAGGGTTTGCGGAGTCAAGAGGTAGTGAACTCCATTAAAAAAAATCAAGCGGTTTACTTTGTTGCTATCGGTGGAACTGCTGCTTTAATCAGTAAACATATTAAAGCCTGTGAAGTTGTCGCATATCCCGAGCTAGGTACGGAGGCAATTCGGCGTCTTTTGGTCGAAGATTTTCCTGCTATTGTTGCTACTGATATGTATGGTGGTAACCTTTACTGCTAAGGATAATCTGTTTTTCTAATCTTTTTTTCATTTTAACCATCTTGTCCAATTACTTTGTATTTAATTTGAGCTGACGATTTGTCATGAGATGGCAACTAAAAAAACATTCTGGAGGTGAAAACAGTGTCATTAAAAGAAGATGCTCTTAAATTACATCGTGAAATAGCAGGCAAAATAGAAATAATTCCTAAAATGAGGGTAGCAAATGAAAGAGACTTAAGTCTAGCCTATTCTCCAGGTGTTGCTGAACCATGTAAAGAAATTCACCAAAACACTGCTATGGTTTATGAGTATACAGCCAAAGGGAATCTGGTTGCTGTTGTTTCTAACGGGACTGCCGTTCTGGGTCTAGGTGATATCGGTCCGGAAGCTGCTTTGCCGGTTATGGAAGGAAAGGCATTGCTTTTTAAGGTTTTTGCGGGTGTTGATGCATTTCCCATTTGCTTGGATACAAAGGACCCCAACAAAATAGTTGAAACTGTTAAATTTCTGGAACCAACCTTTGGCGGTGTGAATTTGGAAGATATTGCAGCACCAAACTGTTTTATTATTGAAGAGCGTTTAAAAAAAGAGACTCACATTCCTATTTTCCACGATGATCAACATGGTACAGCAATTGTAACGGTCGCTGGACTTATTAATGCTCTAAAAGTAGTCGGCAAAAAAATCGGAGAAATTAGAATTGCGGTTAATGGTGCTGGGGCAGCAGCAATGGCTGTAACCAAACTACTGATGAGCCTAGGCGTTAATAATGTTATAATGTGTGATAGTAAAGGTGCCATCTACGACGGGCGTACTGAAGGAATGAATATTTACAAAGATGCCATTGCCGTTAAGACTAACCCGGAAAAGGTTACAGGCAAAATAGGGGAGGCCGTAATAGGGGCAGACGTCTTTCTTGGCTTGTCCAAAGCTAACCAACTAACCAAAGAAATGGTTCGGAGTATGGCCAAAGACCCCATAATCTTTGCCATGGCCAACCCTGATCCGGAAATTCTTCCCCCAGATGCCCTAGAAGCAGGAGCAGCTGTCGTGGGAACCGGTCGTTCCGATTTTCCCAACCAGGTTAACAACGTTTTAGCTTTCCCTGGTATTTTCCGGGGTGCTCTAGATGTGAGGGCTACTGACATCAACGAAGAAATGAAGGTTGCTGCCGCTTATGCCATAGCCAACTTAATTACAGCTAAAGAACTTAATGAAACATACGTAATTCCTAAACCTTTTGACCCCAGGGTAGCACCAGCAGTCGCTGCAGCTGTAGCAAAAGCAGCAATGGATTCCGGAGTAGCTCGCATTAAAGTTGACCCAGAAACTGTCGCCGAACATACTAGACAATTAGTTAAAAAAATAACCTGAAAAAAATGACTCCTTTTAATAACTCATTTTCCGCACCCCTTCGGGGGTGCATTTGAGTATTTTAATGATTAACATCGATATTTTATCTGCCTTTGACTATTAATCGAGGGTTGATTCATGCCTGGCTTACTTCCTATAATAATAATTATGTAAACTAGCAAGATAAAAGGCTACTTTGGCTACTTTACTATCCTCTGCACCTGTCCGGCGACACAAACATACTTTCTTAAGCGACACAAATATACTACTATTAAGTATCCGGAAACATCCGGACAGTGTTTACGGATACTTCTGGATACTTGTCAGTTAATTGCGGGGTAGCTCTATTGTGAAGAATACCTCAGTATGATGCTGAAATATTTGAAAGAATAGATCTTTTTAGCAGCTTCCTGGCTCGCACTTTCCATAACTTCAGGGAAATGGCTTTTGTTATAACGCATAATTCCCATGCAGGCTCGATAGGTTTGCACCGGGTATTCACGGCTTTCCAACACGTTTTTTATGAACTTTTCCTGGAAACATTCCCTACCATGTTTTCGTCGGCGGCATATTCCTTATTATACCGTTTTAGGTATAATAAGGAATATGCCGTTTTAGGTATCCTGAATGGTTCCAATATTGTTAGTATTATTAACAAGTCTTCCTTAAAACTTCGGGATAATCTTTTACTTCAAGCCATTATCTTTCCATATCGGCTGCTCTCTTTCGATATCTTTTTCATTTTGTACCACTTTTTCTAGGTCAGCTTTCATCATTGAAATATCTGTCGATGCAGAAATGCTTGTTGTATTTATGCTGACATGACCGAGGAAATCCTTGATATAAGATAATGGTATTCCGGCCTAATATAGATGCATTGATCTGCTATGACGAAAAAGATGGCATGCATGTTATCCGGTATTTCTGAACATTTTAGCTTAGCGGATACGGCAATTTTTTTTAGGAAACAGGAGACTTTATCAGCGGACATCGGCCCTTTTTTACATTTTGTTTATATTGTAAATCTTTCTTTTCTACGGGCGGGTAGAGCAATTAAATCAATTGCTTGTCATAAAGCTCGATTGGACAGGTTATCCCTGCCTTTTCAGCGCGTTCAAGCACTTCTGAAACCGTCGATTTGCCGTAGTTACACGATTTTCCGATTTTTCGTAAGGACAGTCCCAGCTCATGTTTTTACATTAGAATCTCTCTCGCTTTCAGCATTTCTATCCTCCTCATCTGTCGGTCCCCTTTTTCATCTGTTTAAAAGGTTACGAGTCAGTTTACTAACTCGACAAGGTGTCCGGATGCGTCCGAAATTAGCACTTTAGTATTAAAATTAGTATATAAGTATAATGAACGCGAGAAATAGTTTTAAAAAATAAAGTTCCGATTACAAAAATAATAACCGGAACTTTACGATTCGATACCTAACTCTGAGAGCTAAACGATTATCCTCCAAGTATATTTTGGTGCATATAAGTTTTAATCTTTTTCTTTATGCAGTCAAGGAGTATTCCAACAAAAAACCAGAAAAATAGTCCTAATATATAATATAACTCTATGGGAAATCCTACTGAAAATTGTTCGAGAATCCAAAACAGTGGGTTGGTCATAAAAATAATAATATTCTTGTCATCATAACCTAAATAATTAATTAATATTATAGGAATGTACATGGAGGGTAGCCAAAAGCTTATTTTTTTTAACATTGCCCACCACCATCTTTAGTTAATTAAGTTCAGTATTGAACGTTTGGTTAAACCAACAGGGATGAGTATTTCTACCATCCCCATTGGTTCAAGTTATATTTTAAGGACGGGGCCTTAGTGTAGTCCATCTAGTCCCCATAGCTCCACGTTGGACTATAGGGCTTATTTCTATCCAAGGCTCATCGGAACCAAGGTTCGCGTGTTCCGAAACATATGATGTAAAAGAAATGTCATGATGTTGTGGTGTACCTGTATCGTTGGCAGGATTAGCCCTACCCCATACATTGAAGTTATTCCACTCATAAGCGTATTCCACTAGACCATCACACCGCAACTCATCTACCTCACTGGGAGATACCCAGTCACCAGGACTCCATTCAGTTACCATTTGGGAATACATAGTGTAATCTATTGTTGTATCAGCATCAAGTACACTGCAGGTATCTAAAATAAAGCCTCTCCCTATGAGATCCACTGAGGATGAATAATATGGACCATAATAAGTTTCTCCAGCCTGGAATACAGTCATTGTATTTAGTTCCACACCATGGTCATACCCCGGGAGTTCGTATACAGAACCATTAGAATATACACCGGCGTGATTATAGCCGTTGGCGCCCTGTCTATAGACTCCATCAGAATTTACTGGAGTTCCTGCAAACGCCACTCCTTGAAAACACAGCCCGGTTATAGCAAGGACTAAAAGCATTAATTTAAATAATTTTCGCTTATGTTTATTCATAATTATTTATCCTCCCATTTATAAAAGTTATCTGGAAGTTGTTCCGGAGAGGTTTTGATCTCTTCCGCTGCGATTTTAGCTGCATTTCGTAATTCTTGATTTCTACTATTTACTGCTATGTTCTCCAATAAAACTATAGAAGATTGGAGCTTAATCTTTTCTGCCGCCTTAATTCCTGCAGAAACAAGTTCGTCAGATTGATTTATATCAAGCATAGATAGAATGATCTTTTGATTGCGTATTAGTGAAAAACGGGCGATACTTTCGTTACCAAACTTTCCGTAGGTAGAAACAATAGTATTTACTGCCTCGGAACCAGTTGTAAGGCCAAGTGCATAAACTGTACTACCGAATAAGTCAGCATCTTTGGTTGTCTCGGCTAGATTCCTTAATTGCGTGATGAAAATTTTACCTAAACCGCCTTTTGCTGCGTCTAGAGCTGCATGCTGTATTACTATTGACGGATATTTCTCAGGATTAGTGAGAACAGCGTTTAAAGCAGCTTTGAAGTTAGGATCTTTAGTTCTTCTCATTGCGGTTATTGCCGCCCCTTTTACTTTTGCAGGTGAAGCTTGTTCGTTAAAAAGACTAAATAGTTCTGATTTTTCTGCTGCACCTCCTATTGATTCATTCTTTGTAAAAGCACCGGGTTTCCGTAGTTTAAGTAATGCGTACCTTCTAACATCCTCATTATCAGAGTTGTCTTGTGCGATTGAGAGTATAGTATCTATAACATCGGAAGACTCATACCCTTGTTGATTTGCGGAATTGGTTATCCCATCTAAAACGAATATGCGAAATTTAGGGTTATGATCTTTGTCTTTGACAACAGCACTAGTGTCTTTATAAGGAACTCCATTATGCCAAGCCTTTTTAATATGCGGTACAATAATTTGTCCTTCTTGCTCAAGCCTACCATTTAAGTTAATTTCGGCTGCAGTCTCAAGAAGTTCCTTTATATCAAGCTGGGAAAGATAACGATTTATCGCTTTATTCTGCTGGTCTTTGTCCGGAATCCCTTTGTAGGTTTCAATTTGTTTTAGATGTACACGATTTCTAATTACCTCTTTATCGGGAATAACATTTACTACATTAGCTTGAACACTTTGAATAGAAACTACTGACCCTATTATTACAAGACTTGCTAGGATGCCTACTATTATATTTTTAAATGTTGACTTACTTTTCATTTGTAGATTCCTCCTAAATACCCATAATAGAATTTCCTAAACGTCCCTTCAAAAAGGTTTATATTTTTGATATAATTAATAAAAGTGGCTTAAAAGGATATTTGGTTCGCCGGACAAGCAACCTTAAAAAATACCTTTAGCCACTTTTTGCTTAGTCAACATTAATATCACCTCCTTTTTTAACAGTAAAATGGTTCTGGTCACCTCCTTTATTTGATGATTATATCCTTAGGAACAGAACCTAAGACTGATCTGTAATTAGTTTTAATTACGTTGAACTAGACAACATTATGGCTATATATTTAATAACATCTTGAAAATCTATAATACCGGGATTAACAAGATTTTGCATATTTATACCGTCAAACACTGCAATAATTAAAACAGCGGATGAGTGGATATTTATTTCTTTTGATAAAAATCCAGATTCTTGAAGTTGTTCTAGGATTTTTTCTATAAAAACCCTCCATTTAGTGTACATGAAGGACATTTTTTCTTTTACTTTTTCACTCCTTTCAGCTTGTGCTAAAAACTCGATAAATATCGGTGTCCAATTGTCTTTTTGGGTTAGTTCGATCATATGACTAAATACATCGTGTACATTTGTAAATAAATCCTTTTTCAAGCTAAAATATGCTAGAAATTCAGTCTGTTGAGCATCAATCTTATAATCAATAATTTTTAAAAATAAATCTTCTTTATTAAGAAAGTGCCAGTAAAACGCACCTTTTGTATATCCGGCGGCAGTAGCAATATCATCCACTGTAGCTTTCTCATATCCTTTTTTAGAGAAAATTATGTATGCAGCTTTCATGAGATCTTCAATCGTTTTTTCCTTATTGCGACGCAACTATATTTCTCTCATTACATACCCACCAGTACGTTATTTTGACTATGTTTATTTTAACTTTAATAATATCATTTGTCAATAATGTAAATAAATGGTTTGTTGTTTTGGGTGTAGGATTATAAAAAATGTTAAATGAAAAGTACTTCCCTTGGTTTATGTTTAAGTTACCACACAAAAACAAATCAAAGGGAGGTAGTCTCCCTGCATAAACAGTATAACAAAAGGATATTAAGTACAGTTTGCAGTTGTGACAGCAACGTGGTACTACCCCTATCTATTATTATTTGAACATTGAAGTAATTTTTGTTCGGTATAAAAATCAAATTTATCTGACCACCAATTTATCTCTAATGAGGCCTTTCTTGAGTTCTCTTTTTCATTAAACTTAATAATAAACAATGGAATATTACTATATTCTAAAGGTAATAATTTATCAAATAATCTTCTTTCAACTAATTCATGTGTTATATTAATCCAGTCTATGAAGTGTTGTATTAAACTTAGCGCTATAATTCGTCCGTAAACCCATATTATCCTCTCCCTACTACAGGATTTTGTTAAGGCACCAAACGTCTCTAATATATAATTATCAATAAATGGCCCCAATAAAAAAGAATTATTATACCAAGTATTTTGCCGACTTCCATTATCCACTTGCCAATAGTTATCTAATGCCTCAATAGACTTTCTCCACATTACATACGCAAAAGCATATTCGCAAAGTTTTTCTGATTGTGGATATCGTAACATTTTTACACAACTTTTATGTTGTTTTAAAAGAGTTTTACGGTAACGTCGGGCTAGTGATTTAAATATCTTCCAGGCGCATTTATTAAGTTCTGGTTTTAACTCACTATAAGTATTAATCAAATTTATTAGATTTTGGTCATGAAATATTATTGGTTCTACTTTTACTTTAACCGCATTTTGAGCATGCATAAAGTGGAAATTAATATTTATTAATCGGTAGGCTAACTAAAAAATAGCTGGCTTTCCAAGCTCCGATCTGATACGATAAGCTCAGCACTTATTTGGCTGGGGGTATTTAAGATGACGGAAGAACTCATGATTAAAACGTTTCGTTCCGGAGCAACGGGGTTAATACGTTCTTTATGCAACGAAATCAAGCTGGTCGAACACATCAATCACGTAGTGACCTGGGATGAGAAACAATGGAAAGTTTCTCCCGGACAACATATTTTAGCTCTGGTCATTAATACCTTATGCGGGCGAGTTCCTTTGTATAGAGTGGAGAACTTTTATGAAGACCAAGATGTAGAGGGGCTTTTTGGTGTCGGAAGGACTCCAAATGACTTTAACCATTTTGCACTGGGAAGGGCCCTCGACACGTTTTATGATGCCGGCTCTAAATCCATCTTCACTGCACTGACCCTGCGCAACCTCCTAACTGGGAGTGCTCCTCTGCAATTCGCTCATGGGGATACAACTAGCAAAGTGATGTATGGAGATTATGAAGACAAAGGCGATCCAGACACGTTGAAGATAACTCAAGGATATAGCAAAGACAAACGCTTCGATTTGAAGCAGATTGTCATGGGACTCGTCACGATCGGTCGTGGCATGCCCTTGCTTGGTAATATTAATGATGGAAACCTCGATGATAAAACATGGAATGGACAACTTGTGGATACCATGGCGAGAGCCCTAAATCCGGATCAGATTCGTCAGTTGATCTACGTGGCTGATAGTGCATTTTTTACTGAGACCAATGTCAAGAATGCTCACAGAAAGGGTTTACGGTTCATTTCTCTGATCTCTGAGAATCACAAACTGCGCAAACATTGTATAGAACAGGTACTTCAGAACCCCCAGATGATGAGTCTAGGTTGCTTATCTGATCAGAAAAATGCCAGTGAATATCACCTTCAAGAAATAAGTCAGGATTATCATGGCATTCCCCTGCGTTGTAGCGTCGTTTACTCCACTCACTTAGCCAAGCAAAAAAAAGAGACTTTTGCACGTCAACTGCAAAAGGAACAATCGCAGTTGACGAAAGCTTTGGAAGAGCTGAGCGTACGGGAGTTCGCCTGTACAAAGGATGCACAGAAAGCTTGGGAAAAGTTTGAGCATACCTACCGGAAATCGTCCTTCCCTATCTCTAGCACAATTGAGTCGCTTACTCGCCCCAAACGACGTGACAAACCGGGGAGACCGAAGAAAAATGAGACACCAGAGACGGAAACAGTCTACACGCTCAAGGTCAAAATGGCATCAGTTCCGCCGGATTTAATTGAAGAACAAGAACGGCTCATGGGTTATTTCGTATTAGCCACGAACCATAAAGATGCCTCAGAACTACCTGCTGAGCAAGTGTTACGGGAATATAAGCAGCAAAGCAGTGTCGAGTTGCGCTTTAAGTTCCTAAAAGACCCTATGTTTGTGGACTCATTGTTTTTGAAAACACCCGAAAGAATTGAAGCTCTTGGATATGTTCTGCTGATCGCGCTGTTTATCTATATGACGTTAGAAGAACGCATTCGAACCGCTGTCCGGCAACACAACCTTCGTCTTGAACCAGTGAGAGGATGGCATACTAGCAAACCGACCGCCAAGCAAGTGATTTTGATGTTGGAACATATTGTGACGATCTATTGGTATGATCGGGAGACTGCCAAGTGGCAAAAACAAATTCAACAGAATGAAAAAGCGAAACAGCTCTTGGATCTTCTTAGTGTCAATCCTTATGATTGCAGCGATTGATCGGTGTTCAAGGGAAATTTGAATCGTTCAAAATTATTAATCTCTTGTTCAAGGGTGCTCAAAACGAGTTAATTGCTCCAGCAGTATCTTTTCTTAAAGCAGCTTGAATTTGTTGGAGTGCGTTTTCTGATCCAGTATGGTTGCTCATATTATCGTCGTAATAGTCGGTATCGTTACCATGTCCAAAAGTAGGTCGCTGCCTTGTTTACCATGTTTTCTGATCTAAATATACAAGCCATTGATTTTAAGGTTTTTGCTCCTGAGTACCTTCGGGTTTTGAGCACGATGAGCTACCAACTACTCTACTCCGCGATAATTTTGGGAAATTTTGATCAAAAATACAGAATAAATTTTATCATCTTTCGAAATACTACCAAACAGGAGGTGATATATCATGGCTAAAGATGTAAAATGCGAAGTGCAAAATTGTAATTACTGGGGACAAGGTGATAGCTGTAGCGCAGAAAGCATTTATGTTGTAACCCATAGTCAAAAAGCTAGCAATTTCGAAGAAACTGATTGCAGAACCTTTAAATCAAAGTAAGCAGGTGCTCGGTAAAACCGAGCACCTTTTTTATAGTTTAGGAAATTATGTGAAAAGAAACAGGCTACCCCCTAGCTTGTTCGCCTGTTTTTATTTGTCCGGTGTCCGATGGGAGTTGCTGTAAAAGTGGTAAATCCGGTTAAACTCTTTGCTCTGCAGTGGATACATATCCATAGTTACTGCATATTTGCCCTCTAATTTACTACATCGGCTTCACCACTTTTAATCATGGCATAGGCCATAAATTATGGCACTACTACATCCCTCCTGCTTATGCTCAGATATTTGCCGGATTAACTATTAAACAAAGTTAGAAATTGCTTAGGAATGTTAGTCTCAAAATGCATTTCTTGACCGGTGACCGGATGCCTGAAGGTAAGCACTCGGGCGTGAAGTGCTAGACGGTTAATTGGGTTCTTGGTGGCTCCATACTTTTTGTCCCCGGCAACACTGTGCCCCAAATCCTGCATATGAACCCGAATTTGATTTTTTCGCCCGGTTTCTAATTCTACCTCTAATAGAGAGAAGTTATTGTTTTTATTAAGAACTTGATAGTGGGTAATTGCTTTTTGGCCTTCATTAGGTACGGGACTAGAGTACATGATAAGGGTTTTACTCTCCTTTAGCCAGGAAGTTATTGTGCCTTGCTCTTTTGTTACCGTACCTTCCACAACCAGTACATAACTTCGCTCAATAACAATTTCTTTCCAGGATTTTTGCAGCACCTGCTGTACATCCTGGTTCTTGGCAAACATCATAACCCCGGAAGTATCTTTATCCAGACGATGGACTACAAAAATACCGTTCTTTGGGTTTTCTCTTTTTACATGTCTACTTAAAATACTATAAGCTGTCTGGTCTTTTTCTTTAGTGGTAGCAATAGAAAGCAGACCGGACTGCTTTTCTATTACTATCAGATATTGGTCCTCAAATAATATTTTTAGACCTTGGAGTCCACTTTCACCTTGCACTTTAGTCCAATTTACCATTACCTGTTGACCTACTTCTAGTGGATAGTTAAATTGGGTGATTACTTCATTATCCACAGATATTTGGCGATGGGCCAAAAGCAACTTAATATGGTTACGACCCTTGCCTGGAAGTTGGGCAAGCAAAAACTTCATTAGTTCGATACCCTCGGTTACTTTTAGCAAAGTCTGCTTATCCTTCCCTGACCTGGCGCTTAAATTTCTACGTTGGATTGGCATTTGACTACCCCTTTATAATAATGTACTAGTTTATAGTATAACATAGTATATAACCCATCAAATGCTAGCATACCCAACTTTCGATGCAAGCCCTTCCCTTAATTCTTTCATAAATATAGATATTTATGAACTTTCATATTATAATTACCTCAATAAGTTTTACTATAAAAAACTATGGTGGGATGAGATGTTAGCCAAAAAATATCCAATCTGGAAAGTTGTGAATAAGTACAGTTTTCTATTACTTGGTTCAATTTTTGCCTCTATTGGTTTGGAGATTTTCCTAGTGCCGAATAATGTTATTGACGGTGGAATAGTTGGTATTTCTATAATCATTAGTCATTTAACTAAACTTCCATTAGGTTTATTTATTTTTATCTTAAATTTACCTTTTATGGTAATAGGTTACAAGCATATTGGTAAAACCTTTGTATTCTCTACCCTATTTTCTGTAACTATGTTATCTATAGGGGTCACTATTCTTCACCCAATTCCAGGACTAACGGAAGATGTGCTTTTAGCCGCTGTATTTGGAGGAATTATTTTAGGTATAGGTGTAGGATTAATTATCCGATATGGTGGTTCTCTAGATGGTACAGAAATAATCGCGATAATTTTAGATAAACGGACTAGCTTTTCTGTTGGTGAAATTGTAATGTTTTTTAATATATTTATCTTAAGCAGTGCGGGTTTTGTATTTGGCTGGAATAATGCAATGTACTCACTTATTGCCTATTTTATCGCCTTCAAAGTTATCGACATAACAATAGAAGGTTTAGAAGAATCCAAAGCAGTTATTATCGTTTCCGAGAAACCTGAAGAAATTGCCGAAGTATTAATGGCTAGATTAGGACGGGGAGTTACTATTCTCCAAGGGAAGGGCGCCTATACGGGAGAGTATAAAGGTATATTGTATTCAGTCGTGACTAGGTTGGAAATAGCTAAATTTAAAACAATTATTTCCGAAATAGATGAAAACGCCTTCGTAACCTTTAACGATGTTCATGAGGTAATGGGTGGAAGGTTAAAGAAAAAGGCAATTCATTAGGGGGTGAAAATGATTCTATTTCATTATCTTTTTGACCAAGGCTTAAAGAGTTGTAATAGTATATATAAACTGCGTTTTAGGAGGTAATGATGTTAAATCTAAAACCGCGGAAACCTGTATACTTTGGACTGTTCGCTCAACATGGTGCAGCAATAGCTTTAGCTGCTAAAATTCTTGATGCTACAATCAATGATATGAGCTTGTTAGAAACAAACATGAGCCTTTTGAAAAAAATCGAAAGCGAAGGTGATAAAATCACCAGACAAGTTTTCGATCATTTAAATGTAGCCTTAATTACCCCCTTTGATCGGGAAGATATTTTCAAGTTAACTCAATGCTTAGATGTTATTTTAGATTTTATATACGGTACAGTAGACCGAATGGTGCTTTACCGGGTAACCAAGTCTACCCCATGTATTGTTGAGATGTCAGCTATTTTAGTCGATGTAGCTAACCGGGTAAACTTGGCTGTTGGCCTATTAAAACGAGTTTCCGCTAACCAAAGTGCAATTATCAAAAACTGTAAAGAAATTAACACTTTGGAAAGGAAAGGTTATGTTATTTTCCGTCAAGGAATCCAAACACTTTTTGACCATGCTCAGGACCCCATGGATTTTATCCGCTGGAAAGAGATTTATGAACATATGGAACATCTTCTTGACGTTTGTGAAGATTTAGGAAATGTACTCAAAGGTATTGTGCTAAAATATGCTTGATTTAATGACTTTATTAGTTATCGTCATATTATTAGCACTTGTATTTGATGCGATTAACGGCTTTCATGATACTGCTAACGCTATTGCTACCTCTGTCTCCACAAGAGCTATAAGTCCCTATGCGGCTGTTATTTTAGCTGCTTCATTTAACTTTTTAGGTGCTATTGCTGGTACTGCGGTGGCTATAACAATTGGCAAAGGTATTGTGGACTCTCATTTGGTTAATATGCATACTTTTACAGCTGCCATGCTGGCCGCCATTCTATGGAACTTAATTACTTGGTATTTTGGCTTTCCCAGCAGCTCCTCCCATGCTTTAATTGGGGGAATGATTGGTGCTGCTATTGCTTCTGGCGGTTTGAAAGCAGTTATAATTCATGGACTAGTTGGTAAAGTATTAATTCCCTTGGTTATCTCACCCGTAATTGGTTATCTGATTGGCTATTTACTAATGACAATTTTTTATTGGATATTTGGCTGGTTTCCTCCGGGTAAAATAAATAATTCCTTCCGGCGGATGCAAATCTTTTCCGCTTGTACAGCTGCCTTTTCCCATGGCTCTAATGACGCCCAAAAAACCATGGGGATTATCACTCTAGCCCTTTTTAGTGCCAGTGTTATTCCCGAGTTTGCCGTGCCCACCTGGGTAAAGCTTGCTTGTGCAATTGCCATGGGCATAGGTACGGCCTCAGGTGGTTGGAGGATAATCAAGACAATGGGGACTAAAATATTTAAGATGGATGCTATCCATGGATTTGCCGCTGATGTTACTAGTTCAATTGTTATTTATGGAGCTTCTTTAATGGGTATTCCGGTTAGTACTACTCATGTAGTTTCTTCCTCTATTCTAGGTGTTGGTTCAGCCAAACGTTTTTCCGCAGTAAACTGGCAAATAGCCATAAACATTGTAATTGCCTGGGTGTTGACTATCCCGGCAACGGGCACTGTCGCCTATTTGGTATATTACTTAATTAGAGAAATGTAGAGAATAATATATTTGCTATATTTACATATGCAGAGAACCCCTGATTCTCATGTACAAAAGGGAATCAGGGGTTTAATTGCGAGACAGTTTTTCTTTCACTGATCTGCAATTTACTGATACATTTCCTCTCGCAATTTAGTGATATCTGCACTTTCCAGGTACTCATCATAGGTCATTTCTTTATCAATTATCCCTTTAGGGGTTAATTCGATAATCCTGGTAGCAATGGTTTGCACAAACTGGTGGTCATGAGAGACAAACAAAACTGTTCCCTTAAAGCTAATTAGCCCGTTATTTAAGGCGGTAATTGACTCCAGATCCAAGTGGTTAGTTGGCTCATCTAAAAGTAACACGTTTGCACCACTGAGCATCATTCTGGATAACATACACCTTACTCTTTCTCCCCCGGAAAGAACACTGGCTTTTTTTAACGCTTCATCCCCGGAAAAGAACATTCGGCCCAAAAAGCCCCGGATAAATGATTCGTCCTGATCAGTAGAATACTGACGTAACCAATCTACTAGGTTTAAATCTACATCAAAATAACTTGCGTTGTCCTTGGGGAAATAAGTTTGGGAAGTAGTAACCCCCCATTTGTAGTCGCCACTATCGGCAGTTATTTCGTTCATGAGGATTTGGAACAGGGTGGTTTTACCTAACTCATTAGGTCCAACGAGAGCAACTTTGTCGCCAGTATTAATGGTAAAACTAAGCCTGTCTAGCGCTTGTTCACCATTAACGGTTTTAGAAAGCTCGTTAATCAGCAAAAGGTTATTTCCCGCTTCCCGTTCTGGTTTAAAATCAATAAAGGGGTACTTCCTAGAGGATGGTTTAATATCTTCTAGGGTTAATTTTTCTAACTGCTTCTTTCTGGCCGTAGCTTGTTTGGCTTTGGAGGCATTGGAGCTAAAGCGCTCAATAAATTTCCGTAGTTCTTGGGCTTTTTCTTCGGTTTTCTTGTTAGCATCTCTTAACAATCTCATAGCTAACTGGCTAGATTCATACCAGAAATCGTAATTACCTACATAAAGTTGAATCTTGCTATAATCAATATCGGCAATGTGAGTACAGACTTTGTTTAAAAAGTGCCGGTCGTGAGAAATGACTATGACGGTATTTTTGTAGTTGTAGAGGAAATGCTCCAGCCAATTAATCGATTGCTCATCTAGGTGGTTGGTAGGCTCATCCAGTAACAAGATGTCTGGATTCCCAAATAATGCTTGGGCCAAAAGCACCCTAACTTTGTCCTTGCCATTTAGTTCTTGCATCTTTTTGGAATGAGCATCGACGGGTATACCTAGCCCGGTAAGTAGTGAAGCAGCCTCAGACTCAGCTTCCCAACCGTTTAATTCACCAAAATCCGCCTCTAATTCTGCAGCTTTCATCCCATCTTCATCGGTGAAATCTGCTTTGGCATAAATGGCATCTTTAGCTTCCATTATTTCATTTAGTCGGCTATGGCCCATAATAACAGTTTTTAATACTTCATACTCATCAAACTCGTAGTGATCTTGCTTCAGCACGCCCAGTCTTTCACCTGGGGTGATAATTACATCTCCGCTGGAAGGCTCAATTTCACCGGAAAGGATTTTTAGAAAGGTAGATTTACCGGAACCATTGGCCCCGATTAACCCATAACAATTACCGGGAGTAAACTTAATGTTGACATCTTCGAATAACGCTCTTTTGCCATACCTTAACGTAATCTTACTAGTGCTAATCAATTTCTTACCGCCTTTATAATTTATTTGTCCAATCTTCCACATTCCAAACAGCTGTTACAATGTCCTGATAAAACTCTGGTTCGTGACTGACTAGTACCACTGTGCCCTTGAATTCCTGGATGGCTTTCTTTAATTCTGCCTTGGCAGCTACATCTAAATGGTTGGTAGGCTCATCCAGAACCAGCCAGTTGGTTTCCTGCAGCATTAGTTTACAAAGTCTTACCTTGGCCTGCTCACCACCACTTAACACTTGGACTTGACTGGTGATATGCTCATTCTTTAGTCCACACTTAGCTAAAGCACCTCTAACTTCATACTGGTTTAAGCCAGGATATTCATCCCACACTTCCTGCAAGGCTGTTTTGGTGTTTTTTTGCCGTTCCTCTTGCTCGAAATAACCTGGGTGGAGATAATCTCCTTTTTCTAAAATCCCACCTACCGGTGGCAGGATACCTAATAATGTTTTGAGCAAGGTTGATTTACCAAGGCCGTTACTACCTCTAATAGCCACTTTTTGTCCCCGTTCCAAGCTAATATCCAGGGGCCTGGTTAGGGAAGTTTTATAGCCAATTACCAGGCCATAAGCCTGAAAAATATATCTACTAGGGGTTCTGGCTTCCTTAAACTTAAAGGTGGGTTTTATTTTCTCTTTGGGTTTTTCCAGGACCTCCATTTTGTCCAACTGCTTCTGTCTACTTTTAGCTCGTCCGGTGGTGGAAATACGAGCCTTATTTCGGGCTACAAAATCCTCCAACCTGGCTATTTCTTGCTGCTGCTTTTCGAAAGCATTTAGTTGTTTGGATTTATTTATTTCATAAAGCTCCATAAATCGATTATAGTCACCTACATACCGAGTTAAGCGCATCTGATCCACATGATAAATTAAATTAATTACTTTGTTAAGAAATTCAATATCGTGAGAAACTAGGATAAAGGCATTCTCATATTCTTGCAAAAAACGGGTTAACCAAGTAATATGCTCATCATCTAAAAAGTTAGTTGGTTCATCTAGAATTAAGATAGTAGGGTTTTCCAACAACAGCTTGGCTAATAAAACCTTAGTCCGCTGTCCACCGCTTAAATCCTGAACCTGGCGGTCTAAACCAACAGCTCCTAGACCTAGTCCGTTGGCAATCTCCTCTATCTTGGCATCAATCATATAAAAGCCACTGTGGTCGAGAATATCCTGAATATCACCAACAGCTTCCAGCAGTTTGTCCATTTGCTCTTCATTGGCAGAGGTCATTTGTTCATAAGCTACCTGAAGTTCAGACTCGAGGGTAAATAGCCGGTTAAAGGCCTCCCTTAGTGTGTCCCGGATAGTTTTACCCGGTTGGAGTTTAGTATGTTGATCCAGATACCCTACAGTGACCCTATTGGACCATTCTACCTTACCTTGATCTGGAGTTAGTTGCCCGGTAATGATATTTAAGAAGGTGGATTTACCTTCTCCATTTGCACCTATTAGCCCGACGTGTTCCCCTTTTAATAACCGGAAGGATACTTCTTCTAAAATACCCCGGTTACCAAAGCCATGACTTACATTTTCTACACTTAACACACTCACTTGTGCTTCCCCCTATGTTGCACTAAAATTTGACCACCTTTCATTATAACTAAAAGTTAGCGTTTGTTAAACATAAAAATAGCTTAATTTTTGAATAAATTTGTTAATTCTGCTGATTTATCTAGACTTCTTTATATTATAACTACCATTTGTGGTATAATAATGGATATTTCTTATTAGTTTTATGCTTATATGGCCTCATAGTGAAAGAGATTAAAGTAACTTTAAGGGAGATAACCAATGGCAAAAATTGATTTAATCGCAACTTCAGCATTTGGTTTAGAGGCAGTTGTAGCCAGAGAGGTTCGCCAACTAGGCTACGAAGAGGTGGCTGTGGAAAATGGTAAGGTTACCTTTACCGCAGACTTGGCAGCCATTTGCCGGGCTAATCTATGGCTGCGGTCTGCGGACCGGGTGTTGTTAAAGCTAGGAGAGTTTAAGGCAACTTCCTTCGATGAGCTATTTGAGAAAACTAAAGCCCTGCCCTGGACTGAGTGGCTCCCGATGGATGCTACCTTTCCCGTGGAAGGCAAGTCCATTAATTCTAAATTATACAGTGTTCCTGACTGTCAGGCCATCGTTAAAAAAGCAGTAGTCGAAAAAATGAAAACAAAATATAAGCGGGCCTGGTTTGAGGAAAATGGTTCGCGTTACACCATCGAGGTTGCCCTATTAAAGGACATTGCAACCTTAACTATTGATACCAGTGGTGCCGGTCTACATAAACGTGGTTATCGTAAGCTCTCCTCCCCTGCCCCTTTAAAGGAAACATTGGCAGCAGCAATGATACTGCTTAGCCGTTGGTTTCCCGACCGTTCTTTCATAGATCCTTGCTGTGGTTCAGGTACCATTCCAATTGAGGCAGCGCTGATTGGCTTAAATATAGCCCCTGGACTTAACCGGCAATTTGCTGCTGAGAACTGGCCTAATCTACCCTCCCAGTTATGGCAACAGGCTAGGGAGGAGGCAGAAAGCTTGATTCACCAAGACTTGAGCTTAAAGATTATCGGTACTGATATTGATGAAGAAGTACTGAGCCTTGCCCGCTACCACGCCCGCCAAGCTAAAGTGGAAAAGCACATTCACTTTCAAAGGCAGCCTCTAACTCAAGTTGGTTCTGAGGCCAAATATGGCTGGTTAATTACTAATCCACCATATGGCGAGCGTTTAGGAGAATTAAAGGAAGCAGAAACCTTATATCAGGAAATGAATGTTGCTTTCAAAAATTTAGACACTTGGTCTTTTTATATCCTGACCTCCCACCCTCGGTTTGAACAAATCTTTGGACGCTCGGCTGATAAAAAGCGGAAACTCTATAATGGGCGAATTCAATGTAACTTTTACCAGTTCTTTGGACCGAAACCACCAAGGCCTAATGCAGAATAATAACTAAAAAGTTAAGGGGGTGTATTGAAACTTTAGAGTTTCGCTACGCCCCCTTAACTTTAATCTAGAGATATTTAACTAATGAACAATCATTATTGTACACTTAGCATACAACAACATAGATTAGCGTGACTTTGCCCGCAATGAGCATTCGGAACCGTCTACGGGAATCAGTATTTTCTTAAACATTAGCATCTCTCCTTTATCTTCTCTTCCATTAATAGGTTGAGCATTTTAAGTCCATCGACAATTTGTTTCACTTCATCGGTTTTCACTTTACCTAACAGTTCGGTTAGGTAATTTTTCTTAATTCCATTAATGGCATCCTTAACTTCAGTTACCCCTGGAGCTAGAGATATTTTTACTGTTCGGCGATCCTCTACGTCCCTAACTCTAACTACCGTACCTTGAATCTCTAAACGATCCACTATTCCACTGACCGTACTTTTGACCAAACCCATTAGTTCACTAAGTTCAGTTAAAGTTATGTTGGGGTGAGAATATAATTCCTGCATCACCATTAACTGAGGCACAGTGAGGTTGTATTTACCAAGTTTATGCTTGCCAATCTGGGCTAGGATATAATTACGAAAGTTTTTATCAATGCAGCGCAAAAGGTTTTTAGTTTCCTCGGCATAGTCAGTTAATGTGTCCATAATTCACCACCTATTCTATAATAACATGTTTTTCCCTTTTGGACAAAATGTAGATTGCTAACAGAATTGCCCCTCCGCCAAGCAACTGCTGGAAAGCAAGCAACTCTCCAAGGAATAAAAAGGCAGTCATTGCTACTACAACAGGTTCCAGCATGGAAATAATTGTTGCTCACTTACAGTTTATAAATTATCGTTTATTGCTTCAAATTATCTATCTTATTAAAGCCATAGTCCAATAATCTTCGAGTATCCCCATAACGGTCATTACTTTTTAAAACTACCGTTATCAACATTCTATTATGCTTACTAACTGCTGCAACCAGACATGGCCCTGCTTCGATTGTTGTGCCAGTTTTAACTCCACCTGCTCCTTCCGTACCCCAAAGTAATTGGTTGGTATTATATAAATATCTTTTTCTAGGCGGAGTGATGTTTTCAATTACCTTAAACTTAGTACTGACAATTTTACTGAAATTAGCATTCCTAAGACTGTACCTTGCCATAATCGCCAAATCAAAGGCGTTAGAATAATGTCCCTTGGCGGGGAGTCCATGGGGGTTAATAAACTGACTGTTTTCTACCCCTACTAAAAAGGCTTTTTGATTCATCAATATTCTAAAGCACTCCACAGAACCTGCGATATGTTCACTAATGGCTACACAGGCATCATTGCCAGAGCAGAGCAAAGCTCCATATAATAGCGCTTCTAAAGTCATTACTTCTCCTTCATCCAGGTTTATTGATGCTTCTCCTGTTTCTGCCGCATTGGAACTGATTTTCACCTGAGAATAAAGGTTTTCGGATTCCAAGGCAACTATTCCGGTGACAATTTTCGTAGTACTGGCCGGTGCTCTTTTCCGAAGCGCATCTCTTTGGGCCAAAATATTTCCACTTTGTCCATCCATTAAAATGTAGCTATTGGCTTTAATTCCAGGTACCACATCTCCGGGGACAGCATGCTCTGCTGCATCTGCCCTTCCACTCAAAACAATTCCATTGAGAGCAATTAAACTAAAAACAAGTATCCCGTATAAACGAATAAGCTGAAACCAAGTGGTTTTTTTGCTACTAATCATGGCTAATCCTCCTGGTGTAGTTAGTGCTGTATTGGGATAAGGCAACGTTAAGACAAATATGCTTGGACATTTGCTATATTGTTATGGATTATGAGTATTTTGGGGATTAGCTAATAACTCTGATACGGTAACTATTTGGTAGCCCTGGGCCTTTAGCTTATCAATTATCTGTGGCAGAGCACGTATTGTTGGTGCTGTAGGGTGCATTAATACTATTGCACCATTATGAATCTTTAAGGTTACCCGCTCCACAATTACTTGAGGATCAGGTCTCTGCCAATCAATAGTATCTACGCTAGACATAATTGTTATGTAACCTTTTTCCCCGGCAATCTCTACCACTCGATTATCCTGATCACGATAGGGTGGGTGAAAAAGCTTAGTTTTCTTTTTAGTTATTTTATAAATAATTTCTTCTGTTTTGCGAATCTCCTCCCAATTATCCCACTCGCTTAAACTGCTAGGTCGTTGGTGGGCATAGCCATGATTGCCAATTTCATGGCCTTCTTTGTCAATTAACTCAGTTAGCTCAGGGAACTTCTCCGCCCATTGACCACCAATGAAATATGTAATCTTTACATCTTTTTTCCGTAAGAGACTGAGCATCTCTGGGATAAATTCCTCACCCCAAACCACATTACAAATTAAGGCGATTTTTTTCCCCTCACCATTCCCTTGATAAATTGGTTGGTATTTTTTAAGAGTAGTTAATTCCGAACTTTTCAAATAGTTATTACCTAGAACCAGGCCTACTAAAGCCAATAAAAGTAAGATTAGCCGGCCCCGCTTTCTCTTAAGATTGAAATAATAAATCTTCAAAGCCAACCCCTCCAAGCATAACGCATACTTTATTACTGAAATGTATGCCGGTTAGAGAGAAAATAGATTAAACTTTTAATGCATAAAAGTTGTTCCCTAGGGAAACCTATGAAAAGTTATGAACCCGGAGCAAAGCATTAAAATGTATGTTTGAGGAGGAGCGTGAGCTTTATGGCAAACCTGCCAATTGGTACAATTCTGCTAATTATTGTGGCCTTATTAATTTATTTTGGGCTTGCCCACCGTATTCTGGACAGAATGCGACTAACAGACAAAGGCGCTCTAGTGGTGTTGGCCTTAATTATTCTGGGCAGTTTTATCACCGTTCCAATATCCAGAGGTCTGGTGGGCGTTGATATTAACGTTGGGGGAGCGTTAATACCTGTAGGTTTAGCTATATATGTGCTATCCCGAGCTGGTACATCCAAGGAAGTGTTTAGGGCCTTGACGGCTGCTCTTATAACTGCTGTAGCCGTAACTTATACCGGTAAATTTATTGGTGGGGCGGAACCGGAAAAGATGTTTATTGATCCAATTTATTTTTATCCATTGGTTGCTGGTACTGTGGCCTACGTAATTAGTAGATCTAGACGCTCGGCATTCATTGCTGGTGTCTTGGGTATGTTTCTCTTTGATTTAGGCTCTTTGGTCTGGTATTTAAGCTTAGGTAGAACAGGCTTTGTAGCTTTTGGTGGAGCCGGTGCGCTAGATGCTTATGTAATTGCCGGGGTAGTCGCTGCTTTATTAGCGGAAATAGTTGGTGAAACCAGAGAAAGACTACAGGGTGGTCCTGACCGCAGGGGGAGGCCAAAAGAGCTTTTGGAGGGTTTGAAAAAACCTGAGTTTGCTAATATGCTAAGGCCAAGAGCTGTTCAGGATAACCAGGAAAATATTAAACAAGGTGGTGGTGAACATGAAAATAAATAATAAACACCTAGCCTTAGGTATACTGGTTTTGCTGTTATTTGCTTCTCTGTATGTTTACACCAATCAAAAACTGGTATTGGTAACACTAAGCTCCAAAGGTTTTCTAGATAGCAATCTGGAATTGGAACGACAGAATGGTTACTATACAGTAAAAGATGAGGATGGCAGGTTAATTACTGCCACTGCACTGTCGGTTTTTGTAGGTGATGAATTTATCGCCTCAGATAACAAGCATTACAAGGTAGTAAAGATCACAGGTGATACTGCTCTAGCTAAATTTCTGGGTGTAGACAAGTTAGCTTATCACCCAGCCTGGGATGAGGAGCCGATACTTTCCGCAGCGACTGGGGCCGGTCGAGGGAAAATTGCTGTCTATCACACCCATACTGATGAGTCCTATGTTCCCACTGATGGTTCGGAGAGTATTTGGGCCAATGGTGGGATTATGAAGGTTGGCAAAGCTTATGCCAAGGCTATGGAGCAAAAAGGTATTCAGGTTATTCATAATACTAGACCCCATGACCCACATGACGCTAATGCCTACCACCGTTCCCGGCGTACTGCTGTAGAGTTGTTAAAACAAAGACCAGCTGCCTTGGTAGATGTCCACAGAGATGCTGTACCTCCGGAAGTGTATCGAAAAGTAGTGGCCGGTAAAGAAGTTACTAAGGTGAAATTGGTGGTTGGCAGACGCAACCCTAAAATGGCTGAAAATCTAAAATTTGCCCAAAATATCAAATCATATATGGACAAGCATAAGGCCGGAATGATTGAGGGTATTTTTATCGCTAAAGGTAATTATAATCAGGAGTTGTCTCCCCGGGCAATCCTGATTGAAGTTGGGGCTCACACCAATAGCAGGTTTGCTGCTCAGGATGGCGTAACTTTGTTTTCTGAGGCTATCCCGCGGGTTTCCGGAATCCCTACCTCTAGCTCACCCGGATCTGGCGGTGGAAATCCTCAACTAGCTTCTGGTGCTTTGCCAGCAGAAAACCGATCCTCCTGGTCCACTCTTGGTTGGATATTAGTTGCAGTGATTATTGGGGTTGGGGCTTTTCTACTGATTGCAACTGGAAGTATTAAGGGCTCCTGGGATAAAATTAAAGGCCTAACCGGTGAAGAATTCGCAAACGCTTTTATTCGCCGTAAAGATAAAAACAAAAAATAGCTAAGCAGGCTTGAGAGAGTAGGAAACACTTAACTTTTCCTACTCTTTTAATGTTTAACTTCAAATAATGCTATTTGGTCAAAAATCCGAAAATCTTTTTCTTAAAAACTATCACAAAACACGAACAATATAATAAACCAAACAATAAAAATTCTAAACCCTCGGTAAGCATTATATTTATAGTTTTTGACCCCTCCGCTAAAAAACCGAGGTTTCTCATTAGTAATTCGACTAGCATAACGGATAAAACTGATGCTAACAAAATAGCACAGACCAACTTAACTACTTTTAATTTCCGAAATATCGGAGCTTTAATCCGCACTACTATTAATAAAATGATTGATGAGGAAATAGCACTCAAAGCTGTGGCTAAAGAAACCCCTGGTAAACCAATGAGCGGAACAAAAAGTATGAGATAAATAAAATTAAGCACGCTGTTAGTCACACCATTTAAGAGAATTGTTAAATTACTATGTTCGGCAAAAAAGTACCTAACCATAAGGTCCCTAAAAGCGTAGAAAAACAATCCTACAATATAGCCCCGGAATACACTAGCCGTGAGGTCACATTGGGCCGCCGTAAAAGACCCTCTTCTAAACATAAGTTCAATAAGTGTTCCCGCATTAATAAACAGGTAAGCTGCTAGCGGAACCAGGAGGATTATTAACCAATTAGTTATCTTTTGGATTATGGCTAAGGTATCTTCCCCATACCTTTGAATCATGCTACGACTTAATATTGGGTAAATTATTATCATAGTATTGGTAATTAATAAGGAGTAAATCCCCATTAGTACTCGGTAACCTAAGTTTAGAGTAGTTATATTCCCTTCTCCTAAACGGGAGGCAAAATAATTATCCATGGCAATATTTACTTGACCCAAGATTGCTAAGGCTGCAACTGGCAGACTCAACACAATATAGTTTTTAATTTCTGGGCTGATAGAAATACGCCAAGTAGGAGCTGGTAAACCTAAAGTAATAGCTTTCGGTAACTGTATTACAAACTGAGCTATATAACCAAGGATAGTTCCAATAATTAAAACACTTAAGGGACTGGCATTCCCCTTTAAATACATGCTGCCAATTACAGCTAGATTATAAAATACTCCGATAGAAGAGGATATCAAAAATCGATTATTGACCTGGAGATAAGCCAGGCAGAAATAAGTAATAGTAATGAAGAAAATGTTGAAGAGAAATATTTTTAATAAAAAAGCAGTAGTCTGAGATGCTAGGCCAGTAAAACCCGAAGAAAAAATACTGATTAACAAATTAGTGTTTTTGTAGCCTAATATAAAAATAACCGCTGCTAAAAGCAGGTATAGGGAAAATAAGGTAGATAAGAACCGCTTATGTCTATTGGTCCGCTCAGCTTCATAGTATATAGGTACAAAATTAGCAGTTAGAGAGTTGCCGAAAATGTTAAATAGCACTTCTGGGATGAGTAAGGCTATGACATAGGCATCGGTAATAAAAGTCGCCCCAAATTGTGAGGTAATGGTTGCATCTCTAAAATAACCGGTTATTTTACTAATTAGTGATATTAGAATCACCGAGGAATACACCTTTATCCACCGCATAGGAACCCTAAACATGCTTTACCTCCGGCTTCCTTCTCTTATTTATGAAATATGCCTGACATAACCTTTCCATTCATCAAACCCAAAAAGTAAGCCCTTGCTTATCGCAAGGGCATCAGTTTGTTGAGAAAAATATTTATCCCAGACAGGCTGTTCAAAAACCCGTATAGCAGGTCGCCAGATGTGCCCCTGCCAAGGCGTACTTTTTGTACGTCGAGGACCTTGGCACAGCTGGCGACAAAGCTAGACGGGGAATTTTAACAAGCCTGAAGCCTAGTCAACATTAAAAAATCCAGGAAAGATAAAGATGATTAATACAAACAGAAGCAGAATAGCTAGCACCATTGTGCCGTCAAAAGGAAAGCCTCCACAATTACGACTAGACATAATCTATACCCCCTAATTATAATTTTCCAGCCTAGGCTGGACGCACACCTCCTAAATAAGGGGTAAATTCTATTTTATAATATTTTCCAACCTAAAGTAATGTGATTAACTCAGATACTAACTTAAATAAGGATGACTGGTTTAATAAATAATTTACTGTTTATTCCCAGCTAATATCCCCAAAAAGATAATATTTACTTACCCTATGCTCTTCCTTATTGAAGGAATTGAATGCATGCACCTAGAATAGTGTGCTATATAGACAATGGCATTCACATTGAAGGAGGCCTGGTAATGAAAAAAGGCAGACTATTACTTTTACTGATATTTATTGCTCTAGCAGTACTCCTTAAAATTACCTCAATTTTTTATGTAGATTTCAATTGGTATAAAGATTTGGGCTACAGTCAGCTCTACCTTACACCCATTATTGCTAAGCTGCAAATTGGATCAATTGCCTTTTTACTCTACTTTGTAATCATTTTTTTAACTGGATTTATTGGTTATCGAGTTTTTATTAATGCTGAAAATTATGCCTATAAAACTAACGGGAGTTTTCGACTGCGAGTTATCAGCAAGGTAATCGATTTTGATGGAGACCAAGTGAAACCACCTAAAAGTAAAGTCTTTTATTTAGGACTTTTTTTAATTAGCTGTGTAATTAGTTTGTTTTTCGCTTTGGCGGCAACAGAGAATGGATGGATGAAGCTTCTGGAATTCCGTAACGCCAGCCCTTTTGAAATTAAGGATATATTGTTCAATCAAGATATTTCTTTTTATGTATTTAAGATGCCTCTGTATAGTTTTCTAATTGATTCTTTACTATTTTCCTTGTCCTTCGTCTTCGCAATCAGTGTTTTCGTATATTTCATAACAGGTTTGGTCCAAATCTCTGGCCTACTTTTTCGTAAAGAAGGTATTAATATTCCGCCAAGTATCCGCAGATTCTGGGCTTTTTTAACTGCTTGCATTTTTATTCTCCTCGGACTAAAACAATACTTGACCATTTATGCGGTTATGTACTCCCAACACGGTTATGTTTACGGTGCCGGTTATACAGATATCCATGTTACTGTCCCCTTAGTAAAAGTCTTAACAGTTCTTGCTTTTATCTGTAGCTTGGCAAGTATGGTATATTTCTTTGTCAACGATCACCGAATTATCCTGAGGACACTTGCTATTTACCTTTTAGTTGCTATCCTAGGCGGATTGGCTCAGGGGTTAATTCAATACAATGTAAGCAATAATGAATTCGTTAAGGAAAAGCCATATATTGAACAAGAAATTAAGTACACCCAAATGGCCTATAATTTAAGTGGAATTCAATTTAAAGATTATCCTGGAGTAGCTGACTTGAGCCTAAAAAACATTGAAAATAATAGGAGCACCATAGATAATATCCGACTTAACGACCCGGTTCCCTTGAAGACTGTACTTGCCCAAAACCAAGGAATTCGTTATTATTATCGCTTTAATGACATAGATGTAAATAGATACAAAGTTAATGACAAGTACCGACAGGTGTTGCTGGCTCCCCGAGAAATATCCGACGAAGCTCTCACGGACAAAGCGGGTACCTTTGTCAACCTAACTATGCGATATACTCACGGTTATGGCGTAGCAGCCACCTTAGCTAATGAGATTGACAGCTCAGGCTATGCTAGATTAATTATTAAAGATATTCCACCCCAAAGTTCAATGTCCGGCATAGATATAAAGGAACCTAGAATTTATTTCGGTGAGCTTACTAATGATAGCCGCTACGGCTATGTTATTGGTAATAGCTCAACTAAGGAATTTGACTATCCCCTTGGTGAAAATAATGTAGAAAACTCATATCAAGGCAAAACAGGCTTGCCGGTAAATGGACTTAATAAGTTTTTTCTGAGTAGTTACTTAAATACCTTTAGGCTGTATATGGCCGGAGAAATTAATGAAAACAGTAAAATCTTACTAAAACGCAATATCGAAGAACGGGTGCAAACCTTGATGCCATATTTATCCTACGATCAGGACCCCTATGTAGTTATTGCCAAAGACGGTAAACTCTACTGGATTATAGATGCTTATACCACCACAAATAAATTTCCCTATTCCGCTCCTTACGGTGGGATTAATTACATTCGAAACTCAGTTAAAGTTGTGATAGACGCCTATAACGGTAACGTTAGTTTTTATATCTTTGATGCTAAAGACCCTATCCTTAAGACCATCCAAAATATCTTCCCTGGTGTTTTTCAGGATAAACAAGCTATGCCCAGTAACCTACTAGAACACATCCGTTACCCCGAAGACTTGTTTCAAATACAGTCTAAGGTACTGCTAAACTTTCATGTCAATAACCCCTCAGTATTTTATAATAAAGAAGATACTTGGGATATTGCCAAAAAAGTTGAAGGTGCCAATACAGTGGCTCTAGAGCCCTACTATTCAATCATGAAGTTACCCGGGGAACAGGATAGTGAATTTACCTTAATGCTGCCCTTTACCCCGGCCAGTCGTAACGGGAACTCTAGGAATAACATGGTAGCCTGGTTAGCTGCCCGCAATGATGGTGAACACTATGGTGAGCTTCAGCTTTATCGGATGCCGAAAAACATCGAAATACAGGGTCCACTGATGATTGACAGCTTAATTGATCAAGACACAGTAATTTCCGGAAAAATGACGCTATGGGGTCAAGGTGGCTCTCAGATAATTAGAGGTAACCTGCTTGTAGTACCTATTGATGATGGCTTCCTGTACGTTGAGCCAATTTACATCAGAGCCGAAAAACAAGGAGCCTCAATTCCTCAAATGCAGGCTATTGTCTTTGCGATTGATAAAAAAATCGTGATGGTAGAAACCAATTCCTTAGATAAAGCAATGGAAGTATTCTTTAATAAAGCAGGTCTAGATGAACCCACCACCCCAGACCAGCCCGGTGTGGTCAACACTAAGCAAAATATCTTAAGTAAAATTAATTTAATCCGACAGCAGTTGCAAGAATTAGAACGAGAAATTCAAAATATGCAATAACAAAGCAGCATCCTCAGCGAGATTTCGCAGGGATGCTGCTTTGTTTTATTAGGTTATTTTGACTTACTATAACCCCCCGTAGACTTATACCGGTGTTTTTTATTGTTTAACTGCACCGGAGGTTAGGTGCCTTTTTTCATAATTCACCACTATTATTCCTAGGGAAACTAAGGCCAAGGCCAGCACCACTCTGGGTGTTAATTTTTCACCGGGTACTAGTCCAGCTGAGAAGGCAGCACCAAACACCGGAATTAAGAGTTGGTAAATTGAAATAGTACCTAATGGGTTACTCTTCAGGAGCATATACCACAAAGAAAATGCTGCCGCGGAAAGAAAAGCTAACCAAAGGAATAAACCGGCACTATAGTAGTTAAAGTTTAAGGCACTAGGACTTACATGCGATATGGCCACTACAAATAATAAAATTGAACCTATCACCATCTGATAGGCAGTTGCCAGCACCGCACTTACCTTTTGGGATAGAGCCTTAGAAAGTATCGCCCCCAATGTGCCAGTTAAAGCTGCTAAAATCAAAAATCCTTCACCTAACCAAGTAAAATCCAAGGACAACTTCCCCTTGGCCAGGTTAACGACTATAATCCCGGTAAATCCTAAAACTATGCCGCTTACTTTATACCAACTTATGCGATCATCCCGATAGAAAAAATGCGCAATTATAACCGCAAAAAATGTCCCGGTCGCCCCAATAATTGAGGCCTTTACTCCAGTTGTGTGGGCAAGCCCCACATAAAAGAAAAAATATTGCAGACTGGTTTGGAATAAGCCTAAAACAAACAAAGGAATTATTAAACTAGTTTTATCTAGAGTTAAACTTTCCCTACGGATTATTAGTAACCCAAACAACATTAATCCAGCTACAAAAAACCGATAGGCCGCAAATAACATATTTAAGTAGATATTATCCGGTTTAATTTCTAGGGCAAGGTAACTCAGCTTTAAAAGAGGAAAAGCTGTGCCCCAAAGGACACAGGCAATAGTGGCTATAATCAAAACAAAGTATTTACTTGTCCACCGTAAGTTCCTATGCAAAATATCCGCCTCTTTTGTGCAAATTCTACTCCGTTTTGAATCTTTCTACGATACTTTGTAATTGCTCCGAAATGCTAGCTAAAGTCACAGAAGTAGCTTCTATCTGCTCACATTTACTTAATTGTTCAAAAACGGAAGAGGAAATGTGTTGAACCATACTGGCATTATTTCTAGATATTTCTTGAGTTTTGTTTAAGTCTTTTACTAAATCAGCACCACATCTATTTAGCTGTTTAGCTAAATCAGAGTTAGCATGAATTTGCTCGGTAGTTTGTTGAACCGCTACCATAATTTCTCCGATTGCTTCCCCTGTTTCGTCAATTATTCTAATTCCACGTCGCACCTGCTCGGCACCCTCTACCATAGCTTGGACAGCTTCAGATGCTTTAGCCTGATTCTCAGCAACAATGGCCATTATCTCCTCAGCTGAATTAGATGACTCTACAGCTAGTTTACGGACTTCCTCAGCTACAACTGCAAAACCTCTGCCTTGTTCGCCTGCTCTTGCTGCTTCAATTGCCGCATTTAAAGCCAGAAGGTTGGTCTGTTTAGCAATACTGGTTATGGTGCTTACTATTTTACCAATTTTCTTAGATCTGACCTCTAGGTCAGTAATAACCTCAGTTGAGGTTTCAACGGAGTTGCTGATATTATTCATTTGTTTAATGGAATGCTTAACAGCAACTGTTCCTTTTTGAGCGGATTGTAAGGCATGTTCGGCTAGCTGCACTGCAGTTAATGAATTATCCGACATTTGATTCATGGTTTCGGCCATATCTTTGGTGATTCTGGTGGCTTCTCGGATTTTATCTTCTCTGATCAGGGAGCCTGCTAAAATATTTTGTACTGTTGAAGAAATCTGGTTGGCAGCAAGCGTAACCTCTTTAGTCGCCAAGGTTTGTTCACCGCTGATGGAATTTATATGCCGAGAACAGGTTTGTAGTTCCACAATAATTACTCTAAGCCCTATTATAACCCGGTTAAACTCACTTGTTAGTTTACCAAATTCGTCATTACTAACTGGTTTGGTAAAATAGGTTAAATCACCGCTTCCTACTGAGAATGAGCCTTTTAAAATGTTTTGCATGGCAAAATTAATATCCCTATAAAGCAAAATGCCCAAGCCTAAGCCTAATAGCATACCCAGCAAAGTCCACCAAATTTGATTATTCTGTCCCCAGGATATATTAGAAATCAAGGCTAGTATAATAACTGGTAACATTGTGGATGCAAAAACTCGTAATAATAATGAATTTCGGGTTATACCCACACCATAGCGCACAGTATATTTACGCTTTCCATTGACTATTACCGGAAAAGCACAATCAATTAAGTATTGACCTGTGTTGCTAGGGTAAAATTGGGCTAATGCCACCTTGGTCTGAGCGGCTTTAAGACCAACTGCATCATTAAATAACATTCTTTCCCGGAAAGAATTAGTATGGATGTGGGCTTTACCTTGTTGATCCACTAAGACTAAATATTCTCCTGACCCTAGATTGCTGGAAAAGAGCTTTCGAATATCACTTTCAACCTCTTTTAGCTCATTAGCCGTTGCTAAACGTTTAGCACACTCTCCAGCAACATAAGTTACTTTAGCCAGTCCACGCTTAGCCGCTTTACCTTGAATAAGTCTTTCCTGATTTATGATACCCACCCCTAACATTCGTAATTTTTAACGACAAGGTAGCAATATAAAATTAAGTTTAAGAGAACCATTAATGGAACTCCAAAAGTAAAACCAAAATGTTTTGTCTTATGATGAAATACTTTCATACCCAAGTAAACTCCGATTGCTCCTCCGGCAAAAGCTATTAAAAGCAAGTTTCGTTCCCGGATTCTAAAAGTACCAGCTTTTGCCTTGCTCTTGTCATAACCCATAATAAAGAAACCTAGTCCACTTAGCAGGATATAGGGACTAGCTAATAACAACAATTGGTTACCCAAGTAATCACTCCTATCAAGGCTTAGGGTCTGAGCCCAATGGTAGGCTAATGAACACTCTAGTTCCCTGCCCAAATTTACTGGTAATTTCGAGTTTCCCACCCATACTGGCCAAAACTCGGTTGCTAACCAAGATACCTAAACCTGTACCTGTATTTTTTGTAGTAAAGAAAGGAGTACCTACCTTGGGTTTCACGTCCTCGGCAATCCCACTACCATTATCCGATATTAAAATAATGGCTTCCTTGCCCTTTTTATAAGAACTTATGGTTACTACATCCCTAGCTTTAGAAGCCTCCACCGCATTTTTGATCAGATTAAGCAAAGCTTGCTTAGCATGGTTGGGATCACCATAAACAGTCAATGCTTCTGGAGCAAGATATAAAACAAAATTTACTTCCCTCTGGAAGTAATGTACTTTTAACTCGGCAACAGTTTGCCGGATAAGGGAGTTTAAGGAAAACTCAACTAGCTTTTGCTTTTGTGGTTTGGCCAAAAGGAGAGTTTCCGAGATAATATCTTCTATTCTTTCAACTTCTGATAACATAATCGTTTGTTTTTCTATTTTCTTCGGATCGGTTTCATTAGCCATTATTAGCTGTAAAAAGCCTTTTACAGTAGTTAAGGGGTTACGAATTTCATGGGCCATACCTGAGGCTAATTGACCGACAAGTGCAAGTTTTTCGGCTTGCAGAACTTCCTCTTGAGAAGCTCGCTGTAATACTGATTTCATATACAGGAATAAAGAAAAAACTGAAATAATTACTAGCAGATATACTACAGAGTTGCGGACCAAATTTTTAGTCATTACCACTTGTAAGTCATTCTCTGGTTCAACCAAGAGGACAATCCACCCAGTTTCCTGCATTGAGGCAAAGGAAAATAACTTCTTTTTACCGTCATAGGGTGCCACAATATCAATAGCCCCCGGTACTCCTTTGATGGCGGCTTGAAAAACCGGGTCATGCAGCATTGCTTGTGGAGGAATCCGTTTACGAAGTAAATCTGAATCTGGATGGACTAAGACATGCCCCAACCGATCAATCAGGATTACATAACCATTATTGCTTACTTTAATGTTAGCAAAATCCTGAGCTACTTTTTGCATACTAATTTCAACCCCAGCGAAGCCGATAATTTCTTGTCGTTGATTATGGGTTGGGATGAGAACTATTATTTTGATCGGGTCTGCTAATGGGTTTACTAATTCCAGCAAGGTACCCTGAGTTTTGGTCTTTTCCAACCATTCCGCAGGTATTTTGATGGTATTAGCAGCTGGGGGAAAAGTCGCCACCTCTATACCTTGGTGATTTAAGATAAAATATCGTTCCGCATCCTTAGTATGTTTAAAGTTACGCAAGGCATAAATAATGTCATTTTGACTGGTTAAACCATCCCCAGGTTTATCGAAGCTGTCCAGAGTATACTTAATACTCCGGAAATAAGTGTCCATGGCTTTGGCGGTAACTTTGGTCAATTCAATATTTTTCTTTTGTTCATCCTCAATTCTAGTTCTAATGTTTTCGTAAAAAACAAAATAAGCTAAAGCTAAACAGGGTATTAAAATAATTGCTATAATAACCGACGCTTGACGTTTGGACTTGTTGATGTTAAACAAGGTTTTGCCTCCTAGCAGCTTGGTTCGATATAATAGTTAAATATTCGATAAGCATCAACTGAAGTCCTGCAATATTCTGTCGGTTTTTCCTGGAATAAGGAAATAGAATAATATGCTGGCGATAAGACTAATCACAGCTGCAAATATAAAGGGTGCCGGGGCACCAAAATTTTGCCACAGAATACCCGCCAGAAGACTAGCCGGAAAGGCAGCAATTCCAACCGCGCTATTATATGTACCTAAAGCTGTTCCCCGAAGTTCCGGTGCTACTAAATCTACGACCATAGCTTTTTGCACTCCGGCAGTTGCCCCAGAGTAGAGGCCAAATAAAGCAAAAAGCAACCAAGCATGAATTGGTTTAGCGCCAAAGGCAAACCCTAAATTAACCAAGCAAAAGAGTGAATAACCAAAAAGTAGCGTACCCTTTCTCCCGATTCGGTCGGAGATTACCCCAGTAGGATATGCTAACAAGGCAGCGATTAAATTAAAAAACAAGAATAACAGTGGAACCGCGGCTAACTTAATGTTCATATCTTGAGCCCGCAAGGCCAGAAAAGCTTCGCTAAAGGTGGCTAGGCTAAAGAGTAAGATTACTATCAGGAACTTGCCAAAGCTAGGTCCCATTACTCTGATATTAAAGGATGGTAAGGGTTTTGCTGCAGCTCGAATAATTTTTTTATCCCGAACAAAGAACAGAATACATGCTACCCCAAGGACGGCAGGAATTATCGCCGCCCAAAATACCTTGCTAAAAGCAAAGGGATACTTAGCCAAAATTAAGTACGCCACCAAAGGACCTAAAACTGCCCCAGTAGTGTCCATCATTTTATGAAAACCAAAAGCCATACCACGATCAGTTTCGGCAATGGAATCGGCAATTATGGCATCTCGGGGTGATGAGCGAATCCCCTTCCCTATCCGGTCAACAAAACGATATCCCAGGACAGTAGGCCAGCCGGTGGCCAGTAACAAGATGGGTTTGGCCAGAGCTGATAACCCATATCCGGCAAAAATTAGGATCTTGCGAGCGTTGATTCGGTCGGACAGCCAGCCGGAATAAACTTTCAGTAGACTGGCAGTACTCTCGGCAATTCCTTCGATTAAACCAATTATGGATTTGTCTACTTTTAGGACATTAGCTAAAAAAAGGGGTAAAACCGGAGTCAGCATTTCACTGCTTAAATCAGTTAATAAGCTGACTACTCCCAGAGCCCAGATATTTTTGCTTAATTTATTCATAGCTAGTTACTCCAATTGTTCTTGTTTACATAATGCAATTACGGTCACCTTGTTGGTAATTACTAAATTAGCATTCCTGGATTGTTAACAGGCTAGTAGTAAACAGGTACATTAAGCCAGCGGATAACACTACCCCGGCATACATAAATATCCCAATTCCAACCACAAAAGCCGGAAAAAAACCTACAGCCCAATTAAGGGGAATGGAAAGAGCGGCATTGATTACCGAGCCCCAGATGAGGAAGCTAACTAGAGGTACTCCTACCTTACCTAATATACCTATTCCCTTAAACAAAGCTGAAGGCATAGGACTATTACCGAAAATAATAACCAAGTCTACAAAAGTAATGGTGATTGTGCCCAGAGCGCATAGCATATCCCAAAACCCAGGCGGCATAAAAGGAAACTTAATGGCCAAGGCGGTAATTAACAAAAACCCTACTAGCACAATTAAACGTAGGATTATGAATTGATTAATAAACTTTGCAGCTTGGTAAAAAGCGATTTTATATTGTACCCCTTCCCCTACAAATGCATTCTGCAGGGTTACCAAAAACCAACTCCTAGCCAGAGAGTCGAGGATTGCAAACAGTACTATCCCACCCAAAAAAACCCATTCCAAACCCTGTAATCTGCCAGTGAGTAAGAAGGCAAAGTCAGGACTTAAGACCGGACTAGGTAAAATCGTATCAAAAGTAGGCCAGCTGGCCGGGATGGCAAAGCGAATAAAAAACCTTGGTTCCAGCGGCCAGCTGGAACCAAGGGAAAAACCGCTGAAAAGCAGTAAAGCACGGATAACTTCCCAGGCTAGAGGTATAATTAAAAGCTGTTTATTTTTATTAACTAGACGAAATCCGACTTGGATGGCACTTCGAACAGTTACCAAGATTTCTTCCTCCTTTAATTATCAAGGAATAAGCAGCACCGATTCCTCTAGTTCATCAGCAACTTGACAAGCTTTAATAAACTGCCAGTAAGGAAGTAACAGCTCCTGGAACTGTTGGGCCTGCTCTGCAACTTTCCCGTTGTCAGCAATAGCTTTTTCCATACCGGCTTTAGAATGGCGCTGTAAGTACTCTAGAAAATAAGTAACTTCACTAAGTTTTTCAGCCTCGAGTAGATTATGTCCAAAGATAATTTCCAGCAGTTGGTCAGAATTGATGCTGTGCCGACGAAAAAAATATCCCCAGGAATAGGTTAGCGGGGCATTTAGTTCGGTCAAGCCGTTCTGCCGCCAGCCTTGGACCAGCTCTGTTTTGGCGTTCGCTTCCGGTAGGGGGCGTAGCATTTCCGCAGCTCGATGATCCTTGTTTTCGACTATTAAAGTTTGGGCTGTGGTTAGCAGCAGCTTTTCGAGTATTTGGGGGATGGGATAGGGAATATGACCCCAGCAGCCTCCTGAATGATAGGTAAAATTAGCTCCACATTCAGCACATTCCTCATCCCATTCCAGGAGTGGACTTACTTCTTCGCGCATCACTGCTAAGCTGGTTTTCCTGGAATTAATACCCTGAGGAGTTTCCTCCAGCTCTTCAAAAATTGTTTCTTCGGTAAAACCAGGGTGTTCTGCTTGGACCTGTTCCAGGAAATTAAGGCCGGCTCTTTTTTTGGCCAGAACAAGAAAATAGTCCCCCAGTTCCTCTTTAACCGGACAGGACCTGGCTATTAAATAGTCTATTCCCAAAAGTTTGTCACCTCAAGTTAAAGTTAGGAAATCTCCGAGCGGGTTAACCGAAAAGGGCTACCCACATTTACTTTATTGTAGCATATAGCGGAGGCATTGGCTACTTTCAGATAACTTTTGGATAACATGACATTTAACTTTACTCAGTTCGGTGAAAATTGTAATATTCCAGCCATGAATCTTCAATAACAATCGTTAGGACATGGGTTTTAACAACTCCGTTGCTGTACGTTACTGTAAAGCGAAAGGTATAGTTGCCATCAGCTAAATTCTCAAAATAAGCCCTGGACATCTCGCCAGACCAAAAGGTTTTGGCGGAATTACTGATAAGTAGTTCGGTTTCACCTTTATTAAGCAGGTCTACTTGTAAGCTTGTTGCTTTTGTAGTTGATAATCCCGTATCTGTAGTATCCGCCTTAAGTACAAAGGATTCAATAGCAAAAAAGACATGGTATGGACGAGGGTTATCGTCTGTCCCTGTTTTGCTTTGATTGTATCTAATCCTGTTTAAATTCCACTGGGGAGTATGGTCAATATGTCCAAGTACCCCAAGTGGATTGACTGAAAAAGACTTCGTTATTACATTGGTCGCACCATTTGAGTCCCAAACTCTCAAAGTTAGCCAGTAATTCCCTGGTTGGACATTAGTTAATTGGATGCTTTTAGTGGTATAGGTTTTTGTTTCACCTGATGGATCATAAGTATTCCATTGATATATGAGAGCATCTCCGTCCGGATCAGTTGACAGATTGGTAACGGCTACCGTATCCCCTTCATAGATCACAGTAGGCAACCAAGAGAAGTTGGCCACAGGGGGTTTATTTAAGTTAAATACTGACACAGTTTTTTCTATCGGGTCTGACCAGACACCATAAACATCCTTAACCTCTAGGTGGATATTATAATCTCCTAGTGCCGGGATACCCGATGGGTTTCCAATTGTCCAGGTCGGGGAAGTGGTACTCTTCCACATCCACTTCCACTCTACAATGCCTTTATCAAGTCTTTGAAATTGGAAATCCGGGTCATAGGATGTATCAACTGCATTAATCGTACCTGGTGTGACAGTAAAATTAGCAATAGGTTTGCGGTGAACTATTAGCGCTGTTGGTACCGGATCACTCCATAACCTGTATGGAGCAAAACGTATATCACCTGTTGCCGGGTCGTCCTGGGCCTGATATTTAACATTATACTTCCCTGCCTTATCAAGTACAGCCGCCGGGGTTGTTAGGTTTTGATTGTGGTAAATCGAAAAACCCGAGCTATTGTCTAAATAAGTAGGCGTATGTACAAAGCTCCAAGCATCAGCAATTTTAGGGTCATTTTCAAAATCAGAGTATGTCGGTAGAAATCCCAGTGCTTGTCCCTGAAGAATTATTTTCGTACCAGAGGTATAGTTGTGCGGAGTTGAAGCAATTATATAGTCTGCTAGTTGATCCAAAGGTACTGTCATATCCGCCGTGGTTGTAATAACTTTTTGGTTTGTTACCTTAGATGTGAGCTGCTGTATTGATGAAGTATTTGCTACATCGGTAAAAGCAACCAAACTAATATTATTGGAATTCAGCATATCCGCAATAGCTTGTAAACTTGTTGCAGTTGCATCATTATAGGGCATTTCTGCCAGTGATACTATAACTTTTTTTGCTCCTGTTCTTACTGGTACTTGTGCTTGTTTCTGAATATCCACTAGCGTAGGGGTAACGATGGTAGGAATTATTTTATTGGTCCCGATATCTACGTAAACCTCGTCTAGTGCGTTGCCGTTAATTTGTACTTTTAGATACCTAAAATATAAAGGCAAAAAACTCTTCCAATAACCTGAATAGTCTATTGTATGGTCGTTAGACATGTTTGGGTCTGCGCCTAAACCAGCGTGTAGGTCATAGTTGTAATACGAATAATCATCTGCGCTCCACCACCATGTTACATCACAAAACCTGCCTTTGGTTCGTATAGTCATCTTTTCTATGTAGTCGTCTTTATTTATCGAATTACTATAGTATTGCTTACCTAAATCAAACTTTACCCAGTGAGACGTATACCTGTCATCCTGTGCTGTCTGGTCGCCTACTCCATTAACTCTTTTTCGAGATACACCTTCGTATTTAACTGTCGAACTACTATAGCTTTTGCTACTGTTAATGGAAAAATTAATAGACTGCCATTCCTTAGTTTCAAATCTTAAATATCTAAAACTCGCCGGTAAGGTTGACGTGTCAAAATTACCCCAGTCTGACTGCCAAAACCCTGAAGATATATTATTTGGTAAATAGAAGAACTGATGCCAATGAACATTATCAACACTTGCATATACAGATAGCCGGTTATACCAATAACTGAAAGCATAGCTAAAGTTAGTTATGTCTGCACTATCTACCACTGCCCCAAGATCATATATAGTGCTATACATCCCACTACCGCTTTCAAGGGCTTGTGTATTGCTGATATAATTACCTCTAAATAAATGAGCGTTTGTATCATATTGACTTAAAGTTCCTACAAATGCCAAAGGTTGAGGTATATTTCCTGGTGCCGTATTACCAAAGGTATAATCAATATCTTTACCGGTTAACTTAGCCCCAACGATTCCCTCTAAATTATTTATCATTCCAGCGAATTTTGTAGCATAATTATTTAGATAACCCTGCGAAAAAATAATATCTACTTTAGGCTTAATAAATGATGAAAATGTTGTTGTAGGAGCTATGTTTTTCACTTCTATAATTTTATCGGCAGCAGCCTTTAAGGCGGTGTCACCGGTCCTATAGTCACCAGGTAAAATGAAATAATGAATGGTTTCTTGTTCAAAGTCCTCTTTTGCAGTCAAGTCGAAGAGGTATTTCCCGACCTTATTTGTCTTTAGCTTAGCAGTAGTCTTATTAGCACTATCCAGGATCACCCAGGCTTCATCAGAGAAAAGACCATCATTGTCGGAGTCATACTGGTATTTCCAAGTCCTTTGAGCGATAGTATCACCGTCAATTGAAGCAGATTTATCCGATAAGTTAATGGTGGCCAGATTTGTATCTGCAGGGTTACGGTAGGTAATTTTATTTAGACTAAAATCAGTAACCGGGGCCAAGTCCGGACCAACAGTAATATCTTTTATAGCCCAATCTGAGGTACCCTTTGCATTTGTAACTCTTAAGCTAACTCTATAAACTCCGGCCTTTTTGAAAAGTACCTCCTGAGTTGAGCCGGACTTGGTACCAAGTTTGATATCAAGAACGATACCTCCGGAAACAACATCAATAACCCATTCATCCTTAGTATGATCTATTGTCCAAGTAGCCGGTGCTTTACTGCTAGCCGAACTTAAAATAACCTTACGGTTCTCTTTAAGCGTCCCGGAAGTGGTAATAATAGCTGTTGGCAGGGGTTTGTATACCGTAATAGATTTCGTCAAAGCATCCGTCGCACCATCATCATCTTTAACTGTTAATCCCAAGCTATAATTACCCGGAGTATTAAAATTAACTTTTCCCCCACCCTGCCCTAAATTTTGGCTGGCATCGGTGATTGATAAGTTCCAATTTCTGCTTACAATAGCTCCGTCATAGTCAACGGAATATTCGTCTACAGCTACATCTTCCCCGGCGTAAGCGTAGCTTGGCCAACTAAACTTGGCTATAGGGGGTTGGTTAACTTCGGGAGGGCTGTTCGGTGGTGATGATGGTGCATCCGGAGGAGGCTGTACTGGGGGCGGGGGTGGAACAACTGCACCTACTGCAATGATAATTGTCTTAACATCAGCCTGACGCATTGCGGCATCTTTTAATCTAAGGCTAAATGAATAAGTACCAGGTGTGTTTAATTTTACATTTTGGGTGGTAGTTATGGTTTGCCCATCAAATTGTTTGTCCGTGAAGTATGTAGTACCGGCACCGGCAAAGCTGACTAACATGTATTGGTTATAGTAAGTATTTGTCGTACCCTTGATAGTGAAAGTCACGGATTCCCCGGCTTTAACGGCGGTCTTACTTGCAGTTAGGGAAGATGTTGGAGCAGTGGATTTAGAAAAGGTCGAATACATTTCTTTGACGTTGAAATCACCGCCTTTGCCACCGCAAAGAACCACAATATCGGAAATATTAGCGAAATACTTATTACCATAAATTGGTGTTTTAATTTCCCAAGCTAAATGTTTCCACTTAGAATTAAGCTGGCCTAAAACATATCCTCGCTCGCCCCCAAAAACATCTACCCACTCACCCCATTTATCACTACCTACTAAGGGATAGCCGTTATTAGAATTAGTGAGAATATCTGAAAAGGCAATGGCTGAACCTACTCGTTTACCGCCCAATGTTGGCGTTCCACCAACATAAATACTCCAAGGCCCATCTGTCCAATAATCACCTTTTTTCCACTCATTATCCCAAAATACTCTTCCAGCACCCACATGATATGTATCTATTGCCTTATCGTAGCGACCAAGTTTAAAGCTATAATTAGGAGTTTCTATACTAGCTTCAGCTGCAATTGCACCTAACACGGTAAGCAATACATAAAAGATTAAAAATAGTCTACGCATACCCTCACCCCTTACTGAAGTTTATTGAGCATACGAACTAAAACAGATGAGATTTCAGCTCTGGTAATCTTACCGGTCGGCTTGAAAGCTCCATCCGGATAACCATTAACAAGGTTATATTTCGATGAAAAGACGATACTATCAGGGAACCTGGAAGTATCGGTATCTTTTAGAACCAAATATGAAGTTGGCGTGTACTGGAATCCTCTATTGTTTTTCAAGATAGCATTAAGAACTGCAACAACTTCCTCTCTGGTAATAGGCTGGTCCGGGATATAATTGTCAAGAAAAATATGGGTAATATCAATAGATTGCAAATAACCAAAAGATTTAACAGCTTCTTTATATGACCAGTGATTAAGGTCATCAATAAACAGACTTTCATAAATATAAGTCTTTGCATCCGGGTACTTTATTGCCCAGATACGGCCCAACATAACCATGAATTCTGCTCTGGTAATTGTGTTCTCAGGCTTAAAGCTACCGTACGGATAACCGTTAATAAAATTGGCGTCTTTTAAGGCCACAATATCCTTCAAAGCCCAGTGGCCAAGAATGTCCTTAAAAGGAAATACAACCTGTGGTTTGGGTTCAGTAGTAATAGGCGTACCATCTTCGTTAATGGGATTATTATTTATATCTAGCCATCCGCTTATTTCGTTTTTGTCATCAGTAATTACAGATATACGTTCTTTAGGTAGAATATACTTAACACCTTGTTCTGGAGTGTAAATATATAAATCATAAGCTAATACACGACCATTTAATTTACTAGCTAAATCAAAATAAAATCCAACCGGTTTTCTCACCCCATTAAAGACTAATATTTTACCCAATCCATTTGTATAAAAATTATCAAATATAGTTGGCGTTACTAAACCAATGCCAACTGTAGTACCTGCGTCTTTCTCGACCTTTAAACAATAATTTTTATTCATATCCGGTATAGTAAGCTTAATGGTACCCTTTGAAGCCTGAGACAGATCCCATTTAAGTCCATTCATAACTCGTTCAGCTTCGGCAATATCGGCTTTAGATGGTACCGGATTACCAGGCGGGGTATAGATAGCCCAAGCCGTTCCAGTTATACTTAAAAACTGCGCTGCCAATATCACTAAAATTAATAATATCCTTTTCATCTTCATTCCTCCCCATAGTTATCTCGGTATCGGGTATTCAAAGACAGCCCACTTGACCATCATATATTCATCACTAATATTAAAAGGTTGTGGCTTGTCCGTTTCTATAGCAAAAATTACAGCTGGGCCATAAATTATTTTACTAATTCCGTACATGGTATTTTCATATAAGTAGGGGTATGTAATACCATCTAAGTCATCTATAAAATCCATATAAGTTATGGCAATTGGCCTATTAAATAATGTGTTTGGCTGGGGGATTAATTGGTCATCTAGAACTAAATTAGCGGCAATTGTGTTCTTAAAAGTATTCAAAGCTGCATTACTATTGAATACAATTTTACCATTGGTTAATTGTGCTTTGTCCACTTCCAGGGAGGCATCATGGGCTGCTCGATTAATACCGTTCTTCAGTCTTCCGTTTGCTAGCAAGGCCATACTTCCGTCTATCTGCCATAACCAAAAGGTAATCATTATAAAACTCATCATTAATGTAGTTAAAGCCCATTTCATGATTATTACCTACCTTGAGAGATATTCGCTCATCTGTTTGGAATAAGCCTTGATGGTTTGAGGGTCATTATTATTTTCCGAAAATAAACCTGGTAAGACCCATAATTGACCGGCAGGAATCTGGATTGAGGCCTCAATATAATTACCTCTATTGGTTAAGCTTTGAGTAGCATTTATTGTTACCTCATTTGGGGCATAATGAAGAATCTTAATAATAGTGTCTTTCATCCCTTGCAGCTCAACCTCCTCAAATCTCCCCTTAACTGCTGCCTTTTCCATGGCTGAATCTAAGACAATTTCTATCGTTTGTTGTCGTAAGGAATATATTTCAGTGTAAAAAGGCTGAAAAACAAAGAATACGAAAAAAGGGGCAACCATAATAAATGATAGCAGATTTTTCAATAACTTCACCTCTAATATTTAGATACAGTTAAGTGGAATCCTCTAAAGTAAACAGGGGCGTAGCGCCCCCAATACTTTAGAATGTAAGCTTAAATTTTATTTTAAGGATTATTTACAGTTGTGGGAACAGTAGAATTATTCTTGATAATAGACGAAGCCTTAACTTTGGTTTCCTTAATGTCCGTATATATTCCATTGTAAATTAGACTACCTATGGCAAACACCGTTAGCGACAATAATAATAGTACAGATACCACCTTATTCATTTAATTTTTCTCCCTCCCGCTATTTGATTTGAGCTTGAAGTCTGCCTACATTCAATGTTGATTTAAGAATTTCATCATCTCTTTATACTCTTGATAAAATAAGACTAGCATATTAAACATTACTAACAACGATGCGCCGAAAGTTATGGCATAATCCCTCACCCCCCGGTTTCTCTGAAATCTTCGATATATTTCATGACGCATGGTCAAAAACTGATCCCGCCGATTCTCCAGAATATCTAAAGCTTCAACTGGACTAGTAACATCGACATTTTTGAGTATATTTGCTAAATCCTTGGCTTCAGCAGTGCCTACTTCGTTAGCAAAGGCAGCTAAGGCCGTTTCCGGATCTTTTCGCCATAACAGAATTGCTTTATTAATTGCTGGTTTAAGGAGAGTAAAGTTGGGTTGAAGCTTATTTAACAAGGAATACATGGTCAAAGGGGCACCATTACTAGAGATAAATTCGTTTTCAATCATGCTATAGAGTGTAAAAACCTCTTTATTTTTTTCTCGCAAACGAGATTGGACGAGCTTTTCCAGCAACATTGTGAGGGGGGTATTGCGGACTGGCATTGTAACCAGGAAGGTAATAGCAGCCATCACAACACTATGTACAGGAAAAGACTCGCTTGAAATCAACCAACTGGAAATAGCCACTACCAACCATAGGGCTAGACAGGAAAATCTAATCAGCTGAAAACGAATACCATTTAAGCTCAGGGGATAACCGGCATTTCTAAAACTGGTTTCTAACAAACCCTCTTGCCAAACTTTTGTGTACTTATTGGCCTCTGCTTGAAATCTTTCTAAGATTAGCAACCGACGGATTCTATTATTTTGATAATCAAAAGGTCGGATGCTAATAACATAGGCGGCATAAATAATCATTACCATATATAAAAAATAAACTACATATTTTAGATTCATTATTTTCATCTCCCATTACAGGTCATTCCGAGGTTTTCTCAACAATAGCGCGGTTATCAGGCTGCATATACAAGCCAGGACAGTTACTGTAAAACTTATTAAACCTGTAGAGGTGTTAAACTGATAATAAAAAGCTTTTCCAAAACCACTGAGCTTTTCGACCAATATCCAGGTGAGCGGAAAGGCAACCAGAGGAAAAAACCCTAAAAGGATGGCATCGTTATTGTTACTACGCTCTTCTTGTAAAATTTGTTGTACCCTTGTCATATCCTGAACAATATTTATTAGACTTTTTTCTATATTCATCCCTTCCCAAATGGCGTTTTTGAATAATATCCCTAGCTGTTTTGCCCATGTATTTTGGATTTGGAAAACGAACTATTCAATCGACCTTTCTAGCTCATCCTTGCTGCGATGACTTTGAACTGCATTGGTAAGCTTAATAAAAGCCAGTTTTAACCCTCCTGAGTCTAAATCCTTAATCAAATCCAGCAAGGAATGATAGATATCTCTAGAATTTGCCCGATATTTGGCTAGAAATAATGAGGTTGTAGGAACTAATTCATAACTAGTATTAGAACGAATTAAATATAAGCGCATCCTTAACAACAAATACGGAATTAAGGCACATAAAACTCCTAAAGTTAGCCCTACCCAAGGCTGCGATGTTGATTTAATTAATAAGGAGCTAGTTACAATGGCAATAATCAAGGTCAAAAGCATAAAGCTAGGCACAGTATTATCACTAAATTTAAACAAGGTACTTTGCAATAGTAATTCAAGATGTCGATATAGTGAGGATTTCCTCCTTAGCTCAGTTAATTCTTTATGCCTTAGCTGGTTCATTCTTTGATAATGCCGATAGTTTTTTAGCTGTCCCTTGAAGACAGGCAAAAGATAAGGTAGTGCTAAACGGCAAATACCCAGCACTAGAATGGTATAGATAAGGCTCTTATAAAGAAATTCAATAACCGTTCCCACCAACTACCTCCTCCCAGCTAATCGTTTGGGCTTATATTCCAATATCTACAATTGTTTCACCTATAATTGGTTTAGTTGCAGCAAGTGTACTTAAGGTCGTAATGAGTGAAGCTGTTTCATTCGCATCATATTTACGCATTTTATTAATTAGCCCCGGACTTAAATCACATTTATAGGTCCAGGTATCCACTTTTCGCTCATATCTCATAATTTCATGGGTGCTGACTTTTAGGGTTAAGGGGTGCAAAACTACCTCAACTATAGAGGTTAGTCTTTTGTATTGACTATTTTCCAGTTCCTCCATTACAAAAATAATGTCGATGTTTTCGGCAACCCGAATAACTTCCGACTTGTAAGTGCGATTTGGGGATATCTGCATAGTCAGCCTTGCCCACTGCCCGGGAATATTCCAAGGATTGGTTAGATGGTAGGTACATAGCAAACCACTGCTTCCCCGTTCACAAAGTAATAGGGCGCATTCCGCTTCCCTTTCTCGCACTTCACCTAAAGCTCCCCAGGTAGGGTCTTGACGAAGGGTATAGGGAAATATTTTATGGAGGTCATCCCCCATGGACTGAATTTCGATAATCGGTTGATTGGGAAAGTACTGGGACCAAGCTAACTCAAAATGTTTTTCAATACAAACTACTGTGTCTGTAGGATTTCGCTCGCTTTTTAGCGTTGTCATCATGGTAGATTTACCGGAACGAATCGGCCCTGCAATGATAGTGTTGGGTCTAGTCCTACTTAATGCTCTAATTACAGTAACTGCTTCCTCGGGAATTGTCCCCAGCTCTACTTGGTGGGCTAAGGAGAAATTTTTAACTACAAACCGACGAAAGGTAATGGTATGTTGTTTAACTCGGGGAGGAATCATTACTGAAACTCTGGTTCCGTCGAACATATCAATCTCTAATTCCGGCATATAATCATTGATACACGATCTGGGATCCTTCATAGTCAGAGCCCTGATAACACCCTCCACTCGTGCGATACTTTCAAAACGTTCTGGACGAAGTTGTTTGATTCCGTCATCATAATAAATTCTGGTACCGATTATTTGAGCGGATTGGCTCTGAGGGTATTTCTGCCAGGTGGCCAATGGACCTAAACCATATAGCTCGTGAAAAACCGCATCGGTTAAATCTTCATAATATTGAGGATAAGGGGTGTTGGTTAAATTATTACTCCGCAGGAAATCGAGTATTTCATCTTTCATATATTTAACTGCCTTTGGGTCGCCAATTATCGCCTGATGTTGCAGCTTAATTCTTTGTTCAGCCGCTGAATTAGTGCCTTCTCCTTTTTCATAATGCTGTTCAAAGTAATTAAATACCCCTTGGCAAATTAGCTGAAAAGAATTTTCCTCCCTTTGAGTAATTACTTTTTGGGATAAATGCTCTTTATACTTCAGATCCTTCCGTTTTGTTGCTATAAATTCGCCTACATCAAATCTTTGCCGTTGCAAGAGCTTTTCCTCAGTTATGTTGTTCGGCATAATTACGCCCCCTTAACCCCAAATAATCGGTTAATAATGCTTTTCTTGGGAGCAGTAGCAGTAAAGCTAGGAGCTATGGGCAATGAATATAGTTTACACAGTATTTGCGCTAGAGCAGTAATGTCTTTATCATAAGTAGGGTCATTACATTCGGAGAGGATAAATTTATCGTGTTCGGCTAATATTCCCAACTGTCCAAGATCGGTAATATGCCGGATTAGCGGCAGACCATAGACTTGAGCAATTTGCTTTCCTGAAAGTAGTTGGGCTGACTCCTGATATTTATTTATGATTAATAAAAAGTCCGATTTCTTATAACCTAGGGGCTGGATTATTTGCTCATAAGAATAAGTCCAAAATCTTTGTCCCCAGCCCTGTTGATTGGTAATCAAAAACTTCACATCAGAATTAGCTAAGGCTTGGAGACTCATGGCATTATCAAAGTGAGCACCGGCATCAATTAACACTAGGTCAAATACCTCTTTAGCCAGATCAATTAAAAAGGAGACCTCTTCCACATAATACTTAAATTGCTTTTTTATACTTCTGTTCCCGGCCAAATATTGAAAGCAATTATAGCTTCCCATACTATTTAATAGCTGCGTAGTAGTTAAGACCCGATTTGCCAGTTGAGTGCTAAGTTCATCCAAATAAATACCATTGTATTGAAAATAGTAATCACCAGGGTTCCAAGGATTCAAGCCAAGAACTGCTATTTTTGCACCAGTAAACATCCCAATCCTAGAAGCTATAGACATAATTGTACTAGTAACTCCTACCTGGGGATGGGTTCCAAATAAGGCTACAACCCGACTTTTATCACCATTATCTACTGGTTCAAGAATACTTTTCAAATGCTTGATAATTTGCAAATGTGTTTGGTGAGGGAATATAAGCTTAATATTTTCCGCATGGGCCACCAGCTCTTTTTTTTGAAACTCTCCCTTAGGTACTTGATTATGAAGTAAATAAAAAACACTTTGCTTCCCAAACTTTTCCCTCAAATATGGTAACTGGTCAAAGTTAACAATATCCTCGGAAATTAACACTACATTATGTTGATCAAAGCACTCATCGTTTAAGCAAGCAATATTCCTTCGGTGCTCAACTTTTAAAAATAACTGTGCTGAATCAAGGACTTTTACTAATTCATCATCATTACTAAACAATAAAAGATTCATGGAGTGTCCTCCTTATTTATAGGCCAAAATGAACTTATAGCCCTGTAAAGCCTTATTTTTCAGTAGATTTAACTGCTGATCAGTTAGTACTAATTCTAAGTCACTAATTATTCCGGTAGCATCAATCCGGAGTTTACTTTGTTCAGCAGGTTTAACTTCCTGATTAGATGGATCTTTGGCATATGCCACTGCAATATTTTCTACTATAGGTCGACCATTACCAGTCAAATAATTATTTACTGAAGAAGCTTCCTCTTCACCCAAAGCCTTATTTAAGCCCCCGGTTAAATTAATAGTAGGCATTTCATAAATGTTAACTTTATCTTTTCTGCGTAAGGAACCCGGAATAGAGATTAACCATTCTTTAGGGATTGGTACAATGATTTGGTCGGCATTGGGCACTACCCCGTCAATATCAAGGGCATCAATAATTATTTGCTGGCCTTTCCGGATAATAAAAGCGGTTTCCTTGCCAATTGTTAGCTTAGGGTCAGTGATAGCGTTCTCAGCAAGCTGCTCAATAGCAACTTTCGCCAACTTAATATCTTTTTTCCCAACTACAGTATTTTTCTCTAGCGTGTTGGCAGCTACAAGTACTTCTTTAGTATTAATTAGATCATCCAAATAGGTTTCCCAAACAATAAGGGCACCTATGGCCCCCAGAATTAACCCTAAAGAAACAATAGTATTTAAATATCTTTTCAAATCTAGCCCTCCTGTTTGAGGTTATTATATTTTTGACGGAATAAGTTTGCTTTCTCCCCCTGGGTTTAGTCTAGAAGTTGCTGTTGCATATATATTTCTTTCACCCATTACTTGTAAAAGCCCGGGGCGAGCTTGGATTTTAATAGTTACCTTTACCATCTTTTCGGTAGGGTCTATAGATATTTCTTCTACTGAAATATTCCTGCTCTTGGGATAAGTCTGGCCTTTGCCCCTTCTAGGCGTGATATAGTTTATGTAGCGATAACCCTCTAGTCTAGCTAGTTTAGGGCTAATACATATTTCCCAACTTACTGCATTTTTGATTGTTCCCAGCCTGTCGGAGCCAACTTCCTTCTGATATACACCTGATGAGGAGGCCAGGGCCATAGCATCAGCAATACCTTGTAATTCAGCCTTTTGAGCCATTAAGTAACCTGTATCAATAACTAAAATGGAAACTAATAAAAATATCGGAAGGATTAACAAAGTAATTATGGTTATAAAACCCCGTTGGTCACCAAACCATTTTAGCTTAATCATTTTTCAAGCTTATAGGTAGCTGTATATTTAATAGGTATACTACCACTTTCCAGTAATTTTTCGGCAAAAGGTAAATTAACTTTGAAGTTATGCTGAACCCGAACACTTATAAAATCTCCTTGCTCTTCCACCGAAATCTGATAAGTTCCAGGCTTAAATCCCCCTCTGATTACTTTTTCTACAGCCTGAATGGATTTTTCCCGAGCAGCCACTGCCTTAGCTCCATATTCAAGTGCTCCTATGCGGGCACCTTGATTGGCACCACTTACAATTAAAATGTAGGAATATATTACTAGAGATGTAGTAATCGAGGCCATGACAAACCCGAGGAATAATGGCAAAACCAGGGCAAGCTCCACCACGGATTGACCATTTTCTTGAGTGCGTAACTTAATCCAAAAATACTTGTTCAAGTTAGTTACTACACCTCACTTAATACTGCTTTAATCTTTTGAAATACTGATTTTAAAGCTCCACTAAACATTGTCAGCATGCCCACTGATGCCAAAGCTACTAAGGCAATGATTACCCCGTATTCACTTAGGGCTTGTCCATCCTCTTCCCGGAAAAGTCGTTTAATATTTTCCCCCACTTAAAATCCTCCTCCCTTAAAAATTAGTCAGGTTTTGAAACATTATTAAAACTGCAGGTCCTAATACCAACATAGCCATAGCCGGAAAGAAAAATATTAGCAAGGGTAAGAACAGTTTAAAGGAGGCCTTTTGGGCTAACTCCTCGGCATGCTTCCTACGGTTTAGCCAACACTCTCTGGCCTGGCTTTTTAGAATTTTTACCACCCCTGAACTACCTTTTTCTAAACCCTGGACCATTATGGAAACAAATCGAGCTAACTCAGGTTGACCACAACGTTTTGCCATAGCCACAAATGCTACTCCTTGAGCCTGTCCCATGGCTATTTCCCGTAGGGTTAGGTTTAATTCATTAATTAGAACACCTCGTTCACGCAGACAAACCTCCTGAATAGCTGGTATCAGATTTAGACCAGCCTCGGTAACTATTGCTAAGGTATTTAATACAACCGGAAGTTCCCGGGCAATTGCTGCTTTCCTTCGCCTAGCCCGACGTTTTATCCACTCATCCGGCAATTTAAAGGCTAAGTATATAACGCCCACTCCGATGAATATGCTAGGCATGGAAGGTTTTGTTATTAAAAGCAGAATAAAATAACCAAAAGATATCATAGTACAAATTAACTTTAGCCCTCTATAATCCTGTGGACTAAATTTTCTATCTAATCCAGCCTCTAGTAAATGCTGTTTTATTCTCAGGGAATCACCAATATTCAAATACTTTTCTAATCCAACCTGTAGTCTAAATATCTTTGGTTTGCAGTAACGATGGTACCAAAAATCATCTGAAACTACAGGCAAATCTGTTTTGGTCTGAGCAAGTACAGCTATTGCTTCTCGCAATTGGATCCCGTGCGGTTTTGCACTTTGCTGCTCTGGGAAAAGCATTGTCATAACTAACAATAAAAACCCACCTGATATAACGGATACTAGCATATAGTTTCCTTTCCTCAATATGTCTAGATGTCAATTTTAGTCATCTTTTTTGTAACTATAAATCCAGTAAGGATTAATAAAAAACTGATTACTAACATAGTTTGTCCAACAGGAGATTGATACAAGGGCGCCATATATTCTGGAGACGTCAATGAAAGAATTATCAGCATGAATATTGGCAGAGAACCAAGAAATCGGGCCTCCATAACTTTACTTGCGGTTAGTACTTTAATTTCTTGTTGGACTGCTAATTTTTCCGAGATGGTTTGGGCTATTGTCTCCATGATTTCGGCTAGATTTCCACCTTTATTTTTGGTGATCAGGATGCCATTAACTAAATCGTGCACATCCTCCATTGCCAACTTTGCACCAAATTTTTGCAAGGCGTCTTCTACTGAATCTCCAAGCTGAAGCCTGTTTACTAAGTTACCAAGCTCTCCAAGTAAGGGCGTTTCGTTCTGGTTTATGGATAAACTTTTAAGATCAGTTAAACAACGTTCCAAGGAAGTAGATAGTGAGTATCCTGCTTTCAGGGATGAGGATATGGAAAATAACAAATCCTTGAGTTGCCGGTTAAGTAAGTCTGTTTGGTAAGCGTCTCCGACTTTTAGCCACTTTAGTGGAGATATGATTAACTTTTGGAGGTAATTGAAAATTTTATTTACTTGGGACTGGGGTGCTGACCTTCCTTCTAGCTGCTGGAGATAAGTAGAAATTGATATTTTAGGTTTTGCTAATAGGATTGTTGCTAAAATGGTATCCCCAATTAATATGGCTAAAACACCTAAAGCTAGGCTATATGTAATGGTTATTAATAGCATCTTCGACTCACCTTCTAGTCCTACTAAATAACTCAGGGACAGAAATTCCTGCCATTAGAAACTTTTCATGATGAATAAGCTCTTGGACTAAAAGTAATTTTCCCTGGATATTTCCTAAAGTGTCGATACCTTCTTCCTTAAACACAAAAAGATTCCGAGTAATAATTTCCGTTTTTTCCAAACCAACAATTTCAGTGATGTGAGCTACTCTGCGTTTGCCATCCCGAAATCTGGCTAAATGGATAATTATATCTACTGCTGATACTATTTGACCACGAATTGCAGCTACCGGAAGGTCAAGTCCTGCCATGAGCACCATAGTTTCCAGCCGTCCTAATAAATCTTGAGCGGAATTAGCATGACCTGTAGAAAGGGAGCCATCATGACCTGTGTTCATAGCCTGGAGCATATCCAGTGCCTCTCCACCCCTGACTTCTCCTACGATTATACGATCAGGCCGCATTCTCAATGCTGTACGCACTAGCTCACGCATGGATATACTGCCCTTACCTTCAATGTTAGGAGGGCGTGTTTCCAGCCTGACAATGTTTTCAGCTTGCACCAGTTTTAACTCAGCAGCATCCTCTACTGTTACTAATCGTTCATAAGCGGGTATTTTCATGCTTAAAGAATTTAAGAAGGTGGTTTTTCCTGAACCTGTTCCTCCGGAAATAAACAAATTGTATTTTGCCTGAACCAGCTTACTAAGGATATCCGCTGCCTCTAAAGGAAGGGCCCCAAAGCTAACTAATTGCTCCAAGGTATATGGATGTTGGGGGAATTTCCTGATGGTAACTGCTGGGCCATCCAAAGCGATAGGTTTAACCACAATATTAACCCGTGAACCATCAGGTAATCTGGCATCCACGATAGGATCAGTTTCATCCACCTTCCTATTAATTGGCGATACTATTTTTTCAATCACATGAGTTAATTCAGCTCGATCATGAAAATTAAGTAACTGTCCTTGCTTATCACGAGCAGGTTCTGGCCTGCCATCTCTTTCGATAAATATACGTTTAGGTCCGTTAATCATAATCTCTTTAATTGTTGGATCATTTAATAAGGGTTCAAGTATACCGAAACCAAACATAATCTGAAGCAATTTTTCTAGAAGGGCATCTTTTTCTGAAGTAGTGAGCATTAAATAGGCAAATTGTCCATTCGATTCTTCTTCTAACACTTTCCATGCTATTTCCCGAATTTCTTTCAGGTTTTCCTGATTATTTAAGTCAATTAAATTACGGTTTTTTGTCAGGCGTTCCCGGATAACTTTTAATAATTCACTACTACCGGCATGATAATTACCATAACTAACCTGACTTTCTAAGGGATTCGATATTGTTTTTTCTCTATACTTGTCATTTTGTCTGTTTTTTATTAACTCTTCTAGACTTATATAATCACCCCTTTCTTATCTTTGGTACCCTATGAAAAAAATCCATAATAGAGGACGCTGACCTCGGATGCAACTGTTGTTTAGTATAAATAGGGAAAAAATAATTAGCTAATTGCTTAAGGGCATTATTGACTCGTTGAATACTACCGAATATTAATGGTGTTCCTTGATTGGCAAGTGCTTGCACTAGTCGGTAATCCTCAGGGATTTCGGCAATAATTTGGATTCCAATTAATTCCCCTAATTCTGCTAATTTTAGCCCTAGACCCTCGCCTACTCTATTCCCAATAAGCACTACTTTTTCTCGTTCTACCATAATGCTTTTTAAGATATCCTGAAGTTGAACGGTATTCCAGGCACAACTCATATCTGGTGTTACCATCAGTAAAATGTTAGTTGCTCTATTTAAAGCGCCAATACAACGAGCTGAAAGCTCAGTAGAAGTATCAATAATAATCATTTGGTATCCTTGTACTTTTAACCCATCTATAATAGTCTCTACCGAATCCAAAGAAAGCTTTTCCATTTTAACTGGGGTTGCGGCTACTAGTATATCTAGATTGCCACCCTCAAATTGATAGTTCTCAATTGCCCTAAGCAGAATTTCGCCAAATTTCCAGGATTTAAGGGCATATTCATCTTCCTCTAAAAGAGTGATTATAGTAGTTAAACCTCTACCCCGGTGAGCAAGCTTTAACATTGCCCCAATACTTCCGTACATAGCTAGATCAACTAGTACTGTTTTCAAACCTTTACCTGCATATTGGAGGGCTAAATTTAAAGCAACTGTTGATTTACCTGAGCCACCCTTGGCTGAGTGAACAACCAGAATATAGTGTTTTTGCATAGTATGTTCACCAACCTGATGCTCTAGCTTTGGCTTTGCATCCATTTTTAAACCCTCCAGATTTCTCAGTGCATTTTCCCCTTTAATAAAATTTCGGTATTTGTAACCAAGGGTTGGACAGTTTCTCCCCCCGAGGGGTTAAGGGCTAAGTCAATTGAGCCGTTTCTTTTGGCTAAAGCAAGGGCACTAGCTTGTTCAGGGGTTACTAGCAAGTTAATTATTTGCTGTTCCTTAAGACCACCCTCATCTGCAGCATTAGCTATGCTGAATATCTCAACATGTTGGATTATGGTTACTGCAAAAGCGGTCAATTCTTGTACTTTAGAGGTATAAATTACGTCAACAACATCACCTTGCTGTAATTCATTTCCTACAAGTCCCTGAGAATCCACACTTACCCCTAAAACTCGCAGGTGCTCTGGAATAAAATAACTCTTGTTTAGCTTACTATCTCTTGTAATATTTTTACCGGTTTCGGTAATAACTTTTCTAGCATCTTGCTTAATTACTTCACCTGCTTCAATCCTTGACCTGGTGGTTAAGCCTACGACCTGTTCTATACTGTTATAAGCATTGGCGGCTAACAAAATACCCTCTCTTTGCCCAATTATTATTTTCTTTACCATGTTCGGCATTATTTTGGTCCGCGGCAGAATATCTTGGGATGCCACTACCACTTGAACTGTTTCCTTTAGCCCCTGAAGGTAATAATAACTACTTAAAGAAATCAATCCACTTAAAATAATCATCAAAAATAATCGAGTTTTAAGATTCATTGTAAGTCCTCCAAAAGATTGCCTCAAGCTTATGCCATATTTTTACATTTTCAAAGTCAAGACCTATTTTAGTATAATAAATTACTTTTGTCCTGCATTTTTTGTCGATAATATTTATTATTTATTGTTGTTTTTTGGCTAAATTAAAAATATTTAAAATTAAAAAAGACTATGGCATTCAATCCATAGTCTTTAAGTTATACCTACTTATATTGTCAGTCCTAAAATTAAATACCGCTTTCTCCAAATATCTCGCTTAGTCGACCCATCCATTTGCCGCCGGATAATTGTCCCGCAATGGCGGCAGCAAGGGAAAAGGGGATAAATGAATAATCAAGTCCTAATTTAATACGGACTAAGATGATTAAAGGAATTGTCAAATGTACAGCCAGAAACCATTTCGGGGAATACTTCCTGGTCATTGATCTCCAGTAGCCCATTGGTAGATTGGCCAAAAAAGCTACGGCTATTAGCACTAATGGTGTCCAATGAGTCACTAGCATCACCTTTCTTCTGGACTAAAGTATTAAAAGTACATGCTTCCATTTACTATTCTAAAACTACCATTAACGGTTGTCAATAACCGTTCGCCAGATTTATTCCATATTATTCCACCGGAGTCTTGTTTGTCTCTATTCCGCACTAACTTTCGTTATGGTTCGAAGGATTGTTAGCCCTAATACAACTACTACTAAACCCAGGACAGACCAGAGTATCCACTTGTTTTCTTCAGTCCAAGGCTTTTGTTCGGGTAAGAATTGGGGGTTATTAGCCTCCTGGCCTAAGGCAAAAATTGGCAGATTTCCTTTCTCGAAATAAGTGGCTAGCTGCTGGATATCATAGCTTGGCTGCTTGGCTTTGGGGTTGCCATAATATAAGGCATATTGTTTTCCGGAATTATAAGGAAATACCAGATGACGTGGGAAACTATAGCAGGTACTATCTTGAATATTTAAGGGTGAATTATCTTGGTTATGGATTGTCAGGCGAATATACCGGGCGAACATTTCGGGATACTCCAGGTTAAGGTTTTGGCCAACCTGATTGTCAATTTTATAAGAATAGATGGTGTGTTCGCCAGACTCCTGCCAGTTTTTTTGGTCGTTACTGCTAGCTAAGCTTAGCTGACGGCTAAAGTTCTGGTCTGCTACTGATAAAACTAAACGGTGGCTGGGGAAATTGGCATTGCCTAGGTCGAAGGTTACCTGATTAGACTGCTTATCGTTACTGTCCTGCTGTGTGTAAATTAGCTGAGCTGCCAATTTTAATTCTTCTTTAGGTTGAGTCAGGGTGTAATATACCTCAGCCCCAGTAATTTCCAAGGGAGGCTCACCTTTATTGATTATTTTTATCCGAAGGTAGCGAAAATTGTTTTGGCCATAGTGCACCTGAGTACTACGGTTGCCCTGAAAGTCAAAGATGTGGTCATCAGTGCTGAGTTTATTCCAGGCTGCTTTTAAGTTATCTGTGCCTTCCACTTCAACTCGCCGTAAAAATTTACTTCCCGGGGTTTCAATATTTAGGCGATTATTGGGTCGATTGGCTGCTCCTAGATCTAACACAAAGCTGGAATATTCCCCAGCTAACAAGGAATTGTTGAGCATGGTTGCCGGATAGGACTTTTCTTCAATTATGGCTTGATTGGAAAACAGGTAATAGGGAACCTCTCCCCCACCCGCTTGATTGTCTGCCACTACCCTTAAATCAGCAAAATTACTAGTGGCTAAATGGTTATAGGTTTCTCCATCTAATTTTACTTGCCCATAATATTTAGCTGAATTATGAGTGATAATTTGTTTTCGATAGGCCCAGTTTTGGGCTTGGTACTCAGCACTGACTGGCGACAACCAGGTAAATTGGCTCCCAGTTATTACCATCAACATGGTTAGTAATAGTGCTGCTTTTTTAGACATGGGCTTCGCCCCCAATTCTTAAGTAAGTATTATTGCTCGCCATCCTTCAGACCCCCAATTTGGTGCTTAAATCTTTGATATAGGAAGGATACCCCAATTAAGATTACGCCTAGGATTAAGAAGGACATAATCCGGTAAATAGTATCTAAATTTGCTAAATCAAAGAGAAAAACCTTTAGAATGGTTACCCCAAACAACACCATGGAGAAAAGACGGATGGGTTTGTAGCGTTTAATAATTCCTATAACTACCAATATGATGGAATAGCTTGCCCAGACCGCAGACAGCGTCAGCTGTTTGGCCTCTTCAAGCTTCCAAGGTTGACTGGTTGGGTTATAATTACCCTTGGTGTTATACTCCTCAATAACTCGCCGGAAATCAAAATAAGCGGTAATTTCCGTGCTGAGTAACCAAAGTATTAAGAGGTTAGCCATCGTTGCCAAAATAGTTGGCAGCTGGGTTTCCCAAGGCTTGGCCTTCTCCCGGTTATAAAAATATAGCCAGGTTGAAACCAGGAAAGCACCAATTCCTGCCAGAAAGGTTAATGTCTTCGCATTCAGGAAAGGAGTATAAGCAACAGGTGGCACTCCAGGGGGCTGGCTGTAGTATAAGTAAGCCAGATTTAAGTTGGTTTCATAACCTAATAAGCGAACCGCCACCAGAGCCAGCACTGCCCAAGCTCCATAGCGGGTTTTGACACTGCCTGTCTTAAAGCCCAACCAGACCAGCACAGCTCCCTCTGCAGCCCAACCGACTGTAATCCAAGAACCGGTAAGTTGGATGGGAATGGCCAGAGTCAAAAATATTAGGGATACTCCCAGGAAGGTTAGGGTTAAGTTGCGGTCTGTTTGATTGGCCCGTATCGTCAGGTAGCCTAGTCCCAAGTAGATAAAGGCCATTAAGGCAGCAAACAAACCCAAGAAGGCTTGGTAGTCTTCATGGAGGTTTAAGTAACTTAAGCCAAAAAACACCCCGGCATTTAAGAAGATAAGGGCTAAGTCAGCTGGCTGAGTGAGCTTTTTGTGTAAAATGTTGTGAAAAAATGATAGAAAGGCGAAAATTAAGAAAAATACGCTCAAGATTATTTGTCTGGTCCACAGCCCACTATTGAAGGCCTCAATAAGCCAAAGGACAATAACTACTTGTGTTAGGACAAAGCTTAAGTAGTTTAATGTCCGCCAATTTTTGAAATACGCTGTAGCTAGAATACCAAGATCCAAGATCGCGATATAGGTAAAGAGTACCTTCTCGTTGGCCTGCCCTGTGCTGAGCATAAAAGGGGTTAAAAAGCCGCCTAGAACACCCATGATGGCAATGGCCAGGGAATTGTACCGAACTGCTGTTATTACGGCTGTGGCGGTAACTAGCACCATTAGTCCAAATGCGGCTGTTTGGGGTATTAGCTGATAAAACTGAAAGGCCGCAAAAATTGATAAATACAGGACGGCAATTCCTCCACCGGTAATGCCCTGGGCAAACTTTTCATATTGTTTTTTCTGAGCCAGTTCACCAAGACCCAGTAGGGTTAGGCCAATTAGTAAACCTATAGCTACCCGTCCAGTAGGCCCAATCCAGTTGTTCTCGAAAGCATATTTGAGAAAAAAGCCTATGCCTAAAACAAAAGCCACAACACCGATGCGGTTTAATAAAGTACCGCCTATTACAGCTTCTAAGTGTTCGTTGTTCCAATTAGAGTTCCGCTCAGCCTTCTTGCTGGTGGAACGTCTGGTTACTTCAGGAGATTTATAACTAGGTAGGCCCTGCTCTGACTGCTGTGACTGTTGGGTCGGTTGGGATTGCTGAGCAGGTTGTGACTGTTGGGATTGAAGGGTGTTGCCTGGGTGAAAAGCCATAGAGAATGTTGCTTGAGAGTCTTGCCTTTCCAACAACTCAAGTCGTAGTTTTTGCTCCTGAACTTTTTCTTCTAAAGCAGCTACCCTACCCAGCAGAATTTGCAGTTCTTGCCGATAGTCAACCTGGGGCTGTTCAGCATTATCTGCCTTACTACCATCATCATCATAGTCTTTCATCGCTTCACTTCCTTTATTTTAAGGTTTCAACTTATGAATTAAGTGTTTCGACAAAAGTAATTTATTTCCTGTTATTATTTCACACTTGGATAGGGAGCAACTGTATTCACATTATGTTGTTAATTAGTATTGATTATTTCTTCTACTCTGGTCACGAATTCCTGGGCATGTTTGAGCGCCTGTGAAGCATCTCTGGCCTTGGTTTCTAAGTCGGCATAATCAGCTACCAACCTTTTTTGCAGGGTGGTGCGGATAAATTTCATTTGCTCTGGTTGGAATAAACCTTTTTCCTCAATTAATACCTTCTGAAAAGTTAGCAACACTTCTTCGTGGGTTTCTACCGGGCGTAAGTTTAATCCTCGCCAGGGCTTACAATAACCAAAGCTAATTAGCGCAGCTCTTGCCGCTCTAAGCATAGCATAGTAACATCGATTTAAGACGGAATTAAAGAGTTTTTGTTCCAGGCAAACCTTAGCAGCCTGAAGGAATTCCTGAGATTTATTTAGGCTAACAATTTCGGAAATAACTGGAGTGATAAGGGAAGCTTTTATTTGGGTGGCTTGTTCATCACGACAATTTATCGCTACTTTCGCATGGCGAATTAAGGCTTCCTCGATAATTTTCTTTTCCCCGGGCTGGACGTTTTGGCTTTTCAGGATGCGGGAGATTACCTGAGCCATAAATGCCCCTTTTTCCGGATTTAAGTTACTAAAGTCCTCAAAAATCGGAATATATTCCAAGCCCTCTCCCGGTTGGCGATTCTCCCACATTTGTTTGATAAAACTAACTCGCTTGGCCAATTCAGTTTGATAATACTCCAAAAAATACCCGTAGCGTTGCTGGGCATCCTGATCCCAAAGATAATTATAAAGTGTGAAGATATAGGCAATCTTCACCGTCTGGTCTAATTCAAGCCTGCCGGAACTTATTTTTTCCTGCCAATAACCTAGATTAAATACTTCTTGGGGGAAATATTTTTCCAAGATTGGTCGGGTATAGGGACTCAAAATTTCTTCCAGACAAAAACGCAGCGTTCTGTTTTGCACTTCCTGCCTGGCATCTTCGCGAATACATAGTGTTCTATCCCGATATTCTACTCCACAGATGGTCGCCAAGTCTGCGGCTTCTGGTAAGCTTCGCCCTTTATATGGATTAACAAAGGCCTTTTTAATTACCTGATAAAAGTCCCGGTCGGTAAACTCTTTTCCATTCTCCCATTTGGCAATTATAAGCCTGATATACTTTGGTGCATAAGTATCAAGATACACTTTGAATACATCATCGGGATAATCTACCGTCAAATGCCCTAACTTAAACTTAATTAGGGATACGGGTTGAAAGTAGCGCTGTATTTTCACTTTATACCCACCTCATAATATCAATAATGTGCAAATGAGGCGCTAATCATGCCAAGGATTTGAAAATAAATAGCATTCTTTTTGGGAATTCTACTGCTCGTTTTTTTGCTCATCCTTGTCGAATTGGCAGTAAAACTTGTCCAGTTCTATCTCTAATAGTTTATTAATTAGTACTAGCTTATCTGTATCTTCATTAGCACTAACTAAGTATTTACTTAGGTTGCCCATTTCCACAGCATCCAAATTAGTTAATAGCTTTTCACTGTCCTTGATGATCTTATGCACATTATATTCATTCAAATTCTCCAGATCTACCTGTCCCTGACAACAGTTGTTACTCTTCATCTCTACTACCAGGCTTTTAGCTTTAAATAGCTCTCCACTTAGTTCAGAAACCTTGCCAATTAGGGCGGCAAGGCTTTGTTTTTCTTGTAAAAGTTCCCTAATCAACTCATGATTACGTTTGAGGACGATATCGGTAATTTCAGCACCGGAAGCAACCCGGACCTCGCTATGAACCCTAATATAGACCTTACCCCTGACTAGATGGAGGTGATTGTTGCCCCGATCAATTTTAATCACCAGCACTTGGTTTTCTCCTACATTTACTCGGTATAAAGAGGGATTTAGAGGCGGTGCGCTGATATCTCTACATAAGTTAATTATGCGCTGTTCGATATGGTCGCTGGAGTTAAAACCGACAACTTTCCCGTCATCACGTACCCCCACTAACAAGTAGCCACCATCTGTATTGGCAAAGGCTGCTAAATCCTTAACCATTTCATGGTGTTGAGTAATTCGAGGTACATGGGAATGCTTTGTGAAAAGACTCTCTTTGAAGTCCACATTGACATTCTCTCCAGTAGCTATCATGGCATAAAGCTGCCGGGCATTAAGTGGTTTCACAGTCTATCCTCCACTCTTGCGGATTTCATTCAGAGTTTAGGCATAATTTACTCCTTATTGGTAGAACAACTAGCCAGTTTCTCCAAGGCTGCTAACTGTTCCCGGGTCCCTAGCACAATTAGCATATCATTGGCCAAAATCATTTCCCCAGCATCAGGATTGCTGACAAACTTTTCCCCTCTTTGAATTGCCACCACCATGGCCCCGGTGGATTGCTTGATATTACTATCCCGCAGGCAGGAATTAGTTAAGGGACAATTGGGGAGAACAGGAACCTCCTCAATTTCAATTTCCATCCCTTTATTGTAGATAACGGTTTCTACAAAATCTACACTTACCGGCTTCAGGATAGAAATAGCCATCCTACGTCCACCAATAACCGAAGGGGCAATTACCTTATCTGCCCCGGCACGCTGGAGTTTTTCCTCAGACTCTAAACGCTCAGCGCGGGCTACCACGGTAATAGTGGGATTTAGGCCTTTACTGGTGAGGGTCACAAAGACATTATTAGCATCTCCTGAGAGGGCGCTAACCAAACCCTTTGCTCGGTGAATGCCAGCTCTAATCAATAGTTCATCTTCGGTGGCATCCCCATGTAGCGCCAGTATACCCCTTGCCAGCAGTTCGTTAATTAGTTCCTGGTTGTTGTCTAGTACTATAAATGGTACCTTTTCCTTTTCCAGGCGTTGAATTACTTGATGACCAACCCTTCCAGCTCCGCAGACAATAATATGGTCACGCAAAAGAACAATTCTTTTCTCCATGGCTCTTCTCCCTACCACATTTTTTAGATGGCCTTCCATCACCACACCAACAATTGTACCAAAGGCATAAGCCATCAGTCCTACACCGACAATAATTAAGAACACAGTAAATATTTGGCCGTAAACCGATAGTGGCAGAGGTATCCCGTAACCTACAGTGGTAACAGTGATTACAGTAAGCCATAGTGCCTCTAGAAAGGGATAATCCTCGATTAACATATAACCTGCTATCCCTACCCCAATAATTGAAAGGACTAAAAAGATGGCAAAAAATAAATTTTTCATCTTTTCCAAGCTGTAATCACCTTCTCATTCTGCTCCATCCAAATGCTAGAGTTTCACTCGGTGCTCATGACAATAGATATTCATCCTCGAACCTCTAACAAACCCGATGATAGTTATTCCTAACTCTTGACCTAGCTTCACCGCTAGATCGGTAGGTGCAGAACGGGAGGCCAGCACGCCAATACCTTGCTTAGCTACTTTAAGTAGGATTTCGGAGGATATTCTACCACTAGTAAGTAATATTTTATCCCCTATGGGTATCCCATCCAAAAAACAGCGACCAATTAGCTTATCAACCGCATTATGTCTGCCTACATCCTCCCGAAAAAACACAATTTGCTGACCTTGAGCCAAAGCCGCTCCATGAACACCACCTGTGGAGCGATATAGTTCAGATTTCTCCTGAATCTTTTTCATTAGAGTAAAAATCTCTGCTGATAAAAATGTAAGCTCTGCTATGGGCTGTTTTACTAAAGCCGAATCCATGATGTTATAAAAGGTTGTACCTTTACCGCAGCCAGTTGTAATATAGCGTTTTAGAAAAAGTTTCTCGGCAATGGTTCCCGATTGTTTTGCTTCAACCCAAATAATACCCTGTTCCTGATCCAGTTTTACTTTGGTTATATCTTCAGGATTTTTGAGCAGCCCTTCGGAAGCAAGAAAACCAATGGCTAACTCTTCCATGCCCTCTGGGGTACAAAGCAGGGTTACCAATTCCTGCTCGTTAAAGTAAATTGTTAAGGGAGATTCCTTAATAAGTGTATCCTCAACGGTCTCTAGAACTCCCCTATTGATTCGGGTAATCTGCCGATTGGAAAACTGCTCAACCATTATTGCCTCCAGGTTCATTTTCCTTAGATTAAAAACTTAAATCCCAAGTTTTTGAACGATTTCAGCCACAGCCTGAACGGACTTTGCATCATCGGCCAGATCAAATAGAGGTTTACCGGCTAAATCCTGTTTTGCTACGGCTTCATCAAAGGGGATTATGCCAATCAGATCCAGCCCGGTTTTCTTAATTTCTTCGTTTAATTCATCGATTCCTGCTTCCGGAGACTTGGTAATTATCAAGCCAATCTTTTTGACTTTTAGCCCCACAGATTTAACAATGTCATAAACTCTGCCTGCGGAACGAACTCCTCGGGCAGAAGAATCACTAATTACCAAGAGGAAATCTATATCAGTAATTACTTTACGACTTAAGTGTTCCATACCGGCTTCATTGTCCATAATCACGAAATCATAATTTTCCCGTAAACTTTCCAAGTATTTGCGCATCAGGTCATTGGGATAACAATAACAGCCACCTCCCTGGGGAACCCCCATGGTTAGCAGGTCAACATCATTTGTTTCTTGGAGAACTTGATTTAAACGGTATTCTACAAAAACATCTTTAGACATCCCCTCAGGAACAGAAGCTGAGCCTTTGACTTCATCTAGGATATCGGCAATAGTTTCCTGCACATTAATCCCTAGGGCTTCATTTAGGTTGGAGTTAGGGTCAGCGTCTACTGCCAGAATGGCCCCCCGCTTTTCTTTTACTAGTTGTCTGATTAATAGGGCAGTGAATGTAGTTTTTCCGGTACCGCCTTTTCCTGCTACAGCAATTTTCTTAGTCATATCAAAACACCCTTTCTTAAGGAATCACTTGCTTTATGTTATATTCTATCGAAAAATAAAAGGCCCTGTCAAATAGCAGGGCAATTGTAGTAAAACTTACTTAGTACTCTTCCAGGGCAAGCTTAACCAGTCTATCCACCAGCTCTGGGAACTCAATACCTGCTGCTCGGGCAGCATCGGGAAAAAGACTGGTTTCAGTCATTCCTGGCGAGGTATTAACCTCCAGAATATAAGGCTGCCCATCCTTTGTGATCATAAAATCAACTCTGGATAGTCCTCGGCAACTTAACGTTTGGTAGGCTTGAAGAGCTAGTGCTTGGATTTCCTGTTGTTTTTCTGGCGTTAACCTTGGGGGAATAATGTGTTCACTCATCCCAGCAGTGTACTTGGCCTCATAATCATACTTACCGGTTACTGAGGTAATTTCAATTAGCGGTAAAGCTTGAGGTTGGTTATTTCCTAAAACGGAAGCAGTTACTTCCATGCCTGCAATAAATTCTTCCACTAACACCTCTGAATCAAAGCCAAAAGCTTTTTCTAGGGCAGGGGTCATCTCTTCCCAGTGGTGAACGAAATAAATACCGATAGTAGAACCTTGGGTGGCCGCCTTAACCACGGCGGGAAGGGTTACCATGGATTTTAAGTCTAGCACAGTGGCTGCTAGACTTAACTTATCAACCTCATACGCTTTGAGGACCTGAAATTTGGGAGTAGGCAATTTGGCGTCTAGTAATAAACGCTTAGTGGTAATTTTGTTCATGGCCACGGCACTAGCCATAACCCCTGATCCAGTATAAGGAATGGCCATAATTTCTAATAACCCCTGAATGGTTCCGTCTTCCCCATAACGTCCATGCAAGGCTATAAAAGCCAAGTCTACCGATTCTTCCATTAATTTTTGAGCCACCTGCCGATCCACATCTATGGGCTTCACGTAATATCCTTTGGCCTCGAGGGCTTTACATACCGCCCTTCCAGTACGCAAGGAAACCTCCCGTTCTTCTGACAGCCCGCCGTATAATACGGCTACTCTTTTCATTAGGCTTTACCTCCTGCTTTCTCGGTTCACAATGTAGGTTAACAATTTTTACTCATGCTTAGTTTTCGATGTGGATAGTAAAATTCCTTTTACAAGTTACTCGCTTTTTAACTAGTTTTAGCTAGTTTTGTCAACTTTGACTTTAGAAATTATTGTTTCGGCAAGCTTGCTTGGTATTTCATCATAGTGATCAAAGGTCATGGTGAAGCTCCCACGGCCCTGGGAAATTGAACGTAAAGCGATAGCATAGTTTAGTAATTCTGCCTCTGGTACCATAGCCTTAATTATTTCCTTATTACCCATGGGTTCCATGCCAAGTATTTTCCCCCGTCTACCATTTAAGTCACTGATAATATCTCCCATCATTGAATCTGGTACAGTAATTTCAATCTGCATAATGGGTTCAAGCAGTACCGGTTGGGCTTGCATTACTCCTTTACGGAAGGCTAAAGACGCTGCTAATTTAAAAGCCATTTCGGAGGAGTCCACATTGTGATAGGAACCGTCTATCAGTACTGCTCTAATACCTGTAACTGGAAATCCGGCTAACACACCTTCCAGCATTGCTTCACGTAGTCCTTTTTCTACTGCGGGAATGTACTGTCGAGGCACTGAACCTCCGAATATCTCTTCACTGAATTCTAAATCTGCAATCTTGGATGGACCTAAGTTTAGCCAGACATGTCCGTACTGGCCATGTCCTCCCGTTTGTTTTTTATGCTTGCCTTCAATTTTAATGTCTTTCCTGATTGTTTCACGGTAGGGAACTTTAGGTGCACAGGTTTCTACCTGAACCCCAAACTTTCGTTTTAATTTTTCTATGTTGATTTCCAAATGGAGTTCGCCCATCCCTTTTAATAAAACTTGTTTAGTTTCCACATTACGTTCCACCTGCAAAGAAGGATCTTCCTCAACCAAGCGGACTAAGGCAGTACCCAGCTTGTCATCATCATTTTTGGTCTTAGGTATTAAGGCTAGGGAAAAGATAGGCTGTGCAAATTCTAATGGCGGCAGAGCCTCGCCTTGGGGTAGTTGAGACAAAGTGTCCCCTGTACTAGATTGGGCTAATTTATTTAAAGCTATCAGGTCACCAGGCATACCCTGGGATAAAGGCTGTTGGTGTTTACCTCTGATACTAAATAAACCGCTGACTCGCTCTTGGTGTCCCTTGTTTAAGTTATACAGCTGGTATTCGGGCTTCAGACTGCCACTTAATACTTTAAGTAAACTAACCTTACCTACATAAGGGTCCACAGTAGTTTTAAACACATAGGCGGCACTGCTTTGTTTTGCAGCCTGCTCCAAGCATGGGCTTGGTAAAAAGTCTACTAGGATATCCAGTAAGCGGCGTGTTCCGGTGCCTAAAGTTGCCGAGCCCAAAAAAACCGGAACTAAGGTATTGGCTCGGAATCCTGCAGCCAACCCATTTACTATTTCCGTTGGATTAATGGTCTCCCCTTCTAAATATCTACTTAATAGCTCATCATCAGCCTCCACTGCTGTCTCGATAATTTGCTCTCGATACTTTTCCTTTATTGCTTCTATTTCCTTAGGGATTTCCTTACTTATTGTACTATTTACTGTAAATACTTGGTCAGCCAATAAATCATAAAAACCGGAAAAATCCCCCCCCTGACCTATTGGCAGCTGGCAAGGGATAAACCGGGATTGAGGAAAATGTTGCTTTAATTGTTCTAATGTTCGAAAATAATCGGCATTTTCCCGTTCCAGCTTATTAATGAATACTAAACGCGGTAATCCTGCCCCCTCAACCTTTTCCCAAATAACTTCCGTTTGTACCTGTACTCCGGAGGCAGCGCAGAGGACAAAAAGAGTACCATCTACAACACGCATGGTACCCTCTATTTCCCCTAAAAAATCACTATAACCCGGGGAGTCTAAAATATTAAGTTTTTTGCCAGACCATTCAACAGGTATAAGCGCAGAGCTAATAGTAACCTGTCTGGCAATTTCCTCGGGTAAGAAATCACCCACAGTATTACCATCTTCTACTTTGCCTGGTCGGGCTATTGCCCCCGATGCAAACAGCATACCTTCAATAAGGGTAGTCTTGCCAACACCACTATGACCCACAATACCAACGTTGCGAAGGGCTTCACTAGGGTAAACCTGCATAACTGTTCCCACCTTTCGATTTTCCGGTAAACATATTTGTCCTGATAGTTCAGTATATATATTATTAACCAGAATCTAAAAAATTCATCCAGTTATTACCTATCAAAGGAGGTATATGTATGCAGGAAAAAATTCACCCTAAGTATTATCAGACTACGGTGAGGTGTTCTTGTGGGGAAAGCTTTGCAACTGGCTCTACAAAGCGGGAATTGAAGGTTGAAGTTTGTTCCAAATGCCATCCGTTTTTTACCGGTATTCAAAAGATAGTAGATACTACCGGCCAAATTGAAAAATTTCATCGGCGCATGTCTAAAGTAAATAGACAGCCGGTAAGTTAGCCATTGCTAACCGAAAACCTCCGGTCATGTTATAATAGATTGTCATTATTCTGGAGGAGGCTTTATTAGTGTCTGAATTATCTTCTCGCAATGGGTTAGGGCTAAAATATTACTATTTTGTTTATTTTACAATTCTAGCTGCCTTTACACCTTATCTGCCACTATATTTACGTGAGCATGGTATAAGAAACATTCAAATTGGCTCACTAATGGCAATCGGTCCTTTGGTAACAATTGTGGCCCAGCCCCTTTGGGGAATGTTTAGTGATTACCTTCAGAACCAGGTAAAAGTTCTCCGCTTTACCTTGCTTTTTTGTATGGTAAGCATCTTACTCTTTACTATTTCCATTAAGCTTTGGTGGTTATACTTGGTAATGGCAATTTACACCTTTTTTCAAAGTCCTAATGTTCCTTTAGCAGATAGTATTACCCTCAGTTATTTGAAGTCTTCTAAAGCAGGCTTTGGCAGTATACGCTTATGGGGGTCATTAGGTTTTTCGGTAGCAGTCCTAGGTATTGGTCGATTCTTTGCGGTGGCAGGCCTGAACTATTTGTTTGTCTTAATTTCCCTGCTCTTTTTATTATCTTTACTGGCTACTGTTGGACTACCCCGAGTTCAAGGGACAGCCCGTCCCAAGCTAGGACACGGAGCCTGGAAATTGCTGTCTAATCGTTCTTTTTTGGTTTTCGTCATCTTTACTTGCCTTGTCCAGATAACCTTTAGTGCCTATAATACCTTTTTCGGTCTGTATTTTACTTCATTAGGTGGTACTACCAGTTCCTTAGGCTTGGCTTGGATGCTTTCAGCACTCAGTGAAATACCCTTTTTCTACTATGGCGATGTCCTGCTTAGGCGCTATGGTCCACCAAACCTGCTCCGGTTTGCTGCTCTTGTTTTTGGCAGCAGATGGGTGTTATATCCCTTGCTTAAATCCCCTGAGGCTGTTTTGGCAGCCCAACTTTTCCAAGGGCTTTCCTTTGGGCTGTTTTATTTGGCGGCAGTGCATTATGCTAGTAGTTTGTCCCCACGGGAACTACTCACTACCGGACAGACCTTGTTTTCCTCCATTACCTTTGGGCTTGGTTCCACATTAGGAAGTTTTGTGGGTGGGATTTTAGTCCATTATTTAGGGCTTAATGGTCTATTTTGGTCTCTGGCTGTTATAGCCTTTACAGCAGTAATCTTTTTCACCAGGCTGTTGAAATTCCCCGTCTAGATATCCATGCCACTAACGTGGCACCAACAGTATATGAAAATTAAGTATGAATTTTCAGGATAGCTTTGTCGCCAGCTATTACAAAATCCTCGACGTACACAGAGTACGCCTGTGGTTTTGTAATAGCTGGCTTCGTGCTATACGGGTTTTTCAACAAGCCTGCTCGGGGTCTATGTATAACATAAAGTAAATTTCTAGATAACCTAAGCGGTGAATTGTCACCGCTTAGGTTGTTATGATTATTTATTTTCTAAAGCACTGATTAGTTCAGACTTTTCCGTGCCTCCGGTAAACTTCTTGAGGATTACTCCCTGCTTATCCAACACAAAGGTGGTGGGCATAATGTCAATTCGGTAAAGCTTGGATATGATCATTTTTTTATCATCTAAGATTACCGGTAAGGAATATTTCTTTTCTTTAAATAAGGTGTCTACTTTAAGTTGGTCATCACCGGCATTGATGGTTAAAACCTCAACCGTAGAACCTTGTTCCGCTTTAAATTCATTAAGGGTAGTTAATTCACGAGTAGCAGCCGGAGATTCATCCCACCAGAAACATAAAATCGCTTTTTTACCCTCTAAATCTTTAAGGGTGACAGCTTTGCCATCTATGGTAGTTCCAGAAAAGTCCGGTGCCTGGGAACCCACAACAGGTGCAACATTTCGAGGTTTATTGCCACAACCAGCCAAAACTAGTAATAAAAATATAGATAGCCCTGCCAGTAACAATTTTTTATTCATGATTACACCTCCAGAGTTTCTAAACCATATAGTAATTATTTGACATAACAATGTTTTTTCCTCCATGGTAAAGAAACAAATTCATACATTATGTTTTGTCCCTTAGGAAAAAAGTATTAAGGACAACAATTACGCATATGAATTTAGAGACAACCATGGTGGAAAGGTGTGAAACCATTTGCCCAAACAGACTCTCTTAATGGGTACTGCCGTACTGGTGGCGGCCAGTCTTTTTAACCGGATTCTAGGGTTTATGTACCAAATTTTAATTATTGATCTCATTGGGGCTAAAGGCATAGGCCTATATAATATGGTCTTTCCTATTTACATCTTAGCAATTGTAATAGCTTCCGCTGGAATACCCTTAGCAGTATCTAAATTTGTTTCGGCGGAGGCGGGACGAAATAATTTAACTGGAGCCAGGCAGATTCTCCGCTTAGCTATCCTGTTTCTGCTTTGTACCGGAGCAGTATGTACACTATTGTTATACTGGTTATCGCCCTACTTAAAAACGAATATTTTCCCTAACCCTGCATCTTATATTATCTTTCGGACTTTGTTGCCGGGAATTCTAATGATCTGTATAAGCTCTGCGTTTCGTGGGTATTTTCAAGGCTTAATGCAAATGACCCCAACTGCCTTATCATTAGTGGTAGACCAAATAGTTCGGGTAGCTTCTGGTCTATTTTTGGCTCGCTTGTTACTACCCTGGGGAATTGCCTATGGTGCTATGGGTTCTGCGTTAGGTTTAATCCTTGGTGAATTAGCAGGCTTATTAACCATAATAATTATTTACAAGCGTTTTAACGCCAAAGCAAGTTTAAGAAATTCTGCTGTTAATTATAACCAAGGCCTTATGCTTATGGAGATGCTGCAGTTTTCTGTTCCGGTAACCTTGAGCAGAATAGTTGCTACCATCATCCTTTCCATGGAAGCAACAATGATACCCAAGCTGTTGATCCTTGCTGGAGCTTCTCTTGACGAGGCTACTTCCATGTACGGTCAACTAACTGGTATGGCCATGCCCATTCTAGCCATTCCTAGTGTGTTAACCTCTTCCCTGGCTACTGCCATGGTTCCGGCTGTATCTGAAGCTGCTTCGGCTAAGCAAAATAGACTAATGAGTGAAAGAATCGGTGAATCCCTAAAGATGACTATATGTGCGGGACTACCGGCAGTCGTAGTTTTTTTGCTGATTCCTCAACAACTAACTGAATTACTTTTTCATAATCCCCAAGCTGGTCAAGCGCTTAGAGTTTTAGCAATTGGTGGATTGTTCTATTATCTTCAACAGACTACCACAGGTATACTTCAAGGGCTTGGTCAAGCCCGCCTCCCTCTACGCAATTTGATTATTGCTTCGGTTCTGGAGTTAATCGGTTTATCCTTGCTAGTGGGTATTCCTGGTCTAGGTCTGGTAGGAGCTGCCTTGGCTATAAATATTAGTTTTATAGTTGTAGCGGTGCTTAACTTAATAAATATTGCTAACTTAGTAGGTATTATGGTTTCATTAAAAAAATTGATTATTATCCCAATAGCTGCCAGCCTAGCTTTAGCATTTACCTTAAAGTTTAGTTACCTTTATATTTTTTTACCCTCACTTGGAAGCTCCTGGTCCACAATATTTGCCTTAGGTGTTTCCGGTAGTGTTTATTGCGGCCTGTTACTTGTAACAGGGGTGATTAATACCAGAAATTTTCGCAGACTAAACTTTAGTAAAAGAATTTGGAAGTAAATTCCACTAAGATAAATAACCTACCTTCCGGCAGGCTAGCCAAATATAACTAATATAGATCTCACCTTTAGTACACATAATATAGCTAAAGGAAAGGAGGTCTTGAAGATGGCAAAATTCACAAAGCAAATCCTTCCCAATTCAGTACTGGATGGATTCAAGTATGAAATCGCCTCGGAACTAGGCATTACACCGCAAATAGAAAATGGTTACTGGGGAAAAGTAAGCGCAGAAAACTGTGGACGGGTTGGTGGAAACATTGGTGGAAATATGGTTAAAGTAATGGTACGTAACGCAGAGCAGGCTTTGATGCAGAAATATGGGTTATAATTTTTGATCCAGCAGGCTTTTGAAATTCCCCGTCTAGCATTGTCACCAAAAATGACAAGGTCCTCAACGTACGACAAGTACGCCTGCGGCCTTGTCATTTTTGTTTCCTCACTAGACGGGTTTTTCAACAGCCTGCTGGGGTATAAGAAAATTCCCGGCAGTATTCGTGCTAAGCAATTTTTCAATAACTTAAGGCTGTAAGCCCCACTTTTTGACTTCCTCAATAATTCGGTAGTTAGTCAAATCGAAGTGGATTGGAGTAACTGAAACTTCTCCCCGCTCTAGAGCTGCTACATCGGTATCAGCATCATTAGGTACATCAACGACTTTACCACCCATCCAAAAATAGAATTTACCCCTGGGGTCAGTTCTTCTATCAAATAGGTTATCATATTTCCGATTCCCAAGCTTGGTGATGGCTACACCTTTAACTTCCAACTCAGGAATGGCTGGTATATTCACGTTTAATAGGGTATCAACAGTAAGCTTATTGGTAAATAAATAATCAACTAATTTACTAGTGAATTTTGCCGCGTAACTATAATCAGGCTGAACGAAGGTATTAAGGGAGACGGCAATAGCCGGAATTTCGTTAATAATTCCTTCAATTGCGGCTGAAACGGTACCAGAATATAAGATGTCTGTACCCAAATTACCACCCCGGTTAATACCGGATACCACTAAGTCCGGCGGTTCAGTCATTAATGACTGAATAGCCAGCTTAACACAATCTGAGGGTGTTCCATCTACTGCCCATGCCCCACCAGCGGCACCGGATATTTCTAATTGATCTACTCTTAATGGACAATGTACAGTAATACTATGTCCAGTTGCGCTTTTTTCCCGATCCGGAGCTACTACAGTAACAATTGCTAAATGCTGCAAAGCCTCGACTAGGGTTTGGATACCCAGAGCAAGGATGCCATCATCATTAGTAACCAAAACCCTTTTCATTTTAACCTCCTAATTATAGCTTTGATAACTTTTATACCTCATATACCGAGATTGTCATGGTGTTTTCTGTTCTATTTAAGGTTAAACCAAACATTACCCTTTTTTCCTTTAAAGTTTTATTTAAGAAGTCAATAATTTTATACATATCTTCATTCGCTGTTAAGGTTTTTGTAGCTATTAATTCTAACCTATCCCGCTCCTGTTCCATACTGAACTCCTTTCTATGGCCTGCTGCTCATAATTAATGAGAAAGCTTCAGCTCTGGTAGCAGTATTTTTCTTAAAAATCCCTCTAACCGCTGAAGTGGTGGTTAGAGAACCCGACTTTTTTACACCCCGCATAGTCATACACATATGTTCCGCTTCTACAACCACTAATACACCAAAGGGCTGTAAGGCTTCCATGATAAGGTCAGCAATTTGGCTAGTCAAACGTTCCTGAAGTTGGGGACGTTTGGCCACTGCTTCCACAACCCTAGCCAGTTTGGAAAGGCCGGTAATTTTACCCCGAGCAGGAATATAGGCAACGTGGGCTTTACCAAAGAAAGGCAAGAGGTGATGCTCGCACATGGAATAAAAGGGAATATCCTTTACCAGCACCATTTCATCATGTTCCTCGGTAAACAATACCTGAAGATATTGTTTAGGGTCAATTTCCAAACCTTGAAATATTTCCTGATACATCCGAGCAACCCTTTTAGGGGTATCTCTTAAACCTTCCCTACTAGGGTCCTCTCCGATGGCTTCTAAAATCATGTGTACCGCTTGTTCAATTTTTTCAGTATCCAATTTGATCTACCCCATTTCTGCTTATAGAACCCTCAGCATTTTATGAGTCTGAGGAATTACTTTTACATGCTGCAGGAATTCTCGACAAATTTTATGAAACATTAGGAGTTTTTCTGGGTCGGGAGGTTGGATTAACTTGTTTTTTGGTGGAGTAACTGGTTGTAGTACCAATGGTATGCTTGGGTTAATTGCTGCCACCAATTGACTGGCTTGGCGGATTTCTAGCTCTGTAGAAGACTGGGCAACCACTACTTTAACGTATTTTTCTACCCCAAATTTCTCCGTAACTTGTAGAAACTTCTGGTGTTCTGTCCAGTAATCTTTGGAACCAGTTGTACTAGGAAGTTTTATATCCATGCTAATGATGTCAATTAAGTTGCCTACCCTGTCCAGAGCATCAAATAAAGTTCCATTAGTCTCCAAATAAACTTTTAATCCAAGTTCTCGTATTAAAGGAGCCAGTTGAAGGATAAAGTCGGTAAACAACAGGGGCTCACCGCCGGTTAAGCTAACTGAATGATGGATTCCGGGCTGAAAATTTTTAACCAGCTCTACTAAAGTATTTACTGCTACCGGATTAGAGTATGCTTTGAACTCACCCCTGCCAGGGATAATTTCTACCTGACAGGGGTGCTGATAGTCAAAGGAACCCGAGGTATCACAGTAATTACACCTTAGATTACAACCGGCTAGGCGAATAAATATTTGGCGTTCACCTACCACCAATCCCTCCCCTTGGATTGAAGACATCATCTCCATCACCATGGGTTGCACTAATCAACCCCCCTCACTTTACACCTTGCCAGACATATACTGTTAATTTCAGTAGTATACGCATGCATTATTTTATTGGCAAAATCTTTTATATCTAATATACCCAATTCCGGCAAGCTTATCGTCTTAACTGGAGTATACTTGCTACTTATGTTTAATCCGGTATGGATCATGGTGGATACCCTTGTTAAAGTTGCAATGGAAACAGATAGCTTACCTTCGCCCAAGTAAAGATCATCACCAGCTCTGGTTAAACCCGGAACGCCTTCATTGATTAACATTTCATGGATTATCGCAATAAATAGTCTTTGCCTTAGAACCATCTTTTCTAAGTCCTGGTCAAAATTTTCGATTATAAAGTGGAGCATATCCTCACTGTAAATATGGGCTTGGTCCAACACATCCTCAACATCTACCATTTCCCTAAGCTCAACTTGGCAAGGCCCTCGAAAGGCTACAATACTCTCACCCTGCACCCGAAAATTACGGTAGGCAAAAAGCGAACTTAGCTGAGTACCGTCATATTTAAGAGATCTTTCAAACCAGTAGGCTTGCGGCAGCATTTTATTAATCCTCCCTTCCTACTGAATCCTTAGTTAGCCCAACTCTTAGTAAAGCCCGGAAATAGCGTTGGCAGCTTTCGCATTTTCCACACATCTCCCGATGTCCATGATAACAGCTCCAAATATATTTAAAAGGTAATGCTAACTGCTGACCTAGTTTGACAATACCCACTTTGTCCAAAGCTTGGGTGTAACTGTAGACCTTCGGCTGTTTTAAGGTAGAAAGCTCCAAAGCCATAGTGGACCTATTTAAAAATTCTTGGGTATTGTCAGGAAATGTGACCGCCTCTTCTCTATTAAAACCGGTTATTATCCACTGATAATCCTGGGCATCCGCATAACAAGCGGCAATATTAATAAATAGGCCATTGCGGTTAGGCACCCAAACCTTTTGGGCAGATTCCCAGGCCGCACCTTCGATATCATCTAACTCTCCTTCACCTGGTTCCGGGGTTTGTTGGTCTTGACTTACTAAGCTGGTCTGAGTTATGGTTTGTAAAAAATCCAGCTTAATTACTTCTCGGTGTATTCCATAATAATTTGCTAACTGCTCGGAGGCATTTAGCTCACGGATTCTGGCTTTTTGACCATAGTCAAAAGTAATAGCCAATATCTTTTTGTGGATTGTTATCGCTTTGGCCAAACAAACACTAGAATCCAGTCCACCGGATAACAATAGGATTGCTCCCAAACTTAGTCCTCCTTATAACAGGCACTAGCTCTTGGTGATTCCCAAACCTTGACCTGAATTAGTTTAATTTTATTATTGTTTGGTGAGGTGGACATTACAATTCGGGGTTGCATTTGGAGGTAAATATACTTAGCGAGATTTTCAGCAGTTGGGTTTAGTTGACCTTGAGCAAATCCTGGCAGTTCATTAATTAAGCGATGGTCAAATTGAGCTAAAACTTCTTTAAGATTTTCCTTTAGCACCGAGAAATCTATTAACATCCCTAAATTATCAGGTTCAGTACCGCCCACTACCAACTCGATTTCCCAGGTATGTCCATGGATTTGAGAGCACTTACCCGGATATTCCCTTAAATAATGGGCTGCATCAAAATGTCCTTTTATTGTCAGTTCATACATTCCGGATATTCCCCCTGTCTGCCATTAGTATATCAATTTTAGCTTGGGAGCTTACATAACTTAAAAATCATTGCTAATAATTCGTTGCTATTTTAGGCAAATCCTCTATTTTTTTGAGGAATTTTGTGCTTAAGAAGGGAAAACACGTCATTAAGTGGAATATTAGTTAAGTCTCAATTTAAATGATATAGGGGGTATCGCCATGGTGTCACCCGTTTTTGCCCAAGACCAAACTTGTCCAGTTTGTGCAACAAAATTTACTGTCCAAAGAGTTAGAAGTTCTGCATTAAGGATAGCACGAAGGGATACAGACTATTGTATTTACTATGAGGGGCCAAACCCTTTTGTATATAGTGTATGGGTATGCCCGGAATGCCACTATGCAGCTACTGATCAACAGTTTAATATCACCCTTAGTGACTTTCAAATAGATCGCTTAAAAAAGGGTCTTGATCTATTAAAAAGGACGGAACCAGATTTCTCCGGTGAGCGAAATTGGGATACTGTAATTCGTGGTTGCGAGTTAGCAATACGCACTGCTCAAATTTATCAAGCCAAAACTAGCTATTTAGCGGCTCTTTTTCTCAGAGCAGCTTGGGCCTGTAGGTTTGCAGGTCAGCCCGCTCGGGAAAAAGAATTTATAACCGAAGCTGCAAATCAATACCAAAAAGCATATGAAAAGGATAGTCACCAAACCAAGACCAGTGAGCCTAAAATGTTGTACTTAATAGGTGAACTACATCGCCGTGCTGGTCGTCCTAAAGAGTCGATTATGTGGTATAGTCGAGCAGTAAGCCACCCTAACGCAAAACAGGAAGCTGAAGTAGAAAGACTAGCCAGGGATCAATGGTTCCTAGCTAAGCACGAAGCTAAGGTATTAGATGAACTAACAGAGAATGATTCGGAAGATACTGATGAATCAGATGAATTGTCGGAATCAAGTTTGAATAGTTCAACACCGGAAGCTGTGGTTATACCGGAAGCTGCTGCCGGTACCGTTGCTCCTTCACTAGTTAAAAATCGAACTATGGTTAGTATGATGGTGCAAGTCTACCATGATCAGGTAACCTGGTTGCAGGCAACTACAAACAAAGCCTATGACCAGCACCACCAAGTATTAGAGAAAACAGCAATAGTAAGGGCAATTTTAGATGCTGTGAACCAAATTGAAATTCCTCCGGCTAGTTTAAAGGATGAGCAGAGCTTGCGAGAGTTTTTGCAACAATGTCTAAAGTAAAGACTAACAAGAAAATCGACTGCGTCGAATTTATTTATATGGAAGTCAATTTTCTTGTACACAGGGAACCCAGGTTCCCTATGTTGCTAACGCTGTGACCCTCCTCTGATTTACATAAGGGGGGACTCCCCCTTAACAACCCCCAATCAAGAAACTTCTATCTCTTCAGATATGCAATGTAGCTTTGCGATATAAGTTCCTAGGCTATAAAAATCCAGCCAGAACCGATTTATACCAGTCCTGGCTATTCTATTTCAGAGGAAAGTAAACACTACCTAGTTGATTCTGAAGTTTATCCAGATCACGGAGTAGAGTTTCAACTTCCTCAACAGACATATCCTTGTGGTTTCGGCTCAAACGGCTATAGTTTTGAGTAATACCTTGGATAAGATCAATAGTTTGATCCAACGACTTCTCTTGTTGGACAGTAAGTGCTTGTTTCACCACCAGCTTATCTGCATAAGGCTTGAGGATATCCTTATAGACATGTTCGAGTATTCTTTGGTTTTTATTCAATATGTTCAGGATTCCGGCTGGCGCTATCGCTTTTTTCATTTCCCCTGAAATATTAAAATTATTATCTAACCTTTTATACTCGGATTCCTTAATATAAATTGTCGATTCAGTTGCTCCAAGGACTGTCCCTAACGTCAGCTCAGGATGGTCCGAACTGCGTAACTTGTTTAACGAACCGGAAATTATTGTTAACCTTCGATAATCTCGGTTAAGGGCATCATCAAAACCGTTTTCAGCATCCTCTTTAAGCCACAAATCATATTGGGGTTGATCACTTTTGGAGCCTTTATCCCCTTGGCTGCCCACATTTGTACAGCCTGATACTAGCAACCCAAATAATAATACTACCGTTAGGGGAACTACTAAAGTCTTTTTGATTTGTAATTTTTTCATATCTATTCCCTTTCAGCTCAGATTATGTCGTTAGGTAATTTATTCGCTAGGAACCGCTTTTTTCCTGCCGTATTAGCTATTATCATCCTTACCAACATTCCCAGACATGTACCCCGGGCTGCTACTGCTTCGCTCCAGTTTTTGCCTGCAATGAGTTCTCCGATAATTGCCCCTGCATGTGGAGTCTAAGAATTAAAATGCCCTTTAGGTTATAGCCTAAGGGCATTTTATAGTGAACGCCTATCTTTTACATAGTTACTGCCAGGCAGGGTTTTGGCAAATCTTTTAAGTTCAGAGGCAATTTCAGCAACCTGCCAGTGAGTAATCAGCGGCCTTTTAGAGTTGGTTATTACCGCGATGGAAAGACTCACTAGTGGATATTCCACTTCTTTATCCTGTCTGTCATAAGTAATAATATATCCCTTTTTGCGGTCATCTAAACTGTAAAATAAGGGGATAGTACTGTCAAATTGAGTAATTAATGCCGGACATATTATATCAACTTTGTCCGGTGTGGTAATAGCAATAAAATCATCTCCACCGATATGTCCGACAAAATCATCCCTATTGCCCAATTCCTTTATGCACTGAGTTAATATGTGGGCAAGGAGTTTAAGGACTTCATCGCCTTTTAAGAACCCATAAACGTCATTATAAGCCTTAAAATTATCTAAATCCAAATATAAAACAGCAAACGGTGTATTTGGTTCTGCCACCTTGGCTTTGATCTCTTTCTCGATTAGCAAGTTACCGGGAAGGCCGGTAAGGGGGTTAAAGGATTTTTCCTGTTTTGCCCTGCGTAAATGGGTTTTTATCCTGGCAACTAATTCATTTGTATCAAAAGGTTTCGTAATATAATCATCCGCCCCTGCCTCTAAACCAGATACAATATCATTAGTTTCCCGGCGGGATGTAAGCATAATAATAGGAACATGGCCGGTCCTGGTATCATTTCGCAATAACCGGCAAATCTCTGTACCGTTTTGGCCACCAGGAAGAACTACGTCCAGTAAAATAATATCAGGAGTGGACTCATATATTTCATTAAGACCGGCAACACTGTCCATTGCTGTTGCAACCTCATAACCTTCTTTGTTCAAACGGTCGCTGACAACACGGACAATGAATTTATCGTCATCGATAATAAGCACCTTAGTCACGCCATGTCCTCCTGAGTAAATTCTCCTATTATTGTATCATTTTCGTTAAACTCTAGCAATGGTTATTTCCTATTATGGTTATTTGTTATTATTTATTTTTAGTACATTTTTCGCGGCTAGCAAAGCACCTAACTTTACATGCTCCCGACATAATCCCCCTTGAAGGTATACTGCAAAAGGTTCCCGCATTGGACCGTCAGCGCTTAGCTCAATTGTAGCACCTTGAATAAAAGTTCCACCTGCCATAATAACCTGGTCTTGGTAACCCGGCATAGCCCAAGGCTCGGGAATAACATGAGAGTCAATAGGGCTGGCCAGCTGTAAGCCCTTGCAGAATGCTTGCAGAAGTTCCCTGTTTCCAAGTTTTATGGCTTGTATCAGGTCGGTACGCTCTTCATTGAATAGCGGAGAAACCTGGAAACCAAGTTCTGAAAAGAGGGCAGCTGTAAAAACAGCTCCTTGTAAAGCTTCTCCAACAACATGTGGTGCGAGAAACAAACCCTGAAACAACAGGCGGTTTAAGTCCAGGCTTGCCCCCACTGCTCCCCCAATCCCCGGAGCAGTCCAGCGGTTTGCTGCCAGTCTAACAAGTTCCTCACGCCCTGCAACATAACCCCCGGTTGGCGCCAGGCCTCCTCCCAGGTTTTTAATTAGAGAACCCGCGATTAAATCCGCTCCAACCTCGGTAGGTTCCTGGGCTTCCACAAGTTCACCGTAACAGTTGTCGACAAATACTATAATATCCTTTTTAATCCCTCTTATAAAAGTTATTAACTTCTTAAGCCGTCCAATATCAAGTGAGGGCCGCCAACTGTAACCTCTAGATCTTTGAATTGCTACCATTCTAGTTTTTGGGGAAATTGCTGCACTAATTGCTTCTAAATCTGATGAACCATCAGGAAGAAGTTCAACCTGCCGATAGGTTACACCCCAATCAATTAATGAACCTGCTGATTTACCCTTTAGTCCGATTACTTCTTCTAACGTATCATAAGGATCACCCGTTACACTTAGTAATTCGTCACCGGGTCTTAACACCCCGTAAAGTGCCAAGGCAATTGCATGGGTACCGGATACTATCTGGGAGCGTACCAGGGCCGCTTCTGCTCCTAAAACACGGGCCATTACTCTTTCCAATACCTCCCGTCCTCTGTCCCCATATCCATAACCTGTGCTGCCTTTTAGGTGATATTCGGATACCTTTTCCTCGGCAAAGGCGGATAATACCTTTCTGTGATTATGAAAGGCCTGTTTTTGGATTTTTGTTATTACAGTCTGGATCTTTGCTTCTACCTTTTCCGCTACGCTTAAAAGCTCTTGGGAAAGCTGATTCACTTTATGACCCTCCTAATTTACTAAAATCGGCAAAATTTAATTTAATAAGACAAACTCTTTTACCTTGCTTAAGGTTTGCGGGTCTAAGTCCACCTGTACACGAACACCCTCGGGTAGAAATTCCTTGGATAAAACTTGCCCTTTGTTGTGAATTAATGCCAATAACCCCCCTGCTTCATATGGCAGCAGAAGTTGACAGCGGGTAAACTCCCTGGGTAGCAGCTTAATTATCAGCTCTAACATGTCTTGGATTCCAAGTCCTGAAGGAGCAGAAATTCCAGCTGAATACGAGTATTCACAGGCTACCCGGTGCACCAAGGACTCATCTTCTACTAAATCAATCTTATTAAAGGCAGTTATGGTGGGAATTGAGCCAGCACCAAGTTCGGCTAAAACTTCCTCCACAGTAGTTATTTGTTCAACAAAGACCGGGCTGCTGGCATCCACAACATGAATTAGTATATCGGCAGCTACTGTCTCCTCCAAAGTGGCTCGAAAGGCTGCGACCAGATGATGGGGTAGTTTGCGAATAAAGCCTACTGTATCCGTTAATAAAAAGGACTTGCCTCCGGGAATTTCCACCTGGCGGGTTACCGGATCTAGGGTTGCAAACAACTTATTTTCAGCTAAAACATTAGAATTAGTTAAGGTGTTCAGTAAAGTACTTTTACCTGCGTTAGTATACCCCACTAAAGCTACCACGGGAAGTGGTATTCTTCCTCTTTTACGACGTAACCTTTCTCGATGTTGTTTAACCTGCAGGATATCTCTTTCTATATCTTTAATCCGTTCTCTTATCCGTCGACGATCAACCTCCAGCTTGGTTTCCCCTGGTCCTCTAGTGCCAATACCTCCACCCAGCCTGGATAAAGCCACACCTGTACCAATTAGTCGAGGGAGCAGATAGTGTAACTGAGCAAGTTCCACTTGAAGCTTTCCTTCTTTGGTCCGAGCCCTTTGGGCAAAAATATCTAGAATTAAGCCAGTGCGGTCAATCACTTTTTTCCCCAAAGCATTTTCTAGATTTCGCTGTTGGGCTGGCGATAATTCGTTATCAAAGATTATCAAATCAATATGGTGTACTTGAGCCAACATGCGTAATTCTTCTAACTTACCGTAACCTATATAAAAGGCTGAATCCCGACGTTTTCGGCGCTGGACAAGCTTACCAATTATTTCGGCCCCGGCTGTGCTAGCTAATTCTTTAAGTTCGGCGAGGGAATCCTCAATGCTCCAGCTCAAATCATTTCCCGGTAGTTCTAAGCCTACCAAAATAGCTCTCTCCTTGGGATTGGCCTCAGCAGTAGGTGTGCCAACTGTCTTAAAAGATTTCTCTATCTCCCTGATTAGAACTAGAAAATCAATCTCCAAAAACCGCTCTGCTGCAAGGACATCAGATAGATGATAAGCATTACCCATCTCACCGTCTTGGGGTATAAGGTAGGCATAACTGATTTGTTCTGGTTGTCCAGTCTTAACTCCTATGGCTGCCATTAGATCAAACTTCAATAGTGCTAAGGCAGAGGTATCTGCTGGGCTCAATTGGGGGGAACCAGAGGGGTGAGTATGCACACATCGAATACCCCGTAGTCCTTCACTACTACGCCGTGCCGAGCGAAGGGATAAAGGCGCTGTATCCGCATCTCCCACTGATACTTCCACAATCTGCCCCCGCCTATTGATATGTACAGCGATTTCCCGACCTAGTTCCTCCGTAAGCTCGGCCAGAAGGTTCAGTAGCTCCTCGCTGGCAATTTGCCTGGGTGGTATAACCTCGCTATATATTGCCTCTAATTTAGCTATTAATGTTTTGCGTAGTCCTTCAATATTACCGGAAACCTTGCTACTAATAATAAACCCTCCTTGGGCATTAATTGATATATTATAACATAACTCCGGGTTAAGGACTAGCGGATGTCAATTACATCAGCACTGGTAATTAAAATTAACTCTTCTCTGGTAATGTTTTTTTGGGCAACCAAACGTACTGCTTGTTGCCGAATAGCACGCTCAATTAAGTTACGCACTAGTCTAGCACTACCGCTATGTTCCTGACCTTGCTCTAAGTAATATGAAAGTATTTGTCTTAGTTCATCGGTGGCTGGGGAATCTAATTGATATTGCCGATTTTTAAGCATTACTAAGGATATCTCCATTAACTCATCCAGGGAATAATCCGGGAAATCGATATGAATAGGAAAACGGGATCGAAGACCGGGATTGGTCTGTAAAAACCAGTCCATTTCATCCTGATAACCTGCTAAAATGAGAATCAAATTGTCCTTATGGTCTTCCATCGCTTTGACCATGGTATCGATAGCCTCTTTACCAAAATCCTTTTCTCCGCCTCGGGCCAAGGAATAGGCTTCATCAATAAAGAGAATACCACCCATGGATTTTTTTAATTGTTCTCTGGTTTTTTGGGCGGTGTGGCCAATATACTCTCCAACCAAGTCCGCCCGCTCAATTTCTGTCAGGTGGCCTTTGTTGAGAACTCCCATTTCCTTAAATAGCCGGCCTATGATCCGGGCCACTGTTGTTTTGCCTGTACCAGGGTTACCTTTAAATATCATATGCAAAACCATGGGCTCGGTAATTAACTTCTCCTTTTGTCTTCTTCTTTGGATCTCCACAAAAGCATAAATCTCTTTCATTAAACGTTTAACATTGTGTAAGCCCACTAGATTATCAAGTTCAGTAAAAATTGCACCAATCCGCCATTCCTGCCCCTTATCATCAGATTCTTTGCCGCGACTGGTAAGTTTGCCCTTCTCCTCTACTTCTTCCCCAATCAGGGTTAAAGCAGTAGCTGGATTAATATGCCCCTGTTCTAATAGGCTAAATACTCCGTGACGCTGTTCATTATTATGGCGTTTGTGACGCCTGAACTGCATGGCCAAAACTTTCACCTCACTTGCCCATCCACTTAGTAACAGTATACGCACCATTACCCTAAGTGTGACCATGGGATTGTGCAAGCTTTGGCAAAGCTTTTAGTATTTTTGTATTTAATCCAAGCGCTTACGAAAGCGCAACACAGACATTGCACAGATTACAAAAGTTAATAGCGTTAACCACAAAGAAACAAAACCTAACTGGGAAAGATTTGCCCCCCGTAAAATAATTCCTCGCAGGATTTGTAAAAAATAAGTTAAAGGCAGAGCCTGACCTAAATAGTAGATGAGCTTGGGCATAGACTCCCGTGGGAAAAGGAAGCCAGAAAGCAAAATGCTGGGCAATAAGACCAGGAAAGACATCTGCATTGCCTGTAACTGATTTTTGGCGATAGTAGAAATAAACATCCCCATACCTAAAGCACAGGCTAGAAAGATGGTAGACAACACTAACAACAAAGCAGTGCTACCGGCAATTTGTACTCCGAACCAGAAAACCGCTACCCCTAGAACCAGCAGTAGGTCAAAAAAACCAATCACCACATAGGGTATGAGTTTTCCAATAATTAGCTCTACTGGTCGAATGGGAGTAATTATAATTTGTTCTAAAGTACCTCTTTCCCGCTCCCGCACTAAAGCAAAAGCAGTAAGAATAACGGTAATATTTTGTAAGACTAAGCCTACTAAGCCGGGAATATTAAAGCGAATGCTCTCCAAGTTAGGGTTATACCATACTCGGGGGCGGACATCTATTGCCAAAGACGGACTTCCGCCAAGACCTTGTTGAGCAAACTGTTGTCCAACAATATTCAGGTTTAAGGCCTGGGCGACTAATTGGGTGGTTGATAAGGCTGTTCTAGCCACCAGTGGGTCAGAACCATCCACCAGCACTTGGATTTGTGCCCCCTCCTTCCGGGCTAAACTTTGGGAATAACCAGGGGGGATAATCACGGCTACCCGTGCTTTGCCTCCATCTAGATATGCTCCAACCTTGCCAGGATTATCAACCCAAAATTCAAGGTTGAAGGTACCAGTATTTTTTAAGGCACTTAAGAAAAGGCGACTGTCAGCTGTTTTACTTTGATCACAGATTAGAGTGGAGATGTTTTCTACATCTGTACTAATGGCATAACCAAAGAGTAACATCATCATTATAGGAACTCCTAAAATCATCACTAAACTGGGTTTGTCCCTCCGGATTTGAATAAACTCTTTTCGGATGATAGCCTTAAGTCGAATCCAGTTCATCAACCCACCCCTTCCTAACCTTGTTGCTCAGCTACAAAGTTAATAAATATATCCTCTATCGATTGACCGTGATGACGGACCTTAATTTCTTCTGGGGTACCAAAATCCAACATCCGTCCTTGGAAGATGAAACCCAGAATATCACAATGTTCGGCCTCATCCATATAGTGAGTGGTTACTAAAATAGTTACCCCTTCCTTAGATAACAGCCGAATTAAGTCCCAGAATATTCTGCGGGATAATGGATCTACTCCTGCGGTAGGTTCATCCAAAAAAAGCAGTTGTGGACGATGGAGTAAAGCACAGCCCAGAGCTAATCGTTGTTTCCAGCCTCCCGAAAGCGTGCCGGCTAACTGCTCTTCCCGATCTTTAAGTCCTGTTAAGTCTAGTAGATAATCATACCGCTCAGATAAATGCTTTCCGTCCAGACCATAGACTCCACCGTAAAATTGCATATTTTCGGCTACTGTCAAATCCTCGTATAGGCTAAACTTTTGGGACATATACCCAATGTGCTGCTTAATGGTTTCACCATCCTTTAGATCGATACCAAGTACTTGTCCATCGCCGCCTGTTGGGGTTAGAATACCACATAACATCCGAATGGTAGTAGACTTCCCGGAGCCATTAGGACCCAGAAAGCCGAAAATCTGACCAGGTTTAATGGCAAAGGAGAGGTCGTCTACAGCTTTACGGTCACCGAAGGCCTTGGTTAAATGATCTACCTTAATGGCAAACTCCATTCCGTTTCCCCTCCCCCTTAATCAAGCCGTACTTCCACAGCTTGACCAGGCTTGAAATTACCTGCCTCAGCTGATACTAGTGCTACTTTTACCGCAAAAACTTGATTAGCACGCTGTTCCTGAGTTTGAATATTTTTGGGTGTAAACTCCCCTTGGGAGGAAATAAAGACTATTTCCCCTTGAGTCTCAGTGGAACTATTTTCAGTGATTACTTTAACCTTTTGCCCTATTTTTACTTGGCTGAGTTGACTTTGGGGAACGTATACCGTTACATGTAGTTTTGTGTCATCGACAAGTTTTATTACCGTAGTTCCAGGGTTAGCAAGTTCGCCTGGTTTTAACACTACTTGCTCTACTCTACCATTGGCAGGTGTAATTAATTTAGCCTTACTCACTTGAAGCTTAGCTAAATCGACTTGGCTACTTGCAAGTTCTACTTGGGCGGCACTTGCTGATAATGTATAAGAGGTTGCGCCAGCCTTAATTAAACTAAGTTGTTCTTGGGCAGCTTGGATTTGGGCTTGTAGGTTATTTGTTGTGGCAAGGGCTGTTGCTTCAGAAGTTTTTGCATTATCTAGTTGGTCAGGTGTAGCACCACCTTCCCCTAAGAGTTGCTCTGTTTTCTGACGTAGTTGTCGGGCTCGTTTTAAATTTTCTACAGCTCCGGTCAAAGAAGCCTGTAAAGCTTTAACTTGATTATTAGCTTGGGCAATTTGCTGGGGGCGGGATGCTGATTGCACATCCCCTGCTTTGGCTCGGGCGGCTGCTAAGTTGGCTTGGGACTGAGTTAATTGGATTAAGGCAACCTGGTCATCCAGCTTAGCAACCTGTTGACCAACTTGAAGCTGCTGGCCCTCTTGAACTAAAATAGCTACTACTTTACCTGAAGTTTCTGCTACAACCCGATATTCTTCACCCTCTAACCAACTACTAAAAACAGGTGTGCTGTTGTTTGCGGTTTTATTGTTCCAACTGTACCAGGCCAGACTAGAGCTTACTAATAATATGACGAAAATACGGATTTTTTTATTCATGGACAACTACCCCCTGAAAAAATATTTTTAGCATCCCTTTGATAAGATGCTCCTCTTCAATTTGGTATTCACTATTTTCTGGACGAATAACATTGTTATAAAAGATAAACGAGGCCAGTATCCCTGCTAACACTTGCATAGCAATATAACTATTCATTTGTCTGATTTCTCCTTGTTCCATTCGCTGCTTAAAAATAGGTTCTATGGCCTTAATCATTGGGAATATCACCTCTTGAGTAATTTGCTGTCGTAATTCTGGTTGGAAACCAGCTTCAAAGAATAAAACCTTAAATAAAGGCCAATTCTCTTCGATTAACTTAAGACGTCTTTTAACAATTAACTCAATGGCTTGGGTAAATGCTAAATTTTCTACCTCTGTGCGCAGCTCTGGTACAGCTTCAACTAGTAAAGGTTTAAGTAAGCTGTGTAGTAAAGCCTTTTTGTTAGGAAAATAGCGAAATAATGTCCCTTCGGCCATACCCGATTGACGGGCAATCTGTTTAGTGGTAGTACCATTGTAGCCTTGTTGGCTAAACAAGTATAAGGCTGCCTTAACTATCCGACTTTTAGTCTCAACACCTTTTGTAGTTAATTCCACCTTAATCCCTCCATATCTGAGTGATTACTCACTTTTTATAATATTCCAAGACTTAGTACCTGTCAATATATACTGGGCCGGTTTATTTTTCTCATTATTTTGATAAAACCTATTTATTTATCCCTGACAGGCTTGTTGAAAAACCCATATAGCACGAAACCCGCTATGACAAAACCACAGGAGTACTCGATGTACGCCGAGGATTTTTTCATAGCGGGTGACAAAGCTAGATGAGGATTTTTAACAGCCTGAGAAAAAAACCGGATTAGGCTGGTTATTCTAATGGACTATGTAATTGGAAGGTAATTAATAACCTAGAGTTTAGGCTCACTAAAGTTAGTGTTAACGGGCTTAAGGGGGGCTACTGTGGATATTGCATGTTTGTAGACCATTTGCTGCTTCCCGTCTTGTTCTAGAATTACAGTAAAGTTATCAAAGCCGCGGACAAGACCCTTGAGCTGGAAACCGTTAACTAAATAGATGGTTAGCGGTATATTCTCTTTCCGAACTTGGTTTAGGAAAGCGTCTTGTAGATTGATTTGTGTTTTGGTCATTAATTCTACCTCCGTATTTTCATAATTTGCCATTAAATTAAGTTCTACATAGGTGTTAATTGTCCTGCAATCTGACGGAGAATTTCTTTCGCAATTTCAGTCGCACATTCGTGTTTTTCGACATCAATCCAACAAATTCTCTCTTCTTTACCAAACCAAGTTAATTGCCTTTTGGCGAAATGTCTAGTATTTCGTTGAAGAAGCCGGATGGCTTCCGAAAGGTCATAATCACCCCGCAGATAACCAATGATTTCTTTGTAGCCTAGACCTTTCATAGCCACCAATTCCGGGCAGTAGCCTCGATTAAGCAACCCTTGAACCTCTTCCACTAAACCATCAGCTATCATTTTTTCCACGCGAAAATTTATTTTCTGGTATAATTTTTCCCTATTTAGTGTTAAACCATACATAAATAGGTTATATTTGGGAGAATTATTTGCTATTTGATCTTCTATTTGAAATTGGGAAATCGATTTTCCAGTAAAATTATGAACTTCCAAGGCCCGGATAATCCGCCGCAAATCATTGGAGTGAATCTTTCCGGCGGCAATTGGGTCAACTTCCCCTAAAGTTAAGTGCAACCATTCGTTGCCTTTAGCTTGTGCCTGAGCTAGTAATTCATCTCGGTACTCCCAGTTTGCCGCAAAAGGAGTAAAGGAATGACGATCAGTTATAGCTTTAACATATAAGCCAGTTCCTCCCACTAGGATAGGGACTTTTCCTCGGTCGTTAATTGCGAGAATTAATGCTTCAACTTTTTCTTGAAAGTTAGCAACACTAAACTCCGTGTCTGGTTCCAAGATATCTAACATATGGTGGGGTATGCCTTGCATCTCCTCCTTTGAAGGTTTTGCAGTACCAATGTCCATCTGCCGGTAAACTTGCATGGAATCACCGGAGATTACTTCGCCCTTAATTAATTTTGCCAATTCAATTCCTACTGCCGTCTTGCCCACAGCTGTCGGTCCAACAACAATTATTAGGTTTGGTAACATTGGTACAGATACCTCTTCCATAACATATAGTTTATTTCTTTAGGTTAGGTAATTATCATTATTTAACCAATATTCCATAGGCAACAGCACTATATTTCCCACCAACTATCTGGGATATTCCCAACTCATCGAAAACACCGCTCCCTCGCCCTTCCTTAACCACAACTCTTAGACGCGCAACTCTTAAAGCCTCTTGGATTGTACTTAGGTCAATCGGAGTTGGATTACCAAAAGTTCGCAATAAATCCATTGCCGAAGATTTCCTTTTAGTATGACGAAACATCGGGTCAAAATAGACCACATCATAGCATTCCTCCGGCAAGCTGGTTAAATAGTTTTTGGCTTGAATATTGATTACTTCTATCTTGCGCATCGCTTCGATTAAAGGTCTATTCTTATCGGAATAACTACTTAAACCCTCTTGGGCAAGTGCCGCTAACAAGCTTTGGGACTCCACTCCCACCACTTTTCCAGAACATCCCACTATATAACTAGCCAAAATAGCATCAGCTGCTAAACCCAAGGTGCAATCTAGATGACTAAAACCCTGTTCAAGTCCGGTTGCTGCTATAAACTGATCCTGTTGCCCTCGTTCCACTGCTTGTATTCTAAGCTTAGCCATACCCGGATGGAAATAAAACTGCTGTTCATCCACAACAAGCTTAGTATTCCTGCGGCCAACGCTCACCACTACATCCACATCGTAAGTTTTGGCAAACTCCCTAAATGAGCTGGTCTCTAAATGTTCATTACGGGATATTAGCGGGCATTTTAAAATCTCTGCCCACCAGCTAGCACGTTTTTGGACGTCAAAATCCGTATGGTTAGAGGTGGTAACTATTGCTTTAAGAACCAAAGGACGACCTCCTAAAAATGGGCAGTTTATATTCTTTTGAAAGCTTTGGCTAGATCGGTACTTGTATATTTAACCATCGTTGGCCGTCCATGGGGACAGGTGTATGGATTTGCGGTCTCCCCCAACTGTTTAAGCAGCTCTTCAATGGCAGATTTGTTCAGTAGTTGGTTTGCTTTGATTGCGCTTTTGCATGCATACATGATTAACAACTCTTCTCGGTTACCTAGTTTATCCACTTGATAATTATTTCTACTCTTTAGGTTATCCAGAATATCAAAGAACAGTTGGGTTTCCTCATTTGTTGGCAGCCCCTGGGGTACTGCCCGAATCAGAAGGGCATTACCTCCAAAATGCTCAAGGATATAACCAAGATCTCTAAATAACAGGATGTTGGTAATCACAATTTCAGCTTCTAGAGGTCCAAGCTCGATACTCACCGGCATTAGTAGGTTTTGGGCCAGGGCTTGGCCGGGAGCGGTATTGAGCAACTTTTCATACCGAACTCGTTCATGTGCCGCATGTTGATCAATGATAAATAAACCCTGTGAACCTGTGGCGACTATATAGGTAGCATCCAATTGCCCTAGAATCTGCAGCTCAGCAAAGAAGTTAAGCTCATTATTTGGTATTTCTTCTTTCTTCAAAGCTTGTTCACTAACCTTAAAAATAGTTTGCTCAGCAGCAGGCTCAGAGGTACTTTCAAAAACATATTCCACTGCTGTTTTTACATTTTCCGCAGACTTTTCAGCAACCTGCTCTATTATTTGTACCGGGCTATGTAAAATTTGTTGAGGATTATGTTGAGAAATATATTCCAAATTACTTTCAGCAATTACCGGCAATTTAGACAACCCAGGAATTAAGGCTTGTCCAGCAAGTACCTGTTTTACCTGTTCCACTATAAATTGGCTCAACTCAGACTCTTCACTAAACCGAACTTCCATTTTAGTGGGATGGACATTTACATCTACTAAATGAGGATTAACCATTAAATTTAGGATAAATATAGGTAGGCGTCCTATCGGCAGGTAAGTGTGATACCCTTCTTCAATGGCTAAGCTAATAAGTTTGCTTTTGACATAACGACCATTAACAAATAGTATCTGGTTTCCCCGATTAGCCCTGGCTAAGTCCGGTTTGCCCAGATACCCCTCTAGGGCAAAAAGCTCCGCCGAAGCCTTAATCGGTAAAAGAGCTTTAGCTGTTTGGACGCCTTGGATGCTCACTACAGCATCTAGGAGATTACCTGTTCCGTTGGTTTTCAGCACTATCCGCCCATTTTGAATAAATGAAAAGGCTGTTCCTGGATAGGCCAAGGCCAAACGGGAAACAACCTCGCCTACTAATCCTGCTTCTGTACCGGCTGTCCTAAGGTGTTTGCGCCTAGCTGGAGTGTTAAAAAACAAATCCCTAACTAGGATACAGGTACCCAGTGGTGCTCCTGTGTCTTCTACTCCACACAACTGACCTCCTTCTAGGAAAACTTTTGTTCCGGCCAACTGCTCAGCAACCCTAGTAGTGAGTTCAACCCGTGCTACAGAAGCTATGCTAGGTAATGCTTCTCCCCGAAACCCTAGCGATTTAATTCCATACAAATCCTCCAGTACGCTAATCTTACTGGTGGCATGACGTTCAAAAGCCAAAACCGCATCTTCGGCCAGCATACCGCAGCCATTGTCAATAACCCGGAGAAAGGTTGTACCACCATCCTTTATCTCCACATCAATTCTGGTACTGCCAGCGTCTATTGAGTTTTCCACCAGTTCTTTTACTACCGAACTAGGTCGCTCTACTACTTCTCCTGCGGCGATTTGATTTGCGGTTATCGCATCTAATACTTTAATTGTGCCTGCCATTTTTGTACTCCCCATAGATCTTAATACACTCGTCTGCAGAGGATTCTTGATCAATTAGACCAGATATACTTCCCACCGAAGATATTTGGTTTTAATAATTGTTTCAATATCCAATTCGTGGCTGTTGTTACGTAGGGAAAACTCGCCATAATATTATTATTTAGGGTGCGAACTTTAACGGTATTAAGTAGCTTGCCGGAATCTCTTTCCAGGAGCACCGCATCAGTAAACGTTCCTCCAACATCAATGACAATGATCATTGAATCACCCCCTAGCCTTTTTCTGAAGCTCATATAGCAGGTTTAATGCTTGGATGGGGGTGATATTCAGTAATTCTAAACTCTTTAAATCATCTACAAGCGGATGAGATTTGGTTTCAGTAAAAAAGCTAAGTTGGTTTTCTTGAAGCTTTGGTTCTGCTTTAGCAGCGGCCGCTTCATGAATACCGTCATCTAACTCATTTTGTTGCTCTAATACTTGTAACAGCCCAATTGCCCGTTCAATTACTGACGTAGGCAAACCAGCTAATTTAGCCACTTGAATGCCATAACTTCGATCAGCCGCCCCAGAAATAATTTGGCGTAGAAATATAATATCCTCACCTTGTTCTTTTACAGCTATGGACCAGTTCTTTACCCCCAGGTGATGGTCAGCTAACTGGGTTAGCTGGTGGTAGTGGGTGGCAAAAAGAGTCTTAGACCCGATTTTATCTCTGTCCAGAATATATTCGGCAACTGCCCAGGCAATACTTAGGCCATCAAAAGTGCTAGTTCCCCTGCCTATTTCATCAAGGATGATTAAGCTTTTTTCAGTGGCATGATTTAAGATGTTGGCCACTTCATTCATTTCCACCATAAAAGTAGATTGCCCTGTAGCTAAATCATCACTTGCCCCTACTCTAGTGAAAATACGATCTACAACACCGATAATCGCCAAGTCTGCGGGAACAAAGGAACCAAGCTGAGCCATTAATACCAGCAGAGCAACTTGCCGCATATAGGTGCTTTTACCGGCCATATTGGGACCAGTTAATATTATTAAGCGGTTTTCTTCATTATCCAGGTGAGTATCATTAGGAACGAACCATTCCCCTTGCAGCATTTTTTCCACAACCGGATGCCGACCGCCGGTAATATGGATTTCATCGCTATTTCTAACCTGAGGTTTTTTATAATTACCTTTGTTGGCTGCCTCGGCCAGGGAGGCCAACGCATCTAGTTGGGCAATAATACTGGCAGTTTGTAATAATCGAGTAGACTGACCTGAGATATTTTCTCTAATTTCGGAGAAAAGTTGATATTCTAGTTCAACAACTCGGTCCTCTGCACCAAGAATAATTGATTCATACTCCTTTAACTCAGGAGTAATGAAACGTTCAGCATTAGCTAAGGTTTGTTTCCTAATAAAGTCCTCAGGGACATGGTCATAATATGATTTAGTAATTTCAATATAATAACCAAAAACTTTATTAAAACCAACCTTAAGGGATTTAATTCCTGTCCGCTCTTTTTCCCGGGCTTCTAACCCAGCAATCCACTGTTTTCCCTCTTTAGTTGCTGAGCGTAGTTTATCAACCTCAGTGTGGTAACCAGTCCTAATTAGCCCACCTTCCCGCACGGAAAATGGTGGTTCAGGGTTTATAGCCTGATCCAAAAGCTGATGGATGTCTTCCAAGGTATCTAAGCATTCTGCCAAATTCTTAATAGCGGTACTGCGTACTTTCTCTAGTAAAGATTTTAATGCTGGCAATACGGCCAGAGAAGCTTTTAAGGCATTAACATCCCTAGCATTAGCATTGCCAAAGGATATCCTTCCGGTCAAACGTTCTAGGTCATAAATTTCCTTGCACAGATGGCGTAAATCTTCCCTTAGAAACTGGTTATGAAACAATTCATCGGTAGCATCTAATCTATTTTGGATAGCCGGAACTTGAATAAGAGGTTGTTCTACCCAATTCTTTAACAATCTGGCCCCCATGGCTGTAACTGTGTGGTCAAGTACCCAGATTAAACTGCCTTTATTAGAACCATCTCTTATAGTAGCGGTAAGTTCTAAATTACGCCTAGTTGCAGAGTCTAAAAGCATAAATTCCTCAGTGGAATAGTTAATAATCCGGTTAAGGTGACCTAGGCCTTGCTTTTGGGTTTCTTGTAAAAAATCTAACATTGCCCCTGCGGCTTTAAGTCCTGCTCTTTTTCCTTTTAAGCCAAAGCCGTCTAAAGACTGAGTCTTGAGATGCTTACAGAGGCGGGTTTCCCCTTCTCTTTCGTTAAAAGCGTGCTGTTTATATGCACTGACAGTTCGTTTAACATTTTTAGATAAGACCTCTCTGAACTGTACATCTTCCCATAACTTAGGTTCGAGCAAGATTTCCGCTGGTTTAAGTCTGGATATTTCGTCTAACAGCTTACCAAAACCTTGGGCAATACTGATTTCTGTCACTTGAAACAACCCAGTGGAAATGTCTGTTACCGCAAGTCCGACCAAGTTATCCAAGCGGGCCAAACAAAGCAGGTAATTATTACTCTTTTCCTCTAACATATTATGGGCTATTACCGTACCAGGGGTAATGACTCGCACGACCTCCCGCTTAACAATTCCTTTAGCTTGTCGGGGATCTTCCACCTGTTCACAAATAGCAACTTTATATCCTTTATTGATTAACTTGGCAATATAACCATCGACAGAATGATAAGGCACTCCACACATGGGGATCTTAGCTTCCACGCCCCCATCTCTGCCAGTTAAAGTTATTTCCATTTCCTTTGATGCAAGAATGGCATCATCCATAAACATTTCATAAAAGTCACCTAAACGAAAAAATAAAATTGCATCAGGGTATTCACTTTTAATTTGCAGATATTGCTGCATCATTGGGGTCAGCTTGCTCAAGGGCTGTCCCTCCTTATTAAATAACGGATAGTATAATTATATCATAGACGGAATACATCTTCGATGCTTATCTAATTAAATGCCTAGTAAAAACATAGATTAATAAAGAAACTTATAGAAAAACCGTTCCACAGAACGGATTCTAGCTAGTTAGTAATTTACTTATGCCTATGCCAAAGTAGGCTGTTCAAAAACCGCTATACCTAGACCCCAGGCAGGCTTGTTGAAAAACTCGTCTAGCACGAAGATGGCTATAACAAAACCACAGGCGTACTTATCGTACGTCGAGGATTTTGTTATAGCCATCGACACAGCTAGGCGGGGAATTTCAACAGCCTAGCAACATCCTGATGAGCCACAACTACTACAACCAGGGCCGCATTCCGAGACATCGTCTCCGGAAATTGCCCGACTAACCACCATATTTACTGCATGGAGTAGGCTTTCTAATTTTTGTTGGGCTTCGAAATAATCCCGAATGAAAGCATTGTTTTCCATCTTTTCTTCTATAACATCTCTGGCTTTTTCCTGGTCAGGAGTTAGTTCCTGTCCATTGGATATTGCCTCCTGAAATTCATCTTGTTTCGCTTGAAACTCGGCAATAATTTCTTGGGCCTCCGTATCCTTTCCCATAGCTATTTCAGCATCTCGTAAATCTAGTATTTCCGGGCAATCGGCAATAGCTTCAGCCAAATCTTTGGCCTTATTGAGTACAACTGACAATTAGTCCACCTCCAAATTTGGTGTCTTGAACACCTTAGTGTGCATATTATACCAGTTTGCCTTCCAGATGCCAAGTTTTAGCATCATCAATACTTATTGTTACAAGTTTACCTATTAAGCTTAAGTCGCCGTCGAAAATCACCATTTTATTGTTCCTGGCCCGCCCGGATAGCTTTATATTGTTGATTCGGCTTGTTCCCTCCACTAAAATCTCTACCTTTCGACCAATTTCCTCTTGGTTTTTGGCTAAGGTTATGGAGTTTTGTAAGCTGATGAGTTGTTGAATTCTAGACTTTTTTACCTCATCTGATACTTGTTCAGCCATGTTCGCTGCCGGTGTCCCAGAGCGTTTATTATATACAAAGGTATAGGCAGCATCAAATCTCACCTGTTCAATTAAATCAAGAGTATCCCTAAAGTCTTGTTCTGTTTCTCCGGGAAAGCCAACAATAAGATCGGTTGTAATGGCAATGTCCGGTATATGTGCTCTTACCTTGGCAATTAACTCTAGATATAGTTCTCTAGTATATTTTCGATTCATTGCATGTAAAACTTTATTGCTTCCAGATTGGATGGGTAGATGAAGATGTTCACAAACTTTATTGGCTCCAACCATAGCCTCAATTAAGCGGTTGCTTAAATCCTTTGGATGGGAAGTGGTAAAGCGTAATCGTTCAATTCCTTCAACATTGTTTAGCTCCCATAACAAATCAGCAAATTCTACTGGAGGTAGGAGGTCTTTGCCGTAAGAGTTGACATTCTGTCCAAGTAAGGTTATTTCTTTAAAATTATCACTGGCGAGTTGGGTAATTTCGGCCTTGATATCGGGAATTAAGCGGCTACGTTCCCGACCGCGTACATAAGGAACTATACAATACGTACAGTAATTATTACAGCCGTACATTATCGTAATAAAGGCTTTAAGTCCGGATTCCCGCCTGGTAGGGAGATTTTCCACTACCTCTCCTTCACATTCCCAAACATCTAAAACAGGTTGATTGCTGGTTTTTGCTATTTGAATTAACTCGGGAAGTCGATGGATGTTATGGGTGCCAAAGATTAAATCCATGTGGGGTGCCTTCTGACGGATCTTTTCCGCTACTTCAACTTGTTGAGGCATGCAACCGCAAATCCCAAGAATAACATGGGGATTTCTGTTTTTAATGTGGGTAAGCTCGCCAATTTTCCCCCATACTTTATTTTCCGCAGTTTCTCGGACACAACAGGTATTTAAAATAATAATATCTGCATCCTTTTCCTCTTGGGTGGGCAGATAACCTAATTCTTCTAACATTCCAGCTAGTATTTCTGTATCCCGTTCATTCATCTGACAACCGTATGTCTGAATATTGTATTTATCTAACATAATGGCATTTCCTCCAGCACAAATCTTTAATTATTATAGCACAAAGAAAGAAATTATAGCAAAAAGAAGTCCACCGAAAATTACCCACTATGATGAATTCAAAATGATTAGGACTAGTTCTTCCGTATTCCGGTAAAAATAAGTACAACTCCAAGCATTACAATCGCCATTCTATGATAGGATATTTTACCCGATAAACCAATTAATCCGAGGGTGGTAACTGATAATAAAACAGTCGGCCCAATCATTGCCAAGAAAGCATTAATTTCAAATGCACTTTCTACCCTCCCAAGCTTTAACATTAACAATGCAGCCGATACCTCAATAAGTCCTGAGAACAATCGTATGAATGCCATTCCAGCAACTATCTTATCACTAATTAGAAACACTTTTACCCCAACCCTTCAAGCATAATCAATAATTCATATGCACAAGCTGGGGGAAAAAGAAGAAAATGTATCCTTATATTTTATATATTGACCTCTTAAGAAGATTACACTAATAGTACAGTTAAGACACCTAAGGCTGGTTGGGAGGTATTCGAATGTCTAATAACACAATAAATGCTGCAACTTCCAAAGATTCCACAAAAGCTACAAGTTCTGGTGATTCAGCACCCGCAAGCCCATTAATCCTACTATCTCTTTCCTTAGTTCCGTTTATTATGGTTTTAGGAAACTCAATGTTAATACCCGTCCTTCCTAAAATTCAATCAAGTTTACATATTACTCCTTTTCAAGTAAGTATGTTAATAACCATGTTTTCTATCCCTGCTGGACTAACCATACCATTTGCTGGTATTTTGTCCGATCAGATGGGACGTAAAAAAGTAGTAGTTCCAGCACTTTTCATCTATGCTGCTGGTGGCTTAGTAGCTGGTCTCTCACCAATGCTTAATGTTGGGACCTATCCTCTTCTCCTTGCCGGAAGAGTAATCCAAGGCATTGGTGCTGCAGGAACAGCTCCTATCGCCATGGCCCTTGCTGGTGATATATTTGTTAAGCAACAGCGAAGTAAAGTTTTAGGAATCATGGAGGCATCAAATGGGCTTGGCAAGGTAGTAAGCCCAATTTTAGGAGCTTTAGTAGGTTTAATTGCCTGGTATGCAGCATTTTGGCTTTTTCCTTTATTATGTATACCTGCAGCATTAGCCGTATGGTTTTTCATTAAAGAGCCTACAGATAAAAAAACTAATCAAAGCTTAAGTGCCTACTTTAGTTCTCTAAAAAAAATATTTAAGAAAAAAAGCAACCTACTACTCCCATCATTTTTCGCTGGGTCAGTTGTTTTGTTTAGTTTATTTGGTTTATTATTTTATTTATCCGAGTTCTTAGAGAAAACATACAAAATAGACGGTGTAATCAAGGGTTTATACTTATCCATACCTGTATTGGCAATGGCAGCAGTTTCTTATGGAACGGGAGTATATATTAAGAAAAGGTCTAAACAGGCAAAAATAATTGTGATTGGAGGTTTGGTATTTACTGGTATAGGCCTTCTGGCGATGTCTTTCTTTACTAATTTATATTACTATCTCGGAGCAACCGCTTTAGTTGGTTTAGGTACAGGTCCGGTACTGGCTTGCTTAAACACTATTGTTACCGGTTCAGTTGCTTCTGATGAACGAGGTATGATTACTGCCCTGTATGGAAGTGTTCGTTTTATAGGGGTAGCTTTAGGACCTCCAATTTTTAGTGTTCTAATGAAAATTCCTAAATTAATTTCATTTGGTATAGTTGCAACAATTGCTGGTCTAGCAGCAGTACTCTTTTTTGTTTTCGCTAAAAATAACTCAGAAAACCAAGGTTATATATAACACGTTCTTTTACCCAGACCTTTTGCGTAACCCAAAGTACCTAGTCTGAATAAGCTACATAAGCTAAGTATGCTCTTATGCAGTGTAAGCTTATGAAAGGAGTCCTAGGGGTATGGAAAAAAGGCTAACTTGGGGAGACTTTTTAGAATTCCCGTTACAAGGTCGATTAAGTAAACCAAGAAAGACCGGTATTACAATGGTCATGGATAAAGGCCTAGGGTTGGAATCAACTAGGGACTTACTAGAAACAGCGGGAAATTATATCGATTATTTAAAGCTTGGTTTTGGCACCTCAGCTTTTTATTCTGAAGAACTTTTACGCAAAAAAATTGCCCTAGCCAGATGCTATTCGGTAAATATTTATCCCGGTGGTACATTTTTTGAGGTTGCTATTCTTCAAAAGAAAGTTAATCAGTTTTTATCTAGGGCTAAACAACTAGGTTTTAAAACCCTAGAAATTTCTGATGGCACAATAGAATTACCCATAAAATCCAGGCAAGAAATGATTAAACAGGCCCTTGAATGCGGTTTTGAAGTGATAACAGAAGTTGGAAAAAAAGACCCCAGAGACCGAGTAAGCAATGAAAGTATAACCAATTTAATAAAAATGGATTTAGAATTTGGTGCTAGTAAAGTTATAGTTGAAGCAAGAGAAAGCGGATCAGGGGTTGGATGTTTTGACGACAAAGGATTACTAAAAGAAGAAGATTTTGTAGTTATACTCCAGAATTGTATAAATCCAGGAAGAGTCATTTGGGAAGCACCCCTAAAACAGCAGCAAACTGAACTTATTATACGTTTGGGTTCAAATGTTAATTTAGGTAATATCGCTGTTTCAGAGGTATTAGCTTTAGAAGCTCTAAGGGTGGGTTTACGTGGTGATACCCTGCGAAATTCCCTAGTTAAATAAAATTTTGTCGACTCCTTAAGATGGTAAAGAGGTAAAACTTAATAATTTGGTCTTTGTCCTCCTAACCCGGCATATATTAAGATGAATTTGACCTATTCATATTTCATTAGCCGGGGGTGGAAGTTGATTTGAACGGCGAGACCGTCTTAGTCTGTTTAATTCTAATAGGCCTCCTTGGCAAGTCTAGTGTGATTGCGACAGCAGCATGCATCCTTTTAATCATTAAATTATTAAACCTACAAACTTTATTACCCATAGTCGAACGGCGAAGTTTAGAGATCGGCTTATTATTTTTAATGCTTTCCGTTCTAGTTCCATTTGCTAAAGGTAAGATTACCGGAAGCGATATTTTATCTAGCTTTACTACCTTACCAGGTTTGCTGGCACTTTTAGGAGGAGCTTTGGCTACCTTTATGAATAAGCAAGGTTTAACTATGCTAAAATTTGATCCTACATTAATGATCGGTCTGGTAATTGGTTCAATTATTGGAATTATCGGTTTCGGAGGAATTCCTGTAGGACCTTTAATGGCAGCAGGCTTAACAGCTTTCTTTTTAAGCTTAATTTCCTTAATACGTTAAAAGTCATTATAAAAGTATCTTAAAAATAGCCATTAACAATCAAATACGACAATTTACCTTTCAAATATAGCATTAATACCGGTGGAATACTTTAACTTTACCCAACTACAACACAACAATATAATACTTAAGGTTATCACAGAAGTCCAGGCTAATTGGTATTGTACTTGATCAAACAGATAGGGGTGTAAATTATAGAGATAGTCTAAACTATCGTTTAGTCCAAACCAGATACCAACCCAAAATACGCTTGTTAATGAAAAGGGTAAAATTAGCAATAATAATAAGCCCTCGGCTGCCATCCCAAGGTGGGATAAGGTTAACATCCAATTTTCTATGCCGAAGTTACCACTTATTTGCCAATAGTTTATGTTTATTAATGCTGCCCATAACCCGTATTTTATGGCCGAAAGGTTAGCCCATAAAGCCAGGGTTGGTGGATATTTATTCTTTAACAACGCTATAAGTAAAATAGTAATTAGGGTACTGGAAAAAGGGCTGTCTGGAATGAACGGCCACCAATACCAAGGTGATTCGGCAAGTTGACGGTAATACCAGAAATATCCGTAAACTGACCCGGCTGTATTTATTATCACAAGTGTCCACAAGCTTAGTGGGTTTATTAAATACTTTACCCACCAATAACTTTGGTCTGCTTTTAATCGGTTGAGGTGGTAATTTGTACTCATCATAGCTCCAATTTCCTCCACTAATAGTGCTTTTTAGATAAATTTTGTACTAATTACAATACTTTTTTCTACTCATCGATTAATCCTCCTGCCCCCAACTTTCTCTAAAGATAATTTCACTTAATTCTTTACGGGGACGAGGCTTCGGCTCTTGGTCTGGGTATCCGATCGGAGTAACTCCCACCACCCGCCAACCATCAGGTACATTCAAGTTCTTTTTTAAGATTGCTTCTTTAAATAAGCCCATAAAACAAGAACCCAGCCCTAAATTGTAGGCAGCCAGAATAACATGTTCAAAAGCAATCCCTAAATCTACTAGATAGTAATCCTTCTCATCCTGTAGTCCAGATGCTTCTGGTTTACCACAAATCACAATTAGCACCGGTGCAGAAGCAAGAGCTTTCTTGCCGGGATTATCTTCAGCAAAGGCCTCGATTACTTTTTCCTTACCCTCCGGGGTTTGGACCACAATAAACTGCCAGCACTGAAGGTTCTTCCATGAGGGAGCAAGTCTTCCAGCCTCTAATATAGCCATGATTTTTTCCTTTTCAACAGGATCAGGTTTATATTTGCGAATACTCCGTCGACCTGCAATTACCTCTAAAAATTCCATATAGTTGGCCTCCCTCTATAAATTAATTTTCTTGCTACTTATGCTTATTCACTATACTTTATATCCCAAGGGCAATAATTTCTTCAGCCGCTAGATATGGATCAATTTCTCTTTCTTCAACTTTTGCAACCAACTTGGCAATTTCCTGATTAGCTTCAACGGAATTATGAATCCGCTCCCTCAGGACATGCTCTACAACTTCCAAAACTTCGGTATGCAAGCGCAGTTTTCTGGCTTGCTGGAATAAACCCGAGGATTCAAGGAATACTTTATGTTTGTTCATTATCTCGATTAATTCAACAATCCCCTGTTCAGTACTAGTTACCGTCAACAATACTGGAGGCCGCCAACCATTCCCATGGCAAGTAAGATCCAACATCCCTAGAACTTCGTGACGTACTTTTTCGGCACCATCTAAGTCAGCTTTGTTTACTACGAAGATATCGGCAATTTCCATAATACCTGCTTTAATAGTTTGGATATGGTCTCCTGCTCCTGGAGTCAGTACGACTATAGTAGTATCGGCTACGTCCATAATATCCAGTTCCGATTGGCCTACCCCAACTGTTTCCACGATAATTACATTACTACCGTAGGCATCCAAAACTCTAATTGCCTCTTTAGTAGCTCTGGCTAATCCTCCAAGACTTCCCCTGGTTCCCATACTTCGGATAAAGACTCCTTTATCTAGAGCATGGTCCTGCATTCTAATCCGGTCACCTAATAAAGCGCCGCCGGAAAATGGGCTGGAAGGATCCACAGCAATAATACCAACTGTAAGCCCAAGTTTGCGTATCTCCTTGGTTAAACAGTCTGTCAAAGAACTTTTACCTGCTCCTGGAGAGCCGGTTACGCCAATAATATAAGCGTTACCGGTATGAGGATGGAGCTGACTTAACACCTTTTGTTTTTCCGGTCCGTCATTTTCCACTAGGGAAATTAACTTAGCCGCACTCCGTTTATCCCCTGCTAAAGCCCCTTGTACATATTTTTCCATTGAACCACAACCTTCCGGTTGAATCTTAAAATTCTATACCTGCTCTGGCTTCCACACCTAATGAATAACGATGTTTTACTTTAGAATATTCGAAGCAATAACTATCCGTTGAATTTCATTGGTGCCTTCATAGATTTGGGTAATTTTAGCGTCCCGCATCATGCGCTCAACAGGATATTCTCGAGTGTACCCGTAACCCCCATGAATTTGGACAGCCTCGGTAGTTACCCACATAGCAGTGTCAGAGCAATACATTTTAGCCATTGCTGCTTCTTTATTAATCTTTTCTCCAGCACTGGCCAGAAACGCTGCACTATAGAGTAATAAACGACCTGCCTCAATTCTTGTGGCCATATCCGCTAGCTTAAACTTAATAGCCTGGAAATCTGCAATGGGTTGACCAAATTGTTTTCTTTCTTTAGCATATTTTAGGGCGGTTTCATAAGCGCCCTGAGCAATGCCTAATGCTTGGGCCCCAATCCCAATTCGTCCGTAGTCCAAGGTAACCATAGCTATCTTAAATCCGTCACCTAGATTACCTAATAAATTTTCCTGGGGAATCCGACAATTATCAAAAACAAGCTCCATGGTGGGTGATGAACGAATACCTAGTTTGTGTTCTTTTTTGCCAAAGGTAAAACCAGGAGTACCCTTTTCCACGATAAATGCGCTTATTCCCTTATGCCGGGGTCGGGTATTTTTCTCTGTCATAGCAGTTACAATATAGGTTTCAGCTTCACCAGCATTAGTAATGAATATTTTAGTACCATTGAGTACCCATTCATTGCCTTCTAATACAGCAGTTGTCCTGGTTCCACCTGCATCTGAACCAGCAAAAGGCTCGGTTAATCCCAGTGCGCCCATTTTTTTACCCTGGGCCAATGGAGTAAGGTATTTAATTTTTTGTTCTTCATTACCAAACTTATAGATTGGGTTTGCACCCAGGGATAGGTGTGCCGACAAAGTTACACCGGTGGAGGCACATACCCGTGATAGTTCTTCAACAGCAATTGCATAACAGATATAATCGGCGTCGGCGCCACCGTATTTTTCAGGGAAAACTACACCGGCAAGGCCAATTTCACCTAATTTATCGAACATTAGCGCCCGATCAAAAGTTTCAGTTTCATCTCTTAGAGCAGCAGTTGGCTGGATTTCTTTTTCCGCAAAATCCCGAACCATTTTACGCATCATTTGTTGTTCTTCCGTGAGCACAAAATTCATTTATAGGACCACCTTTAGGTTTTTTTATTTAAGGATGTGTTTGGCAATTACCACACATTGTACCTGATTGGTACCTTCATAAATCTGAGTTACTTTAGCATCCTTAAAGTACCGTTCTACAGGATATTCTCTGATAAATGAGCATAGCTCCCACCGAAGTATGCACTGCCACAATTACAGCAGTGGTAGAACAGGCGCGGGAATGCTATGGCAAGGTTGGGACATCTAGTTCCCGCCTGGTCAAAGTATGTCCCGCCAGGAGTAGAAGTGTCCGCTTCCACTTCACTTTAGCTATGTGTTAAAAACTATTTATCTTTAAATTGGGCTGGTCTCTTCTCTAGGAAAGCGGACATTCCTTCTTTTTGATCCTCGGTAGCAAAACAAAGGCCAAAGAGGTTAGCTTCATGGGCAATGGCTTTTTCAAGGTCCATTTCCAAACCTTTATTAACAGCATCTTTACATAAACGAATAATTACGGTACTTTTAGAGGCAATCTTTTGTGCAAGTTCCTTTGCTGAATCTAATAGCTGTTCAACGGGAACAACTTTGTTAACCAGCCCCATGCGAAAGGCATCATTGGCTCCTATCATATCACCAGTGTACAGCATTTCTTTGGCAATTCCTTTGCCAATTAATCTAGGAAGTCTCTGAGTTCCAGCGAATCCGGGGATGACACCTAAGTTAACTTCCGGTTGACCAAACTGGCCCATTTCGGACGCTATCCGGATATCACAAGACATCGCCAACTCACAACCGCCGCCTAAGGTAAAACCGTTAATTGCGGCAATTACAGGTTTTGGAAGGTTTTCTATTTCGGAGAATACCCTTTGTCCTAACAAGGCAAAGTTTCGACCTTCAATAGCATTTAGGTCCCGCATATAGGAAATATCCGCACCAGCTACAAAGGCTTTATCGCCTGAGCCTGTTAAAATAATAACCTTGATACTATTATCTACCCCTAGGGCGGCAAATGCTTGACTCAGTTCACTTAGAGTTTCGGCATTAAGTGCATTAAGAGCTTTTGGTCGATTAATAGTTACAATAGCAATACCTGCATCCTTCTCGATAAGTAAATTGTTAAATTCCACAATTATTACCTCCCCAATTATAAGCTGTAATCGTAAAACCCTTTACCTGTCTTGCGACCCAGCCATCCGGCTTTAACATACTTGCGGAGCAAGGGGCAAGGGCGATATTTAGAATCACCAAGACCTTGATGGAGAACTTCCATAATAGCCAAGCATGTGTCCAGACCAATTAAATCAGCTAAGGCTAATGGTCCCATGGGATGATTCATACCTAACTTCATTACTGAATCAACGTTTTCCGGAGTGGCAACTCCCTCAAAAACACAATAAATAGCTTCGTTAATCATAGGTAAAAGGATTCTATTCGCAACAAAGCCAGGGAAGTCATTAACCTCAACAGCGGTTTTATCCAATTTTAAAGTTAATTCTTCAATGGTTTTGTAAACTTCATCACTAGTAGCTAGCCCTCTGATGGTTTCCACTAATTTCATAACTGGAACTGGGTTCATAAAATGCATACCTATAACTTTGTCCGGTCTTTTTGTTACAGCAGCAATTTCAGTAATCGGCAGTGAGGATGTATTAGTAGCTAAAATAGTATGGGGAGGGCATATTTCATCTAGTTGCTTAAATATCTGGGCTTTTATAGACATATTCTCCACAGCTGCTTCAATAACGAAATCTACATCTTTGGCATCATTAAGGCTTGTTGAAGGTGTAATGCGTCCTAAAATTGCACTTTTATCCTCTTCGGACAGTTTACCTTTAGCAACATTACGTTCGAGGTTTTTGGTTATTATACCCAGGCCTCTTTGCACAAATTCTTCTTTAATATCATTTAAGACAACACTTATTCCAGCTTGAGCAGCAACTTGGGCAATTCCCCCACCCATTTGACCTGCACCTATTACCATAATTTTTTTAACTTCCATTATCTTTTCCTCCTCAATTAAACTATAATTTCGGCACCGTCATTTACTCCTGGCGAATTACCCGCTGAACACTCCCGTCTTTGGTAAATACAGGAGGCAGTTTGGCAAAAGCGTCTAAAGTAGTTTCCGTATGCGGTCCCTCGTCTGTATTAAAAATAACCGAATCACCTTTTTTCTGGGGGAATGGTGATTGGAATGATTTCATCTTTATAATTGCCTTTTTCAATAGCCTAGCAGGCTTACTGTTGATCCCTCTCTCCAAAGCAATTCATTGTTTAATTTTGGGTTAGAGCAAGTAAATTTTCTAAATTTACTTGCTCTAACTAATCTCGATTTATCTTAACCTGACAATCTATCCAAGGTGGGGGCAATACTATCCCTTGGACCCCTTTTGTTATTATCGTTAATACTTACTAAGTCCGGGTCTCCCTATCAATCTTTAGTCGGTTATCCCGCAAAAAATTACTTTATAGGGTAGTATTCTCAACGACCATTGCTACTCCCTGGCCGCCACCAATGCAAAGGGTAGCAAGTCCATACCGGCCTTGGCGCTTGATTAACTCATGCAGCAGTGACACTAAAATTCTGGCCCCACTGGCCCCAATCGGGTGACCGATAGCAATAGCACCACCATTGACATTAACTTTGTCCGCTGGTAGTTCAAGTTCCCGACAAACAGCTACAGCTTGAGCGGCAAAAGCTTCGTTTGCCTCAATTACATCAAGATCTGCCACTGAAAGCCCAGCTCTTTTTAAGGCTTTCTGACTAGCTGGCACAGGACCCATTCCCATGAATGCAGGGTCAACTCCCGCAGAGGCAGTAGCTCTAATGATAGCTATTGGTTTTACACCCAACTCTTGGGCTTTTTCTACACTAGTTAAGACAAAGGCTGCCCCTCCATCATTGATTCCTGATGAGTTTCCGGCTGTTACTACACCATCTTTCTTGAAAGCAGGGCGTAGTTTAGCCAGCATTTCCAGGGTAGTGCCAGGGCGAACGAATTCGTCCAGGTTGAACTGTTTAGGGTCACCTTTCCTTTGAGGGATGCTAACAGTTACAATTTCATCGGCAAAACGATTTGTTTCTAATGCTTTAGCAGCCTTAGTCTGGCTATTAAAAGAAAACATATCTAACTCTTCTCTGGTAATTCCGTAGCGCTGAGCAATATTTTCTGCCGTAATACCCATATGGACATCATTAAAAGCACACCATAGGCCATCAATAATCATTGCATCTACAAGGCTGGAGTTGCCCATACGCAGTCCGGTTCTGGCTTTGGGAAGGAGATAGGGAGCTAGGCTCATGCTCTCCATACCGCCAGCTACAATAATGTCCGCATCTCCACAAGCAACTGCCTGAGCACCTAAACCAACTGCCTTTAGACCGGAACCACAAACCTTATTTAGAGTCCAAGCAGGAACTTCCAATGGTAACCCAGCTTTTACAGATGCTTGCCGAGCCGGGTTTTGTCCTAGACCAGCCTGAAGGACATTCCCCATGATAACTTCATCTACATTAGAACTCTCAATACCACCGCGTTTTATAGCTTCACGAATGGCTAACGCCCCTAGTTCCACAGCCGGAATCTCTGCTAAAGTTCCTCCGAAAGATCCGACGGGAGTTCGAACAGCGCTAATTATAGCGACTTCACGCATCGACAAAACACCCTACCCTTCTATTAAAGTAAACATTATTAGTACTAAATTACTGAACTACTTCGACAAGTATTTCCGCCAGGTCTCTGGTTTTAACATTTTCTATAACATCTTTAGCCTTGGTTCCATCTTCGAGCATAGTCAAGCAGAAAGGACAAGCCGTTGCTATTACATCGGGCTCCAGATCCAGAGCTTGTTCGGTACGCATCATGTTAATACGCTCTCCAAGATGTTCCTCTAGGAACATCCTACCACCGCCTGCACCACAGCAGAATCCACGATTGTTATTCCTCTCCATTTCCACCAGTTTAATACCAGGTATGGCCTGGAGAATCTTTCTGGGTTGCTCGTAAATATCATTATACCGACCCAAATAACAGGAATCATGATAAGTAATTTTAGCGGCATACTCCTTGGCTACTTTCAACTTACCTTCACCAAGCAATATATTTAGCAGGTCACTGTGATGAATTACATCATAATTCCCACCGAATTGGGGATACTCATTCTTCAGGGTGTTAAAGCAGTGGGGGCAACTAGTAACAATAGACTGTACCTTATAGCCATTCATTACTTCCACATTCTCCTGAACCATATTAGCATACAAGTATTCATTACCTAATCGCCGAGCGGTATCTCCACAACATTTTTCTTCAGTACCTAGAATGGCAAAATTAATTCCGGCTTTTTGCAAGAGTTTGACTACCGCAGCAGCAACCTTGCGATAGCGGTTGTCAAAAGCCCCTGCGCATCCTGGCCAGTAGATAAAATCCACAGTTTCGCCCTCGTCAAGCTCGGCAACTGTTTTAACATTTAATCCTTCAATCCAGTCTGCTCTTGACTTCCAGCCAACGTTCCAGGGGTTTCCATTGTTCTCAATGCCCCGGAAGGCTAACTGGGCTTCCTGAGGGAAATTACTATCCATCATAACTAAATTACGACGCATATCGACAATAGTAGGAACATGACCAATAAATGCCGGGCATTGTTCCTCGCAAGAACGACAAGTTGTACAAGACCAAAGTGTATCTTCCTGGATTACTTCCCCAGTAAGTACCTTCTCCAAAATTGGGTTGGCCTCTATACTTGCGGAAGCAACCTGGGCGGTTGAACCTTTTTGATTTGCTGCAGCCTGTTGGGCAAGGAGGATAGGTCCTTTCTCTCCCAGATGGGTCTTAAGGTCCTGAATCAGTGCTTTCGGAGATAAGGGTTTATTACTTAAATACGCCGGACAGTTATCCTGACATCGACCACAACGCACACAGGCATCGGTATCCAGTAGTTGCTTCCAAGAAAACTCTTCCAGCTTACTTACTCCGAACTGTTCTAGCTCCTCATTACTAAAATCAATGGTCGACAGAGCTTGTGCAGGTTTTTCTTTGAGGAAAAACTGGTTTAAGGACATTGCTAGAATGTGAAACAATTTAGAATGGGGAAGATAGGCAATAAAACCAAAGGTTAGCAGCAAGTGGGTCCACCAAAACATTTGGTGGATTCCTTTTAGCTGCTCATTATCCACCCCAGAAAATAGTGGTGCCAGTACATAACCAACAGGGGACCATGCTGCCCAAGGGTCAGAGGTAATGACAATTCTAATAGCCTCTAAAATAAAGCCAGTGAGCAGAATTCCCAAAATGACCACTAAGGATATTCCATCATCGGGTTTACTGTCTAGTCGGTCTGGTTTCAGGATATACCTTCTAAAGAAAGCCATTAAAATACCTGCAATTGCTAACAACCCAAAAATATCTAATAAAAAGGTAAGTATTAAATATAAGTTACCATTATAAATTTCCAGATGGAGGTCTTCCTGAATAGCAACTGCTGCAGTTCCTGCGGCAAAAACTAAAAAGCCGCTCAGAATAAACAGATGCATTAAACCTGGATAGCCTTCCCTTAATATCCTTTTATGACCTATACCGTGGATTAAGATATTCTTAATCCCTTGTCCAAAACTAGTAAATCGTTGCTCATCTACTCCCAGCCGCCAAAGACGGTAACGGTTATATAACCCTTTCCCAAAGACCGCAAAAACTAATAACATCAAGGACCACATAACGATATAGGTATCGTCGTACCACCCAAGAGGTCTCGAAGCTAACATTGAGAACTACCCCTTTCCTAATAAGTTAGCAACTTGGCATCAATTATTTGAAACAGGAGAAGTAACTACCAGGTTGCTTTACTTTTTAATCAGCTAAAATCTTCTTGAATTCCTGGGTTAGGATAGGCACGACTTGAAAGAGGTCACCTACAATACCATAGTCAGCAACCTTAAAAATTTCGGCTTCAGGGTCTTTATTAACTGCAACAATAACTTTTGAAGAACCCATTCCGGCAAGATGTTGAATAGCCCCAGATATTCCACAAGCAATATAAAGACTTGGTGCTACAACTTTACCCGTTTGTCCCACTTGGTATTGGGGTTCCCGCCAGCCCTCATCAACCGCAGCTCTGGATGCTCCTATAGCTGCGCCTAGAACATCGGCAAGCTCCTCGAGAATTGCAAAATTTTCACCGGACTTCATTCCTCTACCACCGGAGACAACAATATCAGCTTCAGTTAATTCAACCCTAACTGAGGCTTTACGTACTACATCTCGGACAACCTGACGGATATCGGACACGCTGGGAGAAGTCTTAATTACTTCAGCACTGCGACCTGCTTGGGGCTCGGCTGCTTCGAACATTTTAGCCCGAATGGTAGTAATCATCGGCTTAGTATTGAAGACTACATTTGCAAAGGCTTTTCCTGCATAAATTGGACGTCTAAAGGCTAATTGATCGGCATAAATTACTTGAATTACATCCGAAACCTGACCAGCACCAATTTTCTGAGCTACTGCCGGAGCCAAGTCTTTACCAATTGCGTTATGAGCAAACATAACTACACTGGGTTGACCTTCTTTGATTAAATCTGCAGTCACCTTAGCAAATGCATCAGTAGTATAAGTGCCTAGACTGGTATCCTCAGCAATTAAAACCTTATCAGCCCCGTATTCGGCTAATATATTAGCAAAACTTGCTATATCATTACCTAACAAAACTGCGGTGAGCTCCTCGCCTAGATGGTTAGCAATTTTGCGACCTTCACCTAGCATTTCGAAGATTACCTTACGAAAAGATCCTCCTCTAATATTCGCAAATACCCAAACTCCTGCCATGTATATTAATCCTCCTTTTGTTCACTTTAGATATAACTTTTAGATTTCAAAACTATTGTTTAGAGAGGTTTTATACTACTTTAGCTTCACTTCTAAGCAGTTGGACAACTTTAGCAGCAGCTTCTTCTGGTTCACCTTCTACAACTTTTCCACCCTTCCGAGGGGCGGGCAATGAAAGTTCAATTACTTTTACCTTAGCGGCTTCTGCACCGAGATCACTTGCATTTAACCCAATATCCTCAAGGGTATAACGATCAAAAGGCTTTTTCTTAGCTTGCATAATCCCTTTCATGGATGGATAACGCGGCTCTGCTAAACCCTGCTGAGCGGTAAAAATAGCCGGCAAAGAAACTTCAATAATTTCCACACCATCATCAATTTCTCTGGTAGCTATAGCTTTATTTCCTTCAAACTCAAGTTTGGTTACAACAGTTACTTGGGGAATTCCAAGTATTTCAGCAACCCGAGGAGCTACCTGGGCTGACCCATCATCAACTGCTTGAAACCCAGCAATTATTAAATCGTACTGAACTTTTTCCACTGCTTTGGCTACGATTTGAGCAGTTGTAAACTCATCACCGCCTTGAAGGGTATCAATGTTTACAATTACACCCTTATCAGCCCCCATAGCTAAACATTGGCGAATGGCGACTTCTGCTCTTTCTGGACCTACAGAAAGTACAGTAACTTCTCCACTTCCCAGTCTTTCCTTAATCCGCAGTGCCTCCTCAACAGCAAATTCACAATAAGGGTTAACAACGAAGTTTACACCTGCTTCATCAATTTTACCGTTAGCATCTAAACTAATCTTAGTTTCAGTGTCAAAGGTTTGTTTCATGAGTACAAGAATATTCAAGTTCCTTTTCCTCCTTTGTCTTTTTTAATACACTTTTGTTTTGTCTTACAGTTTGCATAGTACTCTCCGTTTTGTGGCATTATCGCTAGCTGTTCTCTTTATTTTACAACTAGCTATACCCAAAACATACCTTTTAATCGTCTCCCCTCCCCCAGATTGATTTTATGATTGCTGGTGCAAAATGTATTAATGCAAAAATCACGCCATTTATCCGACATAAGCCCCTAGCGGTAATATAAGTACGCTGAATTGTCGGATTATTTCCTCGAATGGCATGTTTGCAGAAACATCGAAATAAATAGTAAAAGGATGTAAGCGTCACCATAATAAACACATGGATAAGTCGCTTAATGTCGAATATACCATCGCATCATATGTGACATGGCGTCATGGCATGTGTTAACAATCGTTTACACAGCTTTCTTATATTTACACATCATAAATCCATGTGTAATTTTAGCATTTTTTTGTATAAACCCGGACGGGATATTCCCAAAAGATTAGCTGCTAGAGCTTTGTTCCCTTTGGATATGCTAAGAGCCTGCTGAATGACCTCTTGTTCCAGGCTTTCCATTATTTCATTCAGCGATTGTTTGCCAATTGATTCTTTTACCCCAAGGCTTATAGTTTTTTTATCAACTGCAATAAATTTATCATTATTTGCCTCCATTGCATTGACTAGATATTGAGGTAAATGACTTGGTAAAATATATTTCCCAGTAACAATATTAAAAGCTCTCTCGATAACATTTTTTAACTCTCGAATATTTCCTGGCCATTCGTAACTTAGAAAAAGTTCTCGAACCTCTGGCGATAAACCATTTAAATTAAGACTAAATTCCCGGTTATATTTTTCTACTAAATAATTTATCAGCACATCAATATCATCCTGTCGCTCTCTTAAAGGAGGAATATGGATGCTAACTACGTTTAAACGATAATACAGGTCTTCTCTGAATTTATTTTCCCGGACTTGTGCTTCTAAATTGACATTAGTCGCAGCAACAATTCGAACATCCACCTTTTTAGCCTTATAACTACCTAAAGGTTCAATTTCTCTTTCTTGTAAAACTCGAAGTAATTTAGCCTGCATTGGTAGGGACATATCACCTATTTCATCCAGAAAAATAGTCCCTTTATGGGCCAGCTCAAATTTACCAACTTGTCCACCTTTTCTCGCTCCTGTAAAGGCACCTTCCTCATAACCAAACAGCTCAGATTCAAGCAGGTTCTCAGGAATTGCTGCACAATTTACTTTGATAAACGGTCCATATCTACGATTACTAGCAGAGTGAATGGCATGGGCAAACAGCTCTTTACCCGTGCCGCTCTCCCCCCTAATTAGCACATTAGAACTCCGTGGAGCAACCCGATTTACTGTTTCTTTTAGACCATCTATTTGCTCACTTTCCCCGACAATGCTATTTAAATCGTACTTAGCATTAGGATTGTAATCCTTTTCCTTGGGATTGGTTTCTTTTTGTTTGGAAAGATTGGAATTGGTGTAGGCCTGATTCACATGCTTGCCAATCATCTCTTGAGCGTTTACCCCAAAGAAGTCTGCAAAGGATTGGTTAACCATGGTTATAGTCCCGTTGGCATCAAGTACAATGATTCCATCATAGGCTAAATCCACAATGGCATTTACAGATTTAAGTACTTCAAGAACATCTTCATAGGATGTCTCTTTATTAGCTAAGGCTTCCTCTCCGAAGGAAAAGACTCCGCCTACTACCTGTTTATTCTCAATAATCGGCACATAATTTAGAGAATAGCGCATTGCACCGATTACAACTGGTTGTTCAGTCCAGCTACTTCCGCTAGCAAGGATACGTTCTAGTTGAAGAAAATTAAATATTTTGTCAACCTGTTTACCCAGCAATCCACTCTCAATAGGAAATAATTTATCGGCAACATTATTTGTGGCTACAATCTTCTGTTCCCAATCAAGAACGACAATAGCACTTGATGTGCAATTCAGCAAAACATCCCAGTCAAACTCGGTCCGTTTTACCATTTCCACCAGATTCACAAGTTTCCCTCCCCACTTAAAAACCAGAGTGTTTTGATTTCTAGTATTTATAATTCTACAGTTATATCTATTTACCTGCTTTACTGATAAACTCCGATGTTTTTTCGGTTAGGGTCGAAATCTTTCCTAATTTAAGGCAGGAATAGCAGGTTTAAATCACGAATAAAGCTGAATATATATAATTTTATCGAATCCCGGGAGGTAATCTTAATGAGTAAGGATATTGTACAAATCAAGGGAACCCGTCATGGACTTGTTATTACCATGGACGGAACCCGTGATATTGGAGAACTTAGAGCAAACCTTCAACAAAAAATAGAAAGTTCCAAGGGTTTCTTTAAAGGCGCTAAGTTTACTTTCCAAATTGACAATGCTCTCTTTAATCCTACCGTTACCCAAGAGCTACAGGCTTATTGTACTGCTCATGGGCTTGTCTACGACCCGGAAATACCCTTCCCTGCCAATCCAGCGAAGCATAATTCAGATAATACTAAACCAACGGCTTCTGACCAACGGATAGAACTCCAGACCAGCCTGCTAAATTATACCAACTCACAAAAACAAGTGTCTGCAAAAAAATACATTCAGCCTGAAGGCAAAGGTGAACAGCAAGAAAATCCCCTAATTGTAACCCAGGGTTTAACAGTTAAAGAGTTACAACAAACAACTTTACTAGTAAAACACAACTTGCGTTCCGGACAAAAGATTCTCCACCCTGGCAATGTGGTAATACTAGGGGATGTTAATCCCGGGGCAGATGTTATCGCAGGTGGAAATATTATTATTATGGGAATTTTACGGGGAATAGCCCACGCAGGAGCCTCCGGTGATACCTCAGCTACTATAACTGCTTATAATCTTAAACCAAACCAAATCCGTATTGCTCAATCACTCAGTCGGGCACCTGATGATGAATTAGTCCAACTTGCTTCCGTACCTGAAATGGCAAAAATTGTGCATGGCCAAATAGTAATTGAACAACTTTCACCTGCTTCTAGCTCTAAATGTTTTTAACTCCCCTTATTTACCAGTCAATACCACATTAGAAAAAGCATCTTCGAAGCCAGTAGGCTTTTCGAAGATGCTTTTTCTAATGTGGTATGAAAAATAATATTATTAGCTACGCGAGTCACTTATCCGGCTGTTTCGGCAACATTATTGGGCTGGACAACTACAAAATGCCGGGTAAGTACTTTTATCTGTTCCATATAGGGATCCTCAGTTCCTTGAAGCTGACAATTTTCTTGTTTTAAAACTCGTACATATTCGATGATTTCTGGAGTAATTCGTTCCCCTGGACAGAGTATGGGAATTCCCGGAGGATAGGCCATAATCATCTCGGCCGCTATTTCTCCTTCCGCTTCTTCTAATTTAACAATTCTGGTATCACTATAAAAAGCTACTTGAGGAGTAAACACTAGTTCGGAAGTTGCCGGCAAATGTGTGCCAATTTTGGTTATATTTTTAAGTTTTTGACCAGAAGCAATAGCCTCCATAGCTACCAATAACCTGCTGACCGTTGCTTGGTTATCCCCAATTGAAAACAAAAACAGCACATTATAAAGGTCTGCTAGTTCTACCTGGATTCCATATTCCCGGCGTAGAATTTTCTCTACATCAAATCCAGAAAGCCCTAATTTACGCACATTAATCGCAAGCTTGGTAGGATCCCAGGCATAACACCCTGTATTAGCTAACATTTCCTCACCTAAGACCTGCAGTCCCTCAATTTTCTTCAATTTACGCCTAGCCATATCTGCTAAATTCAAGGTGCGTTCCAGTAACTGCTTACCTTGAAGAGCCATTTGTTTTCTAGCTACATCTATTGAAGCTAATAAAATATAAGAAGGACTGGTGGTTTGGGACAAGTTCAATACCCCTTTTACTCTCTTTGGGTTGACAAATCCTTCTCTAAGTAATAATAGTGAGCTTTGGGTTAACGAGCCAACAAGTTTATGAGTACTAGCGGCACTCATATCTGCACCGGCCTGCATAGCCGAAATGGGCAGTTGTCGATGAAAGGATAAATGGGCACCATGAGCCTCGTCTACAAGAACAGGAACATCAAAATCATGAGCAATATCTACAATTGCTTTAAGATCAGAGGCATAACCATAATAGGTAGGATTGACAATAAATACGCCTTTTGCGTCGGGATGTTGTTCTAATGCAGCTTTAACCTTTTCCGGAGTTACGGTCAAAGCAATCCCATGTTGGGAACAAACCTCGGGTTGAATATAGATGGGTACAGCACCGCTAAGGATAATTCCACCTATGGCTGATTTATGAGCGTTACGAGGTAAGATGATTTTATCTCCTGGTTTACATACACTCATTATCATAGCTTGAATCCCAGAAGTAGTTCCATTTACTAAAAAGAAAGCATGGTCTGCTCCATAAGCCTTTGCAGCTAATTCTTGGGCTTCTTTAATTACATCTAAAGGGTTGCAAATATTATCAGTTCCCTCAAAGCAGGTGAGATCTATTGCCATGAGATCTTTGCCTACAAAATCACAAAATTCTTTAAGTCCCCTGCCTTGTTTGTGCCCAGGAACATGAAAGGGTAATATATCGTCAGTAACATACTTTTTAACGGCATCAAAAACCGGAGTATGATTTTGGTTATTAATTTTGGTCATGTTTGCCACTTCCTTTCAAATCACAGAATATATTACATCATAAAATCACCTGTATTGCAAGAAAATTTATAAATAATAAAAATAGGAGAGCATTCTACCTCTCCCAGGATATTACCAAAAGCATATTTATGTGCTGATACTATACTGTAAGCTGGTACTTTTTCATAATTTCTTCTTCCAATGCTTTATGTAATTGTAATTTATCAACGAAGATCCCTTTGCTCTTTAATTGGGAAGAGAGTTCCAAAAAACTAACAAAGTAATCCTGCAACGCTTCCACTTTTTCCGGTGAAAGGCTGAATTCACTCTCAGGCATTTGTTTAATTAAACCCACTCTATAGCTTGTACCATCCGGGAAGCTTCGGCTGATATTGTGCTGAAGTAGTTCTTGTACCGTGATAATCTGACCTTTAAGTAAGGTTTCCGCATCTTGGAGATGACTAAACCAATTTTTCCATTCATGTTCAGCCAGAAAACTAGCTAAAACTGGTTCAATTGCCTGACCTAACCTTAGCATGGACTCTTCTTCAGCAGCACGTTGTTTTTCAAGTATTTGTTTTTCTTGACGTTCTTTTTTTAGTCTTTCCAGTTCTAATTGATTTGTTGTTTGTTCAACTCTAATGGTTTTGCTTTGTTCCGCTTGGCTGATTTGCTGATTTTGATAGTAGAAATATAGAATTACTCCCGTACATAATATGGTAATAGTTAAAATCAGCCAATCCATATCTTTAGCCCCCTACAGTTAATGGTTAAAATGGTATAGTTTACCTTTTTTATTCTTCCTTAAAAGTTAAATCCCTGCCTGGGGAAGCAATATAAAACATTTTTGTATGTTTACCGATAATATAATAAATTTCTTGCCAATTCTTTGTACGAATAACGCCTTTGGGTAATGAGCCCTGATTGTATGGAGCATCAAAAAGAATAACCGGGATACCTTGCTGACATATGGATAGGGCATTTTCCAGAGAGTCTTCAATAAATATATCAACCTGTAACGACTTACAATATAAGCTTTTATCGTTAAAATTGGTCATAACTAAATTGTGATATATTATCCTTTGGTTAAGTAACCAACTTTCGGTTATAGTTCGGTATTGTTCTGGTCTAGCTGTAATTAGTAATACCTCATGCTTGTCATTTAAACGGGTAATTATATCGGCAGCTTGTTCTATTGGGGCTAAGTTGGTCAGCAGTATTTCTTGATTAGTCCTGAAAAAGCTATCCATTTCTTCCCAAGTAACATTGTATATCTTTTCAAATTGGTAATAAATCATATCTTCTCGTTTTTTGTCCTGAGCAAAATGCCGATTAAGTTCATTAATCCAAACACTTAGTGAATCTGCAATTACTCCATCAATGTCTACACCTATTTTCATCATTTCACCTGCTTATCTAAAGAAACTTTCCTTCTTCCATTGAATACCAATAAACTCATAAAGAAAACTTGGCTTGCGCCAAGTGCAGTTATATTAGTGTGTTATTAACTTTTTTATGTTACCATATACCCGCATTAGTGTCAATATTCTCAATAACCGCAATCAGCCAATGGATTGCTGCAGAAGGATTTTGTCATTTGATGTCGAAGAAAGTTAAGATGTTTATACTTTCAAGTTAAGGTGGTGAGATTATGGGCCTTTCTTATGTAGAAATTACGCTTAGAATGTTAATTGCCATGCTTGCAGGGGCCATTATTGGTTTTGAACGCACAAAAAGTCGGAAACCAGCAGGAATCCGTACCCATGCCTTAGTTTGTATTGCTTCTGCCTGTCTGACGATAATTTCCGCTTATGGAGTTGAAGATTTTGTTGGTACTCGATCGATGGATCCTCTGCGGTTAGCAGCCCAAATAGTCTCTGGCATAGGTTTTCTAGGGGCGGGGGTTATCTGGAAGGAAGGACATGGTGATATTCGCGGTCTTACCACTGCTACCAACATATGGGCTGCTGCCGGTTTGGGTATTGCCGCCGGTCTAGGTCATTTTTATCTAGTTTTCTTAACTATAGCATTGTTAAGCTTTGCCCTGAAAATTGCAGTCATTCTTGAAAAACTAGGTTTAGTGACTTATGATTCTTGTCAGGTTTCCTACCGTGACAACAAAATAGACCAAGAAGTTCTTGAACAATGCGAGGTTGATCATTATAAAGCAAAAAGCATGGATTAAAATTAACATTATAACAACCGGTTAAGACAAATATTTTGTCCCAACCGGTTGTTTATTATTACGGGTTTAATCTTAAATGCCTAGGATTGAGTCTTATAGGAATTGATTTTTTCCGCATAACTTACCGCCAGTTCTCTGGCCACCTCTTGAGTGGATGCCTCACTTAACACTCGGAACATTGGTTCATCCGAATCTGGCAGCACCAATGTCCAACCATCTTGGTGATAAACCTTGACCCCGTCAACTAATTCCACTGGTAGACTAGCTGTATCTTCGATTAATTTACGCATAACCTTGCCTTTGTCCGCCCACGAACACTGTACTTTAGCTTGTTCTAGGTGAAAATCAGGAATGGCATCCATAATCTGACTAAAGGTACTATTGTTAACCGCTAGATTCTCTAAAATAATAACTAGAGCATATAAAGCATCAAATAAGGCATGGAACTCCTCGTGATCAGAAGCACACATGAGAGCGCGAGGATTAGCCTTGGTTCTGACGATTTGACCATCCCAGGAAGCTGCAATTTTTTCCATTACTTCCGAGGCAGTTATCGGAACTGCCATAATTTTTTCCTTGCGCATTTGGAAGTTAATGAGTACTAACAATGCTAATAACATTTCCTCTTTAACAATTCTACCATCATTGCTAATGAAAACGGCCTGTTCACTATTCTGGTCCAATCGGATTCCCAAATCAGCTTGATAATCTTTAACTAGTTTGGCTATGTCTATCAGAGAATTTTCTTTAGTGGTGATTGTTATCAACTGACAGTCTAGTTTGGCCATTACCTGTGAAGTTAGCTGCATGAGTACACCGTTTTCCATCTCTAGGACAATTTTAGGCTTACGCTTCTTAATAGCAACTGTGTCCACCTTGTCAAACAGCTTGAGTACATAGGACTCTTTAATACGTGGAATAATCTTGCCGCCAATGATGGCATCGAGGTTAGCCCGACGGAAATCCTCTTGGATATAGGCATTTTCTATTTTACGTTCTGTATTCTTATCAATATTAATTCCGTTGGCATCTAGAAACTCAATTAACATCATATGTCCTGTATGTGGATGGATTAATCTAACATGTATGCCACCATCAGCTTTTAAGTTTTTCACGGCAAATCTAGTCACTGGAGTAACAGATTCACCTAAATCCAGCGTTTCCACCCCAGCAGATAGCAAGCCAGCAATTAGGGATTTTTTTATTACATTGGTAAAGGGATGTTCATCTCCGCTAATTGCGATTTTTGTACCATGATTGAGAGTCGCTCCATAAGCGGCGGCTAGCTTTGCTGCAAAGTCAGGGGTGATATCCACGTTAGCAATTCCGCTAACTCCTGTCTGCCCAAAAATGTTCTTTGCTTGCTTATCTCCCCATACCAAAGAAGTATGTACTATCGAGCTTTCTTCAATCTCTTTGTCCGGCCAAACCTTGACATTTGATTTAAGAATACTTCTAGCACCGATAGAACAGCCTTTTCCAACTACTGAGCCTTCAAAAGCCGCTGCATTGGACTTTAGGGTAACTTGATTCCCAATAGTTGCCCCTCTAAGTTCAATCTCATTATCTAAATAGCAATTATTCCAAATTACCGTGCGTTTAATTGAGGCACCTGAGCGAACGATATTGTCATTGCCTAGGATAGTATATTCCCCGATTTTAGCCCCTGCTTCGATATGGGTGTTTGTACCTATAAATATCGGTGCGGTTATTTCAGTATCTACTTTATCCAAGTGGGTGCCCTCTCCTACCCAAACACCAGGACTAATCTCTTGTCCGGCAATTTGAACAGCAATCAAGCCATCTAGCATATCAAATTGAGTCTGGCGGTACTGGGCTAAATTGCCAATATCTGACCAGTAGCCTGCAGCAATATAGCCAAATAACGGGGCACCGGCATTGAGCAGCAAGGGAAAAACGTCCTTACTAAAATCATAGAAGGTTTCCTTGGGAATATATTCAAAAACATTTGGTTCTAAGATATAAATACCAGTGTTCACTGTATCGCTAAATACCTCACCCCAACTTGGCTTCTCCAAGAACCTACTAATTTTACCACTATCATCGGTAATAACTACCCCATATTCCAAAGGAGTTTCCACCCTAGTGAGTACAAGTGTAGCACTTGCACTTTTATTTTGATGATAAGCTATCGCAGCTGTAAGGTCGATATCGGTCAAGCCATCCCCACTTATAACTAAAAATGGCTCATCTAAAAATGCTTCCGCATTTTTTACACTTCCGGCAGTTCCTAGTGGTGTTTTCTCTTCAAAATACTGTAAATTAACACCCCATCCCGAACCATCTCCAAAGTAGTCCCAGATTCTTTCTGGTAAATATTGCAGGGTTACCGCAATTTCTGTTATCCCATGTTGTTTAAGTAAGTTAATTGCGTATTCCATTACTGGTTTATTTAGTAATGGAACCATAGGTTTCGGTTGGTTACAGGTCAGGGGGCGCAGCCTAGTTCCTTTACCTCCGGCCATAATAACTGCTTTCATGGAACAACACTCCTTTGCTTAAAAATTATTGCTCAACCACAGTTTTTTCCAGTAGCAGCCTCCCTTTGTACTTGTTCATAAACGGCTGTTGTCTGTTTGGCGATTACATCCCAATGGTAAACTGTGTTCACTTCTTCCCAGGCTTGCTCAATTATTTGTTTGGTTAAGGCGTTATTTGTAAATAGTTCCAAGATTGCCTGAGCTAGTGCTTCACAGTCACCCGGTGTAACCTTGAGACCATTTTCCCGGTTAGAAATTATTTCACCTAACCCTCCGGTATTAGATACTACAACCGAAATCCGAGCTGCCATAGCTTCCAAAGCAACGATGCCAAAAGGCTCGTATAGGCTAGGAAATACAGCAACGTCTGACACTGCTAAGAGTTGGTTGCGGGTATCGTCATCTACAAATCCTAGAAAAATTACATGGGTTTCTAGACCTAGATAATATACTTGTCGGTTAAGTTCATCACTCATCGGTCCTTTTCCAGCTATCAGGCATTTGAAGCCATGATAATTTTTTCTAAGTTTTACTAAGGAATCGATTAATACTTGCACACCTTTTTCGATAACTAATCGGCCTACGTAGATGATTAGCTTTTCATCATTGTTAGCATACTTTTGCCGGATTAGTGGGTCTATAAAAGATGGGCGAACATTAGCTACATTAACTCCATTCGGTATAATATCTAATTTTCCAGTAGGTAGCTGAAAACCGTGGGAAATTTCGCTAAACATATACTTACTACAGCAAATTACCCGCCAAGCCTCATAGGTAAGCTTCCACTCCACACTACTAATTTTGCTTTGTAACGGGTTGTTAATGCCATGATTCCGTCCGTGTTCAGTAGCATGAATTGTAGCAATTAAAGGTAGGGAGTGCTTTTTCTTGATGGCCTCAGCAGCATAAGCAACCAGCCAGTCATGTGCATGGATTAGTTGAAATGGACCTTCTAACGAAAATAGGTTTTGGGTATAGTCAATCATTGCTAGGTTAAGGTAAAATACCCACTGTAAAAAGTCCTTCCCTTCATCGCCCTTTGTATTAAGGCGATGAACAACGACTCCAGCTACAACTTCCCTAGAGGGATAACCTGATGAAGCGGAAGTTAAAACATGCACCTCCTCTCCCTGTTGCACAAGTGCTTTAGAAAGATCATCAACATGTCGAGCCAATCCACCAATAGTTTTAGGGGGAAATTCCCAAGATAACATTAATAGCTTACGTTTTGCTGCATTTTTTGGACTAACGGGTGCATAAGCTCCTGGCTTAAACCAATATTTATAGTTCAACTGAGGAAAAATCGCATCTTGTTCTTCAATTGTTTTTAAGGCTTGATCCTCTAGGTCCTTACCCATTAAACGATTATATAAATAACTAAATCTGGCGATATGCTCCTTAAAACGTCGTTCGGCATACTCAACTGTGGTTCCTGTTTTCATAATAAAGGCCCAATCACTACTTTGAGCTAACAGAAGCTCTCTACCAGCTTGCTTTAAAGCCCGTTCCTCCAGAGGGCTGGGAGACTGGTTAGTCGCAACTAATTGTTGCATTCTTTCCTCGGCCTTATGCAGATGCCTGTACATCCAGTCATTACTTGGGTTTAGCCATACTTTACTAAACCCATCTTCACCCCAACTAGATAGGAATAATCTAGTCTTGGAACCCGCACCATGAGCTGTTAGATACTTCCCTGGTGTAGTCAGACGGTAAGTTTGCTGATCACAGGCACTTTTCCTGATTAAAAAGTCTAGCCAACGAGGTCCTTCATACCACCAATGCCCAAATAATTCGGCATCATAGGGACATAGCACAATCGGTGGTTGGGTGGTCTGACCCTTTAAGTTATCAATTTGTTGTATCCGAGATTCCACAAAGTGCCCAGCCTGTAGTGCAGTCTTTTCTATTGCCCAGGCAGGATTATACGGTTCCCGATGTTTACCAGCTCCGGTTATCCGATAATATTTTATTCCAGTGTTATGCCTAAAGCCTGCTGGGTGCATATGGGGTTTCAGGTATTCGTAGGGAAGGTCCCAGCCAATATCCCGGTAGTATTCAAGGTAATCAACATCTCCAGGGTAGCCGGCGAGAGTACTCCAAACCTGGTTAGCGGATTCCGGGTCTCTGCCAAAGACACCTAGTCCGTTTAAGGTAGACACTGGGTTATATACTCCGTTTGAGGGCTTGGGTATTCCCTGATTAATTCCATGACTATCTAAAATAAAGTATTCAATACCAAATTCCTTTAAGATTAGGTCAATTCCTGGGCGGTATCCACATTCTGGCAACCACATTCCTAGAGGTGGACGACCAAAGTGTTGGATATGTTGGTCTACAGCAGTACCAACCTGTGCTCTAACTGCTTCATCAGTTAGTACTAAAGGTAAAAAACCATGAGTACCGGCACAGGTAATTATTTCTAGACAACTATTTTCCATAAGTTGCCGAAAAGGTTTAATTAAGTCCATTCCATAAGTATGGACAAACCTGTGTTTAAGGTTCACAAATCTAGCTCTATACATTTCAGCAAGATAAGCGAATCGCTCATCATCCTTGGTCCGCTCTACCTCTTTTGCGGAAAGCTTGATAAGATTATCTAAAAAATCCAGGTATCTTTCTTTAAGCTTGGGGTTTTCCAGCATGGCTACTAATGGAGGAGACATGGATATAGTAATTTGATAATCAATTCCGTCCCTATATAGGTTTTCTAACACTTCCAATAAAGGCAAGTAACAATCATTTAGTGCTTCAAAAAGCCATCTTTCTTCGAGTACGTTTTCCTCATTAGGGTGATAAACAAAGGGCAAGTGGGCGTGCAGAACTATAGCTACATATCCTGCCATTAATAATGCTCCCTTCTAATTTGGCTGTGTCTAAAATTAACTAATAAATACATTACCCTAGCTGAATATTGTTACTTTATTAGGTGAGAAGCACTATATATGCCTAGTGGATAATCATTTCCTCTGGAAGTTATTGGAGCTGCCACTGATTGATTTGCCCAACCGCTTGCTTGTTTAATTGGTATTAACGTCGGGTGTTCTAAATTGTCACCAAGTTCTATCAGATTAGATTCCAGTAATGGAATGAAATCTCCTGAAATGCTGCGTAAACCTAAGATAACCTGAAAGCGTCTGCCACTTTCTACGGGGAAGTACCAGTTATCAGCCAATCTATTAATCGCAGTTTCACTAACTATTTTCAAGGACTGACCGTATCCATCTAGGTCAACTAGCACACGAGCGGACAATTGGGCTTGTTCCCAAGGAATTTCAAAATGTAGTTCAATCATTGCTCTAAGCTCCGGAGTTATCTCCCAATAAACAAATAAGCATTGTGGATCCCGAATAAGTAAAACCAGTTTATTATGTCCGTAGGCCCAGCGTAAAGGTTCTAGCTTATCTATCTGCTCAATATCATTTATGGATTGTGTTCTAGTTTTCATGTCAGCCCTCCCCTCTAAATAATTTGTTATTATTTTATATATTCAACATATATTTGCTCCTTCCTGCCAGACTTCGTGATATAATGTAGATTTTACCATCCCACTTAAACTTCATAAAACATAACTATGTTCTTTTAGTTAAATATATTACTTACTAAATAAGTAAGTAAAGCTCATCCTTTTTGGGGATGGGCTTTACTTAATAATATTAATCTGAATAATATTAATCTTAATTATTTGCACCTTGCTTTTCACCACTAGTTCTTTTCAGCTTACCCTTTAACTCCCAGATAATAGTACTTGAAAGCAAGGCATAATCTTCAGTAGGAAGGTATGATTTCGCTGAACCATCAAACAACACAGTGCCTGTAGCCGGGAATTCATCGTCACCCTCCCAGATCACGTAGGTTATAGCAACTTGGGGAAAAACAGGCAGAGTAACACTAATATCCCCAATGTCTCTAGCCTTTCCTCCCATTTCCTCAGCTAAACGCACTAGTTTTTCCGGATTATCCGAAAATGTATCCAACATTGGTTTTATTGTCCTACGAGTAAAGGGATCATTATAAATTGCTCCATCTGGAAGTTCTTTAAAAGATATCCAATTGTTTACCAGAGGCTGACCATCAGCTGTTGTAAGATAATGTAGCATTAAAATCTGGTTAGTTAGTGATACTTCCTCATTCCCATTTAGCGCATTTACTGCTCCCTCGGGAAATTTTATTGAATAGATATTCCCTAGAAACGGTAATTTGAATGTTTTGGAAAGTTGGTCATATTCAACCTTGGCCTTACGGGCTACTTCCAGAGGATCACAATTCTTTAAATTAAATTTGGCAACATCCCAGGTTTTATCAAGATTGTAATTAGCCATTTCTGCTCACCATCCTTATTATTATTATACCATAGGATAATTGCTCAATAAATTAGGAGATTTTTGCGAATGTTGTTGCGTACTTATCATCATACTATAACTAAATTGAGATATTGAGAAGGAGAATATAACTATGAAGAGAATTCAAGCTCAATTTGCACCTAGTATTGGAATAGTTAAAAACATTGGTATTGACCTGGGTACAGCTAATACCCTAGTTTATTTAAAAGGCAAAGGTATTGTGCTCCAAGAGCCTTCCGTCGTAGCCATTCGTGCTCATACCGGTGAAATACTTGCCGTTGGCAGTGAGGCCAAGGAAATGATTGGTCGTACTGCTAATAACATTACCGCTATCAGACCCCTTAGAGAAGGAGCAATTGCCGACTTTAATACAACTAGAAGTATGTTAAAATATTTTATTTCCAAGGCTGTAAACGGTCGAACCTTTTTTAAACCTCGAGTTTTAATCGGTATCCCGTTAGGAGTTACCCAGGTTGAAAAAAGAGCAGTGGTGGAAGCTGCTCTTCAAGCAGGAGCCAAAGAAGCATTTCTAGTGGAGGAGCCTCTAGCAGCTGCTTTAGGAGCAGGACTAAAGGTGAGTGACCCTAAAGGTTGTATGGTGGTTGATATTGGCGGGGGTACCACCGAGGTGGCTATAATTGCCATGAACGATGTGGTTATTGGCCGTTCTATCCGGATGGGTGGGGATAAAATGAATTCTTCCATTGTGCGATATTTAAAACGTAAATATAATTTAGAAATTGGTGAAGGCACGGCAGAAAAAATTAAACAAGATATTGGTTATGCTACTGATCCGCCTAAAGGAAAAGGTTTAATGGTCAAAGGGCGTAATTTGGCTACCGGATTACCGGTGAGGATAGAAGTTGATGCTGAAGAAATTAGCTTAGCCCTACAGGAGGATGTAAACTTAATTACCGAGGTGGTACAGACTTGCATTGAAAAAGCCCCTCCCGAATTAGCCTCCGATATTATGGATCGAGGTATGATTCTGGTTGGTGGTGGAGCTTTATTAAAAAATATTGACCGGCATTTGAGCAAACACCTATCCATACCTGTTGTTATCGCCGAAGATCCCCTCACTTGTGTGGCTAGAGGTACTGGACTGGCCTTGGAGGAACTTTCTATTCTCCGGCAGGTGGCCACAGATCAACGAGCGGTAAGTAACTTTAGATAGTGAAACCGCTCAGCTTTGGCTTTGGGTTTGTGGTGTACGATAAAGCCTGTAGGCGATAATCCCGGCAAAGAGTAAATTAATTGCTGCTATCCCCCAAAAATAGTATCTTAAACTTGTATTGGCTAGAAATGAGAATAACCCGACAATCAGGGCAGTCCGAGCAAAGGCCTTCACTGCGGCCTTATCTTTAATCAAGTATTGCATACCCTGAATTACTTTCTCTTTAGGTTTAACAACAGCTGGCAGTAGTGCTACTAACAACCAGGCTAGTAAAACTGCCAAATAGAAATTAACCTTTAACTTAAACAATATAACTCCAATAGTGATAAATAGTAATAACCGGACTGCAGCACTAGCTATTCCCTTGATATACGTAGTTTGTTTATATCTAGATCTCATAACTTAGCCTCCCAAAACCTCTTTATACAAAAAACAGTTATTTTTAGTATATCCTGTTTTTTTTGAGTTAACCGTCTAGCCTATAAAAAAAGAGAGGGAAGACGACTGTCCTCCCAACTCTGAATTAATTATTAATAAGCATTTACATGTTGTATTAATTTCATTGCTCACTTGACAATTAATACCGGGCATTTGGCCAAGTGGGATACCCGATCGCTAACACTACCTAGTAATATTCCTTTAAGCTCGCCAAGTCCCCGACTACCCATAATAATCAGGTCATACCCTTCTTTCTCCACTAAATCACAGATAATTTGTACAGGGTTACCCAATTGATTCAGGATATCTATGCGAAAGTTTCCATTCATAAATTCTTTTTTGGTTACATTAATTGCTTGCTCTTTCTGGGTTTCAGTTAAATCTTTAATTACTTGGGGATCGATTGTAACTTCTAACATATAACCGTGAGCTAAAACCTCTTTCGGAATATCACTGACATGCAAGATAGTTAGACTGCTTAAAGGGCTTCGTTCCAATAGTTTCCTGGCATAACGGGCAGCCTTGAGGGAATGTTCAGAACCATCTGTAGGTAACAGTATTTTTTCCATGGTAACCACTCCTCTCTTTTAATAATTTAATATTCAATACCGCGTCTGCTATCCACGCCCACTTGAAAGGGATGTTTTACGGGGACAGCCTCGGTAACAAGATCAGCAATTGCCAGAATTTCGGGGGGCATATCTCTCCCAGTCAGCACTAGTTCTAAATTAGCTGGTTTTGTTTTTAGTAGGTTACATATTTCAAAGGCGTCCAGTAAATTATGGCGTAAGGGATGGCTAATTTCATCTAGAATCAGTATATCACAGTTTTGCTCCTTAATTAGCTTTTGCGCATACTCTAGTGCAGGTCTGGCTAGATTATTCTCTCTGTCCCGATTTTTACTAAAACATTCTCCACATTTTTTGCACTTGGTCTGACCACTGCGGATGAGACTACTCAAAGGACACCCCCACCCAAACTGGGTAATTTGCATTTGAGGAAACAACCGCTGAGCGGTAAATAATTCACCGGAATAACTACTTCCTTTGAGAAATTGAATTATTTCTACCTTAAGTCCATGACCGATAGCCCGAATGGCCAAACCAAGGGCGGCAGTAGTTTTGCCCTTACCTCTTCCGGTATAAACTTGAATTAACCCTAGCTGCTCCATTGGGTTACTCCTTCCCTTTAGCTTTATATATTTTGGCGCGCAGCATAAGCTACACAGCGCTGGATAAAAGCTTCTGCTAGTTTTGGAAGGCCTGCAAAATGCATATGGAGGTATGCGGCCAAAACATTATCTCTAGCGAAGCCCTCCTGGCGTAGGGGCGTAGTATTGCCTTTTTGGAGACCAAAGGCCCAGGGAAAATCCTGGGGTATTCCTTCTAGTTTTGAGTAGTGAAACTCATGACCTTTGACTTGAGTTGCTTTTGGGCATAATAGGTTATCCTGGAGGGCAATGCCTTGATAATATCCAAGAGCGGCTAAACTCTTCTCCATCCGGCACTTTCCTGGAATTAATCCAACCATCGGAAAGGTTTCCTGGTTAAAGCTCTCAATAGTCTCAGTTAAGTACATTAATCCACCACATTCAGCATAAATAGGCAGACCAGTTTGGTGAAATTGACGTAGACTAGCCATGAAACTGTGATTAGCACTAAGTTTAGCTAAAAACAATTCTGGAAAACCGCCACCAATAATTAAACCACTAATATCTGCAGGTAACTGGGCATCATTTAACGGACTTACTTTAATTAATTCTACTCCGAGATGGGTCAAAAGGTCTAAACCATCTTGGTAGTAAAAGCTAAAAGCTTCGTCCCAGGCATATGCTATTTTTACTTTATGTTTAGAAACCCCACTATTAATTGTAGATTTAAATATTTCCTGGGGAACCTTCTGCAGGGTTGGAGCTGAATTGGCAATTTCTTTGATTAGGGTAAGGTTTAATTTTTCAGCAACTAACCTGCCTAACTCCTGAAAAATATGCTCCGTTGCTGCTTGTTCCGACATTGGTACCAACCCCAAATGTCGCTCCGGCCAAGGTACTATAGCATCGGCAGCAATACTCCCCACTACTTCTAGCGGATTGTATTTGTGGATAGCCCCTTGTAAAATCTCTAAATGTCGCTGGCTGCTCACTCGATTTAAAATGCAACCTTTAACCTGCACTTCAGGGTCTAAATCACAGTACCCCTTAAGTAAAGCAGCTATGCTTCTGGACATAGATTTAGCATTCACTATAATAATTACCGGGGCCTGTAGTACTTTCGCTACATGAGCAGTACTACCAAGCTCACTGGTGCTGCCAAAACCATCAAACAAACCCATAACGCCTTCGATTACGGCTATATCAGCACCCTTAACATTACGTTGGAATATTTCGCGAACACCTTCTTCACCTAGCAACCAGGTATCTAAATTCCTGGAGGGTCGCCCGGTTGCCTTGGTATGATAACTAGGGTCAATATAGTCAGGACCTACCTTAAAGCCTTGAACTATCAGCCCTGCAGCAGTTAGGGCTGTCATAAGTCCAGTCGCCACAGTGGTCTTACCAACCCCACTATGAGTTCCGGCGATTACTATTCTTGGAATGTTCAACATGTGTCCCACCCCTTACCATAATGTTCGGTTAGACACTGTCTAGGTCATATATAGCAAAGCGTTAATCACCGAAACAGTAATGGTACTCCCACCCTTAGTGCCCCGTACAGTAATATAAGGTATTCCTGACTCAACTAAAGCTTCTTTGGACTCAGCAGCCCCCACGAAACCTACAGGTATACCAACTATTAACGCCGGTCGGATACCCAGCTCTCGTACAGCGGACAAAACAGCAAACAAGGCCGTTGGGGCGTTGCCTATAGCCAATATGTTTCCATCAAGTTCTTGGGCGACTCGGGCAATAGCAGTCATAGCTCGGGTTTGGCCGGTTTGTTCCGCTTCTGCAATAACCTCAGGGTGATTGATATAACAATGGACTTCTCCCCCTAATGCGGTTAAGCGTTTAGAGTTAATGCCAATCTTGACCATGTTAACATCAGTGAATATTTTGCAGCCCTTTTTAAGGGCAGAAAGACCTGTGCCTATGGCCTCGGGGTGGACTACTACCAACTTGGCATATTCAGGGTCACCGGTGGTGTGCACAACTCGTTTAATTACTTTCTCTTGCTCAGGGGTTACCCCTAGGTTACCAATTAGTTCACTGATAATTTCCATGCTCTTTTGTTCAATGGCCTTGGGATGGGTAATATAATCCATTACTTAATCTCCCCAATCCTATCCATTAGTACATCTACAATCCGGGGATCAGGTCCTAAATGGCGGGCAAAAGCTATTTCCACCTTCTCATTATGTCTAGTTCTAGCTTCGGCCAGCTCTTCAGGAATATCCTGTTGAATATGTAAGCCGTTAGTCAAAAACCATGGGGCGACTACAATTTTGCTGGCTCCCTGCTCTACTAATTTATCGATAGCTTGTTGCAGGTTTTGTTTGCCAGACTCTCGCATCATAAATGCAGCTTCCACGAGTGGAGTATCCAGCTTTGTTTTAACTAGGTCAATAACTTTATATAAAGCCAGGTTAGCCTCATCCACAATAGTTTTGCTGCCATGTCCCAATACCACAACTCCGTTTTTCATCGTTTCTCCCCCTTAGTTAAGAAATCTAAAACCTCTTGAAAAGTAGTACACTTGTGTGGGTAATCTAGCTTGGGTCGGAGTATTAACACCACAGGTATACCCATTTCTATTGCTGCGTTAAGCTTAGTATCTGTTCCCCCTGTAGTACCACCGTCCTTGGTAACAACCACCGTAGTTGCCGTCTGCCTGTATATAGCCTGATTTAATTCCCTAGAAAAGGGTCCCTGCATGGCAATAATCTCCTTGGCAGTTAGGCCTAATTCCAAACACTTCCCTATTACCTCCCGATCAGGTAAAACCCTGGCAATTACCCTTTTGCCTTGGATATCCGGAGACTGAAGGAACTTTTCCAGACCTTTACTACCAATGGTTAGAAGGATATTATCTCCTAGCTCAGAAGCTTTCTTTGCAGCCTCTTCCAGGGAGTTAACCCGGTAAAGCAAGGGTTCCTCCTCAATTGCTGTATTTTGTCGTTCGTAGCGGCAATAACTTAAGGAACATTCACCAGCTATGGCAATGGCATTGTGCGATATTGCTTCGGCATAGGGATGTGTTGCATCCACAATTGCTTTTATTTGATGCTTGCTTATTAAAGCCCGGAGCTGAGCCGGAGATAAGGCCCCAGAAAGTACCAAGTGCACCCCTGTTTGCTCAGCCAATTGGGCACCGTATCCTGTAACGGTGGTTAGCATGATTTCTTGACCACCGGCAATAAGAAAAACGGCTAAATCCCGGCTGTCCCCGGTGCCGCCGAGGAGCAGGATCATAGCTTATACCCCCTGGGTGTGATGATTTTTCCATGCTGCACATAGGTTTGAGAATTACCGATAATTATCACGGAAAACATATCAATGTGTTCTGCAGTAAATCCGCTAAGATCGGAAACCTTTAATACCTCCAAGTCCCCTCGCTTAGCATTTTGAACAATACCTACCGGGGTCTGAGGGGCTTTATATTTTAACATTATTTCCTGAAGTATTTTTATTTGTTCTACTCTTTTCTTGCTTTTCGGATTATAGATGGTGACCACAAAGTCCCCCATAGCTGCACATTCAATGCGTTTTAAGATTAGTTCCCAAGGGGTTAGCAAGTCACTTAAGCTCAGCACAACATAATCATGCATTAAAGGGGCGCCTAGGGAGGCAGCTGCCGCATTGGCAGCACTAATCCCTGGGACTATTTCCACATCAATTTGATGCTGAACGCCCTGCTCATTAACCACCTCTAGCAGTATTCCAGCCATTCCATAAACTCCAGGGTCGCCGCTACTTACTACAGCCACCCGCTTGCCCTGGAGAGCTATGTCCACAGCTTGCTTGCTGCGTTCAACCTCTCTAGTCATGGCCGAGGAAACTACCTCCTGTCCGTCCACAACTAAGTCCTGAATAAGCTGGATATAAGTTTTGTAACCAATAATAACCTGGGCTTGTTGCAGTGCTGATAAAGCTCGGACACTCATATGCTCCTTGTCCCCAGGACCTAAACCTACTACGATAATTTTTCCTCGGCTAAGGCTACAGTCACACCCTGATACTTCCTTTTGGACAGCACAAGGGTGGTTTGATGCCCTGCCAGCATTGCTGCAGGCTCGCATACTCCACCTACTCCTATCTGTGTTTTAACATATTCTGACTGGCTAATTTCAGTATGCTTTTCTAAATACTGATCCAGTTCAAGTGCTGGGTAAAATTTTATAGGTAAGCCTAATTTCAAGGCTGCTTCTAGCAAGCCGGGTTCTGCTTGTTTGATATCCACTGAGGCTAATTTACACAAGCTTAGTGCACTTCTACCCGCCTGGTTTAACGCATCCTTTATCGCTGAGATAATAACCTCAGCCTTTACACCTTTGCGACAGCCTATGCCGGCGATGAGGTTCTTAGGCCGCAGGTGCAGTATTACTGGCTCTTGTTTAATAGCTGGAATTGGTTGCTCCTGATTAGTTATTATCACCATAAAGGGATATTGGTAGTGGCCATTAGTAGCTAACTGCTCTGGCCATTTTTCTGTCCAAGGGTGATAAGTTATGCCTGCCCACCGGGGGCTGTCCTTTTGATACCCTAATTTTTCAGCTGGGATTTGGCTTATTAAACCGATTTTCTCCCCGTTGACTAAAGCAGAATTCAATAGCCTAAGATTTTCAAAGGGTTCAATCAGTAAATCTTGCTCTACAGCAAGTACATCAAAAGCTATTTTGCCCTGGACATCGGTGGCTGTGGTAATCACCGGGGCAGCGCTTAGCAGTTCAGCTAACTGAATAGTTAACTTATTAGCCCCTCCAAGGTGTCCTGAGGCTACACTGATTACAAAGGTGCCAGCTTCATCTAAACATACTACTGCCGGGTCTTTGCGTTTATCCTGGAGAAAAGGAGCAATTGTTCTCACCACAATCCCCAGAGCCATAATAAAAACTATGCCCTGATATTGTGGAAACAACCTTTCCGTAAGCTGCTTTAACGGCTGATTTAGGGGGTTTAGGTATAAGTCAACTTGTTCTGGGTAAGCTAGTGCGATTCTCTGGCCTAGTTTGGCTCCGCCTTTAGTCAAAGCAATGACAGCTAACTTCATTAGTTACTACTCCCTCGATATTCATGAGCAAAGCCTGGGTCGTAGAGTTTGGACTTTTCATAATTACTGTCTAGAAAATCGCCCACCATAATCATGGCTGTTTTGCCAATCCTGGCATCCTTAACCAAACTGACTATTGTTTGTAAAGTACCCTGAATTATTTGCTCATCAGGCCAAGTAGCCTTTTGAACTATCGCTATAGGTGTAGTCCATGGATACCCTCCCGTTACTAATTCTGCCACAACCTTTTCAATCAGCTGCACACTTAAGAAGATACACATGCTAGCCCGATGTTTAGCCAATTCCGAAAGTTTTTCCTTGTCCGGCACTTCTGTCCGTCCTTCCACTCTGGTTAAAATAACAGTCTGGCTTACCCCCGGCAAGGTGAACTCCTTCTGAATTCTAGATGCTGCTGCCACAAAAGAGCTAACTCCGGGAATTACTTCACAAGTTATGCCCCGTTCGGTCAAGGCATCAATTTGTTCTTTTATTGCCCCGTAGATACTAGGGTCACCAGTATGAACCCGGGCTACTGTCTTGCCCTGGGCAACAGCTCCAGTAATAATCGCAATAACCTCATCAAGGGTTAGAGCAGCGCTATTATGGATTACTGCACCTTGCTTAGCCTGACTCAGTACCAGAGCATTGACTAATGAACCGGCATAAATTATTACATCTGCCTGTTCAATCAGCCTAGCCCCTTTTATGGTTATTAAATCCGGGTCTCCCGGACCTGCACCGATAAAGTACACACTCACCTTAGCACCCCCTGTTTAACAATAATCAAGGACATATAATCAATTTTCTCCCCAAGGGCTTGTCGCAAATCATAGACAATCCGTTCCTGGGGTTGGCCGCAACGGGTTACCATGATTGCATCTGTTAGGCATCCTTCTTCCTCCAGCACCCGGACTATTTCCGAATACTGGCGGGAAACCTTCATTAAAACGACATTGTTACTCTCAGCTAAAATATCCCTTAGTTGCTCTACATCCCTTAACGCTGGAACTATGGTTAACCTTTCCTCACCTTCGGCCAGAGGTAAGTTAATTCGGGCAGCGGCGGCAGCCAAGGAGGTTATTCCAGGAATGGTTTCGATGGTTATCTCAGGTGCCTTTTGTTTAATTTTGTGCATTAAATAGGTATATGTACTAAATAAGGAAGGGTCCCCTAGAGTTAAAAAGGCCACCTGCTTCCCAACTTGCAGAACAGTTAAAAGTTGCTCTGCTCCTTCATCCCAAGAGGCATTTAATATTGCTTCGTTCTGGGTCATGGGCATATGTAGTTCTACAACTTGCTTATCCTCTGGTAAATACCGTCTAACAATAGATAGTGCCAAACTATCCTGCTCTGTTTTGGAAACAGGGACATAGATTATGTCTACTTCTTGGAGAATACGGTGGGCTTTGATAGTTAGTAGTTCCGGGTCTCCAGGTCCAACTCCTAAGCCATATAATTTTCCCTTCATCTGCTTGCTCCTTAAATAAATGTTAGTTTTCTGTAATGTTGGTTATTCTTTTTATATTTTTCCCATGCTCAGGCTTAGAGCCACTTATTATGTAGATGGGATTTAGCCCTTCCCACATGTGCATACTGCCTACTTTGTTTAGCCTGGCTACGGTAATTGAAACAGTTTCAACTTCGGCAAACCCATTGTGCTCCAGAAATTGCACAGCCTGCCAAAGTGTCTCTAAAGTAATTGCATTTAGCACAAGTCTTCCGCCTGGGGTAAGCTTAGTCCAGCATACCTGCAAAATTTCCTCTAGTTTACCACCACTTCCTCCGATGAAAATACAGTCCGCTAGGGGTAGCTCAGCCATTCCTGCGGGAGCTTCTGCTTCAATAACTTGGGCATTCTTTAGGTCGAACTGCTGGATATTAGCTAAGGTAAGCTTAATACCTTCAGCTAAACGCTCTAAGGCATATACCTGACCATCCCGTGCCAAAAAGGCAGCTTCCACAGTTAAGGAGCCAGTGCCCGAGCCAATATCGTAAACTACAGAATTGAGGCCAACTCTTCCCTTGGCTAAAGTAACTGTCCGGATCTCCTGCTTAGTCATCGGCACCTTGCCCCGCAAAAAAATATTATCGGGAATACCAGGACTATGGAACACGTTTGATCACCACCACACTATTATTAAAAGCGTTGATTTCTCGTAATTGGCCTAGTGAAACTTGCTTAATCTGTTCATTAGAGTAACTAAGGTTTTCACAGATAAATACTGCTGCCTGATTCCAGCCTTGTTCCTCAAGGCAATCGGCTAATTGGGCGGGACTAACTCCAGGATCGGTTAAAAATCCAAGCAGGGAATATTCGTTAAACTTGTGGGTAATAGCCTCCAGAGGACGACCATGAAGGCTTAGCAGAGCTGCCTCCTGCCATGGTAGTTTTAGAGTTGCAAAGGCAAGCTGCACTGAACTAATGCCTGGAACAACCCTTAAATGCTCAGGATTAAAATGTTTGCTTAGATAATTCAATAAACTATAAAAACCGGGATCGCCGGAAACCACTACTGCAATTGATCCGTGTTGTCTTCTGTCCTTGATATATTCGATAACCTCAGGAAGATTGCTGTCGATTATTTTACTATCCTTATCCAAGTAAGCAAATAACTCTAACGCTCGAGATCCACCAACTAAACTGTCAGCCGCTTCCACTGCTCGTAATGCCACGGGAAGAATGTAATCAGGATGTCCCGGACCTAAGCCTACAACCCAGACTGGAAATTCCATCCTAAATCTCCTCCAATCTTTGAGGCTCTATCGTTCCAGCCAAGTATTTTACCCTGCAGGTCGGTAAATACTACTCCGACCTCTAAATCCTGGTGAACAAAGGCTTCCGCCCGCTCTCCAGCCTTGGACGCAAGTAGGGAGAATATTTCCTGTAATCCTGCTGTGTTAATTATTTGCAGCGCTCCTTCTACAGTAATACACTCCATCAGCATGGCTAGCACCCTGTGGTTTGCTCCTAATAGACCGGCATAGGCAGTAATAATTTCCAAACGGGCATTAGCTACCCTGTTGTGGGTATGAAAAATCCCCCCTGCTACTTTGACCAGCTTGCCGATATGCCCAAAAAGCATAACCCTGCCCAATTTTAGCCGGGCACATTCTTCTAACATAAACCCAACAAAATTACTCATCTGAACTACCGCACCTTCTGGTAGACCATAAAGTTCTATCGCCTGCTTTTGCCCCATCCGGCCTGGTGTAAGCACTATGCTGTTCCAACCTGCGGACTGGGCTATGGTAAGTTGGGGCGCAATTGAATTCTTAAAAGCGTCCTCAGACATGGGCTCAACAATTCCGGAAGTTCCTAATATCGAAATTCCCCCAACTATACCTAACTGGGGGTTCATTGTTCTGCGGGCAAGAGTCTCACCAGCTCTGACCCTAACTTCTACTTCAATCCGGACATTATTAGGTGCGACTTTAAGCACCTCTGAGGTAATCATACTTAGGGGTACTGGGTTAATGGCAGGTGCTCCAACAGGTATAGCTAGTCCAGGTTTGGTTACTGTTCCCACGCCACTACCACCGATAATACGCACTGAGGCTTGTGCTGTGCCCGCTGAATTTTCTACACAGCATACCCAGGCTTCAATAACCGCACCGTGTGTAATATCTGGGTCATCCCCGGCATCTTTCTTTACCCAACAACCCGCTTTCCCCTGGTGAACCTCACCACCATGGATCGGGATTATTAACACTTCGCCTTGGGGAGTGATTATTTCCACAGTTTCAGCCAGCTTGCTAGTACATAACATTATCATGGCAGCCTTAGCAGCAGCGGCTGCACAGCTTCCCGTTGTATATCCTCTTCGCCATTGCCGCCCCTGATGAAGGCGATGACCCAAACTGTTTTCTTTTATCACTTTTTGAATGTCGTCCAAGTGACTCACTAGTTGTGCCCTCCCAGCTTGTCCTGTAAACAGCTATTCAGAGCTTTTCTAGCTTGGCTGATTGTTAGCCCAGGCTTCACAATATTCCAGCCATCCTTTGCTCCCAATACTTCTACTAAATGAGCTACTCTAGGCAGCCTTAAATTGAGCCCTCTTAACACCTCAGCTTGGGCAAAAACTGTTTCCGGGGTGCCCTCTAAGCTAATCCGTCCTTTATTCATTACATACACCCGGTTACAATAAATAGGTACAATGTCCACCTCATGAGTGGACAGAATAATGGTCAAATTGGTTTCCTTTTGGATGCTTTTTAAAAGATGCATCAGCTTACTAGCCCCTACAGGGTCTAAACCTGCAGTCGGTTCATCTAAAACCATTATCTCTGGCTCTAACGCTAAAATCCCAGCTATAGCAACTCGTTTTTTCTGTCCAAAGCTTAAAGTATGAATGGCTTTGTGCTGAATTTCCTGAAGTTCCATTAACTCTATTGCCCAATTTACCTTTTTATTAATTTCTTCTTCAGGCAAGCCTAAATTGGTCGGTCCATAGGATATATCATTATAAACATTTGCTGCAAAAAGCTGGTCATTGGGATCCTGAAAAACCAGCCCCACAGTCTTAAATACCTGGTTTATCCCTTTATTCTTTAGTGAGTCTCCTTTCAGCATTATCTCACCTTGTTCAGGTTTTAATAGCCCATTAAAATGCTGAAAAAAGGTGGTTTTACCACACCCGTTTGCTCCAAGTAAGGCTATTATCTCACCTTGATGTGCCTGGAAGCTTACCCCATCTAAAGCTTTATAGCCGTCTGGATAGGAAAAGTGGATGTTTTTAGCTTCTAAAACTACCGTCATCTATTTCGCCTCTCCAATCTAGCTTTCCCTGTAGTATTTACTAAACAAAACAGGGTAATTATCAGATGCCAATTATCAGGATCATGCCTAGCACACCAGCTAAAACAATACTTAACATGGTATCACTGGTGGTAAAGTTTCCTTGGTAATGCACTTGGAGTTGACCGTTATATCCCCGACAGCTCATCGAACGGTATAAGCGTTCACCACGATCAAAAGCTCTTAAGATGACAATGCCACCAAGGACGCCGGTTGCACTCATACTGTTCAACCAGCCCCGATAGCCCATTCGCATGCGTTGGGCCCGATAAACCTGCTGAACTTCTTCCAGCAGCACAAAAACATAGCGATAGGCGATAGTGACCATTTCTAGTAAAGGCTGAGGTACACGAAACCAATGGGCAGCAAATATTAATTTCCCAACCGTGGTGGTACCGGAAAGAAAGATCATTACAGTCAAACCGGCCACCACTCTAGAAGCTAACAACAGCCCTAATTCCCAGCCTTCTCTATAGCCAACAAGCCTCCAAGGCCCTACAATAAATTCAGTAATTGGGGTGTGACCTTTCAAGAATAACTGGGTCACTAATAGGACGGTAGCTATTAATAACCCGGGTAGCATTCTTAGCAGGAGATATTTTAAATTAACCCGAACTGCCAGCAGACTTATGATTAGTATTAAGCCTAAAACTAGGTTTACCAGTGGTTTAGTGGTCCAGATGATCTGCGTTAAGTAGCATAGACAAAAAACCAGCTTAAGCCGGGGATCCATTTTAGTTAAAATATTTTCTGTTTGGGCAAACCGTTCTGACAAAAACATTGACATAAGTTATTCTCCCTTTAAACTTTTTGGTTCTTTGTTTTGAAGTGTTTCTTTTGGCGAAAAGATACTTCGCCATTGATATCCAAGGAAAAATCCGGACACTAAACCGGAGAAAGCAAAGAGAAAGAGGAGTAAATCTCCCTTATCGGTATTCAAGAACGGTTCTCTGGAACCTGCTCCAACCTTTCGGGCAAATTGATCAGCAATAGTAGTTACTGTTACATCTGCACCCTGAAAATCTGCCTTGCTAAAGAAAAATAGCCCAAACACTAACAGCACTATGGCCACACCATAAAATATTGCTTTTTGCGGCTTAAAGATATTTTTTTTCACTTCCCGGTCTGGTCTAATTTCTTCCGGACTTACTACCCCAAGCCTAATTAAGATATCCGGCCTACGTTCAACTAGTAATTTCAAGACCAGGCCAGTAAATATTCCTTCTAAAACTGCTAAAGGCAGTTGGGTAGGTAAAAATCCCATCAGAATAAGCTCAAACACCTTGAGGATACTGGTATCGCCATGGATAGCCAAAGCTAGTTGACTTGTCGTTCCTATGTAAATGCTGATATCACCAAAAAAACCAGCTAAACCAGCGGCCCAGGGTATGCTTAATCCCATTTTACGGCCTAAACGCCATATTATAAAGCCTATAGTTCCGCCAAATACACCCATTGTGAGGGTGTTTGCTCCCAAGGTGGTTATACCGCCATGAGCTAAAAATAAGGCCTGGAAGAAAAGTGCCACTACACTCATAGCTGACGGGATAAAGGGGCCCATTAATATTGCCGCCAAAGGAGTTCCCCCTGGGTGTGAACTAGTGCCGACAATAGGTACCGGAATGGGCAGCAGGGAAATTATAAACACAGCAGCAGTCATTACTCCAGTTAGCTGTTTGGTAATGGGTAATTTTTGCGCCCGCTTGGAGTAGTCCCAGCAACCTTTGGCTACGAAAACACTTGCTGCTGCTGTATACAAGGCTATGTATTCGCTTGGAAGCATACCTTCCGCAATGTGCATAATCCTTCCTCCTTAGGAATCTGGCTTAAGACAAAAAACTAAACAAAAAGCCCTCTGCCTTGGATAATCAGCAGAGGGCTAAACTATTTTAGCTTAGCACGGTACTTAAGGTACCTTCCTTCACCTGCCTATCTATCGTAGGTCATTACGGTGAACTAAGAACAATCAGGTCTCCTGGCTCAGGTTCATGGTATCTCCCACGCCTTCCCAGGTACTAAGTACCCAGTGACATAAATGTGGAAGAACTCCCCTTTACAGTGGCGGGACCGCGTTAGCATTACACTAAACTTCCCTTTTAAGTTCTGCCCTTGAAGACAGAACAACTTGTTCCGTTCATATTCACTTGGGCATATATTAGCATATAATAACCAATCTGTCTAGCTAATTATTCAGTTTGCACAGCAACTCCGGCTTCAGCAAAAGTAGCCATTTCATTAATGATTTTCGATGCTGCCTCCACTACTCCCATCCCCAGAACAGCTCCAGTACCTTCACCAAGTCGCATTTCCAGGTGTAGTGCAGGCTTTAGACCTAAAACCTCCAGCATCAACTTGTGTCCGGCCTCCATCGAGGCATGAGAGGCAATGATATAACTAAGAATCTCCGGCTTAAGCCTACTGGCCACCAAAGCTGCTGCTGAGGAAATAAAACCATCAATAACTACTGGCACTCGGCTAGCCGCCGCACCAAGAATTACTCCAACTAAACCGGCTATTTCCAAGCCGCCCACCTTGGCCAAAACATCTAGGGCATCCTTTTTATTCGGCTTATTAAGCTCCAAAGCCTTAGTAATAACTTGTATTTTTCGTTTTAGCGTTTCATCGCTAATACCGGTCCCCCGACCGGTAACTTCCTCAGGCGCAAAACCACCAAAAGCAGCTAATATCGCCGAACTGGGTGTAGTATTCCCAATTCCCATTTCACCAGTAGCAAGTAGATTTACCCCCTGCTTAATTAGTTCAGTGGTAACTTCTATGCCAACTTCTATCGCTTTAACAGCTTCGGCTCGGCTCATGGCCGGACCTTTAGCCATATTATCTGTTCCCCTCTTAACCTTTTTAGAAATTACCTTAGGGTTATCGATATCAACTTCTACACCGATATCAACAACCACTACCCGGACATCTTCATGGCGGGCTAAGACATTTATTCCAGCACCACCATTAATAAAATTCGCCACCATTTGATAGGTAACTTCCTTAGGACAGGCACTCACACCTTCCTCCACAACACCATGGTCGCCAGCCATAACTACTACCACTTTGTTTGTGATTTTAGGCAGCGCATTTCCTGTGATACCAGCCAGCTGTTTAGCTATCTCTTCCAAAACTCCTAAAGCCCCAAAAGGTTTAGTAAGGTTATCCAATCTCTGTTGAGCCTTGTCCATTGCTATTTTGTCCAAAGGTTTTATCTGATTTAAAGTTTGCTCCAGTAACATTCCTCTACCCTCCATGCTTGCATTCACCGTATAATGCTCTTTGGTTAAATGATATCTATAGACTATGTAACTATCTATCATTGTCCGGAGACCCTTTATGCAGTTCTCCAGCCAGGCCAATTAGCTCATTGAATTGAGAAAATGTCACCATCTCCCTGGTCATCCCATTAGTATGTCCTAATCCCATTAGTTGGTGTAATACTTGCTGCACCGCCTTGGTAGCAGCAAAGAGTGTTGACACAGGATAGATAACTAATTTGTAGCCTAATTGCTCCCACTCCTGGATGGTTAAAAAGGGTGTTTTGCCCCCCTCAACCCCATTACCCATCACTGGTATAGGTATTTCCCGGGCAATTATCTTTAGCTCTTCTCTTGATTGGGGTGCATCTACAAATATTAAGTCAGCACCTGCCTCAGCATAAGCAATTCCCCGGTTTATGGCATCTGCTAAACCATTAACTGCTCTGGCATCTGTTCTAGCGATGATTAACAGGTTAGCATCTTTCCTAGCTTTAACTGCGACTTTTAACTTGACCACATGCTCGGACATCGGAACTACCTGCTTACCCTCCATATGACCACAACGTTTAGGGAACACCTGATCTTCCAGGTGTAGCCCTGCTACCCCTGCAGCTTCATATTCCTCCACAGTACGTAATACATTAAGTATCCCGCCATAACCGGTATCGGCATCAGCTATTACCGGGATAGCCACTGCTTTAACCATGTTTCGCACCTGTTCTAACATTTCAGTCATGGTTAACAAACCCACATCAGCCTTGCCTAATATGCTGGCACTAGCTCCATAGCCGGTCAGATAAACCCCTGGAAAGCCTGCTTGTTCAACTAGCCTGGCAGATAAAGCATCATAAGCCCCCGGTGCCACAATTAGCCCGGGAGCTTCTAATAGTTTCCGTAATTGTTTTCTTTGTTGCATCACAATTACTCCACAGTTACCTTTAACATCTTATCTCCTTGGGTAATGCCTAATACTACATCTAAGCAAGCTTGATCAGCAACCTGGCCAAAAACTGTATGGCCTCCGTCTAAATGAGGCTGTGGTGCGTGACAAATAAAAAACTGACTACCCCCGGTATCCCGTCCCCGATGGGCCATAGACAAGGAACCTGCCAGGTGTTTGTTTGGGTTATTATCTACTTCACAAGGGATGCAATAACCAGGTCCACCTGTACCATTACCTTGCGGACAGCCTCCCTGAATCATAAAATCCTGAATTACCCGGTGAAAGCTTAACCCATCATAGAAACCTTCTTTGGCAAGTTTTTCAAAGTTAGCCACCGTTTTCGGGGCATCTTCCTCAAAAAGATTAATATTAATTGTACCCTTTTCCGTTTCAATAGTAGCTTTTTTCACTTAATTACCTCCAAATCAATTTAGAATATTTATTACATACAGCATTTGCTTTAATAAATGCCGCTGTTTTCAGTAGGCCGATTTACTATTACATGAAAATGCCCTACCCCATCCTGGAGGTGGAACTCTCTTCCGCATTCCGGACATACCTCAGAGTTCTCAAAATTGAGGGCGTGTAGGCGGAGTCCACAGGAGCAAAAGATTTCTACATCATGAATTAATTTGCGAACATCCTGTTTAGTAATATATTGTGCATTAAGAGTTATTTTAATATTCACTGTCCATACCCCCTAATAACATTTTATTCTTTCTTCGACATGAGTGTGAAATCTCCTCTTAATTTTCCCAGCAAGTATTGGCCTATACACAAATTGTAAATTAAAAAAGGTTTCGGGTAACTACTTCCAATTGACCCAAGTTTCGACACTCCATAACCTGGGTACAGGCCTGGGCAAAGGTATCAATTATGCTATCTTCTTTATTCCAGCGGTTAATTGGTTCCGGATTTAGCCAGATTACTCTTTTGGCCTTTTGCTTGCCAAGCATCCATCCTTCTAAATCAGGATTTTGATAATTATTCCTAGCATCTCCTAAAATTAATATTGTAGTATTTTTGGTTACTGCCTCATTATAATGCTGCCAAAAATACTGGATTGTCTCACCATAATGGGAAAACCCCGTCTTAGAATACTTCCCATTATTATAAACTTCCACCAACGCATCTTCAATTTCCAACTTGGAAAATAGCGAACTAATTTCTTCAATTGTATCTACGAACACAAAGGATCGGACGTGCCTAAACTTCTGTTGCATGGAATAAACCAACTGCAGCATAAATTCACTAAATACTGCAACCGAACCGGAAAGGTCGCATAATACAACTAACTCCGGCTTGGTTGGCTTTTTCTGCCGATATCTTAAATATACTGGAATACCACCAGTAGACATGGCCTGGCGCATGGTTCGGGCTAAATCTATTTGGCCACGTTTAGCCCTGGTATAACGTCTAGAGACTCTAGTAGCTAGTTTATGAGCCAATCTAGTTATTATTGCCTTCATTGCTTTAATTTGATTCCGATTTAAGCGGTAGAAATCTAATTCTTGAAGGTTAATCCGTTCGGTAATAACCTCCATTCCCCGGTCTCCGAAATTCGCCAATAATGCTTGATCCCACTGTAGTTGGAGCATCTCTTCCAATTCATGTAACCGTTCCAGCCAAGGAAGAGCAAGCTGCTCATCAGCCTCAGTTGTAAGTTTTGCTATTTCCCATTCGGCGGTTTTCCATTCCAGATAGACTTTTACTAACCGTAGTGCGTCTTGGGGCATCTTCAGGTGTTCCTCAGTTAAAGGACCTAGGCTAGTTATGCCTTCGTCTACAAATTCTGCCATAGCCTTACAATTTCCTACTAGAATAAGTTGCAGCATTCTTTGTGACATTACCCCTGGGTGGTATTGCCCACTACTTATACCCCCTTGGCCTGTTCCATTGCAAGTTAAGCAAGGACTTACTGCCTCAGACCCAGTCTCTAACTCATTCTGACCCCTTTGCTCCCCATTGAAAAATTCCTCGTTAAAAACCAACCGAAAGAGTTTGTCATAAACAGATAAATCTTTAGGAGATTTTATTAAAGTGGACTGGAGAGTTATATAAAATTTTGGTTTATCCCATTCAATTAAGGCTAGGGCTCGAAAACAATCTAAAACCTCGGCTAGAGTTACCCTAACTCCTGCTCTCCGTAATTGCCTTACCAAGTAAAGCAGAGTGCTTTCTATCGACATTAGTTTACTGCTTTCCATTTCACTCACCCATTCATTCGGGTAGCAGCCCGGATAATTTGTCCTCAACTTTAAGGATATCTTGTTGATATTTTAAAATTACACTTAAGGTTGTACGAATGAGTTCTTCGTCTAAATTGCCCTTTCCTAACAACAACAGCGTTCTGGCCCAGTCTAAAGTCTCTGAGATACTGGGTGCTTTCTTTAACACCATTTTGCGGAGATTCTGGACAAAGGCTACTAGCTTTCTGGCTAGCTCCCCCTGGATACCTTCAACTTTAAGCAGTACAATTTCCAGTTCTCGTTCAAAGCTAGGATAAGACATGTATAAATGTAAACATCTTCTTTTTAAAGCGTCACTAAACTCGCGGTAATTGTTGCTGGTTAGTACTACTATGGGTATTGATTTCGCTTTTACTGTCCCCAGCTCAGGTATAGATACCTGATAATCGGATAAGGCTTCCAGCAAAAAGCTTTCAAATTCTTCATCACTCTTATCTAGTTCATCAACCAATAGTACAACCTGCTTTTCTGCTTGCAGAGCTTTTAACAGTGGTCGCTCTAAGTAAAACTCCTGGCTAAAAATATCCTGCTTAGTAGCATCCCACTTTAGTTCAGGGTTACTACAGGTAGCCTGAATACGCAAAAGCTGTTTTTGATAATTCCATTCAAAAAGTGCTTTACTCTCGTCTAGGCCCTCATAACACTGTAATCTGATTAAATCAGTTCGTAAGGCCTGGGCTAATGCTTTAGCCAATTCGGTTTTACCCACCCCGGCAGGACCTTCGATCAGCAAAGGCTTTTGCAATTGAAAAGCCAGAAATATTATCGTGGCTGTTTGTTCATCGACTAAATACTTTTGAGCCAGGAGTTTTTGTTGAATTTCATTAACGCTCCCAAACACACCATCACCCCGCTTTAGAAAAAGAATAGAATTATAAACCGTAGATTGGCATCAACTAAAATAGTAACTATGGTCAACCAGGCGGGCCATTTAAGGTTCCATCGCCAATACAGAGTGTGCAGGAAAGCAGCATTTATTAACAAATCAGCAGCATTTACAATTAAAATAGCGTCCCACCAATTCCCACTTCTCACCACATTAAAAGCAACGTTTACCCCTGTGGCAATCAGCATTAACAACCCACCTGCCAGTACCAGGCCAAGACTCTTCGAGCTAATTTCGGTGCTTTTACCTAATCCTGTTAAATACCTAAAGCCATAAAATGCTGCAAAAAGATATACTAGAATTGCCAACCAGGTAAAACCTAAATATGTATAGAATAAAATTGCGTCCACCGAAGTTCCCCTTTCCAGCATAAAACTGGAGCTCAGTAGTGCTCCAGTTAACCCAGTCTACTTCTAAAGCTTGCTTTTCAACGGACATATTTGAGTACTTCCAAATTTCTGTACGTTTTGCGTTATATTATAGCACAATGGTTAGTAGAATACTATTCGATTTTGCAACCAAAAAGTTTTTGGTGGGCAACCTTAATACAGTAATCGGTAATTACAATTAATCCGGCTTTGGTACTAATATCCTCCGCTGCTGCACTAGCAACACCCTCCTGTTGCCAAAGAACCTTAGCCCCAATACTAATTGCCTGCTCAGCTATTGGGGGAACATCTTCACTTTTGCGAAAAATATCCACAATGTCCACCTTGATGGGGATATCTATCAGCATAGGATAAGCCTGTTCTCCTAGAACTTCCTGTACGGTCGGATTTACCGGAATTATTCGGTAACCTTTACCTTGTAGATATTTGGCAACCTTATAGCTTGGTCGATCTTCCTTAGGCGAGAGACCAACAACTGCAATGGTTTTGTATTGGCTCAACAATTCTTTTAAGCGGTCCTCCGCTGGGTTTACCATAACCTAACCTCCTCATTAGCATAAAGTTAAAAAAATACTTGGGATAAATTAGCATCGTCTGGCTCAGCTTCATATTATGGAGCAGAATAGACGGGGGGACTGAAACATGGCATTGGACCACAACTTGCCACTCAGAAAAATGCTAACCGAACTAACTACTCAGTTTAGAGTTGATCGGTGCAGACCGGCTCTAGCCTTTGCCTTACTACGAGGGGTAAAGGTATTTTCGGAGCTGGTGGTAGTTGCTAATAACTTAATTCCTCTTCATGATCAAGTTACCTCACCATACCATTTTTATGAAGTGTGGTTTGAACAACCTCTCACTAAGACAGCAATTAGTACGGGAGCCTTCAATACCGATCCCCAAGGTAAGGGCATCCACATTTTTCGCTTTAATCCTATCGATATAGGGGGTCACCCACTTGCTTACTATTCTAACATCTACATATCCGCTGAACCCCAAGACGGAGATGCTGCACCTGCCACCAGAGTTTTGGGTTAGGCTTTAACCAGCCCTCCAGGCTATCGTATTACAAACTTAGGGATTCCTAACGCTAGATGACTAATATCATTAACTAGTGATAGAATGGCTCGTTCTCCATAATAATCAATGATATTTAAAGCTGTATTATCCTGACGGATCCGCCAGATATACTTAATATCCAAATCTAAGGCTGCATATAAAATCAAGCGGATTATACCCCCATGACCCACTACCACTACCGTCTCCTTCGGATGTCTTTCCCGGATTTGGTTAATAGCACTATTTACCCGTTCATAGACACTATCTAGGGATTCTCCCTCAGGTAGTACTGTTGAGCGGGGATCGTCGCGCCATTTTGCCCATACCTCAGGGAAGCGTTCTTGAATCTCAGTAAACTTCAAGCCTTCCCAGGCTCCAAACATAGTCTCTCTAAGTAGTTCCATTTTTTGCACCGTTTTATGATGAGGTGCTGCAATTATTTCGGCAGTTTCATAAGCTCTAGACAAGTCACTAGCGTAAAAGTGGTCAATTTCTTCTCCCGCCAAACGAGCAGAAAGCTTTTTGGCTTGTTCTCTACCTTCATCACTAAGGGGGATATCGCTATGTCCTTGGTAGCGCATCTCATTGTTCCAAATGGTTTCACCATGTCTAATTAATAGTATTCTAGTCATCATCTTTCCTCTTCTCCACATATTTCTTTCAAGGCAGCTATTAGAGTTAAGTTACTGCTATGATCCTTTACAGCCACCCTGATATAGCTATCATCCATATTCTTAAAGGAGGAACAATCTCTAATCATAATTCTAAACTGCGCCAGTCTTCGCTGCAAGCTTTTTGCCTTCCAGCCCTTGGTTAACTTAATTAAAATATAATTTACACTTGGGGCAAAGGGTTCTAGACCATTTATTTTTCCCAACTCGGCCCATAGAAAATTCTTCTCACTGTACACGAAATTTCGAGTTGCTTTTAGGTGGTCTGGGTTGTCAAATGAACTAATCCCGGCAATTTGGGCTAGGCAGTTGACATTCCAAGGGTCTTTGCGGTCATTAAGGTCTTTAATCAGCTGGCTGTTTCCTAATCCCGCTCCTAACCTTAAACCGGGTATCCCCAGAAACTTAGTAAGGGAATAAGCCACAAACAAATTACTAAACTCTTTAACCCAACTAGCTACCGAATATTTTTCTTTTTCTGGTACAAAATCTATAAATGCTTCGTCCACTAGGACAAAAGTATGATGTTTAGCAGCCTCCCGTACAATATGAAGCACTTCATCCCTGGTCAATATTTGGCCGGTTGGATTGTTGGGATTACAGATTACTACCATATCCACTCCAGGTAGTTGTTTAGCCAAGGCCGGCGCCTCTAGCTTAAAATTATGCTCTTCCGGCAGGTAAAAATCCACTACTGTACCCCCAGCCACCTGGACTGCCGCTTCGTACTCACTAAAGGTGGGTGCAGGAATTAACACTTTTTGGGGCTTAAGAGTGGTCATTAGTAGATAAATAAGTTCCGCTGCCCCATTGCCCATTATAATCTGGTCTATTGTCAGCCCGGTCCAAGCGGCTAATACTTCTTTTAACTGTAGACACTGGGGGTCAGGGTAATGCAGCATGGTATCCAAATTAGTCTTAATTGCATCATATACTGCTGGGACAGGCCCTAAGGGATTAATATTTGCACTAAAGTCCAATATTTCCTTGTAGTTTACCCCATAGTGTTGGGCAGCTGACCATAAGTTTCCCCCATGAATGTGTTTAATAGTAGTCAGGGTAAACACCTTCTTTCTATATACCATTAACTGAGATATATCAACATTAAGATTACTACTTCAGTAATTTCAATAATAGCCCCGTAAGTATCCCCAGTTAAGCCACCCAAGGTGTGGCTGATTTGCCTGGCTAGTAAATGGACAAACATAGTTGCTGCCACTGGCAACAGTAATCCCTCCAGACCTAAAAGCAGGTAGCCGGCAGTGAGCACTACTAGCAAGGCAAAGAGTACATCCGGTAAGGTTGTATGTTTTTGATAAGCTTTGCCTAAACCTTCCGCTCTAGCGTAAGGGAACATTCGTAAACAATAAACATTCGCCCAACGACCTGTAGCTGCCATTAAAGGCAATACTGCCCACAATGGCTTAGGCAGTTGAACCAATAGTGTTATCTTAAGCAGCATTAAAACCACAACTGCAATAACCCCATTTGCACCTACCCTGCTATCCCGCATTATCTCTAACTTACGCTCCCGAGGCCTACCACTAAACAAACCATCCATGCTGTCCATAAAGCCGTCTAGATGCATGCCCCCGGTGAGGATCATTTCCGCCCCGACTATTAGTACAGCTACTACTAAAGCTGGGTAGTATCTTCCAGCTGTCTCGGCTACAGCCCACATTATTCCACCTAGCAGTAAACCAACCATGGGGAAAAAGGCAGTGGAGCGGCCAAAATTAACCTCATCCCAAGGTACACCTGCTAAATGTAAACGGGTCAAGCTCTGGATTGCCAAAACTAGCCTTGTCAACATGGTTTGTCACCCCTTTTGGTTAAATGCCGAATAATGACCACCCTAAACTTCCACCTAAAACAGCCGCTGCTATAGCTGCACCATACATTAACCGCCAAGCACGGCGAATATCCTCAACCTCAAGGGGGCGTAATTTTTCACCCATATATGCTCTGAAGGACTGCTGTCCACCATAATAGTTAAGCCCACCCAAACGTATTCCCAAGATACCTGCCATGGTTGCTTCCGGGCAGCCACTGTTTGGGCTGGGATGTTTGGGAGCATCCCTTCTGAGTATTTGCCAGCCCATCCGCCAATTATAACCGGAAAGGGCGGCTACCAGCAGCAGAAGTACTGCGGTTATCCGGGCAGGAATGAAATTGGCCACATCGTCTAGGCGGGCGGAAGCCCAACCAAACTCCCGGTACTTGTCATTCTTATAACCAACCATTGAATCCAGTGTATTTACCGCCCGATAGGCCATGGCTAAAGGTGCCCCCCCTAGTAACCCATATACTAATGGGGAGATAATTCCATCGACAATATTTTCTGCCACCGTTTCTATCGTGGCTCGGACAATTTCCGCCTCATCTAAAGCTTGGGTGTCCCTGCCAACAATCCAGCCAACTTTCACCCTGGCTTGGGCCAAGTTCCCGGTCAGGAGTAATGCGTAGATTTCCTGGGCGGACTTATAAAGACTGGTAGTGGCAATAGTAGTGGATAACAGCCAAAGTGCCAGCATAATACCCAGCAACCAATGCAGCTTGCCCGCTCCCTCGACTAATCCGTATGTAGCCCAGTAGGTAGTTGTGACAATCAGCACTGTCAGGAGTACTCCTGATATCCGTAAGCCCAGCAAAGGGGCCAGCCGTTGCCGCAGTATCGATTCTAGCCAAGAAATAGCAGTACCGATCACCACTACTGGGTGGAGTAACCACCGGGGATCCCCCACCAGTAAATCAACGATAAATGCTCCCAATACTAACATAGCAGCCTCCGGTTATATTCCAATTATCTCTCTTAACAAATCCATATTTAGACTGTCTCTAACCACCTGGGCTAGTTTGTCATAATCCCGATCACGTTGTTCTAGTACTGAAAGCTCTTGGGCTTCATTGATTGGTTCCAACCCTTTTTTAATGCGCAACACGTTAAGCAAATGTCTGCGAAACCCGTCATTATCAAAGATACCATGTAAATAAGTACCTAACACTGTTCCTTCACTATTTAACGCTCCGTCGGGACAATTAACTTCCACACCAGACCTTTCGATAACGGTAAAGGGGGGTTTAGCACAACTTCCTAATTCACTACGGCCCATATGGATTTCATAGCCATTAACCTTAGTCCCGGTTAAACCCTGTAATAAGCAGCCTCCCTCTTGAATGAGGGCGGAAACCTGACAAGTCACTTTTTCCGGTTCAAAGGTGGTGACCATATCGAGCAGACCCAAGCCTTTAATTAACGGAATGGAGGACTCGGTTGCTAAAGGGTCCCTAATCTCCATGCCCAGCATTTGGTAACCGCCACAGATCCCGATTACCGGGGTTCCCTGACTATGTAAAGCTTGAATTTGCTCAGCTAAACCCATCTGTTGTATATAAACCATATCTTCTATTGTGTTTTTACTCCCTGGTATCACTACTAAGTCAGGTGTCCCCAAGCTTTGGTCTCTGCCTACATAGCGTAAATAGACATCAGCTTCGTCCCCTAGGGCGTCAAAATCGGTAAAATTAGAAATATAGGGAAGTCGAATAACCGCAACCTCCACCTTTTGCATATTCTGTTCTAAGCCAGGACGTACATTGCCACATAAATCAGTTTGGGAATCTTCTTCCTGTACTTTAAAATCCTGAAAATATGGCACAACTCCCAGGACAGGCTTACCAGTTTTTTGTTCTAAAAACTCTATTGCTGGTTGAAATAAACTTACATCACCCCGAAATTTATTAATAATAAACCCTGCTACCAAATCACGCTCATCTGGGTCTAATAGTTCTAACGTGCCTACTAGAGATGCCAGAACCCCGCCTTTATCTATATCCCCAATTAAAATTACCGGGGACTTAGTTGCTTTAGCAATTCGCATGTTAACCACTTCAGACTCTTTTAAGTTAACCTCCGCCGGACTTCCCGCCCCCTCGATTACCAGCAGCTCATACTGAGCACACAGCCTCTCCCAGGCCCCCATAATAATGTCCATGGCTTGACTGGTCCACTCCCCATGATACTTGCGAGCAGAAATATTCCCAATAGGCTTACCCAAAACTATTACCTGTGAGGATGCCTGTCCGGTAGGTTTTAACAGGATTGGGTTCATATCCACATTTGGTTCAATCCCGGCAGCCTCAGCCTGAACAACCTGTGCCCTGCCCATTTCTCCACCAGCTTTGGTTACAAAGGAATTAAGGGCCATGTTTTGCGACTTAAAGGGTGCAACCTGAAAGCCTTCCTGGCGAAATATCCGGCAAAGAGCAGCAACCAGCACGCTTTTGCCCACATGGGAACCTGTTCCCTGCAGCATTATAGATTTAATTCCCACAGTAACCACCTCCATCAAACTTGGCCGCTGCCTTTAGACCAAGCTCCTTTAGCTCCACCGGAATTCCGGCTATAACCAGATATACTTCATCTGCCTCTTGGGCTATTATCTGGTTAGCCCAGCCAGCCACATCGCGATAAATCCTGCCTAAGGGATAGGTAGGAACTAACCCTTGCCCTACCTCATTGGAGACTATAACCACCTTGGCCGGACAATTACGGGCTGAAGCAGCTAGTATTTTAACTTCCTCCAGAATTGCCCTTTCCTTTGCCTCGGAGCTCTCATTGGTGTCAGGAAGGGGAAAATTCACATCCAACAACAAATTACTCACTAGTATTGTCAAACAATCTACCAGCACTACGTCGGTGTTTATTTCCCTCAACCGTTGAGCTACCCAGTGAGTTTCTTCTAAGGTAACCCATTCTGCCGGTCTCCGGTCCTGATGCAGCTTAATCCTCTGAGTCATTTCCTCATCTATGGCCTGGGCGGTGGCAATATACGTTACCTTTGTACCTAGTTTTGCTGCTATCTTTTCGGCAAAGGCACTTTTCCCACTCCTGGCTCCACCTAAAATCAGGATTAGTTTGCCTCTTTGTTCGTCCTTAGCCATATTCTATCCTCCTAAAGCAAGCTTGCACATACCCTAAACATCTGCGACAAATTTAAATCCCCAGCCCTTTGGAGGCTGGGGAATAAGCTTTTTCGTCAGCTGGTGTTAATGTTAACCCAGTAAACAGCTTCCCTGCCCCGCCCCTTTCTCTCGAAGGCACAGTAGGCAAACACAGGCAGGTTTCCTGGCTCCCGGTTCATCTTCCTCCTGCCTTCCCAGACGCTTTTGGCCCAGTGGCTGAACAGGATTTATCACCGGTTACAGTGGCGGAGACCGCTCAGGACTAAAACCTGATTCCCTTTTAACCCTAATAATAAGGCACCTGTGTATCTTTTGTTCTAATTGTTGTTTATTCTAGCTTCAGGTCGGAATTCCTGCAGAGGTTTATGAAACGGCAATTCTTTTGTGAGTATTTCCTGTCCATGATATACTTGAAATAAAGCTTGTCTATTCCCAAGTCTAAACCAACCCGTTATTGGAGGATCTCCATGCTGCGCAGATTATTTCAAGTCATTCATGCCCTTACCGCAAAAATGGAAAGCGCTGACCACCAGCTAGTGGCAGCTTTCCTTAATGCTCAGGAACAAGCCCTATATTACGCTATGGATACTAATTCCCAAAAGCATGGGGTAAAAGTAGCCCAAACCTGTCTTAAGCTTGCCCACTCCCCAACTTCTATTGACTCTATATTATTGGTTAAGGCTGCCTTGCTCCATGATATAGGTAAAGAGCAGGGTGACCTGACTACTTTCTACCGAATTGCTTTTGTAATTACCGACAAATTATTCCCCAGCTTGGGTCAAGCAATTGTTACTCATAGCCAACTCCTGTTCCTCCGAAAAATACAGCATGCTTTCTTTGTTTTGTATGCACACCCTGAGCTAGGTAGTCAAAAGGCTGAACATGCAGGCCTTGAGCAGGGGTTAATCAAGCTTATTGCCAACCACCATACCTCCTATGTTTCCGGTGAGCCTATCGAACTAACAATTTTACGGCAGGCAGATAACTTAAATTAAATTTAAATTAATTAAATTAAAATTAATTAAATTAAACTATATATACTGTCCTAAACTTTACAGCTTCCTAGTCGTTCCTTGATTCTATCTACCAACCGAGTAACCAGATGAGGCAGGGGCTCACCTGGCAGCCCAACTAATTCTACATCACCTTTTAAGACAGGAAGTAACATTTTAGGAACTTGGCTGCTTGCGATAGCTTCGGCTATTTGAGGTGTTATCTCTCCCAACATGGAATGGGGGATGATAATCCCCATCGGTCCTACGATTAAATCAACCCGTGGACAATTATAGATAATTGCATTTTCACCTGAAGCCCCTTCGTTGGCACCTGCTTTAAGCATTAGCGAGGTTGCCAGAGCGTTAGTTGCCAATGCTAAAATGTCTATATCCTCGCCTATTTCCCGGCGTATTTTTTCGGTAATATGCTTACCAATGCCGCCGCCTTGTCCATCTACAACCGCAATCCTCATTTCAGTACCCCCGCATGCTCACTTTTCCATTACTCTAAACTATAGTTTCTCGTTTTTTTTTAATATTCCTGTTAATCCTTTATATTGTACAAAAAAACACCCTAGAGATGCAATGCATTCTCTAGGGTGTTTTTATTTAATTTTGGGCCACGGCAATGCTTTGCCAAGTCAGCTTAGCGATAAGAGCCTGACTAATCACTCCAGCGATGACTTTGGCCAAGCGATAAGTAGTCCACAATCGAGTATTTTGTAAAGCAAAGTATTCTAAAAAGCCTCCAACATTAACTATCCCGGTAACACAAGCATTCCCTACCTGAGGCAACTCTTTTTTAACACCTATCCCTGGTAACAATGGCTCCTCCTTATAGGTAATATGTCCAATGCTATCTAGTTTACCTAGACAAGCATCAACCGCTAAAACAAAAGCACTCGGGTGATTAGCCTGAATAAGTTGTATTTTTTCTGCCAAGTTGGTAGCATGAACAGGGTTATCTAAGGTGCCATAAACACAGGCATTAGGGGTAAGCTCTTTAATCAGCGTTCCAACCAATGGCCCCAAGCTGTCTCCCGCGGAGCGGTCGGTACCTACACAAACAATTACAATATCCTGTTTTAGCTTAAAAGTTTTACTTAATACATTAAGTAGTTCGGCTTGTCCAATTTCATCATTTACCTTGAAATGTAAGTCAGGCATTTGACCACCTCGTATTCATCATCTATCTAACTATTTTCATTCTACCTGACAACATCTGGAAACTATGTCGAACTACGCTAATTAAGTTTATAATTTTCCGACATTAATAAATGTTTTATGGCGTTGTTTGAAAAATATTTTATCCCTGCATGTATATCTTGAAGGTGTAAAGTTGATACTATAGATACTCCGCTTTGGTAAGTTCTATCTCTCCCCGTCCAGCTTATTTAAGCTGGACCTTTTTTTATTAAACCAGAGCAGTCTGTTAAAAAACCCATAAGCACGGAAACAGACGCGAATTCCTAACAACCCGGGTAGGCTGATTAAAAAACCCGTATAGCGCGAAGCCAGCTGTAACAAGGCCGCAAGGCGTACTCCTTGTACGTCGAGGACCTTGTTACAGCTGGCGACAAAGCTAGACGGGGATTTTTAACAGCCGTAAGGACCTTG
>JBAQLS010000017.1:0-84609 GCA_049302075.1 Carboxydocellales bacterium | reverse complement strand
GTCGACAAAGCTTTCTAAAAGCACGGGTGCATAACAATATTCGCGCAGCCAATCTTCTTGAAGCTGTTTTATCGCAATTGATAACACTTTACTGGCTAGGTTTTTAACATTAACCCAGGGAAGTATGAGAAATCGACTGTTATTAACGATTAGATGCAAGCGTTGCTTTCTATCTTGGACATCCCACCCGATCCACTCATCCCGTGAGCTCAAGGCCCATGAGGATGCCGAAAACTGAAGACAGCCTAAGATCGTCTTTTCTGATTTAATAAAGTAGGATAATTGTGCACCAAAGACTTGTTTATCGCCGATCATGTGATAATCACTAATGTATCGTCTCCAAAGCTTTAAGTTGTTACCCGCTCTCGCAATTTCGAGATGAATGGGCAGTAGATCCTTTAATTCACCTGTGATTGGAGTGGTATCAATCTTAAAATCCGGTAGTTTTGAATTCCTGAGCCTTCTCTTTGAAGCATCTAACGGCGGAAGTTTAATGAGTACTGCTTCTTCTAATGTTTCTAGAAAGGATGTACATTGAGGTGTTTTTGCTTTTCCAGCTGGTGTAGTCCACCCTAGAAACTCACATAAGGTTCTTGCTAATTCTGTCCTTGATAATTGCGGATATCTTTTTCTTGTCCATTGGATAAGCTTGATATCTTCAGATGTAAAATTTCTTCCGGAAAATGTCATGATAGTCTTGTCCATTAGTACCCAACCTACCTTTCCAAGACTACCATACCATATTTGTTTATGTAATATCAGCTCTATTTTGAGAAAAAGCTATTTTAAAAAACTCTACACCCCTTATCTATGGCGGGATGTAAAGTTATGCTTCAGCTCTGTAAGTTTATGGTTAACCTTGACTTCTCTAGGGAAAAGAGTTAAAATAAATTTTGTCAGTCGGGGCGTAGCTCAGCTTGGTAGAGCGCTACCTTGGGGTGGTAGAGGCCGCACGTTCAAGTCGTGTCGCTCCGACCAATAAAATCGCAAACAACAGAAAATCACACACCTGGCTTACGTTGCCGGGTTTTTTTATTTCTCCCTTTTGGGGGAGAATCAACAAATATGAAAATTCTTAATCTAAAACCATAGCTTACTTTAAATATTCCTAAACCTGACCGGAGACCCCAGCAGAGATATTTTCGGAGGTAAACTAAAAAGTAAACCAAAAAGCACTTGACACCGAGCTTGCCATTCTGTTAGAATATCGACAATAACTAAATTATTAAAGGCGTTGACGGAGAAAAGTAAGTAAGACCCAGTTTTCCAGGGAGGAAGAGTCATTGACTGAAAGCTCTTCTAAAACATGGCTGACCGAAGTTCCCTCCTGAGCTTTCCGGTTGAATTTGTTATAAAAAACTTTGTGTAGACCGGAACGGAAACTTCTACCGTTAAAAGGAAGACTGTATCGGAAAAGCTTTTCCTGTATAGGCTGAAGTGGATCTGAATTTCAGGTCAACTAGGGTGGTAACGCGAGCTTAACTCCTCGTCCCTAACCGGGATGGGGAGTTTTTATTTTTCCCTGATCCCCAAAGCGTACCCCACCTGCTTCAGTCGGTAAACAGCCATAAAAGGCTATGGAACTGCTTAATTCCCGCACAGGATAAGAGGGCAGTTTTTAGCCAATTTGGGTGGTAACGCGGAAGTTCATGACTTTCGTCCCTGTAGAGAAATATTTTTCTAGGGATGAAGTTAATGGACTTTTTCTATTGCCAAAGAAATTAAAGGGGGAACCGCAACCCGCAATACTTTGGATTTAAGCGCAGTCCCCGTTGTAAAAGAACTAAGTCATTTGCCGAGCATTGTTGATCCTAGCCATGCTACCGGAGTACGCAGTCTAGTGAGTCCCATGTCCAAAGCGGCAATTGCCGCTGGTGCGGATGGTCTGCTGATTGAAGTCCACCCTAATCCGGGAAAAGCATTATGTGACGGGGCCCATTCCCTGGTTAAGGAGTTAGCACCAGTAGCATTAGCATTACAGCGACAATTGGAAGCAACTAACATTATCGGAATTTAGCTTAGTAAAATATCATTATATAAGGAGGGAATTAAATGACTACAAATATAATTAAACTTGATAAGTATAATAATATTTGTTCCTCCCAAACGAATTTACCTGAAGAGGAACATTTACAAGAAATTCTGTACCTTGGTCCAAAAGGAACTTTTTCCGAAGCAGCCTGTCAGAAATATTTGCAAACTGTAGGCTACCAAGGTGTAGCAATGGGCAGGGATTACCCAACTATACCCGAGGTAATTGTTGCAGCTGCAGCGGATACAAATTGTCTAGCAATAGTACCAATGGAAAACTCTAGTGAAGGTTCGGTTAACGTAACTCTGGACATTTTAGCTGCTATTGACGATAAATTGAAAATCTGTGGGGAGGTAATTCTCCCTGTCCACCATCATCTCCTCGGTTTACCTGGTACTAAAATTGAGCAGGTGGAAGAGGTGCTCTCCCATCCTCAGGCTTTAGGCCAGTGCCAACAATCCATAGGCCTAAAAATCCCCGGGGTCAGGCAGATAGCCACCGCAAGTACAGCCGAAGCCGCCCGCTTGGTAGCCAAAGAAAAACAGCATAGTTCGGTTGCTATCGGAACCCTGCAAGCATCCTTACAGTATGGCCTAGTGGTACTAGTACCAGAGATTCAGGACGCTAAAAGCAATTGTACCCGTTTTGTACTCCTGGGCCACCAACTAAATGCCCCCACTGGGCATGATAAAACATCTATGGTATTTACCACTAATGATAAGCCGGGCTCGTTGTATGAGATTTTAGGCGTTATGGCCAGTCGAGGTATTAACCTGACTAAAATTGAATCTCGTCCCACCGGCAAGCGCTTGGGGGAATATCTTTTCCATATGGATTTAGAAGGCCATTGCCAGGATAAAATAATAATTGAGGCTATCGAAAGCATGAGTGCACTAACTTCCTGGATGCAAATGCTTGGTTCTTATCCTCAAGCTGAAAAAAACCTTCAGTACTAAGCAAATATCGTCACTGAACCTTTCCAATCGTTGTTTCCGGTTAACCAGTAAAGGAGGGTGAGCTTTTGGGAATGCATGAGTAGCTTGAAAAATAATTTTTCCATAATACAGGTAGATAGAACTAATCACTCTAGGGTGAAGATAGTTCTATCCACCTGTTTTTTGTATATAAGTGCAATAATTGGGCAAAAATTCTAGACAAGACAAGGATTTTTATCGTCCTACCCAAAGAGTGCTTTTATATATTATTCTACGAGTGCTGTTGAATGTATGGAGGAAGGGGTATTTAGATGGAATTAATTAAAACCAGTGCTGCACTGGCAGGCGAGGATAAGAGGGAAGCAGATATTTATAGTGGGGTTATTATCGGGAATTATGAAGAGTTTGTTAATCCGGCGATGGCCAAGCTGTTTAGATTTATGGGCTTAAGCTCGGTGGAGTCCCGAGCATCAGGTGTCCACATCTGGGATGTCCACGGCCGGAAATATCTAGATTGTCTGGCTGGCTACGGGGTATTTAATGTTGGCCACTGTCATCCTAAAGTTATTGGTGCAGTTCAAAAGCAATTAGCAAAAATGCCCTTAAGCAGTAAAGTATTGTTTAGCGCACCCCAGGGCAGGCTGGCCGCCAAGTTGGCCGAAATAACCCCCGGAGACTTACAGTATAGTTTCTTTTGTAACAGTGGAGCAGAGGCTGTAGAAGGAGCGTTAAAAGTTGCCCGTCTCGCCACGGGAAGATCAAATATCATTGCTACCACTAACGGCTTTCATGGCAAAACACTTGGAGCGTTAAGTGCAACTGGGCGAGACGTTTTTCGCCGGCCCTGTGAACCCCTGCTTCCGGGTTTTACCCATGTTCCCTTCGGGGATGTCGCCGCAGTAGAGCAGGTGTGTAATGAATCTACCGCCGGGGTGCTGGTAGAACCAATTCAAGGGGAAGGTGGCATCGTGGTTCCTACCGAGGGTTACCTGACTAAGCTCAAGGCTATTTGTCAAAAACAAGGGGCGTTATTAATCTTGGACGAAGTACAGACTGGGCTGGGACGTACTGGGAAAATGTTTGCCTGTGAACATGAGGAGGTTATTCCCGATATCTTAGTTTTAGCCAAAGCCTTAGGAGGCGGAGTTATGCCCATTGGTGCATTTGTGGCTAGGCCTGAGGTGTGGGAGGTACTAATTACCAATCCCTTTTTACATACCTCCACCTTTGGGGGCAATCCGCTAGCCTGTTCGGCAGCCTTAGCAACAATTGAGGTTGTGGCTGAGGAAAAACTTGCTCAAGCAGCTGCTCACAAAGGGGAATACTTTCTACAACAGCTTAAGCAATTACAAACCCGCTTTCCTGATGTGCTTAAAGAAGCTCGCGGGCGAGGGCTGCTTCTAGGTCTGGAATTAACGGAGGAAGGTCTAGGGGGCTTTGTCATGGCGGAGATGTTCGATGCCGGAATTCTGGTAGCCTACACCTTAAATAACCCTAAGGTTATCCGTTTAGAGCCTCCCCTAATAATTAGTATTGAACAGATTGATCAGGTGGTTGGCGCTCTGTCCGGAGCCTTCGCCAAAGCCCGAGAAAGTTTGTAAAGATATAATCAGGAGCGAGTAATAGCAAGAAAAGCTAAATTTATAGAGGGAGGTTAAAGCTTATGCCCCAAGTAGAAAGTTCCATTAACATTCAAGGCTCCAGAGATTTTGCCTATGCCATGGCCAAAGAAATGGAGAAATACCCACAGTATATGGAAAGTGTCCAGGAAGTGAGAATCCTAACTACAGACCCGCTTGAAAACTCTACCATCACCCAGTGGGTGACTAATGTGGATGGCCGCCTAATCCGCTGGACGGAAAAGGATGTTTTTGATGATGAGGCTAAGACCATTAGCTACCGTCAAATTAGTGGTGATTTGAAAAAGTTTGAAGGGGAATGGCGCTTCCAAAGTGTAGACGGGGGGACTAGGGTAACCCTAACCGTTGCTTTTGAGTTTGGTATTCCCATGCTGGCCGGACTGCTTAACCCCATACTCAAGAAGAAAACCCAAGCCAATTGCGATGCCATGCTGCTAGCCATCAAGGAGCAAGTGGAAAAGCAGAGCCTGGTAGGTTAATCACAACAATGGCTAAACTTAAAATCCTGCAGGTGGTTCGCCCTGCCACTGGTGGGATGAAGGAGCATGTAATCAGCTTACTAAAAAACGTTAACCGAGAGGAATTTGACTTAAGTTTAGCCTGTCCCAGCAACAGCCAAGTGGGGGCAACGGCCCGGGAATTAGGTCTCCCCGTCTTCCCTGTAGAAATTAATGGCAGAATCACTCCTTGGCAGGACGGGTGGGACACAGTGCGGCTAGCTGGCATAATCAAGCAGTGGGGAGCTCAAGTGGTGCATGCTCACGGTGCTAAGGCTGGTTTATTGGCCAGGTCAGCCTGTCTAATGTTGTGGAAAAGGCCGGCTACAGTGATCACAGCCCATAATTTTGTGTATACCGGTTCCCTGCGAGGCTGGCAACAAAAATTGTTTCAGGGGGCGGAAAATAGTTTACTACCGTTAACCGACCGGGTTATTGCCGTATCCCAAAGCTTAAGGGAAGAAATCTTAGCTTCACAGGCCATTACCCCAGATAAAGTTTGCACAATATATAACGGTCTGGATGTTCAGAGTTATTCTACTAAATTGAGTAAGGCAGAGGTAGTGGTAAAACCAGAGGTAGAGGATAATAAAGCGGTAGAGGATAATAAAGCGGTAGAGGATAATAAAGCGGCAGAGGCTAAAAAAGAAGCAGAGGCTAAAAAAAAGGCCAAACTAAGGCTGGGGCTAAATCCTCACCGTCCGGTAGTGGGTACAGTAGGTAGGTTCGCACCCCAAAAAGGGTTGGCTTACTTCATTGAAATGGTAGCCTGTTTAGAGCAACAGCTGCCGGGAATGCAGTATTTAATAGTAGGTGACGGCCCGCTGCGGGGAAATGTAGAGTCTATGGCCAAAGGCTTGGGAGTTCGGGAAAACATAACCTTTACCGGCTATCTGTCCGATATAATCCCCGCCTTAAGGGCGATGGATATTTTTGTTCAGCCTTCTCTTTCTGAAGGTTTAGGGATAACAGTTCTGGAGGCAATAGCCAGCAGACTACCAGTAGTTGCTACGGCGGTTGGCGGGCTTCCAGAGATTATTACCCATGGCCAAAACGGGTTGCTGGTTCCCCCAGGCAAGGGAAGCTTATTGGCCGACCAAGTATTTAGGTTATGCGCTGATCCCCAGTTTGCCCAATCTTTAGCTGCTAGGGGATTTGCACAATTGGAGCAGAAATTTTCTCTTTTAGAAATGATTACAGCAACAGAAGCTGTTTACCGTGAGGTTGCGAATGTTAATTAATCAAAAATGGTTACAAATAACTCTGCTTTTGGCTGGTTTTTTGATATTATTAATACTAGGGGATCTTGGGGATACCAACTTCCTAGGTTTAAATATAGCTAAGTCACAGGCCATGCTAGGCCAGACATCGGATCAAAAGGAAGTCTCTAAGTCTAGACAGGTGCTCCTAATTATAGCGGATCGTCTAAGCATAGCTGATTTTAACGACAAATCTCTCCCCAATCTTTATCGGCTGGCTAATATCGGGGCAGTGGGCCTGATGAACACCAATGTAATGGGGCCGAGAATTCCCGACAATACCTACGCTGCCATTGGTGCTGGTGCCCGAATCCAGGCTAACCCGGTGGGTGGAGAAGCTTTTAATGCCCGCGAAAGTTATAACTTTGAGGCTGAAGCTGGGCAAGTTTACCGTCGGAGAATGGGCCAAACCCCACAGGCGAATGAAGTAGTCCATCTACAGCTCCCCAAAATTCTGGCCTTAAATGTGGAGCAAAAATACCCCAACCAGCCAGGTGCATTAGGAATGGTCCTCCATCAAGGAGGCTTACATACAGCAGTTTTAGGCAATGCAGATACCGACTTACCCCCCCGCGGCCGGCAGGCGGTTGCTCTAGCCATGGATAACTGGGGTAGAGTGGATATGGGGCTGGTAGATCAGAGTATTCTCAAAACAAACCCTGCTGCTACCTGGGGTGTATCCACCGATTATCAGTTTTTATGGCAGGCTTATAAGTCTATTCAGCACCTGGCTGATTTTGTGGTAATTGAACTAGGGGATACTACTAGAGTTGACGAAGGCACCTATCAGGTGCTTGATGAGGTGCTGGCTGCCCAAAGAAGACAAGCACTCCAAGACGCTGATGCTTTTTTAGGCAAGCTGTTAGCCAACACTGACTTACAACGGCAGCTTTTAATTGTGCTTTCTCCAACTCCGGCGGACTTAGCCTTAGAGACCAAGCTGCTAATGACTCCTGTGGTTATAGCTGGACCCGGAGTAAAAGCCGGGTTACTTACTACCGCCACCACCAAAAGGCCGGGAATCATCACTAACATTGATATCGCTCCCGGTATCCTGGACTTTTTTGGACTACCTATACCAGGGGTAATGCTTGGACAAACTCTCCGCTTAATCAATTTTTCTCAGCCAGCTGAATATTTACAACAGCTGGAAAGCCAGGTGAATTTCACTTATGTTTCTAGGCCAACTCTTGTTCAAGGGTATGTTATGTTCCAAATTATTGCCATTATCCTATCCATGGGTACTATTTTCCTAGGCAAACCCAGTTCTCATTACATGAAAAAAGTACTATTAGGCTTAATGGCGGTCCCCTTAAGTTTACTGTTGCTACCCGTCTTTCCTCAGCCTAACTTAGTAGCAGCTATAGGCATAGCCTTAGCCATAACCGGGGGAATAGTGATTTTTGGTTTGTGGGTAGGCCGAAACCGGGACCTAGATGCCTTTATTGCTATTTGCCTTACTACAGCGATAATCATTTTGGGTGATGTTTTACTAGGTTCACCCCTGAGCCAACATTCAGCTCTAGGTTATGATCCCATGGTTGGTGCCAGATTCTATGGGATTGGGAATGAATATATGGGAGTGTTGCTAGGAGCTGCTACTATCGGGACCACAGCCTTACTCCAGCGCTGGTCAGGTCGCCGTAAACCCCTGCTTTGGGTAATTGGCAGTTTTTATCTAGTTACCACCTATATTCTAGCTGCCCCCAACTTGGGTACAAATGCAGGTGGAACCATAGCCGCAGTTGCCGGTCTAGGTTTTACCTATCTGTGGTTACTGGGTAAATACCCTAGCCTGAAAACAGTCACTATACTTACCACAACAACCGCAGTAGTGCTGGGGATTTTTGTAGCCTACGATTTGTCCAGAACCATAGAGTGCCAGTCCCATATTGGCCGAGCCGCCAATTTAATCATCCAAAACGGTCCCCAAGAAATAATGAACATCATCCAACGGAAACTGGACATCAACCTAAAACTAATTGTCAACATTACCATCTGGGCCAGAGTACTCCTAGTCAGCATAATCGCCTTAGGCATCCTCTTTTACCGTCCCATAGGGGTAATGCACATCCTCCGGGAGAAATACCCTTCCCTCTACATCGGCTTTGTCGGCGTAGTAATCGGTAGCCTCGTTGCCCTGGTCTTCAACGACTCCGGAATTGTCGCCGCTGCCACCATGATGATTTACTGCTCGGCACCCTTACTCTACCTAACCATCCAAGAATCCGGGACGAAATGACCCGATACTCAATTACATGCTTTTATTTTTGCTTATACTTTGGGGTCGTTTATCTTCGGTCAGATGCCTGTCCCGGTTTGGAGCTCTTAGCTCCGGGTCTAGTAGCTGTAAAGCCGGTTGGTCTAATAGAAAACACCCAAACCTCGCCGATTCATCGTCCATGATTCAGCGGCGAGGCGGCTACCGTCCTTGGTAGTCGGGGTGTTTTCTATTGACCAACCAGCCAACAGCTACACAACCCTCCACCATGAGCACCAAACTCGGGACAGGCATCTGACCTGGGTAATATGAATGACGCTTAGGAACGAATAAATAAAAGCATCAGTCTGGGCGTTGTGTGTAAAGCCTTGTTGGGGAAGGGTTCTCAGTTCTATGGGACAGCTTCTGAGGTTTGAATCAGTGCCGTCCTTCACAGATAGCATTTGCGTTTAGCGTATGACGCAAAGTGGACTGGGCTAATCATTTGGTACTTTTCTACCTCTCGTTCCATATATTAATACAGTAATTGGCCTATCATATCTTCTACTGCCAAACGGTTAGTTTAGCTGCTAATCCAAGCTAATCCAAGCTAATCCGAGCTATTTTAACTACAGAAAAGCAGCCTAAATTTATTATTGACAATTTGTGAGAATGTGCTATTATTTTATTTGATTGGAATTCCGCTTACCCAAGGGTGAAGCTTTTGGGGGCGGTTTTCTAAATTCACCATAAAGGGGGAAGATAACTGAGATGAATGCTTTGGGCCGTCATGTTTTAGCTGAAGTCTATGGATGCAAATTCGACGTTCTTAACGATGTGAAAAGGGTTGAGAAGATAATGGTCGAAGCAGCACTGGATGCCGGAGCAGAGATCCGGGAATTTGTGTTCCATAAGTTCAGCCCTCAGGGGGTAAGTGGGGTTGTGGTTATCTCCGAATCCCATCTGGCAATTCACACCTGGCCTGAATTAGGTTATGCGGCTGTCGATGTGTTCACTTGCGGTGACAAAGTTAATCCTTGGGATGCTTGTAACTACCTAGCCGAAAAATTCGGTGCGGAACACATGGATGCAAAAGAGACTAAACGTGGTGTTATTGTTGCCGTTCCTCAGAAAGAGGCTGTTAATATTTAGGAGGAGGATATTTATTTTAGCTGAAAGTAAACAAAAAGGTTAGCGTAGGCCTTGCAATACTTAGAGTAGTGCAAGGCTTATATTTTTGCGCTGAAACTTTTTAACAATAAAGAGGAATTATTCTGACAACGTAGAATATGAAATTTATAATTGAGGATTTTTGGTGAATCCTTAAAAAATAGATAAATTTAGAGATAAAAGAGGGGAAGCAGATGAGAGAGGTAAGTGTATCCCACTTGCAAACTAAGAATGACGGTCACATCCGGAAGCTAGAAGCAGAAAGCCTGCAAAAAATTAATCAATGCTACCAATGTGCCAAGTGCAGCGGTGGCTGCCCCATGACATATGCCATGGATTATCCCCCTAACCAGATAATCAGGATGCTCCAATTAGGAATGTTGGAGGAAGTACTTAATAGTACCACAATCTGGGTTTGTGCTGCGTGCATTACTTGTTCATCACGCTGTCCAAGAGGTATTGATATTACTCAGATTATGGACAACTTACGCTTAATGGCTAATCAACAAGGCAAAGCGGTCAAAGGCAAAAACGCCCTCATCTTCCATGATGTTTTTCTGAATTCCATCAAAAACAACGGTCGGCTGTACGAATTAGGACTGGCTATGCAGGTTAACCTGAGAACGGGTAACCTGTTAAAAGATGCAGAGCTTGGGCTGCCCATGTTTTTAAAAGGAAAACTAAAATTGCTGCCTAGTAAAATTAAGGGAACGGACGAAATCAAAAAAATATTTGCAGCAGCAAAGCAAATGGAGGCTGAGTAATCATGAAATATGCATACTATCCAGGATGTTCGCTGCATGCTACTGCGGCTGAATTCGATTCGTCCACTAAAGCTGTTTGCAATCAATTAGGTGTTGAACTCCAGGAGATTCCCGATTGGAACTGCTGTGGGGCCTCATCTGCCCATAATTCCAGCCATTTTTTAGCTTCAGCAATTCCAGGGCGCAACTTGATTTTAGCTGAGCAGATGGGCTTGGATGTTGCTTCCCCATGTGCTGCCTGTTATCAGCGGCTTAAAGTTGCTGACCACCATCTGAAGCATGATGATAAATTACGAAATAAAATGACGGAAATTACCGGCCATAATTATCAGGGTCAGTATCAGGTAAAAAACATTGTGGATGTAATTGTTGATAACTTTGACATTAGTAAAGCCACTAAAACATTAAACAAGCTTAAGGTTGTTTGCTATTATGGCTGTTTGATGGTTAGGCCGGGTAAATTGACCGGGATTGACAACACCGAAAACCCCCAAACCATGGATAATATTTTAGAAGAGCTGGGAGCAGAAGTAATTCAGTGGCCCTATAAGGCCGAGTGTTGCGGAGGCTCGTCTCCACTATATGATGCCGAGCTTGCCCTTAAACTAATTAGGGATATCCTCAAAGTAGCCAAGGATTCAGGAGCTCAGGCCATCGTAACTGCCTGTCCTTTATGTATGTCCAATCTAGATATGCGTCAAGTCGCAGTGGAGAAGAAATACGGGGAAAGCTTTAAGCTGCCTATTCTCTACTTTACCGAATTGGTTGGTTTAGCTTTAGGAATTCCTGCCCAAAAGCTGGGACTAACCGATAAGCATTTCGTCGAACCCATGGAATGCCTGCGTAGTCAAAAGGTTATATAGTATAGAATATTCTCTGCTTAAAACGGAGAAATTAGCAATGAGCCCGGGAATACTTTTCGGGCTCATTATTATGTTAGCTTAGTTTTCTGCTGTATTTGGCAGGAATTATGTCGGGTATACCGAATATATATTAAGTTAACATGCACACAAGGGGGAACGGGAATGAAGGCAGGTAGCCTGGAAGTTATTGCACCAGAACTGCAAAAAGTAGAAGAAAAAATTGCAAAATATTGTAGAATAAAGTCTGGGAATCTAGGTGAATATGCCCATCTTGCCTTGAGTAACTTAGATAAGAATTTGCGCCCGGCCTGTGTTCTGCTATCAGCTCGTTTATTTAAGCAGAGCGGGGAACAAATAATTACCCTAGCTAGCATTTTTCAACTTATCTTTCTAGCTGACAAAATTCATAAAGGTGTTCCGGAAAAGATTTCGGAACACCAGCCCGAACCTCTTGATCCTAGAGATGGTACTCAACTCCCCGTGTTAGTTGGAGATTACCTTTACGGCCGGTTTTTTACCAGCTTATGTGAGGGAGGACTGCTAGAGTTTCTTAAACCTTTGGCAGATGTAATCTGTATAATTAATGAAGGCTCCATGTTTAGAATAAAAGCTGAAGCTATCGGTGATACCAGTAAAAAGACAATGCTCAACATCATTGAAAAAGAGACTGCCTGCTTATTTTCTGAAGCCTGCCGATTAGCCTCCATACTGGGGCAAGCCAGTGCAGCGGAGCAGGAGATTCTAGCCGGCTTTGGCCATAATCTGGGTATGACTTATGGGATTATGCAGGAAAAAGCTGATTGGGAATTAGCTAGTCATTTTAGTACAGCAGCCTTGGACAAACTGGATAAGTTAAAAGAAGGAGCTCCCTCGTTGGAGTTACGCCAACTTGTGAGCAGCATTCTGGGAAAGCAGAAACCCCTAGCCCGGATCATGGTTGGATAAAGGGCTAAGGGGATTATTAGCAAACTTGCCAGAAGGATAGTGGTAAAACCAATGGAATTAATTAACAGAAATTCGAACAGCATAAATAAACTAAAAGTCTTTGCTGAAATGATCAAATTCGAGCATACCATTTTTGCCTTGCCTTTTGCCTATATGGGAGCTTTCCTAGCCCAAAAAGGTATTCCCGGCGTTTATTCTCTATTTTGGATAACAATGGCTATGGTGGGTGCCCGTACTGCTGCCATGTCCTTAAATCGGCTGATTGACCGCCATATTGACGCCAGAAACCCCCGGACGGCTGAGCGGGCAATACCTAAGGGATTACTGTCAGTAACCGAAGTATGGGGTTATGTGGTAGTATCCTTTGGAATACTGTTTCTATCGGCTTATATGCTTAATCCTTTATGTGTGAAATTAATGCCGATTGCTGTGTTTTTTTTGGTAATCTATTCATATATGAAAAGAATTTCCTGGATCTGCCATCTGGTGCTGGGTATCGCCTTAGGCCTAGCTCCGGCTGGAAGCTGGGTAGCCATCCGAGGCAGTTTTGACCTACCGGCAGTTATCCTAGGCTTTGCTGTAACCTTTTGGGTAGCAGGTTTTGACATAATTTATGCTTGTCAAGACTATGACTTTGACCGTCAAGCCGGTATCCACTCGATTCCTGCTCGATTTGGTCTAACTAGTGCTTTAATAATTGCTAAAGGGATGCATATCATAGCCCCATTATTACTTTTTGGAGTGGCTGTTTTACTTAAATTGGGTTGGCTGTATCTTATTGGACTAGTAATTGCCGCCGTGATTTTATATTATGAACATGGGCTGGTTAAGCCTAACGATTTGTCAAAATTAAATGCCGCTTTCTTTAACATGAATGGCATACTTAGTGTGGTCATTTTCATTTTTGCTGTTTTGGACACGCTAATGCCTACTCAAGTATTTTAGCAGTTCTGACTCGGAAAGGAGTCATACTATTTGTCCACTTACATAGTTGCAATTACCGGAGCTAGCGGGGCACTTTATGCCCGCGCCATGCTCCTGGCCCTTAAGGACCTGGGACATTCCACCTGCCTCACTATAACCGGACCTGGACAAACGCTTTTACAGCGAGAATTAGACTGGCACCTGCCGGCTAAAACCAAGCTTGCGGAGCAGGAGCTAAAAAGACTATTAGGGTATGCTGCTGAGGATAGCCGTCTACAATACTTTAATTGGCAGGATGTGGGGGCAAGTATAGCCAGTGGTTCGTTCAAAACTGAGGGGATGATAGTAATCCCTTGTACAATGTCCACCTTGGCAGGTATTTCTAGCGGGAACTCGGGAAATTTGGTAGAACGGGCAGCTGACGTCATGCTCAAAGAACGCAGGCCGCTAGTGCTAGTACCTAGAGAAACCCCCTTAAACCAGATTCACTTGCGGAACATGTTAAATTTGGCTGAGCTAGGGGTGCACATCGTACCTGCTATGCCGGCTTTTTATAATCGGCCTGAATCCTTTGCAGAGCTGGCTAACTTTGTAGTTGGACGGGTATTGGATTTACTGGGTGTAGAACATAGCCTGTATCAGAGATGGGAAGGGTGATTTACACATAATGCTGAAAATGCTACAGGATACGGAGCTAAAGGATTTAGTAATAAAAGTTGAGCAGGGTGAGCGGCTTTCCCGGGAGGATGGCATCAGACTAATGAAGTCCAATGACCTTTTAGCAATTGGTTATCTGGCTGATTTAATACGCCAACGCAAAAACGGGGATAACGTTTATTTTATTGTTAATCGCCATATTAACCATACCAATATTTGCAAAACCAGATGTAAGCTATGCGCCTTTGGCCGAGATGCTGAGGATGAGGGAGCTTATTTAATGTCCCTGGATGAGGTGGAGGCCAAAGCTAAAGAGGTCCAAAATGCCCACATTTCGGAAGTGCATATTGTGGGTGGCTGCCACCCAGACCTACAAATGCCTTATTACGAGGACATGCTTAGAAGAGTTAGTCGAGTATTGCCAGGAGTGCATATTAAGGCTTTTACCGCTGCAGAAATCGACCATTACGCCACCACCGCAGGCATCTCCCCGGAGGAGGTATTAAAGCGCCTCCAGGCTGCCGGCTTAGGCTCCTTGCCAGGTGGAGGAGCGGAGATTTTCTCCCCACGGGTACGGGCTTTAATCTGTGAGAAAAAGGTGAGTGGAGAGCGCTGGTTGGAAATCCATGCCCTGGCTCACAAGCTCGGGATGCGCACCAATGCTACCATGCTCTATGGTCATGTGGAAACACCGGCAGAACGAATTGACCATCTGCTGGCTTTACGGGAGCTTCAGGATCAAACCGGGGGTTTCCTAACCTTTATTCCTTTGGCTTTCCACCCCCAAAATACCGGTCTGGAAGCTTTACAAATACCCCGGACAACAGGTTTTGATGATCTCAAGGTGTTAGCTGTGGCTAGACTGATGTTGGACAACTTTGACCATATCAAAGCATACTGGGTAATGATTGGACCGAAAATGGCTCAGGTTTCCCTGGCCTTTGGAGTAGATGACCTGGATGGCACCATTATTGAGGAGCGGATTACACATGCTGCTGGTGCAGACACCGGGCAGTCTCTAACCAAAGCGGAAATGGTGAACATGGTTAAAGCAGCCGGTCGAAAGCCAATCCAACGGGACACCCTTTACAATATAATTGAGGAGGGTTTATAGGTGCGCAAATTGTGTTTAGGGCAGGTGGATTACTCAAATTGTTTACCTGTTTATACGGCTATTGAGGAAGGGATTGTTCCGTTAAATGCACAGATTTTTAAGGGACATCCCACTGAACTAAATAACAAGTTTTTGGCTGGGGAGCTGGATATTACCCCAATTTCGTCCATTGAATATGCCAGGAATGCTGATCAGTGTCTCATTCTTCCTGACCTATCCATTAGTGCTGATGGTCAGGTTATGAGTATTTTACTGTTTAGTAAAGTTCCAGTCACCGAACTGGAGGGTAAGACAGTGTGTCTACCCAGTTCATCAGCAACCTCTGTGGTGCTGTTAAAAATTCTCCTTGAGCATTACTACCAAGTTGGGGTCAACTATGTAACCACCAAGCCGGAGCTAGACGCCATGCTAGCTGTGGGAGATGCGGCTTTACTTATTGGCGATGATGCCATGCGGGCAGATGTTAAGCTCAGGGATAAAAAGCAGAACAGTGGTTTATTTGTTTACGACCTAGGAGTAGCTTGGAAGGAATTTACAGGGGAAGCAATGGTCTATGCGGTTTGGGTTATTCATCGGGATTTTGCTAGTGGTAATCCTAAGCAAGTAAAAGTAGTAGTTGATGCCCTACATGCTTCCCGGAACTGGGGGCTAGAAAATGTTAACCACTTGTTGGAAGTTGGGCATCAGCGTTCACCCCAATTTTCTCCCGAGTATCTATTAGAATATTTCGGCACCATCAAGCACAGACTTGATGAAAGTTATCGCCGGGCCTTGAACTGTTATTTTGATTATGCTTATAAAAGTGGTTTAATACCAGAAAGAGTAAAATTATCCATCTGGGGTGAAACTAGTGAAAATAGCCAATATACTGGAAAAAGCGATGATGGGAAAACGGCTAAGCCTTGAGGAAGGAGTAGCCCTGCTAGCCAGCGCTGAACTCATTCCCTTAGGTCTGGCTGCTGATACAATCAGAAAAATAAAACACCCGGAAAATAGAGTAACCTTTGTAATTGACCGGAACATTAATTATACCAATGTTTGCACTACCAGGTGCCGCTTTTGCGCCTTTTTTCGTGGGGAAGAAGCACCAGATGCTTATATCTTATCCAACGAGGAAATTTTCCAGAAAATCGAGGAAACCCTAACGGTTGGGGGCACCCAAATTCTGATGCAGGGTGGACTACATCCTAAGCTAGGCCTGGATTATTATCTGGATTTGCTCCGAGAAATCAAAAAGCGGTATAATATACACATCCATTCTTTCTCACCTCCGGAGATTTGGCATATGGTCAAAGGGAGCGGAATTAGCCTGAGGGAGGTTATCTCTCAACTAAAGGCTGCCGGTCTGGACTCCATCCCGGGAGGTGGAGCGGAAATCCTGGATAACCGGGTCCGTCATTTCATTAGCCCCCGGAAAATAACCTGGGAAGAGTGGATGGAAGTGATGACCACTGCTCATGAATTAGGCCTGAAGACCACAGCTACCATGATGTTTGGTAGTGTGGAGACTCTGGAAGAAAGAGTAATGCATATGCTGCGGGTGCGGGAAGCCCAGGATCGCACTGGTGGTTTTACCGCTTTTATTCCTTGGAGCTTTCAACCCTTACATACCGATTTGGGGGGAACGACCTCTACTGGAGTGGAATACCTGAAAACAGTAGCAGTCTCCCGGATTATGTTAGATAATGTACCGAATATCCAAGCTTCTTGGGTTACTCAGGGAGCCAAGATTGGCCAAATATCCCTGGTGTTTGGGGCTAATGACTTTGGCAGCACCATGCTGGAAGAAAATGTTGTCCGGGCCGCCGGAGTAAATCATCGGGTTGCTCTTGATGAGATTGTCCAGTGCATTAAAGCTGCCGGCCGAATCCCTGTTCAACGTAACACGCTTTATCACGCACTTAAAATTTATTAAGTTATGAGAAAGGGTGAGCAACATGTTTGGAGGATTAGGTTGGCCGGAGGCTTTGGTTGTAGTAGCAATAGCACTGGTTATTTTCGGTCCTGGGAAAATACCTCAAGCAGGGAAGGCCCTGGGAGAGGGAATCCGCAACTTTAGGAAGGCTACGGGCAGTAAAGAAGAAGAGCCGCAAAAGACTGAGTCCGACACCTCAATTAGTGAGTCCAGTTCCACAATTAGTGAGTCCGACTCCAAAAGTAATGACTCCAGCCCTGGGAATTAACTAAAGCCGCAGAAAAATTCCTGGAGGAGGATGTTAAGATGGGTGAAAAGAATTTGACCATCATCGGTCACTTGGAAGAATTGCGCAAAGTCCTCCTGGTGAGCATTTTTGCCTTGATTCCTACCTCTGTGGCTGGTTGGTTGCTAAAAGATTATACTTTGCGCTTATTACTACAACCATTAAAAGCCATAGACCCGAACTTTAAACTCCAGGTGTTGGGACCGGCAGATAAAATATTTGTGGACATAAAAATGGCAATTTTTATCGGGGTTATTCTGGCTCTACCAGTAATAATGTGGCAGATCTGGAGTTACATTTTACCTGCCCTCAAGCAAACTGAACGGCGGCTTATGGGTATTTTAGTACCAACCACAGTAATGCTGTTTGTAGGTGGGATAATTTTTGCCTACTTTACCGTTTTTAGGCTGGGTGTACAGTTTTTCTTTGGCTATGTTTCCAGTGCGGGAGATACTGTTGTCGCTGCTTATGCTTTAAATGAATATATTGGCTTCGCTCTTTCTTTTTTGCTACCTTTTGGTTTAGTTTTTGAATTACCCATTGTAGTTTTGGTACTTACTAGATTTGGGCTGGTTACACCAAAGTTTTTAGGGGCTAAACGGAAATATGCTATTTTAATTATCTTTGTTATTGCTGCCTTTTTGACCCCCGGACCAGATATAGTTTCTCAGCTGATGATGGCTGCTCCCATGTACATCCTTTATGAAGTTAGCATCCTGCTTTCCTATCTGGTAGTCCGAAAGAAGAAAGCAGCCTTAGCCGCATTGGAAGAAGAAGCTATACAAATGGATACAGTTGAAACAATAGAGCATTCGAGTAATCATTCAGCAGAAGAACTTGTAAAGGAGTTCAGCAACGAGCCAGATGAACGGTAGCTTACCACAAGGTGCAATAAACCCATGGGTTTATTGCACTTTTTCGAAGTTTATGAAATTATGCTATCTAAGAATTTGTGTATTTCTGGACTGGAGGTACTAAAATGACTGACGACCTTAAGGAAATGCTGCGTAAAATCCCGGCTGTAGACCAATTGCTAATTAGGCCGGAAGTTGAGCAATTATTAACTGAATTTCCCCGTAGTATAGTGGTAGAAAAAGCTAGAGCAGTGGTAGAAGGGGCTAGGCAAAGTATCCTGGCCGGGCTAAGTCAGGCTAAGGCTGAAATACTGGAAATGTCCGCCCTCACCCAGCTGGTAAGAACGGAAGTTATAGCAGCCGGAACGCCCCATTTAAGACGGGTAATTAACGCCACTGGAGTGGTGCTCCATACTAATTTAGGCCGGGCTGTGCTCAGCCAGTCGGCTATGCAGGCAGTCCAGCAAGTTGCTGGTGGATATTCTAATTTAGAACTGGACTTGACTACCGGGGAAAGAGGTTCTCGCTACCACCATGTGGAGGAACTGCTAAAACGCTTAACTGGTGCCGAGGCTGCTCTGGTAGTAAACAACAACGCAGCAGCCGTACTTTTGGCCCTAGGCACAGTTGCGGCCGGTCGTGAGGTGGTAGTTTCCAGAGGGCAGCTTGTAGAGATAGGCGGCGCTTTTAGAATACCCGAGGTTATGACTCAAAGCGGCTGTGTACTTAAAGAAGTAGGCTCAACTAATAAAACCCACCTTAGGGATTACCGGCAGGCGGTAAATGAGCAGACTGGAATGTTACTAAAGGTCCATACCAGTAATTACCGAGTAGTAGGCTTTACCCAGGAGGTTGATTTAGTAGAGTTGGTGGAACTGGGACGGGAATTAGGCGTTCCGGTGATGGAGGATATCGGCAGCGGTTTTTTAGTGGATCTGCAGAAATATGGGATCGGGGATGAGCCTACTGTTCAGGCTAGTGTTACTGCTGGGGCGGATATTGTAACCTTTAGCGGGGATAAGCTTTTGGGAGGAACTCAGGCCGGGATAATTGTGGGCAAAGCCCAACATATTCAGGCCATGAAAAAGCACCCTTTAACTAGAGCGGTGAGAATTGATAAGCTTAGCTTAGCTGCCTTGGAGGCCACGTTACGGGAGTACCTAGACGAAACTCAGGCCATGCTCAACATTCCTACCCTTAGAATGCTGACCATTACAATTGAGGAGTTGGATACTCAGGCCAGGGAGCTAGCGGATCAGATTCAAGCCTTAGTCCAAGCTCAGGTACTGGTGGAAGTGGCTGAGGATTACTCCCAAGTGGGAGGGGGAGCTATGCCCCTAACTAAGCTTCCTACCAGGGTGGTAAAAGTAAAACCCAGCGCATCCTCAGTACAGGAATGGGCTAGATTATTACGCCAAAGCGAGCCGGCAATAATTACTAGAATTCAAGATGATCGTCTAATCCTAGATCCCAGGACCATGACTGCCCTGGAAAGGAAACAAGTGGCCACTGCCCTAGGCACAATTGCCAAATACTAAATTCAAGGAGCCGGGTTATGAAGCATATTATCGTAGGTACAGCCGGACATGTCGACCATGGCAAAACCACCTTGGTTAAGGCCTTAACCGGTTATGATACTGACCGCTTAACTGAAGAAAAGGAACGGGGAATCTCGATTGAGTTAGGGTTTGCGCCCTTAACTCTGCCCAGCGGAGTTAAAGTTGGACTGGTGGATGTTCCAGGTCATGAACGCTTTATCAAAAACATGCTGGCCGGAGTTGGTGGAATTGACCTGGTCTTACTAATTATTGCCGCTGATGAGGGTGTCATGCCCCAAACCAGAGAACATTTAGATATAATTAACCTTTTACAAATTCCCAGGGGGATGGTAGTACTAACCAAAATTGACCTGGTGGAGCCGGATTGGGTGGAGCTGGTTCAGGAGGAGGTCCGGGAAGCCTTGAAGGAATCTGTTTTGGCAACTGCACCCATAGTTTCAGTTTCGGCTGCTAACGGTACTGGAATACCAGAACTGCTTAAACTTCTGGAGGAAGAAGTGGTCCTAGCTGAGGAGAAAAAAGGTGCCGGACCCTTTCGGATGCCTGTGGATCGAGCCTTTTCCGTTACCGGCTTTGGTACGGTAGTAACCGGAACGCTAGCTTCCGGGGAAATTAAGCTGGGGGATATAGCCTCCCTGTTACCAGCAGGGTTAGAGGCTAAGGTGCGTTCCCTACAGGTACACGGTGATAAAGTAGAACAGGCTACAGCCGGTCAACGGGTGGCCATTAATCTAGCCGGGCTGGAATTACACCAAATTAAGCGGGGTGACGTGGTTGCTTCACCTGGCTTGCTGGAACCGGCTTACCGATTAGATGTAGAGTTACACCTACTGCCTGGGGCAGAAAAGAAAATAGTTAACCGGCAACGGATGCGGCTCCACCTGGGCACCAGTGAAGCTTTGTGCAGGGTAGTACTCCTTGATCGAGAGGAACTTACTCCCGGAGAAACTACAATGGCCCAGTTACTGGTAGAAGAACAGGTGGTAGCAGCCAAGCGGGACCGATTTGTACTCAGAACTTATTCACCAATGCATACAGTAGGTGGAGGTATGGTCATTGACCCCAACCCACCCCGCCACCGCAGGCTTCAGCAGGAGGTAATCATAGCTCTGGCTACCAAGTTACAGGGTACACCTGACGAATTGCTGCTCCAGCAATTAATTGGGTTAAAGGAAAAATTACTCACTGTCCAGGAAGTACTAGGGTTGGCTAATCTTTCCGTCCCAGACGGAGCACTGGCAGTGGAGGAATTAGTTAATCAGGGTTTAGCGGTTCAATTTACCGGTGAGCAAAAGCACTTTTTAGTGGCTACAGAGGTTTATACCAAGTGGATAGAGGGAGTACGCCATTCTTTGGTGGAGTATCATCGGTTGTTCCCGTTACGTTCCGGGCTGTCAAAAGAAGAATTGCGCTCTCGCCATTTTTCTGCAATTCCGAATAAATTATTTAACCATTTGCTGCAACACTGGGAACAAGCCGGAATAATTACAGTACGTGAACAGTCAGTGGCTCTAGCCGGCTTCCAACAGTCCCTTCCAGGTGATCTAGCGGTTATTACCGATCAAATTGTGAATTTGTACCAGCAAGGTTGGTGGCAGCCTCCTAGTTGGGAAGAGGCGGTCACCAAAGCTGCTTTACCTCTGGAATGGCAGGAAGAAGTATTATATTATCTCTTAAATAAAGGTGTACTAGTTAAACTAGCAGACGATTTATTTATGCACCTGGAGTCGCTCCAGGCAGCTAAGAACAAAATACTCGGATTATTGGAGGAAGAGGGCCAAATTAGCTTGGCCCAGGTCCGTGATTTGTTAGCTTCCTCTAGAAAATATATCTTACCAATGCTAGAGTATTTCGACCGGGTAAAGGTTACCCGGAGAGCTGGGGATTTACGGGTCAAGTTCTAAGGGGGAGAATTAGCATGAATATTAAGCAATTAGAGGCTTTTACCCTAGTAGTTGAACTAGGCAGTTTTACCCGAGCTGCTAAGCTAATGTTTATGACCCAGCCGGCAATCAGCTTTCAAATTAAGGCTTTAGAGGAACAGCTAGGCCTTCAATTGCTGGAAAGGGCGGAAAGAAGCGTTTTTTTAACTGAAGCCGGTAAACTAGTGTATACCGAGGCCAAAAAGATACTCGCCAGCAACCGGAGTATATTAGATTATGTAGCTCAACTCCGGGGACTAAATAAGGGCACCCTAATCCTGGGGGCTAGTACTATACCTGGTGAATATCTATTACCCCAGTTTTTAGGGGAGTTTAAGCAAATGCATCCGGAAATTAAACTTAAGCTGGAAATCGGTTCTACTCAACGGATAACCGAACTAGTCTTGGCCAGGGAAGTAAATTTGGCAGTTGTTGGAGCAGCAAAACTACACCCTTATCTAGAATATCAACCTCTGTTTACTGATGAGGTAGTAGTCATTGTGGGCACTAATCATCCTCTGGCTGAGCAAAAAAGCATTAACATTGCCCAGTTAACCGCCCAACAATTAATATTCCGGGAAAAGGGTTCAGGGACTAGAATTGTGCTAGAGGAACGGCTAGGTCAGGCCGGCTTTGCATCGGAGGAACTGAACATTGTGCTAGAGCTAGGGAGTACCAGGGCAATAATCACCGCCGTTCAGGGCAACTTGGGGGTAGGGATGGTTTCTGGTATGGCGGTTAGTGAGGCCCTGGAATTAGGGACTGTGCACCAGCTAAAAGTGACAGGTTTAGATTTGCATCGCCCATTATTTATGGTTTGTAACCAATCCAGCCTGACTACTCCGCTACAAGCTGCTTTTTGTGATTTCCTTAGGGGAAAAAGTAAAAAATATATACAAAATAATTTGCTGATGTTAAAATGTATACAATAACTGCTGGTGTACCTTACTTTAATCAATTGGCTAAATTGGGAAGGAGGTAAGAGTGGTTTGGCTGGGTAACTGAGGTGGATTTTTTTTAAAGATAAAGAGATATGTGGGGGGTTAAAGCATGCAAAATACGGACATTGTAGAGGTCCGGTCCGGCCGAAAAAATTTAGAGAACTATGATGAAGCTTATCAGAACTTTAAGTGGGAAGATGTGGAGAAAAATTTTAGTTGGTCTACCACAGGTAAAGTAAATATAGCTTATGAAAGTATTGACCGCCACTGTGACACCTGGCGGAAAAATAAAGTTGCCCTTTATTACAGCGACCTAAAGCGGGATGAAAAGTACACCTTCCAAGACCTGAAATTTATGTCCAATAAATTCGGAAATGTATTGCGGAAGCTGGAAGTAAAAAAGGGTGACCGGGTGTTCATTTTTATGCCCAGAAGCCCTGAACTATACGCTGCCATCCTGGGGAGTGTTAAGATTGGAGCTATAGTTGGGCCCCTTTTCGAAGCCTTTATGGAAGCTGCTGTCCTTGACCGTCTTGAAGATAGTGAAGCGATAGCTATTGTAACTACCCCTGCTTTGTTAGACCGGGTTCCTGTTCAAGACCTGCCCGCTTTAAAACATGTTATCTTGGTCGGTGCCGGTGAAAATTTAGAAGCGGGCCAAGTTAACTTTGAGCAAGAAATGGCAGCAGCATCCCGTGAATTGGCTATTGAGTGGATGGATCGGGAGGACGGCTTATTACTCCACTACACCTCCGGTTCTACTGGCAAGCCTAAGGGTGTGCTCCATGCTCATAATGCCATGATTCACCACTACCAAACTGCCAAGTGGATTCTAGATTTACAGGAAGAGGATGTATACTGGTGTACTGCTGACCCTGGTTGGGTAACAGGTACCTCCTACGGTATCTTTGGCCCCTGGCTCCACGGAGCTTCCAGTGTTATCCGGGGCGGACGCTTTAGTGCAGATGACTGGTATTCCACAATAGAGAAATATGCAGTAACGGTCTGGTACAGCGCCCCCACCGCTTTACGGATGCTAATGGGTGCTGGGGATGAGGTTATCAAAAAATACAATTTAAGTTGCTTGCGCCATGTCTTATCCGTAGGTGAGCCACTTAATCCTGAGGTAGTCCGTTGGGGACTTAAGGTATTAGATCGGCGAATTCATGACAACTGGTGGATGACTGAAACTGGTGGTCAGTTAATTTCGAATTATCCCTGCATGCCCCTTAAGCCCGGCTCTATGGGTAAGCCCTTCCCTGGCGTAAAGGCAGCGATTGTTGATGATCAAGGTAATGTACTACCTCCCAACAGGATGGGTAACCTAGCTATCCAAAAAGGCTGGCCCTCCATGATGCGTCAGATTTGGAAGAACGCTGCCAAGTATCAAGAGTATTTTCGTTTAGAGCCTTGGTATATCTCCGGTGACTCCGCTTATATGGATGAGGAAGGATACTTTTGGTTCCAGGGACGGGTTGATGATGTTATCAACACCTCAGGTGAACGGGTAGGTCCTTTTGAGGTGGAAAGCGCCTTGGTTTCGCACCCGGCAGTTGCCGAAGCAGGAGTTATTGGTAAGCCTGATGCCCTTAGGGGTGAAGTGATTAAAGCCTTTATCTCTCTACGGGATGGCTATACCTGGTCTGATGAACTAAAGGATGAGATTGTCCAGTTTGTAAAGCAAAACCTGGCAGCACATGCTGCTCCCAGAGAAATCGAAGTCCGGGATAAATTGCCTAAGACCCGTTCCGGTAAAATAATGCGTCGGGTACTCAAGGCTTGGGAACTCAATCTGCCAACAGGTGACCTGTCCACCATGGATGACTAACAACTACAAATGCTAAGCTTATTCCCTTTCTGCTTTTTTTGTCTCCCTCCCCGGAGACAACGCTCGCAGGGAGGGAATTTATTTTGCCGTTAAACCTGGTTTCCGAAACCAGGACAGTACCAGCATTATCAACGGCAGCCCCACCTGAAAGGGGAAGACATACACCGGATAGATATTTACGGCAAAATCCAGCATCTCCAAGGTATTATCATAAATTAGGTTTGATAAAACAATCATGATCAATGCCGAAGGAATAATTAGGGCTTGGTAATCTTTTAGTTTTAACAATTGAGCCAAACCAAGCACAAAACAATACAAGCATACCCCGATTTTAATTATTCCGCTCATAATCCAGATAGCTAAAATAAAGGGATCAATTCTTTCCACAAAGTTACCCACTGAAATCATTTTCACCGCGGTATATCTGGGGAAGGTTAAGGAGACCATTTGTTCGCCGAAAATACCAATATCCTGGATTAATATCGATAGCAATATTAAACCGCTGAACAAGATAGCTGCAATGACAGATTTTCTAGTCTTAGTTGGAATGTTTACATAGGGGTAAATCATGGCAAAAAGTATTGACTCTTGATAGGGAAAAGAAGCAATACTAAATGATCCTTTTAAAATATCCGTTAGCCCGTGCTCCAGTACTGGTTTCAGGTTTTTGGTCAGCATAACTCCGGAAAGATTAATGAAAATAGAAGTTATAATACTAATCAAGAGTGTTAAAGGTAACAGCAATTCGCTAACTCTACCCATTACCTCAATTCTTTTGTACACAAAAAAGGCTACAATCAGGGCTAAAGTTAGATGAAAAAACCATATGGGTGTTTCCTGCATCACGGTGATGCTCATTAAGTCTCCGTAATTTCTAAGTACCAAGGCTCCCAGGTGCATAAAATACCACAGATAGAGGGCCCCAATAAGCTTACCAAGTATTTTTCCAAACAAAAGCTCGATATATTCAATTAAGGTCAGGCCGGGGAAGCTTAGAGCCAGCTGAGTAGTGATTATAACCATGATAACTCCGCAGGCAATGGCCAAAATTGTAGAAATCCAGGTATCCCGCCCTGCTGCAGTTAAGTTTTGTAAAATTACCGTGCTCCCAAACATAAAGCTGGTTACCAGACAAAAAAGTTGGATTGATGTGAGCTTTCCTTTTTCAAGCATATCTGCTCCTTAATCCATTTACTTATCAAAACGGATGTTAATGGTCTGTTTTACTAGATACTGGATTGCTTTGGTTGGGTTGGGAATAGTAGTCCCCAATATTTGCATTGCCACCAAAGTAAAACTAAACAGCAGCATAATTAAAAAAACGACTAAGTCCTTGTAACCTTTGGCCTTAAGTAATTTTGGCACTTCTAGATAAACCAGCAATCCACAGCTCAGCATTACTAAGCTTACATACAACAAAGCTCACCTCTAATTATTAAGGTATAGGTTATTTGGGTATAGTAGGGGCTGTTTTTTGACCAGTAAACTGAATTTTAGTTTTTACTTGGACTTTGATTTTAAGTTTAGGGAATATTTCATCCCAGCTTGGTTTAAGCTTAGTCCATTGTTGGGGATTAGCCCGATGTAGCTCTTCGCCAAAACCAAAAATATCTGCTTTTAGCATTTGAGCTTTATTTACGGCAGTTTGCACTTCCTTGATGATTGCTTGCTGCTGAGCTTGGTTAATCTTGCTCATTATTTCCGGCTTGGTTATATCCACAGCAGTGGTTTCCTCATTTAGATTAGCAACTTCTTCAATTTCCACGGTAATTTCCGGCTTTCCACCTTGCAGCTTTGCTGCTGTTTTTACTTTTGCCTGTTTAATTTCCAGGCTAAGCTTACCCGCTTTATCCGGGCTAGGTAAAACGATAATTCCACCTTTTACTTTACCAATAACCCAGAGTAGACCCCTGGTTTCCGTCTCATCCAGCCAACCTGCTAATTTGTCTTGTTTAAAAACTGCCATTCCGGTAATCCTAAACTTGGGTTTTCCGAACTCGGTTACCAACTCAATTGCCGGTAAGGTGGGGGAAGTTGCTTTGCTGCCATAGGCCAAAAGAAAACTATGTATATCTACTTTGGTTGCTTTGCTTAAAAAGTTAGCAGCTATCAAGGCATGGCTTATTTCTAAAGCTGACACTTTCTCTAAACTACCGGGTACAGTAAGGATATCTTTAGCCTTACCTTTGGCCACCAATAATGCGGCTTCCCTTCTTAATTCCGGATTGCGCTCTAGAAAATCCAAAACAGGTCCTACTCCTCGTTTTGCCAGGCTTTCACCAAAGATAAAAATTTCATTATGGCTCCAAAATAATCTTTTACTAGATACGGAGATGAAATTTCGGACAGCATCAAAAGTAGATTTGCCCATGCTGGAGAGCACTAGATCAGGACTTGCCGTTCCACTGACTCCGTCTTTTCCACCACTAGCCCTCATTGCATCTGGTTTGACAATTTGGGCAGTTACTTCTACTTGTCCCTTTTCTCCTAAATCAAAGCCAGTTCCTAGGACAATCCCTAACTGGTTTAATTCTCTCCTGCTCCAACAACCGGCAGTTAGTACTAGACCTACAATAAGCAAAGCTGCGATGCACTTTTTCTTCCAAGAAATCCAAGTATTATCGATGGTTTTCATCCCCTTGGGGTGGAAGGGGCTTAAGGAGATTGCCCTGCCGATGTAAATTTTTGCTCCCTAGGAATGCCGGCCTTAAATTCATAGCCCAAAGGGGCGCTCGGATGAGCACATCCTTTAACCCAATTAAATTTAAGGGCGACAATGGTGTTAAGTGGGGTACGCCAAAAGAACGTAATGCCGAGAGGTGGATAACAACTATCAAAGTGCCCAGGATAATTCCGTAAACGCCGGCTAACCCACTCAATATGGTAAAGGAAAAGCGTAAAAGAGTTACCACATCGGATTTTGAAGGTACGATAAATGAGGCAATTGCTGTAAAAGCGATAATAATAACAATTGGTGCCCCAACTATACCGGCGGAAACAGCTGCTTCCCCGATAACCAGGGCACCCACAATACTGACAGCTTGTCCTACCGGTCTGGGCATCCGTATTCCTGCTTCCCGTAAAAATTCAAAAATTATTCCCATCAGCAAGACCTCAACTAACCCGGGAAATGGAGTTCCCTCCCTGGCTGCTGCCATAGTAATCAGCAGGGGAGTAGGAATCATTTCCTGATGAAAGGTGGTTACCGCTACATAAAAACCAGGCAAATAAATAGTAAGTATAAAGGCTAAATACCTTAACCAACGGACAAGAGTTGCGTAGTATGGCCGGGAATAATAATCTTCATTACTCTGAAAACCTTCTACAAAGAGATTAGGCATTGTCAGTACTACTGGGGTCCCATCTACAAGAATGGCTATGCGACCCTCCAATATCTTGGCGGCTACAATATCCGGTTTTTCTGTATTACCGATGGTCGGGAATGGGGAGTAGGGGGCATCTTCGATAAAAGCTTCTATATAACCTGATTCCAGGATAGCTTCGGTGTCGATTCTAGCTAAACGTAGCTTTGCTTCCGCAACTAATTTTGGATTACAGATACTATTAATATAAACTATCGATACGTTAGTCTTGGACTGCCTGCCTATTATCATAGTTTCAAATCTTAAGTCCGGGGATTCGATTTTTCTGCGAATTAAGGCAGTATTAATCCGCAGTGATTCGGTAAAACCTTCTCGGGGTCCGCGGACTGCTGTTTCTGTAGCCGGTTCGTCAATTCCCCGGGTAGGATAGTCTTTAGTGCTAATAATTATTGCTTTTCCAGTTCCGGCAATGAGTAATGCAGTATCGCCAGATAAGACAGCAGCAAACATAGCGTCCAAGTCTTGGACTTCTTTCACCCCTCCAGCGGTAAGTAAACAACCTTTTAGCATTTCCCACATCTGGGAACTATGGGACGAGGGAAATTCTATTGTGGGGTTAACGCGCATTAATGATTTCATGATATTTTCAGCTATAAATGTGACGTCTGCCAAACCATCGATGTATAGTAGCACAGCTTCGGTCTGGGTAAGCCCGATTTTAAATTGGCGAATAACGATATCATTGCTATCACCAAGGGTTTGGTTGATTTTTTTTAGATTTACTTCTAGATCATTGGAAACCAGCTTTGCTGACAATTTATCTTTGCCGTTGCTTGACCGTCCGGGATTTTTTATATTTTGCTGCAGGTAGCTGATATAGATTTTTTTAAGAAAATTCATTTTGTTTACCCCAACATTAACATTATTACTATTCCGAGCTGCTTTTTAGTGCATAGCGTGCGGATAGGTATGAGCCTTTCCGTATTTTAGATATTATCCCAAGCTTAACCTAAAATATACAAACTTCCGCCTGTTATCAACCACAATATGGTGGGCAGAGCAAAGAGTGATTTTAATTAGTTATAGTGTTTTGGAAGTAATAATTACAAAAACTTCTAAAATGAACAGGTTTTAGGAAATCTTTAGCGAATATTGTATTAACACTGTTTTAAGGTAAAGAGGTGCGGAATTTGTTTTGGAAACAGAGCAGGTTAAAAATTAGTTATTCCATAATTGTTCTGTTTTTGTTAAGTACCACCCTCTTAGGGGTTATGCTCTTAGTAAACAATTATCACTTTGTAGAACAATTGGTCAAGAGCAACGCTTACCATGACCTAACCCAGCTTTCTGATCAACAGTTGGATTACCTAAACGCCTGGCTTCAGGAACGTCAAAGGGAGGTGGGAACCCTTGCCGATACGACCGTAGTTAGAAGCCTGAATCTAAGGAAAATAGAGGGCCATTTTCAAGAATTTTACCGTCGCAGTGCAGAGTTTGAAGGTCTGGTCTTAGTTGGAGTGAACGGCAAAACCACTGTGGATACCTCTGGTATGCCCGGGTTGGATGTTAGTGACCAGCCCTATTTTCTTAATGGGCTAAAGGGTAAGCAATTTGTTTCCGATGCCACAACTAGCCCTACTTCAGGCAAGCCGGTAATTATTCTTGCTGCTCCCATTATGGCAAATGGCCAGATTATTGGTGTGCTAAAGGGGACAGTATACCTGGATAGGCTGAATAAAATAATGACCTATAATAATAATAATCAAAATCCAGATACCTATTTGGTCAACAAAGAAAGCTATATGCTAACTGAGTCCAAATATCGAGCTGAGTTAATTAAAACTGGTCAGATTAAACATACCGCAGTGTTAAATTTAGCCTTGCGAACGGTTGGAGTTAGACAAGCCATTACCGGTAAAATCATTACTGGGGAATTTAACAACTATATGGGCAGTCCGGTGCTTGGGGCTTATCGCTGGCTTCCCGACCGCCAATGGGTTCTGGTTGCAGAAATACACAGGGAACAGGTTATGGCTGCAGTTCAGGAATACGAAAAATCCGCTGTTTTGGCTAGTGCAGCAGTTATTTTTCTAGGGTTTATTCCCATTGGAGTAGTATTCGCTTTTAGTATTACCGGACCAATAACTAAGCTGCGGAAAATGGTTAATGTTATATCCCAAGGCAACTGGCACCAGCGAGTTCAGGTTGAGTCTTTTCAGGAAATTGCAGCACTGGCTGAAACCTTTAATCAAATGGCGGATAAAATTGAAAAGTCTGAGGCAGAAATCCAAGTTAAACAGCTGGAACTACTAGAAAAAAACCGGCTTTTGGAGAAACTGGCAACCACAGACCCGCTAACCCATGTGTATAACCGCAGGTTTATTTTGGAGAGATTACCCAATGAAATGGCCCAGGCATCTCGTTATGGCGAGCAGCTATCTACAATCATGCTGGACCTGGATCATTTTAAGCGAGTAAATGATACCTATGGACATAGTATCGGTGACCAGGCTTTGTTGGAGGTAGTAGAAGCAATTAATCTAACCATTCGCAAGGCAGACATTATGGGGCGTTGGGGTGGGGAAGAGTTTATCATTATTTGCCCGAATACTGGGAAAGCTGCTGCAGTTGCCCTGGCCGAGAGGATTCGCCAACGCGTAGAGGAAGTGGATTTTGTCACTAATGAAGGGGCTCAGATTCCTTTAACTGTGAGCATCGGAGTAGCGGAGTATTATCCAAAAAACTCTAAGAGTTATCTAAGTAGCGATGACATGATTAATCGAGCGGATAAAGCCCTATATCAAGCCAAGAACTCTGGACGGAACAAGGTTGTAGTAGATATGGAATAACTTAAGTTAAGCCATCGGCGGTGATATTTTCCCGCCGTTCCTGATTGTAAACCCGGATAGTGCTTAAGCACCGGGAATAATTTTGGCAGTGCTCAACAACAAGGTGTCATTAATAAGGTATTTGTCCCCAACCAGGGTAATCTGAAACTGTAGGTACAGTACCTTGTTTGTGCCCTGTTGGGAAGCGTATTCTAGCCTTTCAATCACCAGTTGATTATCATAGCTTGCTTTGATTAACTGGGAATCCTCAAATATTGCTGTGGATTTAGAGGGTAATTTTATTTTCCATTTACGCCAGTAAGCTGTTAGTTGGGGTTTTATTTGCTGATCAAGCAGTAGTTTATTAGCCTCGGTACTCATGTTTTTGGCGGTAACCCAGTTACCATTGGCCACCGCTCAGGCATAAATATCCGCCTGAACAATGATATCCTTGGATATAGCACTACTCTCCGAACTTGTTCCGGGGGTACCCCCTGGGTCGATCCGACCGGGAAGGTTTGATTTTAGGGGAGGAATTGGCTTGGACTGGGGGCCGGGGTTAATTTTACCGGAAACACAACCGGTTACGCTGAGAATGCAACTAAGGATTAAACCAAGGAAAAGGAACAATATGTTAGATTTAGTAATATATTCACAATACCTACTCATGAAATAACCTCCCTTGCAAAATACTGATTAATGCTAGTTTGTGCAATAATTCTAGTTATTACGCAGGCTGTTAAAATTCCCCGCCTAGACATACATGCCACTAACGTGGCACCAACAGTATATGAAAATTAAGTATGATAAAAAATAGAGTTTCTCAGTTTGTTGAGAAACTCTATTTCCTTATACCCGAACAGGCTACTTAGTCAGGCCTAATTTACTCTTGCTTAACGTCCTGCTGCCGAAGATTTTTTCCTTTATTGACCTTGCTATCTTGATTTTCCTTATCGTCCTTATTGTCCTTGTTGACCTTAAGGTCTTTTTTGTGCCTTATGTCTGTTTTATCCTGTTTATCTTGCTTAAACTTAACCGAAGGCTTAATTTGCTGACTGTTATCCTTTGCTTTCCGCTTATTCTCCTCATCAATATCTATTTCGGTATCCTTTGTGCCTTTTTTTTCAGCATCCTGAACATTCCCGTTTGCAGCATTTTTAGAGTTAGTTTGGTGAATATTTTCTGGTTTTTGCTTATCCTCGGTCTGGTTCTCCTGGCTAGCGCCCGTTTTATGCTTTCCTAGCTCTGATTTTCCATGGCCACCTTGGTTATTATTATCTTTACCCTCATTGTAAGGAGCTGTTAACACCGATAGTCCCGTGTTGTCATTATTTAGATCGTCAACCAGTTCAATTTCATCGTCTGGGTTGAGAGACTGGATGAGGATTTCTTGCTTTGGTCTAGGGAGTCTAGCTTGTTTAGTTGCAACTAGAGTGGCAATACTTTGCTGTCTAACCTCATCTACGGTAATTTTGCTGCCGTTTTCTACTTCGCCTGCATAGAAGAGATACTTGCCGGTGGAGAGTCTAGCTTTTTTGGCCGCTGCCCGGTCTTGGTTTTTGGCTTTATAAATCACCATATTGGCCTTAATGGTTTTACCCTTCAGGGGTGTGACCACAGCAGCCTGCAGTCGGGTAGTATCTAAATTGACATGCTGTGGGTCAACCTCCACAACTGAGGATACAATTAAGTTCGCTCGGTCTGGGGTAACATATTTTAAGTCCACCGCTCTTTGCAGGAGCTTAGTCAGCACAGTGTAGATATCTTTGTCCCGATAATCTAAATCAGCTATTAGGGGTTGGGAATCACTGTTTAAAGCAGTGACGCCAACTACTTGGGCAGCTTTGTCCACGGCAATTTCCAAACTGGGGTTAATGTCCAGGGATACATAGGCCACTGGAGCTGCTGATGCTGTTAACTGGAACATAGCTGCCCCCCCCATAACCGCAATTAATAATGAGGCTGCAATTAGGGCATATTTTGTCAGGACAGGCCATTTAAAGCTAGGAACTACTATTTCTTGGCCAATCCTAACTGCACCAGAGGGTAGGGGAATACTCCGGAATTCACCCTCTTTGGTAATAATTATGCACTTAGTAGGGGTGATTTTAGTGATTATTCCTTTTTGCGCACCCATGAGCACAACCTCATTTCTCTATACTTTAGGGGATATGTAGGAACGAAGGTAGATGAATTCCTCTCGGTAGTACAGGATTATGGCCAGAGCAATTATATATTTTCTGCCCTTTTCGATTGTTTTGCGGTGAATACCGGTAACCAGGGCTAACTCTTTGGTCGGCAGCATTTTCTTACCTGTCAGATAGGCCATATAAGTTGGATCACTGGCTAAGCAGTAGGCTGCCCGGTGCATTGTTTGTCTGGTATCCTTATGCTTGGGGGATGCCTCTACCAAATCCTCAAACTGGATGCCATAATCTCGAAGGAACAGGTCAAAAGCCTCAATTTCCTGTTGACGTTCATCTTCAATAGTTAGGTTTTGGTAATTTTCCCAAGCCTGCTGTTGTTCCCCAGTGCTCAACAACTCCGCTTCCTCTCCAACAGCAGGGGTATAAAAACTAGCATGCTGGTGACGGGCTTCTTTCTTAAAGTGGTCCTTTAAATTGCTTTCAATTACCAGTTTGGCAAAAGGAAGAAAAGGCACACCTTTTTCCGGATTATATCGTTCAATAGCGGAATTAAGGGCGATTAGCCCAATGCTTAGTTCATCATCTCTACCCCAGTCTAGAAACCGTTTGCAAAGGTTACTAGCTACTTTGGCGATAAAGGGCTTATATTCTTCCAGAAAAATATCCCTGGCCTGACTATTGCCTTGCCGGATTTCCATTAGGGTTACCGATAATTTATCTCCAGCATGATTTTGACTCATGCGTCCACCTCATTATGTCTTTTCGTATAATTATACGATACTTTTTGGTATTTTGGGGGGATAGTTGTTGATTTTGACCAAATTAATAATATGCTAATTTATGACAATGGGGTTCAATGCCAGATCAGAGGTCAGATAAGCTAAAATATAAGCTAGGTAGGATAGGAGGAAAATACATGCTCAAAGGTATGGCTGCATCTCCAGGTATTGCCATAGGCATGGTGGTAGTCTTGGAAAATGAAAGTTTAGAAACTGCTCGAAGATTCATAAACTTGGAGGAAGTAGAAGCTGAATTAGCTAGGCTTAGCCAGGCCATCGAGCAGGGTAAGGTTCAGTTAGAGCAACTTCAAGCAAAGGTTGCCATAGAGGTTGGTGCTGACCAGGCTAGGATATTTCAAGCCCAGGCCTTGATTCTGGAGGACTATCTATTACTTAATTCCATCCATAACAGCGTACTGCAGGATAAATTAAATATCGAGTTGGCGGTGGATAAAGCTATTCACATGTTTGCCTCAGTCATGGAAACTAGTGGAGATGATTATACCCGAGAAAGAGCTCATGATATTCGTGATGTGGGGCGCAGAATAATTAGAAACCTGCTGGGGCGACCTGCCCAGCCCCATAAGCCTTTAACCGAACCGGCGGTGATTTTAGCCCATGACCTAACCCCTTCAGATACAGTAAATCTTGATAAGAGTAAGGTGCTAGGTTTTGCCACTGAAGTAGGAGGGCGGACATCCCATACTGCGATTTTGGCTAGGACGTTACAAATACCAGCTGTTGTAGGAGTAGGCCATGGTCTCACCCGGGTTGCCCAAGGTAGCCCAGCTATTATCGACGGTAATGCAGGCCTAGTAGCGGTAAACCCTTCAGTGGAAGTAGTGGATAGCTACCGCAAACGGCAGAAAGAGGTGACTAATCTACACAACGACTTGGCCAGCCTAAAAGACTTTCCAGCCGTTACTTTGGACGGCTACCGGGTCCGCTTGGAGGTTAATATTGGTTCTCTGGACGATTTGAATCATGCTTTAGTTGCCGGGGCAGAGGGGATAGGCTTATTTAGGACAGAGTTTTTATTTATGGACAGGCTGGAAATGCCAACTGAGGAAGAACAGTTTATAGCCTACCGGAAGGTATTGATCAAGTCTAATCCCTGGAAAGTAGCCATTCGCACCCTGGATATTGGAGGGGATAAACAGCTTGCTTATCTTCATCAGCCCCAGGAACAGAACCCCTTTTTAGGCTACCGGGCCATCCGGGCCACCCTGGGAGAGCTAGAGGTTTTTCGTCAGCAACTCCGAGCAATTCTACGGGCTAGTGCCTTTGGCCAAGTCCGGCTGGTATTGCCCATGGTTTCTACAGTTGAAGAAGTTATAGCAGTTAAAGCTTTAGTTCAGGACATAACCGAGGAACTAACTAGGTTAGCCATTGCTTTTGATGACCATTTAGAGTTAGGGATAATGATTGAAGTGCCCTCGGCGGCAATTCTAGCCGACCATTTAGCTGAGGAAGTTGATTTTTTTACCATTGGCACTAATGACCTTACTCAATACACTCTAGCTGTAGACCGGATGAATGAAAAAGTGGCTAGTTTATTTCAGCCTTTGAATCCGGCAGTACTGCGCTTAATTAAGACAGTAATAGATGCCTCCCATCGAGCTGGCAAGTGGACAGGTCTCTGTGGAGAAATGGCTAGTGATATCTTGGCAGTACCGGTATTGTTAGGTCTGGGCCTTGATGAGCTGAGTATGAACTCCAGAGCTATTCCCCAGGTGAAATATGCCATTAGAAAGCTGACCAAGCATAGAGCGGAGGAGTTAACTGAGTATTTATTACGGCTGCCTACAGCGGAAGAGGTCCAGTATCTGCTGAGGTCAGAACTAACCCAACTGGGGTTAGAGTCCTTTCTAGGTGCGGAATTACGGTAAGTTACCTACCTCAAATAAAAGCCAAGCCGGTCATTTGATCTGTTGCAATGCAGCTCAAAAGACCGGCTTGGTTTTTTAGCGTATAGAGTAGTAAAAGGTTTCTAATTATCCGGCTACTTTAAAGCTGAATTTTTTCGAAAAACGCCCCATACCTGATTTAATTACTTGCAGGTCGTGGTCCAACAATACGTACACGGAAAATGGGGTTAGGGAACCGAGGCGATAGCGTAAATCTGTACAGACCACCAAATATCCATCCTGGACCTCTTGCCAGTTATAGAACCGGTGTCGGGCAATTTCACAAAAAGCGGAAAGCTGTTTGCTCTGGTGAGCCTTGGCAATAGCTTTATGAGGTTTGGGCTTGGGAAATTCCCTCTGGGCTCTTACCTTTCCTGATATGATGGTAGTACTGCCGACATGGAAGGAATTTTTAGTCTCAATCACGTACTGCCAACGGTTGGGGCTAAAAGTAGGGTAGATGCTGCAAGCAAGTACCTGCTCAGTGTTAAAATTTTTAGTGGTAATAAATTTTACTCGTTTGGCTACCCGCCACTTAATGAGCAAATAAAGACCAGATAAAGTAAAGATAATTCCAAAAACCCATGTAGGATTGGCAATTTGACCAAACCAGTGAATGGCTCCGATGGTGAACATCACTAACAGGAAAGGATCAACTATGGTTAATAAGTCATAGGCATATTTATCCTGCCGAAAAGGGGCAAAAGCTTGAGTTCCATAAGAGGTCAACAAATCAAGCCCAACATGCAGTAAAATTGCAGCTAAGGCCATCGACCATAAAAGCAAAATGCCTTCAGCGGGGTAGAAAAATTTTACCGCCACCGCAGAAAGGATTGAACCAACTAACTGGGCAGGTAAGGAGTGGGAAAAGCCCCGGTGATGGCGTAAATATGTGGAGTGATTTTTTATCCTTACCAGGATGTCCAAATCCGGTACCTGAGAAGCTAACTGGGTAACCCAAAAAATAGCATACCCAGTTTGGGGGTTAGCTGCAATTTCGGGGGAGGATTGAGCCAAGGCAGCCAAGCCGATGCCGGTTAAAGCATGAGTTAATGTATCCAAGCATATCATCCTTCCAGTTTAAATAAAGCTACAAGTTTTAAATAATAACATCCTAAAGAGCATTGTAAAAGATATGTTTATATGTGTCAAACAATACTAAACTGGGCAACAAAACCGGTGTCTTTTGCATATGTTAATGTGGCTGATAGTAAAGTTTTGGCTGAAAACACTGTTGCGGAGAGAATAAAAATTATTTTGATGGGTCAATTCGTGTTATAATAGGAGGTAAACAAATGTGTAATATAAAGGCTTTACCTTTTGGCTGATCGGTCTTTCCGGAGCAGGTAAATCAACTCGAATTTGGGCTACCGAACTTCGTAACCAAGGGAGATTGGTGGAGGAGCTAGATGGTGACGAGGTTCGGGAAAATCTTAGTAAGGGCTTGGGTTTTAGCAAGGAGGATCGAGATACCGATAGCAAGCGTATTGGCTACGTGGCCAAACCGCTTGCTCGCAATCAGGTAGCTGTAATCACTGCCGCCATTTCTCCCTACCGAGAGGTTAGAGATTCCATTAGAGCGGATAATCAGAATTTCGTAGAAGTCTTTGTCAAGGCTCCCTTACACACCTGTATCCAGCGAGACGTTAAAGGCCTGTATAAAAAAGCTCTGGCTGGAGAAATTAAACAATTCACCGGGGTATCTGATCCCTATGAAGAACCAATCAATCCGGAAGTGATAGTAGAGACCCATTTGGAGAGCCCTAGCCAAAGTGCTGCTAGAATACTTGCCAAGCTAGAGGAACTAAATTATCTATAATTATTATAACATGGAAGGATAGGTTTTATGGCTATACCAAGAAATCAATTTATTGATTTACATGTGCACACAACTGCTTCTGACGGCACCCTTAAACCTCAGGAGGTTGTTGCCTATGCCTATAACAAAGGCTTAAAGGCCATAGCTATAACCGACCATGACACTATTCAGGGGGTAGCCGAGGCACTTCAGGCCGGTAGGGAAGTAGGTCTGGAAGTAATTCCGGGGGTGGAAATAAGCGTTGGTCACTCTGGGGGAGAACTGCACCTACTGGGTTATTTAGTGGATATCAACTCCCCGGTTTTAAGGGAAGGACTGCAGCAGCTCCAGGAATACCGGGAACAGCGTAATCCCCAAATGATTACTAAGTTGCGTAATCTAGGTATTGAGCTAACGTTAGAGGAAGTGGAGGCAATAGCGGTCGGGGATATTATTGGCCGTCCCCATTTTGCCGCCGTATTAGTGGAAAAAGGGATTGTCCAGGATAAGCAGCAAGCCTTTGACCGGTATTTGGCTCATGGCCGCCCGGCTTATGTAAAAAAAGAAAAGCTCACCCCCCAGCAAGGGATACAATTGGTTTTGGCGGCAGGGGGAATTCCAGTGTTAGCCCATCCTAAGTACCTTCCGGAAAGCACCAGCCCGGAAAAACTCCGGTCGTTGCTTCGAGAATTAAAGAATATGGGCTTAAAAGGGCTAGAGGTTTACTATAGCAAGCATAGCCCGGAAGAAGAACAACTTTATCGGAGGCTTGCCAAAGAGGAGGGACTGCTGATTACCGGAGGCACGGATTTTCATGGTGGGAACACGCTGGAGATTGAATTAGGAATTGGCCTAGGCAATTTACGCATTCCCTATGTTTTGGCGGAAAGACTAAAAACACGACACCAGGAGGAATTGACACCTGCAGAATTTAATCCACAAGCTTAAGGCTAACCACATTAATGCCTATCTAGCCAAAGACAAGCAGCAGGCCAAAGCCATTGCTTTACAACTCATTACCCCTCATGCCGTCGTAGCCATGGGTAACTCCTTAAGTCTGCGGGAAACTGGAATATTTGAGGCTTTAACAAGCGGAGACTATCAGCTAATTAATCAGTTTGAACCAGGTATTTCTAATGAGGAAAACCTTAAGCGTCGGAAACAAGGCCTGTTAGCCGATGTCTACTTTACTGGTACAAACGCTTTAACGATGAATGGGGAACTAGTTAATATTGACGGCAAGGGTAACCGGGTAGCAGCCATGCTTTTTGGCCCAGAAAAGGTTATCGTCCTTGTCGGAAAAAACAAGTTGGTAGCCAATGAAGCTGAAGCTTGGCAAAGGCTGCGCAGTTATGTTGCCCCAGCTTTGGCCAAGCGGCTAGGTAGAGCAACCCCCTGTGCCAAAACTGGTGAATGCAGCGATTGCCAGTCTCCAGAACGGATTTGCCGGCTCTATACCATAATTAAAAGCCAAATGCCCGCCGATGCCCAGCGCATTCATGTAATTATTGTTAACGAGGATTTAGGGCTGTAAAGCGGACAAATAAAACCGGAGACTATCCAGCAATGGACTTTCTTCGGTTTTTTAATAAATGCCTGCAACCAGAAGCTGGGGGTTAGGAAATATTGTTCAGTAAGATGAATAAACATTTTATTATTTGGAGCTATCCTGAAAAATCATACTTAATTTTCAAATACTGTTGGTGCCACGTTAGTGGCATGGATGTCTAGACGGGGAATTTCGACAGCCTGTAGCTAGCCTGGGAGTACTACCAACCTTATAGCCTGGATAAAATCTAAGTTTTCTAAGGGATTAACAGCCACACCGAGTAAACATGGCAGCTTGCCCGGAGCAATGGTGCCATATTCTTTTTCCAGGCCGAGAACTTTTGCGGCTTGACAGGTTGCAGCCTGCAAAACGGTTACCTTGTCTAAACCAGCCTGGGCAAAAAGCAGCATTTCCTCTAAATGAGCCTGACCATGTAGCACCCCACTTGCCCCGGCATCTGTTCCGATAGCGATGGTCACCCCCAGGTGGTGGGCCAGGCTTAGTTTCTCTTGATGCTCCCGATAAGTACGGTTGATTACCTCTACCTGACTGGGGGTAAACCCAGCACGACAATTCTGCTTGAGCACTTGATTTGCCACCGGAACTACTGTAGGAACCCAAGCCGTACCTTGGTAAGCCATAGCTTTCAGTGACTCAGTGCTGAGGAAATACCCGTGTTCAATGGAATCAACACCTGCCTGCAGACAGTTGTGCACCGCCTCTTCTGAGCTGGCGTGGGCCATTACCCGCAAACCAAGCTGGTGGGCATAATCCACCATAAATTTAAGCTCGGCGGAGTTGAATTGTAAAGCACCCACCTGGCCGTATTCCGAAAAACTGACAATCCCTGAAGCTACCAGTTTAATTTGGGATACCCCTAAACCAGCTTGGTGGGCAATAAATTCTCCTGCCTCCTGCAGTGAATTAATTCCGGAGCCCAGGAAGGAGCCATATTTACCCTTTCTAGTAAGAGCTTGGCCAGAGGCTAGAATTAGCGGTCCGTTAAGCTGGCCTTTTTTTACAGCTTTTGCTGTTGCTAAAGCAATGCCGGAGCGATCTCCGCCGTCCCGTACCACCAGCACACCTTTAGCCAGATAGCATTCCAGTTCTGCAGCTAACTGGGTTTCTAAAGCCTCCGGGCACTCCCACCTAGCAGTGGCCTGGGAAAAACCCACCCCATCCAGAGCTAAGTGGATGTGACAATCAATTAAGCCAGGCATTAGAGTCAGGTGAGCATAATCTAACATTAGATCAGCATTAGTTGGTTGCTCCTGCTGCAAGGTTCTATTTTGCAAGCTTTCCACCGGGCAGTGCTCTAAACGGGCAATCCGACCTGCTTTCAGTTGAATAACAGTAGGGCCCAGTAATTGGGAACTAATGCCGTCCCAAACCCCTCCCGCCAGGATAGTATGCTGTTCTTGAGGGCCAATCCGGAGCAGCTCCGGGTTGGCAGATATAATAGGCACAATTAGCTTCTCCTTAAAGTCCAATGGTTACATAGTTAACGAAAATTATACCATGCCACCCTATATTGAAACAATAGCAATCAACTCGGAGGAAATTATTTTCAAAACAGGGAGGTTTACCCTTGACTGGAAGACGTAGTTTTAGATAAAATTAGGTTAAATAAGAATAATTCTGATTTAGTAGGTGAGGATATGCTGGAAAAAATTATGACTGTGTTAGGTGCTGCGGGTCATAAACTTACCGGGAAAAGGAAAGCTATTGTGGAGATACTTCTGGCTGAGCATAAAATGTGTTCCGCTAAAGATATCCTGACTAAGCTGCGTACCGGATTTCCCCAGGTGAGCTTTGATACAGTCTACCGAAATTTAAGCCTGTTGAAGGAAATGGGCCTAGTTCATGAGGCGGTGGTGGGGGATGGAGGAAGTTGTTATAGTCTTTGCTCCACCAATAGTCACCATCATCATTTAATTTGCTTAAGTTGTGGTCATACGCTAGAGTTACCTGTTTGCCCTATGCAGCAAGTGGATAAACTAGCTGTTGGAAGTAAGTTTAAGATTACTGGTCACAGGTTTGAGGTATATGGTTACTGTGCAGGTTGTGCTGCTAATTAATTCAGGCTGCTAACTAATTCAGCGGCTTTAAACTAATTTAAGTGCTTCCACCTAAAGGAGGAAATCATGAGTCATATTCATATCCCCGATGGGGTTATCCCTCCAGTCTGGTTACTGTTGGGATTTGTTTTGACTGGCTTGGGAATTGCAGTTGCCCTATTTATGCTTAAAAGCCGTAATTCCAAAGAAATGGTGCCTAAATTAGGCGTGGTATGTGCGTTAGTACTTTTGGCTATGTCTATACCTTTAGGACCTATTCCCGCCCATCTTAATTTAACAGTTTTTATGGGGATAATCCTAGGTCCTTGGTTAGGCTTTATTGCTGCCTTGATCATTAATCTGCTTCTGGGTTTTGCTGGTCACGGGGGCTTAAGTGTGGTCGGAATAAATACTCTTTTGATTGGCTTGGAAACAACCCTTGGTTATGGAATATTTACTTTGCTTGCCAAAGGACTAACTAAAGTACGGGCAGCAGCCCTGGCGGTAGTTTTTACTCTGCTGCTTTCCAATGGACTGATGCTGGGAGTGGTTAGTTTTACCGGTGTTGAACCCGCCCTGGTAATTAGTGAACATGGCGATGAACAAGTAAGTCTAAAGGATGCACCTCAAAGTTCACTTAGCTCAGCGGCTGTAGCAACTGGCGAGCAACCAGCGGCTTGGTCTAGGCTAGCTATAGCAGTATTACCCATTGTAGGTATCGGCATTTTGTTAGAGACGGTGGCTATAACTGTTTTAGTTAATTTTATTTCCCGCATTCGGCCGGATATTTTAGGACCGGATAGTAACTCTGTTACCCTAGCCAAACCCCAATTGGAAAACTTACTAAAAGATAACCCGGAATAAATTTGAGGTGTTAACCTGTGGATGTTGCTTTTATTGATAATTTAGCAGTAAACGGCCAGGGTCCAATGCATCGCTCCGGCGCCTGGAGTAAACTAATCATGCTTGCTATTATTTTGGTAGGGGCAATTTTCACCAAAGCATGGCAACCCCTACTTACCATGGCGGGACTACTGGTAGTGCTGATTCTTGTGGAAAAGCTTCCTCTGGTTAAGCTATTACCTTTTTTAGGATATCCTTTGTTTTTTGCCCTGATTTTTGCCGTGATGGCCCAGGGGTGGAGCCTAGCCAGTATAGTTATTATCCTCAGGTCCCTTACTGCCGGACTAGTATTGATTTTAGTACTGGCCACTACTCCCTATGGAGAGTTATTTCGGGTAATCGGCAAATTTTTACCTGATTTAGTTACTGATGGTCTAATAATGACCTATCGGTGTTTTTTTTTACTGGTTAGTCAAATGACTAACCGCCTCAAAGCAATGCACATTCGGGGAGGTTATGGAGGGGTAGGACTGTGGAAAAACCTTACCCGGGTAGCTGGTAGCTTGGGGCTAGTCTTTATCCATTCCTGGGAAATGGCTGAGCGAATGTATAACATCATGGCCTTACGCGGTTATGAGGGAAAACTTGGGCTGAGAATTGAGACCAAAAAATTCTCTCGGGATGACCTCTGGCCTATTTTTTGGGGGATAATTTTTGGGGGAGTTGTGATTGGATTATGAAAAAGTCCCAAGAAGAAATTGTACGGGTTAATTGCCTGAGGCATATTTACCCAGACCGGACGGAGATTTCTATCTGCGGGTTAGAATTTACCATCCGTAAAGGCGAAAGAGTTGCCGTGCTAGGAGCTAATGGTTCTGGCAAGACCACTCTGCTCAGTCACATTATGGGACTTTTAGAACCAGTGGAGGGTTTGGTTCAGGTTTTCGGCTGCAACCCCAAAAAACAATTTCGAGAGGTTAGAAAGCGAATTGGGGTAGTTTTTCAAAATTCCGAGGAACAGATTATTGGGCCTACAGTTATAGATGATGTAGCCTTCGCTCCCCTAAACCACCGCTTTCATCCTATCCAGGTCAAAGAAATGGTGGAAAGCATCATGCGGGAATTGGATATTTGGCATCTGCGGGATAAAATTCCCCATTATTTAAGTGGTGGGGAACAGAAAAAAGTCGCGGTGGCCGGGGCTATGGTTATGAAGCCTGACCTGCTAATCCTAGACGAACCCTTTACCGGCTTGGACCCTAAGTCCAGACAGGATATGATAAAACTGATGAACTCTTTAAATACCAAACACGGCACCTCCCTAGTTATAACCACTCATGATATGGATATAATTCCTCAAGTTGCCGACCAAGTTTACATCTTAAACAGAGGCCAGATGGTGTTGAAAGGGCGGCCGGAGGATGTTCTCACTAGGGTAGATATCCTCAGTGAGGCTGGTTTGGAAGCACCGATTATGGTGGATTTATTTAATCAACTGATTGCCGCTGGCTTACCAGTTGAGCCGGCGATATCTCCAGCACATGCCATCCAGCAACTAGTGGAGTTATATCAAGGGCTGAGAATAACGTCCACAGCAACTTAATGCTTATCTATCGTAATCACCCTGTGTTGGCAAATGATTAAAATTAATAGTTAAATATTTTTAAAAAAATAAATAATTATAGCAGGAAAATTAGCAAAGACGTAGAAAATAATTAATTTAACTACATATTAGTAATAGGTGCCCTAAAGCGCAAGCCAAGGGTGAAAAGGAAATCAGGTTTATGCCTGAGCGGTCCCGCCACTGTAATCGGGTAGTCATGGCCAACTTTGCCACTGGGAATTCTATTCCTGGGAAGGCCGGTCCAGGATAATGACCCGAGAGCCAGGAGACCTGCCTGTTATTTTGTGCTAAGTCCTTCGACAGAAAAGGGCTTGGTTAGGTGGGTGATGGTAAAGTCCACAGTCTGGAAGCAGACTGTGGACTTTTTATTATTTAAAATGGAGGTATTAAAACATGACACAATTGGAATTAGCCCGAGCCGGAAACATCACTCCTGAAATGGAAGTAGTGGCCGCCAAAGAAAAACAGGATGTGGAAACAATCCGCCAAAGACTAGCAGCAGGGACTGTGGTTATACCCCGCAACCAAAACCGCAGTACCCTTAGCCCAATAGGAATAGGTTACGGCCTAGCTACCAAAGTAAGTGCCAGTATAGGTACATTAAAGGGCTTTGTAGATGTGGAGGAGGAAAAAGCCAAGGTCCAGGCAGCTATTGGAGCAGGAACTGATGCCATTATGGACTTGAGTAGTGGAGGCAGTTCGGAGTTAATTGATGAAATGCGGCGTAGCACAATTAAAGCCACCGATAAACCACTGGGCACTCTGCCTATTTATCAGGCGGTAAATGAAGCAATAGCCAAGCATGGGGCAATAGTCAAGTTTACTGTTGATGAGTTGTTTCAGGTTATTGAACGCCAGGCTGAAGATGGAGTGGACTTTATGGGTCTCCATTGTTCACTAAACTGGGATAGCTTAAAGCGACTAGAGCACCAAGATCGGGTGGAGAATATCGTCAGCTATGGAGGCAATTTTCTCACTGCTTGGATGTTATATAACCAACAGGAAAACCCTCTATTTGAGTTCTATGACAGGCTGTTAGAAATTGCCCATCGGCATGATGTTTGCCTAAGTCTAGCAGACACCTTCCGCCCCGGTTGTCTGACCGATTCCCTAGACAGATCCCAGGTACAGGAGTTAATAATTCTAGGTGAACTGGTTGACCGGGCTAGAGCAGCAGGAGTACAGATTATGATTAAAGGGCCAGGTCACACCCCCATTGACCAAATCCCGGCAACTGTACAGTTAATGAAACAAATGTGCACCGGAGCCCCCTATTTTGTCTTCGGACCTATAGCAACCGATATAGCTCCAGGCTATGACCATATAACTGCGGCAATTGGCGGGGCTCTAGCTGCCCAAGCCGGAGCAGATTTCCTATGCTACGTCACGCCTGCGGAGCATATCACCTTCCCCACTGTCGAACATGTACGGGAAGGTGTGTATGCCGCCCGTATTGCGGCCCATGCTGCCGACTTAGTTAAGCAGGTACCTGGAGCCTGGGATTGGGACCTAAGCATGTCCAAAGCCCGAAAAGCACTAGATTGGGAAGGCCAAGTTAACCTAGCCCTCAACCCAGTCAAAGCAAAGCAAGTCAGAGCAGAAAGAAGCCCCAATACCAGTGATGTTTGCACCATGTGTGGAGACTATTGTGCCATGAAGGTTGTCAGCGAACACCTAGGAACTAAGCAGGAAAGCTGTTAAGTTAATTATATATTACCCAAACTAATAAGGAGGAATTTAACATGACTCAATTGGAACAGGCCAGAAAAGGAATAATTACCCCGGAAATGATCAGAGTTGCCGAAAAAGAGGGAGTTACTCCCGAATTTATTCAGCAAGGGATTTTAGCCGGCACCATTGTTATCCTCAAAAACAAAATCCGGACTAATGTAGATCCGGTAGGCGTGGGCAAAGGTTTACGCACTAAGGTTAATGCCAGTATTGGAACCTCCGGGGACTGTAAAGACAAAGACCTGGAGTTGGAAAAACTTCGGGTAGCCGGAGCTGCTGGGGCTGACACCATTATGGATCTGAGTACCGGTGGTGACATAGACGGCATGCGCAAGTTGGCCATTGCCAATACCACTTTACCCCTGGGTTCAGTACCAATTTACCAGGTGGCAATTGAAAGTATTGATAGGCACGGCAGTGTTGTAGATATGACTGCTGATGACATGTTTGCCTGCATCGAGCGTCATGCTGCCGATGGTGTGGACTTCATGGCTATCCACACCGCCCTAAATATGGAAGTTATCAAACGCTTGAAAACTCAAGGAAGGGTAATGGATATTGTCAGTCGGGGTGGTGCTTTCCTCACCGGCTGGATGCTTCACAACGCACTAGAAAACCCTTTGTATGCTGAATTTGACCGTTTAATAGAAATAATGAAAAAGTATGATATAGTTTTAAGTGTTGGTGACGCTATCCGCCCCGGTTGTATTGCCGACTCCCTGGATCGAGCACAGGTTCAAGGCCTGATTGTAGCTGGAGAAATAGCTGACCGGGCCAGAGCTGCAGGAGTACAGGTTATGATTGAAGGACCAGGTCATGTGCCCCTCGACCAAATTAATGCCACCATCCAGTTACAAAAACAGCTTTGTTCCCAGGTGCCATATTTCATCCTAGGTACATTGGTAACTGATATAGCACCTGGCTATGACCACATCACCTCAGCTATTGGCGCAACAGTAGCCGCAGCAGCCGGAGCCGATTTTATCTGCTATGTTACCCCTGCGGAGCACCTGCGTTTGCCTACCGCCGAGGATGTCCATGAAGGTGTAATCGCCGCCCGGATTGCCACCCATGCTGCCGACATTATTAAAGGTGTCAAAGGAGCCCGAGAATGGGATCTAAATATGTCCATTGCCCGCAAAGCCTTAGATTGGGAAGGTCAGGTGGCCCAAGCCATAGACCCAGCCAAAGCCAAGCAAATCAGAGCAGAAAGAAGCCCCAACACCAGCGATGTTTGCACCATGTGTGGGGACTACTGCGCCATGAAAGTTGTCAGCCAGTACTTAGGCACCGACATCGGTGAGTGCTAAAAGCAGGCTGTTGAAATTCCCCGTCTAGCGTTGTCAAAATCATTGCCAAGGTCCTCGAAGTACAAGAGTACGTCTGTGGCCTTGGCAATGATTTTTCCTAGCTAGACGGGTTTTTCAACAGCCTGCTTGGGGTCGAAAAAATCCGCATAGCTGTCACCAGCTATGACAAATCCTCAACATACAACCACAGTACACCTGCGACATTGTCCGGTCTGCTTCCCAGCTAGACGGGGAATTTCAACAGCATGTAGCCTATCTAGACTTCATAGCCAGGACGTATTCTTGTCCCTTTAGCACGCACCAGGCCAGGACGGTAATGTCAGTCCTACACCGATGCATAATACCAGGTCGGATGCCTGTACCGAATGGAGATGCTCATGGTGGAGTAACGTGCAGCTCTTGGCGCAGGTGGGCAATAAAATCGACCTTGCAGACAAGGACGTCGGCAACCTCGACGCCTAGGCAAGGATGCCGTATACCCAAGGGCACCCCACATCCGTACGTCGTTGTACTCCTACGGATGCGTCGTCGTCGAGGTCGGTTGATTTTATTAGCCCAGCCTGCCTAAAGCTGCTAGTTACGGAACTAAGAGCATCTCCATCGGGACAGGTATCCGACCGGTCATCAACTTGACCCATAATTGGGCTCATACAGTCCGGCCTACTTTCGGGATAGGTAGCTCACTGCCCGCATCGCATTGACCAAACCGTTCCCCTGTTCATCCCTGTTCAAACTTGGTAGTTTCTGGCTAGTCTTAGTCATGACAGACCTTAAAACTTCCGGATCAACCGGCTTTCTGGCATAGGGGGTATTTCCGTACCCAAGCATAAGGGCCAGAACCCCGGTGACATGGGGGGCAGCAAAAGAGGTTCCGCTCAGGGTGCTATACCGACCTTTGAGGGTAGTGGACAAAATATCTACCCCAGGGGCAATATAGTCTACTTGAGGTCCTTTACTACTAAAATCAGCAATAGTATCGTCAGTGTAGGATGCTGAGACTGCTATCGTTTCTGGATATCGTGCGGGGTAAAGTACAGTGTCCCCCGGGTTGTTTCTACCCTCGTTACCAGCTGCGCAAACCATAATTAAGCCGGCGGCTGCAGCTTTACGCACCATGGTACCTAATAAGCGATGTTCTTTAGGCATGCCGAAACTTAAGTTTACCAGTATAATATTGTGGTCAAGACACCATTGTAGGCCATCAACGATATCCGAGAGGTTAGCTTCACCATTAGAGTCAAAGGTTTTAACTGCATATAGATCTGCCTCAGGAGCAACTCCAGTGACCCCAAAACTGTTTTGGCGTGCTCCAATAATTCCTGCCACATGGGTACCATGACCATTGTCATCCTTAGGTGGGCTAGCAGGTTTAAGGATATTAATTCCACCCTTGATACCCGCAATTAAATCAGGATGATTTAAAGTTACCCCGGTATCCAAGAAGGCTACCTTAACTCCCGCCCCTTTAGTAATTTTCCAGGCTTCATCTGCCTGGATTTTTTTTGTGCCCCAATTCTCCCCAACCTTTGGTTTTGGAGCCATGAGGCGCATGGAATTAGGTAGAACTAGCGATACTTTCTGGTCATCCATAATATCAGCCACTAGAGGGTGGTCAACTAAAATTGCTGGGCCGTCACCCCTGCTGGGAAACTCACACAAATAGCCATCCAGAAGCTTTAAATGCTTTATTAGTCGACATTGACCCTTTTGAGCCATGGCTAACAACATACCTTCAGCCTCAGGTGAAGTGGTAATTATTATTTTGCGTTCCCAAGGCTGAGTTGGTTGTTGATGTTTTCTGACCATGAATAATCCACCTCCAAAAATAAATCCTCAATCTAAAGTATGAATTAACTTAAATAAACGGTACGGGTTTTGGAATTTTATACAATCTTTTTGTGCCATCAAAGGAGTAAAAACATATAATGAATCGAGGATACCCCAAAGGTACAACACGTACCGAAAAGGCCCTAGGGGGGAGGTGCAAAGGCACAAATGAAAGTTGAGGAATTACAAAAAGAGATGGAGCAAATAGAAAAAACTTTACAAAAGTATATTCAGGCCAGAGAAAAGCTCCAGGAAAAGATTATTCCCCTGGAATCACGAAGAGAAAAAATTTTAGCTGAACTTAATTCAGACCAAAGCCTAGAGCAACATGTTAATGGTCTTAGAAATCACTCCGTAATTGCAGTTAAATCTCCTTCACTTCAACAGGTAGTTGATAAATTATCATCACCTTTCAATAGTAAGGGAGCAGGGCATAATTCTAATCTTCTAACTGCATTACAGCACACCAAAGGAATTCTAGAAAAATTTGAACATAACCTGGATAATACCTTCCGCACAGTAAATGAAATCACTAGTTTAATCACCACAATTAAAGGTCATAGCAGTCAAATCAGTCGTTTGGCTAAAAAATTTTCCGCCTTAGGTCTAAACAAAAAAGTTTTGGGTGGAGGTAGCTCTGCTACCGAACTAGCAGAACTAACTCAACATCCGGTAGTCCGCAATCTAGCAAAAGAATTATTGACATCCCTAAACAAAGCATAAACCGGCAAGGAGGTAGTAGAATGTCAGTTAATGGATTCAAAGGGCTTCAAGATTTAATGGGAATGTTAAAAGGACTTAAAGGCAGCACATTAAGTTCTATGTTGGCTAATACCAAACTCAGCAAAGAAGATCAGCAGGCTATTTCCGCACTTTTTGAACAATTTAACCAGGAACAAAAACTAGACCCTGCCAGTCAGCAAAATGCTCTGGCTATGATCCAAAAGTTATTTCAGCAAGCACCTTCAGAGGATAAAAAATCCCAATTAAACACTTTAATTAATCAGCTTGAACAAAAGGCTCAGTTTTCCGAAAAGGATAAAATAATGGTAGAAGAGCTGAAGAAGAAATTACACAAGGAGGGATAGCTTGCGTGGGAAAATCAAATGCCAAAAAACAACTTCGTCGGCTGGAAAGGGAACTAAATCAGTTTAAGGAACAGCAAACTAATTATGATCGGAGAATTGAGGAACTTAAAAATAAAAAATGTGAATTACAAGCCCAAGTAAATCCTCCCCATAGTGCTGAAAGGTTTAGTGGATTTTCTGAAGTGGGAGGGTTTTCCAAAAAGGCGGAAAAGGTTCGAGAAAGCTGTTTACAAGTCAAACTGGCTTTGGAAAAGTTAAATCAGGCTGGAGCGATGTTATTAGGTAGGACGGATACTAACTTTAACAATGATACTAACCTTAGCAACGATACTAATCTTAGCAACGAGTATAGCCCTACCTCCAGTTTGAACTTAGCAGTCCAAAATAACGATAACAATTCCCAAGCCCCGGAAAGTGAGCAATCGGATTTATTAAAGTTACTTAATTCACCTAAGTTTCGTCAAGTAGCCAATGATCTTTTGGGTGATTTATTGAAATAACCTGGGGGAAAGGAGTTGTTGCCAGCATGGCTGATAATAAATTTATTGGAGCAAATAGTTCGAAAAAACCCAAAGTTAGGGTGTTTAAGTGTGACGGACAGCTAGTAGATGCTTCCTTGGCTAAATGGGTGTCCCCCCCATTGCCTAAGCCGAGTACAGCAAGGAATAGCATCGGTAGTGTTGAATTTTTACAGGGGGTTTCCGAATTACGCCAACTAATTAAGCAAACTATCCATGACTTAGATGGCTTAGTAGGAATACTAGAAATAAAAAATGTTCCGGACTCCAAAGCACCAGAAAGTAATTTGGGAGGAGTGGTGGATTTACTAAAATCCCCTATCGTGCATAATTTGTTAGGAAGTATTCTTTCAGGAAAGTAGGCTATCTTAAGCAGCCAATTTAAAATATTAAATACCTTCAAAAGGAATCGACCAGTGCTTTACACACCAGGTCGATTTTTTGTTGTATAAAATAATGCTCCTGCAAAGAAATTAATTTTCTTTATAGGTAGGGAATAAACATAAATACTGGATTAATGTACGGGAGCGAAAGGGGAAATTGCTGGATGATTAAAAAGCTTCTAGGTGTCGGTCTACTGATGGTAATTATAGGTCATAACCTGATATCTCAACCTACAAACGCCAAGGTTACTGCTTTAAGTGTACCTATCCTGATGTATCATAAAGTCAGCCCTGATTTACGGGCAGGGGGCTATGGATTAAGAGTATCTCCCGATAACTTTGAACAACAAATTAAGCTTTTGGCAGATTTAGGGTATCAAAGCGTCAATTTGGGTGAGGTAGTTGCTTTTCTCCGCCAAGGCCGGCCAATTCCAGAAAAGTCTGTGGTGATAACCTTTGATGACGGCTACCGGGACAATTTTTATTGGGCTAGACCAATTTTATTAAAATACGGGTTTCGGGCTACTTTCTTTTTAGTTAGTGAACGGGTGGGTAAAACTAACACCTGGGACCAAGCCAAAGGCTCTCCGCACCTTGAGCTTTTAAATACTGAGGAAATTCGGACGATGGTGGAGGAAGGTTTTCAGTTTGGGGCCCATAGTCGGACGCATACCCGTCTAACGGATTTATCTGCAGCCAAAGCCAAAGATCAAATTGCGGGGAGCAAAGGTTATCTAGAAAAAACCCTAGGTGTCCCAATTAACTATTTTTGTTATCCTTATGGGAGATATAATAAGTTAATTGTCGACCTTGTCCGTAAAAGTGGTTATGCTGCTGCTTTAACAACAGCTCAAGGCAGGGTGAGAAGGGGGGACAATATTATGACCTTAAAAAGAATTCGTATCACCGGCCAATATAATCAAACTGATTTTCTCCAAGCACTTAATAATGGAAGAGAAAGTCTTTAAAAGGGGAAATTGAAAAATTTATAGTTTAATCACCCCCCCAAAAACGAATCAATTTTTCGTATAGTATAACAAAAGCGCAAAGGTTAATACCATTGAAAGGTTGCGACGAAAACCAGCGGACTTTGCGAAAAACAATAAGGAGGAGTTAATAATGAAAAAACTAAAACTTATTTCCCTGCTCACATTAAGTATTTTTATGCTAAACATCTTCATCACAGTGGCTATGGCCAATCCTAAATGGTCCCGGGCAACTAAACCAAAATCCCAAATAAGCTTAGTTAAAAAAACCAAAACAGATCAAGCGGAACAGTCTAAAGAACTAAAAGAGCCAAAGAAACAAAACGAGGTAAAAGGTGTTTTTAATGCAGTGTATGGTAATACAATTACTGTATTTACTGTGGGTAAAGAATCAAAGGAATTTACTCTGGCCAATGATGTTTATGTTATTCTAGCTGGTAAAAAAGCAACTATAGGTGACTTAAAAATTGGCAACGTGGTAAAATTACAGCTAAATAGTGATAAAGTAGTTATTTCCATTAAGGCTGCCCCGTCTCAAATTAAAGCAGCTAAAAAAATTAAAAGGGCCGCAGTGAAACAAGTTGTCAAAAAAGATGTTGCCAAGAAAGCTGTTGTCAAAAAAACGATAACTAAGAAAAAGAAATAGTTAATCAACATCACTTTTAACGCCTCACTCTTATGGAGAGAGGCGTTTTTATTAGGTGCGCCCAGCATGGGTGCTTGCTTGTCGGTGAGAGTCCGATACGGGGGTTGATGGTGCCAATCGTTAGCCCAAGACAAGGGTGTCCATCGTGAGATGGAATCTGAATTATCCGAGTAGTAAAGTGCCATTGAGGATATATACGAACTGGATAAAGAACTCACAAGAAGGGGCTTGAAATTCTGCCGTTATGCCGATGACCGTAATACCTACGACAAGAGCAGGAAGGCTTGACCTCCTTCGACGCTACAGCCAGTTCCATAACGATTTGACTAGCCGATCAACGGTCAAGCGTTTGTGCTAGTTGTTCGTTATCTGTTATCGGAGGCATACAAGAGAAATCTTTACAAACGTAGGCTGTAGCCTTCCCATTAACAGGATTTTTACCTGGCCTATTTTGTGTCACAATCATGTTCGGCCTAAAACCATTATTAACTGTGTTTGTAAGCTGAAGTAGGTCCTCCTTACCGGGTTCCCCTGCAAGAGTGATATCCACCGGTGGTGTAATTCTCAAATATACGGCCATAAGAAAAAGTGTATGACCCATTGGCATCTCATTAATTGAGCCACCAAAACTCTTGAATTGCAGTTTAGCTATTTCGTCCAAAGTACTGTCATCTGTAATTCTTGCTAGCCGCAAAAAGTTTAAGGTAGCCACAGAGTTACCAGAGGGTGTGGCACCATCGTATATTTCTTTAGGTCTCGTTATCAGATTTTCTGCATCCGAGCCGTAAATGAATAACCCTCCTTCATCCTTGTCCCAGAAAAGTTCTATCATTTCTGCGTTTAGTTCTAGTGCTTGATTGAGGTATTCATTCTTAAAGGTTGCTTCATACAGCTCAATAAGTCCCCAGATAAGAAACGCGTAGTCATCGACATACCCTAGATGGGCTACTTCGCCATGGCGATAACGGGCCATGAGACGGCCATCATCTCTCCGTAAATGTTTTAGAATAAATTCAACTGCGCATTCTGCTGTCTTGGCATATTCCGGTTCACCCAAGGCGCGCGCACCAAATGCCAATGCCGCAATCATCAGACCATTCCAGGAAGTTAATATTTTATCGTCCTTAAAAGGATGTTCCCTTTGATTTCGATATTCAAACAACTTTCTCCTGGCGTCTTCAAATCCACTACTATACCCTGTTTCAATAAGGTTAGGTATATTTTTGCCTTCAAAGTTTCCGGTTTTCGTTATGTCATAAGTCGAGCAATATCTGTTTCCCAGCTCCTTTCCGAGAACATTGATTATTTCGTCAAAGGTCCAAACATAAAACTTACCTTCTTCGCCTTCCGAGTCAGCGTCTTCGGCGGAAAAAAAGGCTCCTTCTGGAGAAGTCATATCACGTAGTACATAGGTGAAAATTTCCGTTGCTACCTTTGCATAGTGATCCTTACCCGTCCCCTGAAAAGCTTCAAGGTAAGTGATGGACAAAAGAGCATTATCATAGAGCATTTTTTCGAAATGCGGTACCAGCCACTTTTTGTCAGTAGAATATCTTGAAAATCCGAATCCGACATGATCGTAAATTCCACCAAAGAACATAGAATTGAGAGTTTTTTGAACCATCTCAAGAGCCTTATTTTGTCCTGTAAGTCGCCAGTACCTTAGCAAAAACATCAGATTATGTGGCGTAGGAAACTTTGGTGCACCTCCAAAACCACCGAATTGCCTGTCAAATGATTCTTCATAATACCTAAAAGCCCTATGGAGGGCATCTTCTGTAACTTCTCCAGCTTCATGTTTAAACATCGAAGTACGAACCGCTTCGGTGATTTTTTCACTAGAACCAATGATCTTATTCTTGTTCGTTTTCCAGTTTTCGTTAATTTGTTCCAATATGTCAATTAATCCCGGCATCCCTCCGGTGCTTTCCCTGGGGAAATATGTTCCGGCGAAGAAAGGTTTCTTTTCGGAGGTCATTATAACAGTCATTGGCCATCCTCCATGACCGGTCATCGCTTGGCAAACAGCCATATATAATGTGTCAATATCAGGCCGTTCCTCGCGGTCTACTTTTATCGAAACGTAATTTTCATTTAGTATTTTTGCAACATCTTCATCTTCAAAGGACTCATGTTCCATAACATGACACCAATGGCAAGTTGGTTTCTATAACCAACGTCATGAGTACCCAATAGATAAGAAGACAGGTTTGTCTTCCGTTTTAGCCGTAGTAAAGGCCTCCTCAGACCAGGTCAACCAATTAACCGGATTGTTTGCGTGTTGCAAAAGATAAGGAGACTTTTCTTTAGCTAATCTATTGGGTATTTTTGTTGAATTTGTCATTGGGCATCACCTCCTCTGCTTAGTAGTACAGATTTAGTATTGTCATTTATTAAAAAAATATCGATAAATTGATTATATTTGATACGCTAAAGCTATGACAGATATCCAATATTGAGCTGTTTGTTTCAATGTATGTAAGAAAGGAAGCACTCCTATCTTCCCAGATTGAAGGCACACAAGCAACGCTCGATGATATTCTTGACCCAAACCGCGGAGTTTCTGTATTCAAGGCATCGATCAAGATTTTACAATGTTTCGGGGCATCAATTTAAATATCCAGGGGCATAATAGTTCAGAAAAAAATTTAGTTAATGGTGGTTAATGATGAACAATTGCCTGCTTGGACCCGAAGATATCGAAAAATATGCAGTGGAAATAGCCAAAGGACATATAGTCGGAGGAAAGACAAGGTTTCCCAGATGGTTAGTGACCCGGCTGAGCAGTAATTATCATAATATTTTAGCAGTCTATACAAACATCAACAGGGAGCTCGATGGGGGCTTGACCTTATCCCCAACAGCGGAGTGGCTGCTGGATAACTTTTACATTATTGAAGAACAGGTTAAAGACATTAAACAAAATGCTTGCAAAAAGTACAGTTTCCAACTGCCCTTGCTTAAGCATGACCAGATGAAAAATTTTCCTAGAATATATGCGCTTAGTTTGGAGTTAGTTACCCATACTGACGGTAGTATTGACGAAAAAGCCCTGGTTAACTTTACCAGGGCTTATCAATCCCAGCAGTCCCTAACCATGGGTGAATTATGGGTGATGTCTACCATGCTGAGCATTGCACTAATTGAGAGGATTAGTCAAATTTGCCGGGAGCTTACTGCTTATTACCAACAAAGGCACCAGGCTGAATATTTGGCAGACCTCCTGATTTGTGCTGTTGAGAAAAGTGAAATTGAGGTTCAAAGGTTACTTCAGGAACAAAGCTGCAACAAAGCCTGTGATAGCCCGGCTTTCCTAGGATTTCTGATCCAAAAGCTAAGAAAACAGGGGAGCAGGACTGCAAATCTAATTGGATATTTTGACGGTCAGCGAGCAGAACAGCAAACTTCGTTAGAAGAATTAATTAATCTAGAGCATCAGCTGCAAGCAGCTAGACAGGTTTCGATAGGCAATTCCATAACCAGTTTACGGCTGATTACAACTATGGACTGGAGTGAAATTTTCGAGTCCTTAAGTCAAGTGGAAGAAATTCTGCGCCGTGATCCAACCGGTTATTACCAGCAGATGGAGTTTGAATCCAGAGATTATTATCGTCATGTTGTGGAAAAAGTCTCTAGATTATATGATATTTCTGAAATCAAGGTTGCGGAGCATGCTTTAAGTTGTGCCCAAGAGGCTCGCATCCAAACCAACCAGGACCCGAAGGGTCATGTGGGTTACTATCTGATTGATTCCGGGAGAAAGACGCTGGAGAAGCAAATTGGCGTTAAAGCCAGGGGGATTAAAACAACCTTTGGGTTTTTAAGCGGGTATCCCCAGACTGTTTACTTTTGTGCTATAGCCTTAATTACCCTGGCCACCACCGCTTTTTTCCTGGGGTATGTGCTTCAACAGGGAGTGCGGTCAGACTTTTGGTTGTTTTTAATTGGAACTTTGCTCTTAATACCTGTAAGTGATCTTGCTATTAACACAGTTAATTTTGCAGTTAGTCATTTCTATGCACCAACTTTATTACCTAAATTAGAGTTAAAAGAGGGTATTTCTGAGGAAAACAGTACCATGGTGATTATTCCAACGCTCTTACCCAATGCCAAACGGGTCATGGAACTGTTGGAGAAAATAGAGATTAACTACTTAGCCAATAAAGCAGATAATCTTTATTTTGCCTTAGTTGGCGATTTAAAGGATGCGGATTCCAGGGAGCAGGCTGCTGACCCCCAAATTATTGATACTGCCATTAAGGGTATTAATGATTTAAACCGGCGTTATGCTCAAGTTAAACCAATTTTCTTTTATGCCCATAGGGAACGACGGTACAATCCGGCCCAAAACCAATGGATGGGATTGGAACGGAAAAGAGGGGCGATTATTGAATTTAATGAGCTGTTAAGGGGGTCAGAAGCTGCCGGTTACAAGATACTTAGCAGTGAAGGAGCCCAATTACCTGCGGTTAAATACGTAATAACCCTGGATGCGGATACCGATCTTCCTATGGATACTGCCAAAAGACTGATCGGAACGATGGCTCATCCTTTAAATCAGCCTGTAGTCGACTGGGATAGGAGAATAGTGGTTCAAGGACATGGGATACTTCAACCCCGGATTGGGGTAGGTATTGACAGTGCTAACAAAACCCTCTTTTCCCGGATTTTTGCCGGGCAGGGGGGGATTGACCCTTACACCACAGCTGTTTCCGATGTTTATCAGGATCTCTTCAAGGAAGGTATTTTTACGGGAAAAGGTATTTATCAGCTGGATACTTTTCAAAGTATACTTAAGGAAGCTATACCGGAAAACAAGGTGTTAAGCCATGATCTTTTAGAAGGAAGTTATTTGCGGGCCGGCTTGGTTACTGATATCGAATTAATCGACGGTTATACCTCCCGTTATAATTCATTTTCCATGCGGCTGCACCGGTGGGTGAGGGGAGACTGGCAGCTTATCCCCTGGTTAGCTGGCAAGGTAAAAGACAGACAGGGAAAGTTGAGGAGGAATCCTCTTTCTGCCTTGTCCAAGTGGAAGATAATCGATAATCTGCGCAGAAGCTTGCTAAACCCCTGCTTGATTGCTTTAATCGCCCTGGGCTTTGCAGTGCTGCCCGGCAGCAGTATGGTTTGGCTGGGTTTGGCTGTTATGGTAATTTCCTTCCCGGCGCTAACCTATTTAGCAGGAGGGATTCTCGCCAAGAGTTATCACCTAATGGAGGGGACCAAGACCCAAACTGTGATGACTGGGGTTAGTTCGGGTATTTACCAGGCCTGTCTCCAGTTTTTGTTTATAGCTTATCAGGGTTATTTAATGGTGGATGCGATAGTTAGGACTTTAGGCCGGGTCTTGGTTACCAGGAAGAATTTACTGGAGTGGATTCCGGCAGCCGATCTGGAAGCTTTACTAAAAAATGACTTGCCTACTTTCTATAAAAAAATGCTGGTTTCTCCTTTATTAGGGTTGGTGGTTTTAGGGTTAGCCATAGCAGCACCAAAAACCGGCTTGGAGCTGGCCATGGCGGCAGTAGTATTTGGGCTCTGGACGGTCGCGCCTTATGTGGCCTATCAGGTTAGCCTGGATTATCAGCGCAAGGGTGAACAATTGAACGAGCAAGAACAGGAGACGCTGCGCAGGTTAGCGAGAAAAACCTGGGCCTATTTCGAAGATTTGGTAGACGCTGAAGATAATTACCTGCCGCCAGATAATTATCAGGTTGACCCGCCCAACGGAGCAGCCCACCGCACCTCCCCGACCAATATCGGGTTATTGTTGGCAGCCACCTTGGCGGCCCGTGATTTTGGCTATCTTGGTACCGCTGAAATGGTAGAAAGACTTAATGCTACTTTGTCCACCGTGGAAAAAATGGAGAAGTGGAAAGGTAATCTATATAACTGGTATGATACCTTAAGTCTTCAGGTTTTAAGACCCAGGTATGTATCTACTGTGGATAGCGGTAATTTAGTCGGCTATCTGATGACTGCGGAAAAAGGATTATTGGAGTATCTTCAGAAGCCCCTGATCGATCTGAGTTTTGCCCAAGGGCTAATGGATACCATTCGGATTTTAAATGAGGAGTCAAAAGCAGGGGAGCTGGAAGCTGAGGGTCCTGTCATAGCTTCCCGGGAATTAGAGCAATATATAGCCGGTGGGGAGTATCATCCCGAGGGCTGGCTGGAAGTATTAGACAGCCTGCTGGCTGAGCTGGCTAAGGCTGAACAAACTACAAGGATTCAAGCTACTCCGTGGGCCAGAAAAGTTCTAACTATGGTTAAGACTTTTAAAAAAGAAGCTGCCGACTTAAACGAAGCTGCCAGCGTAAAGGAAGCTATCTTGGAGCAAGGGCGGCATTTATTAAAAAGGATCAGGCTGCTAATCGATAACACTCAGTTTATTCCCCTCTTTGACTCCAGAAGACAGCTTTTCGCTATCGGCTACAACGTGGAAGAGGGGATGCTGACCAAATCCTACTATGACTTACTGGCCTCCGAAGCAAGGTTGGCCAGCTATATTGCTGTGGCCCGGGGGGAAGTGGACAAAAAACATTGGTTCCGGTTAGGCCGAAAACTTACTCAGGTAGATGACTGTAAAGGCCTGATTTCCTGGTCGGGTACCATGTTCGAATATTTCATGCCCCTGCTGGTGATGAGGAATTTTGAGAATTCTTTGTTGGATGCTACTTATTCCTTTGTAGTTAAGACTCAAAAAAGATACGGCCAGCAGCGCAGAATTCCCTGGGGGGTTTCGGAATCCGCATACTATGCCTTTGATTTGACCTGTAATTATCAGTATAAGGCTTTTGGTGTACCGGAGCTTGGTTTGAAAAGGGGGCTGGGAAATGAACTGGTGGCAGCTCCCTATGCTACTGTGCTGGCCTTGACTACTGACCCTAAAGGAGTGGTCAAAAATCTAGCCAAGTTAACAGAATTAGGCCTGGAGGGGGATTACGGCCTTTACGAGTCCATCGACTATACCCCGTCCAGAGCAGCCTTAAACGGGGAAAGCTCAATTATTAAAAATTTTATGATTCATCATCAGGGCATGATTATGTTATCAGTAAATAATTACTTTCATGATAACATTATGCAAAGGCGTTTTCATGCTAACCCGGAGATCAGATCAGCCGAGATTCTGCTGCAGGAGCGCATGCCCTTTAAGGTTACTATCGTTAAAGAACATCAGACAGAATATCAACCAAGTATGATGCGTAAAGCTCAGGATGGACCGGAAGTAATCAGAACCTACGGCCTTCCCCGGACAGAATTACCCCATGTCCACCTGCTTTCTAACGGAAGCTACTCGGTTATGACTACTGACGGGGGAGCGGGTTACAGTAAAAATAAGGAGATGGCAGTTGCCCGGTGGAGAGAAAGCCGACTGGGATACAGTCTAGGGTTCTTTATCTATATTCAAAATATCAACTCTAACAATGTCTGGTCTGCTGCTTATCAACCCTATAAGCGTGAACCTGAGGAATACAAAGTTGTTTTTTCACCGGATAAGGCGGAATTTATCAGAAAAGACGGTAATATCGAGACCCATACCCAGATTGTGGTTTCACCGGAAGACAATGCCGAGGTTAGGAAAATAACTTTAACCAATAACAGCCAACATTCAAGGGTTTTGGAAGTAACCAGTTATTTAGAAGTTGTATTAACCCATCCTGAGGCGGATTTAGCCCACCCGGCCTTTAGTAACCTATTTGTAACCACAGAATTTGTCTCGGAATATGATTGCCTGTTGGCCGCAAGGCGACCCAGGAGTACCGGGCAAAAACCGCAATGGGCTGTGCATACCGTTACTGTGACCGGAGAGGTTATCGGGGATCTGCAGTATGAAACAGACCGGGCCAAATTTATTGGCCGAAACCGGGGCTTGGCCAACCCGCTGGCCATGGAGGTTGATCAGCCTTTGTCCAATTCGGCAGGGGCGGTGCTTGACCCGGTAATGAGCTTGCGGAGAAGGGTTAAGCTGGAGCCGGGGCACTCGGCAATTATTGCTTATACCCTGGCAGTAGCCGATAATCGACAAAAGGCCCTGGGCTTAGCGGATAAATACCGGGCTGCTAAAGTTATCGAGCGGGCCTTTGAATTTGCCTGGAACCGCAGCCGGCTTGAGGCAGGCTATTTGGATATTCCAGCGGGGGAGCTGGAAGTGTACCTGAATATGGTGCCAGCCATTATTTACCCCGGGCCGGTCAGGCGCAGGTACGAGGAGCTAATTGCCAGGAATAAACAGGGACAGACCTGTCTGTGGCCCTTGGGAATTTCCGGCGATATCCCCGTAGTTCTAGTAAACATAAACAATCAAGAACAAATGGAAATGGTCTATAAGCTGCTGAAGGCCCACGAATTATGGCGGATGAAAGGTTTAAAGGTTGATTTGGTTTTGCTAGCTGAGGATGAAGGCGGCTATGTACAGCCGTTGCAGGATAGTATCAGAGCAGCCATTTTTGCCAGCCATGCCCGGGATTTGGTTAACCGGACGGGCGGGGTTTATTTGCTAAATGGGAATTTAATGGCTGAAGAAGAAAAGATGCTGATTTATGCTACAGCCAGGACTATACTTCAAGGAGCTGGGGGACCAATCGCAGAGCAGTTGGTATGGGAAGGTACAAAATTAACTGTCCCCCAGTTGAGTACAAGCAACGTCCAAGCAGGGGAAACCGGTCTGGAAGTCACTAGAGAAAAAGCAACCCTTAAAATCGATACTGCTCAACTGCTGTTTTATAACGGAACCGGGGGCTTCAGCCAGGATGGCAAAGAATACCTGATTCAATTAAGGGAAGGCCAACACACTCCAGCTCCCTGGATTAACGTAATTGCCAATCCCGGGTTTGGCTTTAATATCACTGAGGTTGGGGCAGGGTATACCTGGGCGGAAAACAGCCGGGAAAATAAGCTGACCCCATGGTATAACGATGCTGTAACAGATTTACCGGGGGAGGTTATCTACCTTAGAGACGAACAAAGGGGAGATTACTGGAGCATTACTCCCGCACCGATCCGGGAAAAGGAAGACTACATTATCCGGCATGGCAGCGGATATTCTTCCTTTGAGCATACCAGTCACGGTATAGAGCAGCAATTAACCGAGTTTGTGGCGCTGGAAGAGCCGGTAAAAATTTATCTTATTAAGTTAAAGAACCTGTCCAGGGTTCCCAGGGAGCTATCGGTAACTTTCTATATGAAGCCTGTACTGGGAGTCAATGAGCAGGTTAACGCCCAGTATATAACAACTAGGAAATATGGTGAGCGAGAAGCTCTGTTATTTTCCAACTCCTATAACTGTGATTTCCCGGGGAGAATTGCTTTTATGGAAACTTCGGAATTTAACCGGACGCTTACCGGGGATGACCATGAATTCCTGGGGATTAACGGTAGTTTGGATTGTCCGGCTGCACTGAAAAGAGCAACCCTTTCCGGCACAGTGGGAGCGGGTTTGGCGCCCTGCGGGGCTATACAGGTGAAGCTATCTTTACAACCCGGGGAAGCTAAAGAGGTCAGCTTCCTGCTGGGCCAGGGCCGAGATCTAGCTGAAGTATTGTCCATTACCGATAAATTCAGCCAGGTGAAAGCTGCCATAGAGGAGTTGTCCAGAGTAAAGGCTTTTTGGGCTGATAAGCTGGAAGTTATCCAGGTGTCTACTCCTGATCAATCGCTGGATATCCTCTTGAACAGTTGGCTGCAGTATCAGGTTATTTCCTGCCGTTTATGGTCTAGGGCTGCCTTTTACCAGTCAGGGGGGGCCTATGGCTTTAGAGATCAGCTGCAGGATGTAATGGCTGTAGCTTATACCTGGCCGGAGCTGACCAGAAAACAAATTTTGCTGCATGCGGCCCACCAGTTTGTGGAGGGTGATGTCCAGCACTGGTGGCATGCAGGGTCGGGGGTAGACAAAGGTATCCGGACCAGATATTCTGATGATTTCTTGTGGCTGCCCTATGTCACAGCTGACTATGTGCAGTGTACCGCTGATTGGTCTGTGCTGGATGAAACAGCACACTTTTTGGAGGATGACCCGTTACCCGTTGTTGAAGATGAAAGGTATAACATTCCGCGGATTTCCCGGGAACAAGCTTCCATTTACGAGCACTGCCTTAGGGCTATTGAGCATGCCTTAAAATTTGGTGCTCACGGACTTCCCCTGATGGGCTCCGGTGATTGGAATGATGGTATGAACACCGTGGGGAAGCACGGTAAAGGAGAAAGTGTCTGGTTAGGCTGGTTTCTATATACAGTTCTGCAAAGGTTTATTCCCATCTGCACAGCTCGTAATGAACTGCAAAAGGCGGAACAATTTGCTTTAATAGCTGACCAGCTTGCTGAAGCTATCGAAAAAAATGCCTGGGATGGCAGCTGGTATCGGAGAGCATATTTTGATGACGGCACTCCCTTAGGTTCAGCGGAAAACAGTGAATGTAAAATTGATTCCTTAGCCCAATCCTGGTCGGTTATTTCCGGAAGGGGTAAACTTCATCGGGCAGCAGAAGCAATGCAGGCTGTGGATAATTACCTGGTTGACCGGGAAGCCGGAATTATTAAATTGCTCACTCCCCCCTTTGGCGACGGGCACCTCCAACCGGGTTATATCAAAGGTTATATTCCGGGAGTCCGAGAAAACGGAGGCCAATATACCCATGCTGCCGTATGGACGGTCATGGCTTTTGCCAAACTGGGTATGGGAGACAAGGTCTGGGAACTGTTCCATTTAATTAACCCGATTAATCATGCCCGTACCCCTATGGAGACGATGCGGTATAAGGTTGAACCTTATGTGCTGGCTGCAGACGTTTATGCAGTCCATCCCAATAACGGTCGGGGAGGCTGGTCCTGGTACACCGGTGCGGCTGGCTGGATGTATCGGGTAGGGCTTGAGCATGTGCTGGGCATCAGAAAGGTTGGTGCCAGGCTGTATTTTGACCCCTGTATTCCAAAAGACTGGCCGGAGTTTCAAGTTGTATACAGATTGCCAAAAACCTTATACCTGATTCGAGTGCAAAATCCCCTCAGAGTTAATCAAGGTGTGCATAAGCTAATTATTAACAGCCAGGAAGCTCCGGTGGGCTATGTTTCCCTTGTGGACGACGGAAGAGAATATATAGTAGAAATTATTATGGGTAAACGGTAGCAATGGGTAAATTTTATCAGTATATCTTAACATTGAGGGTAACATAATAGCTATAGTGAGTAATTAAGGATTTTAAAGTAATAGAGGACTATTTAACTCTATATTTTAGGAGGTGCCAGAAAAGATGTTAGGTACAGTGAAATGGTTTAATGGCGAAAAAGGTTTCGGATTTATAGAACAAGAAGGTGGGGGGGAAGATGTCTTTGTACATTTTTCCGCAATAAAAGCCGAAGGCTATAAATCCCTCGACGAGGGTCAAAAGGTGCAATTTGATATTGAAAAAGGTCAACGTGGTCCCCAAGCCATTAATGTAACGATGATTTAATTTTAGAAAAGGGGCCGTAACGAAACCTAAATTTCGTTACGGCTCCTTTTGTTTATCAACAAATAGGCAATAAGGTTTCCTGGGTAGTCAGGCAGTTCTTTTTGTTAGTTCTTTGATCTTATCTAATATATAGATGAATAGTAAGGTTAAGATTACTGTGGTGACATAGAGGGCGGCCATGCCGTAATAACCCGGCCAATTGTAGGGTAAGATCAGCAGACTAAGGGCTAAGGGATGGATCAGGTAAAGGTGGAAGGAACTGTTGGCCAGCCATTCTATAAGCTGGTCTGCTCTTTTGGGGGTGTAATTTTTCAGGTTAGCAAAAATTACATTAAAAAGGAAAAAGCTGGCTATTCCATAAAGGGTAACAGTTGGCCTAAGACCAAGATCGATTTGAAGTTGTTTTCGATCAAAAAAAACTATTATAGCTAAGCATAGCCAGATTAGGGTACAGAAGAATATTCTTTTTTGCCAAAAATCCTTTACCTGTTTTTGCCTTGTTTTCAGATAGATTCCCAAGCAGAAGAAAAAAAGCCAGCCGGGGAAAAGGGCAACATAGGCAATGCCAAGAGAAGGTAAGATAATTACGTTTAAACTGTGCAGGTAAATCAGGGCTTGGAATAAGAAGGAAATTAGGGCAACGGTAGTTAGTGTAGTGTAAGTGCAGCGTTCCATGCCTTTTTGCAAGAAAGGAAATAGGGCGTAGAGTTGAATCATCACCAAAATAAAATAAAGGTGCACAAAGCCTCTGCCAGTTACAATATTGAACAAATAGGTCTGCATGATGGTTACAGCCTCAAGACTGTCTGGGTTTAGTAAATAACCACGCATCGAATAGGTTGAGTAAATAACCGTCCAGATTAAATAGGGAATGGCTACTTTTAAGAAGCGGTGTTTGAAAAAAAGCCAATAAGAGGGTGAGGGTCTGATAAGTTCTACATGATAAAGGATAAATCCGGACATCATCACAAAAATTGGTGTACCATAGCGTGGTAATTGGTTAACTAAAGTACAAAGTGGGCCGGTGTTTACATAGCCTGAGGATGCATGAACCAAGATAATGGACAATGCTGCAAATGCTCTTAAATACGTAATTTCTTTTAATCGCTGATTCATGTGGTGCTCCTTGTATTTTTGTCGACATCTAGATTATATACGATTTTTGTGTCTGTATGCGAACAAAATAACTTTCTTAAAACAGACATATTGTTTTTGAACCCAGTTTAATTACAAGAACTACTATTGACGGTAGTAGGTACATGTTGTAATATTAGATTAAGTTTTGTACTAACGGATTACCAATTGGTAAAAGGAATTATAAAACTGTCCGGCTCTACTACAAAGCATAGTAGAAATTAATTAAACAAAGGGGGAATGGTATCATGACGGGTAATGATCGTTTAAGTAAAAAAGACAAGGTGTTGGGAAATACGCAAAAGAAAAAGAGCTATATTGTACCGGCTATAGTTGTAGTAGGTTTGGTTTTAATGGCCTTTGCCTTCTTCACCAACACTAACGGTGGTGGAGTTGATAATGAAGCTAATAAGGGGACCTTACAGGTGGACGCCCAGAATTATGCTGGGCAAGTAATTAAGATGACTGATATCAAGCCGGAAATCAAAGACGGTAAGGTAATTGTGGATTTAGATAACCTTAAGCAGAACAAAATTGTGCGTTTGGAAATACCCAATCAGAAGGTAACGTTGCCTAATGGCAGCACTTTTGATTTTATGCCTGTTACCGCTTTTATATCTGATCAAGGGCGGGTTGTCGGTGCGATTAGTTTCTGTGAGCCCTGCAGTGGTACCAGGTTCCGGATTGAGGGTAAGGATTTGGTTTGTGAAGCCTGTGGTACGCGCTGGACCTTGCAGGACCTGAAGGGAATATCCGGTGGATGCACTGCATACCCGCCTAATGAAGTTAATTATCAAGTTGAAGGCAGTAAACTGATCTTTAATGAGCAAGAATTGCGGAATTGGCAGCCCAGGCCGTAGTTGCTGATTAATGGAGACACTGAGATTTTATAATAAGTTTTAACTAAGGGGGAAAGCATTATGGGAAAAATCAAAAGGTTGGTTAGGAAGAGAGTAATTGCCATATTAATGACGGTGGCCATGCTGGTGCTAGTCCTGCCGGCGGTACCTGCATTGGCCGCCGAAAATGGGATGGTGCTAAAGACCAGCAAAGTTAGTGTCTGGCCAGAGTATGATGATCCTAGGGTTTTAATTATTTTTGAAGGAACTTTTGTTAACACCGGCAGTACCGATTTTAACGGGAAAGTTTATTTTAATGTGCATACTGGGGCCCAAATTGGCATGGCCTGTGAAATTGTTGACGGTGGCGGGCACTCTTGCCAACCTTATACGACTGAGGCCAAAGGCGAGGACACCCAGTCCCTGTCCTGGAAAACCACTAGGGCGATCAAGCCCGGTGAAGAATACCCTGTTTTTCTGGAATATTACTATAATCCTATCAAGGGTACTTCTGACAAAACAATTGACTATACCTTCCAGCCCAGCTACAAAATAGAGAAACTCGACCTGAGCATTCAGCAACCTTTAAAAGCGGAAAAATTCAGTGTAAATCCTGCAGCCCTTAGCACCTCCCAGGACGGTGAGGGTTTCTCTAATCACAATTACACCTTCACCAACAAAAACGCTAATGATCAACTGAATTTCAAAATTGCCTATACCAAAACTGACCCTAACCCGTCCAAGACTAAACCGGAAAATGGCAATCCGGCACCCCAGTCGACAGGGGGCAGCAGCTCTGGTGGAAGCGGGAGCAGCCTAGGTACTAATGCTTATTTGCAACCTGGAGTACTAATACCGGGAGCACTTTTCCTTGCGGTACTGGTAGGATTTATTGTTTTTGCAGTTAACGGCCAGTCTCGAGACCGCCAGGCTGAAGATCGAATTAAAAGAATCATCTCTAAATCCAAAACTGATAATGCTGCTAACGGGAAGGCTAATCCTAAACTAATTAAGGAAAAGAAAAAGATACGCCAGATGCTGCTGAACGGTCAAATCAGTGAAGAAACTTACCGGGAACTCCTGGCTGAACTAGAAGAAGAATTCTCAAGCTAGGCAACGGGTAAAGGGGGTTTACCATGAAGAATAAAAGGCTTGTAGTTGCCACGGTGGTGGTTATAGGAGTGTTAGCCTTGCTGATATTTTCTGGGATGCAGGGTAATACAGGTAGGAATCTGACAATTCAACAGGCCATTGCCGACCCTCAAATGAATACAGGTAAATATATCCAGATGGAAGCTCGAGTAGTAGCAACAAGTGTGAAATGGGACTCTGCGAAGCCTGAGCTTATCTTTGATATAACCGATGGCAAACAAAGTATTAACGTAACCTTCAACGATGTGAAGCCAGACAATTTTGAATCCGGTTACCCGGTCATAGTGGAAGGGAAGTTTACCGCTCCCGGTCAGTTTCAGGCGGATAGGTTATTGGTAAAATGCCCTTCGAAATATGAAGAAGAGACTAAACAGGAAAAACAGTAGCTTCGGAAATCTACGGGAAGGGGAGGGATGTAATTGTTAGCCGACATTGGTTATTTAACCCTAGTCTTAACTTTGGTCTTGATGATATATGCCATAGCGGGAAACATTATTTACCTCAAAACTAAAAACGAGAGAATATTCAATAGCGCCAGAGGGGCGGTCTATGCAGTTGCCTTTTTGGCCACAGTAGCTGCCCTGGTGTTGATTTACCTGTTGACCACCGGTGATTTTTCGGTAACTTACGTAGCGGAATACACCAGCTCAGATCTGCCGTTATTTTACAAGATAACTGCGTTGTGGGCGGGTAATGCCGGTTCCCTGTTATTGTGGTTTTGGGTTTTATCCATCTATGCGGCCATGGTGGCCAGGGGAAACAAGATTAAGGACATGACTCCCCATGTACTGATTATTTTGATGATCAACGCTTTGTTTTTCGGGTTTGTGATGTCCTTTTTGACTAACCCCTTTGAAAGGTTGCCGTATAACCCCGGTGAAGGTCAGGGACTAAACCCCATGCTCCAAAATCCCGGAATGGTAATCCACCCGGTAACCACTTATTTAGGATATGTAGGCTTTGCTATCCCCTTTGCCTTTGCCATGGCCGGGCTAATGTTGAAGCGCAGTGATGATGAATGGATTAAAACAACCCGTGGTTGGACAATCATTGCTTGGCTGTTTCTAACTCTAGGCAACCTCACCGGTGCTCAGTGGGCCTATGAGGAATTGGGCTGGGGCGGTTACTGGGCCTGGGATCCCGTAGAAAATGCATCCTTTCTACCATGGTTAACCGGAAGTGCTTTTCTGCATTCGGTAATGATCCAGGAGAGGAAAAACATGCTGAAGATTTGGAATATCCTGCTGATAATCATTACCTTTGTACTAACCCTATTTGGGACTTTCTTGGTACGCAGCGGGGTGTTGACATCGGTCCACGCTTTCGGACAGTCGGACTTGGGCAAATACTTCCTAGCCTTTACTGTGGCCGCAGCAGTAGCGTCTCTGTGGTTAATGGTAGACAGATTGCAGATGCTTAGGGAAGAGAAGGAGTTTGAGTCCTATATATCCAAGGAAAGCAGTTTCCTATTTAATAACCTGATTTTGGTGGGAATAGCCTTCGCAACCTTCTGGGGAACTATATTTCCCTTAATTTCCGAGGCGGTGACCGGTAATAAAATTACCGTATCTATTCCCTTCTTTAATTCGATTAACGGTCCTTTTGGCCTGGCCTTGACCCTTTTAATCGGCATTTGCCCCTTAATTGCCTGGCGGAAGTCAGGAATAAAAAATTTGGTGGAGAACTTTCTGGTTCCTGGGGGAATAGCCCTGACTTTTGCGGTGGTCTCCTATATGATGGGCTTGCATAAGCCCTATGCTTTACTTGCGTTTACCATTGCCTGCTTTTCCATCGTCGCCACCTTATGGGATGTGATTAAAGGGGTGGCTGCCAGAAAGCGGATTACCGGGGAGAATATTGTGGTTGCTGCGGTGAAGCTTATAATGCGCAATCGACGTCGGTATGGGGGATATATAATCCACCTGGGAATCTTGATGCTAATCGTGGGAGTTATCGGTTCCCACGCTTATGATTCTACAATAGTCAAAACACTTAAAATTGGGGAGACGGTCAAGGTTCAAGATTATACCCTGACCTACCAAAACCTGGCTGGGCGCAAACAAGGGAAAAACGATACAGTCTACGCAAGCCTTTTGCTAAGCAAGGGAAATAAAATAATTGGCACCTTGGAGCCGGAGCGGGTATTCTACCCTACCCACCCTAACCCGTCTACAGAGGTTGCTATCAGAAGCACGTTAAAGGAGGATCTGTATATTATTCTTTCGGAGTGGGACAAGGATGGCTCGGCCACTTTTAAGTTTCTGATTAACCCTCTGGTAGCCTGGTTGTGGATTGGTGGATATGTGATGATATTTGGCACCATATTTAGCCTCTGGCCTGGCCGTGGAGGTACGGTGGGTGCGAAATACATCCAAAGGAGTTGAAGCAATGGGCGAAAAACTAAAATTTTACAGTTTTCTAATCCTCACAGTGCTTGCTGTTTTTTGGACCTCGATGCCTGCTCTGGCGGCAGGTGAAAATGAAGCTGTGCAGGCCCAAGCCCAAAAGGAAATTGAGGAGATGCTGGTTTGCCAGGATAACTGCGGAATGCTTGTGTCTGCCTGCGATAACTCTACAGCGGTGTATATGCGGGGTATCGTTAAGGAACGGCTGGCCAAAGGGGAAGGTAAAGAGGAAATCCTGAAATACTTTGTAGGCGTATACGGTGAACAGGTTTTGGCTGCACCACCGGCAAGAAAGTTTAACATTTTGGCTTGGGTAACCCCATTTTTAGCCGTGCTGGCCGGTGGCGTGCTCATCTATACTGTACTGGATAAGTGGGTGTTTTATAACCGGTTGGAAACTGAACACCCGGAAGCTAAGGATGAAATTAAGGAAAAAGCGGAATTAGAACAATACCGGGAACAATTGGCACAGGAAATGAAAAAATTCCGCTAAGACAGGGGGAAGGCTATGGAGAACGCAGTTTTTGGGATTTACTCAAGTATTATTCTGGTAGTTGTGCTCTTCCTGGTGGGGTTTCCGTTGTTTAGGAAAGCTAAAACTACCGGGGATGATAAATGGTGGGAAGAGGAATTGGTCTCTGAGCTTGAAAAAGATAAAGCCACTGTTTTTACAAACTTAAACGAAATAGAATTTGATTTTCAGATGAATAAGCTTTCTGAAGATGATTACCAAATCCTTAAGGAGAAGCACCAGCGCCTGGCAATCCAAATCCTTAAGGAGGAGGAAGGGGTGATATAACTGGTGACTAACTGGTTTGGTAGTAAAAAGCTTAAACTAGCTACGGCACTTCTAGCGGCAGCTTTAACCCTAGGCTGGGGACTGACTCCGGCCTGGGCAGGTACCACCGCTGATGCCGGTGTGGTTAAGGTGGAGATTCACCACCTGCTTTTAGGTCTGCAGGGCGAGGTCCTTCAGGTCCGAGAAGTACTAAGATTTAATAACACGGGTAAAGATGTGTTCATAGGCGCAGGTAAAGAAGGTATTGACCAAAAGGCTGTATTAAATATTTCTGCTAAAGGGGGCGGAAAGGTTAACCGCAGCTATAGTGGAGAAAAGGTTGATTTCCACAGTGCTTCACATTTAGCCCGTTGGCAGAAATCTCCGCTAAGAGCAACTAATCCTCACCTTTGGCTGATCTTCCTGGCAATTATCGTTGGAGGTATGGCAGCGGCAATTACCCTGCTAGTCAGGCAGAAAAGCAGGGAACAGGCAGAGGTGGAAGCTGAGGGAAAACTGGAGCGGGTTTTCTTGAACCTGGCGGCTAAACATAAGCGGCTGTTGAATAAAATCAAGGAACTAGATGAACAGCATGAGTCCGGAGCTATCCCTGCAGAAACCTATGAGGAAATGCGGGACCGGTATAAAACAATGCTGGTTGATGTTAAGCTAAAGCTAAAGCGGTTGGAAGATATAGAAAATCGGAAGAATTAGAATAAGTGGAATAAGCCGAATCAGTAAGTGGATAATATACAATGCGAGTTGATTCGGCCAGAGTCATTGAACGGGGGGATATTGATGCTCAAGGCTCAGGCAATCTCCAAGCTCATTGGGAAAAAAGCAATAATCCGGGAATTGGACTTGGAGATTCGGGCCGGGGAGTTCTTGGCCATTTTGGGTCCTAATGGGGCAGGCAAGAGCACTTTGCTGAAAATCCTGTCCCTGCTGATGAAGCCTTCAGGTGGCAGTTTGCAGATTAACGGCCTGGATGTGGCGAAGGAAGCGGAAAAGGTGCGCCCGCTATTAGGGGTGATTTCTCATCAGACCTACCTTTACGATGCCCTCACCGCCTTTGAAAATCTGGAGTTTTACGGGAGGCTGTATGGGACGGCCAACCTTCCCGGGAGAATCCGGGAAGTAATCAAAGAGGTGGGTCTGGAATTTTCGCTGCATGATCAGGTTAGCACTTTTTCCCGGGGAATGCAGCAGCGCCTGGCTATTGCCCGGGCCATCCTGCACCGGCCCCGGCTGCTGCTGCTTGATGAGCCCCAGACCGGTCTGGACCAGCAAGCCTTAAATATCCTTTATCAGGTAATCGGGCGGATGAAAGCTGAGGGCTCTACGATCATCATGGTAACCCATATTTTAGACCATGGTTTGGCAGACTGTGACCGGCTGCTGATCATGGGGCAGGGCAGACCTGTTTTTCTGGGAGACAAGCCCGAAACCCTGGCAGGGGTTCGGGAAACCTACAGCCTAGCGGTTGGAGGTGGCACAGTATGAGATATTGGGCACAGGTCCGGGCCATAGTGCATAAGGATCTCCAGGCAGAGTATCGCACCAAGGAGCTGCTCAGCAGTATGCTGCTGTTTGCTTTTTTAACTGTGGTGATAATGAGTTTTGCCTTTAACCCTACCAAGGATGTGGTGAAACAGGTTTTTCCGGGAATGATTTGGGTTGTCTTTGCTTTTGCAGGTGTGCTGGGCTTAAACCGTTCCTTTTTAACGGAAAAGAGTAATGACTGTATTGCCGGTTTAACCCTTGCGGCTAACGATAACAGCGCAATTCTAGTGGGTAAGCTGGTTAGTAACCTTATTTTTATGCTGGTAGTGGAGCTGGTTTCACTCCCCATCTTTTTTGTCCTGTTTAATTTCCGCAGTAAAGGCAGCCTGGGACTGCTTATTGCCGTAGTGGTCTTGGGAACTGTTGGCTTTGTGGCTATTGGTACATTTTTAGCGGCTCTGACGGTACAGACCAAGAACAGTGAAGTGTTATTGCCCATAATTTTATTCCCTTTACTGGTTCCTCTGTTAATAGCGGCAGTCCAAGCAACCGGGGCTATCCTCAGTGGGCAGGGTTTTAATGAATGGTCTTTATGGCTTAAGCTGATCTTGGGATTTGATTTCATGTATTTAGTGGTACCAACGCTGCTGTTTGAGTATCTCCTGGAGGTGTAGAGCATGAATAAATTACTGGGAAATGTCTGGGCAGGCGTTACCATGCTAGTTATGTTAGCTGCCACTTACCTGGTGTTTATCTGGGTACCTAATGAGAAAATCATGGGGGTTGTCCAAAAAATATTTTATTTCCATGTATCATCTGCCTGGATTGGATTTTTTGCCTTTTTTGTGGTTTTTATAGCGGGTATAATGTATCTTAAGACCAGGGATTCCAAATGGGACTGGGTTGGTTCGGCTTCTGCGGAAATAGGAGTGGTTTTCACCACCATTGTCCTGCTTACCGGTCCGATCTGGGGACGTTCGGCTTGGGGGGCCTGGTGGACCTGGGATCCCCGCCTGACCACCACCCTGGTGCTGTGGTTTGTTTATGTAGCCTATCTACTAATGCGCTCAGCCCTAAATCAGGAAGAACAGCGAGCCAGGTTTAGTGCGGTTTTGGGAATTATAGGTTTTTTGGATGTCCCGCTGGTGTGGTTTTCCATTCGCTGGTGGCAGTGGACTATTCACCCCAACATCATTGAGACTGGCGGCAAGCTGGCCATCTCCCCCAAAATGCAGGTTACCCTGCTGGTAAGCTTGCTGGCCTTTACCTGTTTGTATTTTTACCTGCTTCCCAAGGTAATCCGCTTGGCCAGGCACAAGTCCATACTACAGGAGCTTAAGGAAGCTATTCGGGGGAAATTAGCCTGATGACAGGTTGTACTTTACCCGTCCGGAAGTAAAGAGAAATTTGGCCAAAGTTTGACATGAGGAGGGATGAACATGACTTACTTGTTTGCTGCTTACAGTATAATCTGGGTTGTGATTTTCGGGTATGTTTTTAGCATTGGTCAGCGGCAGAGGCAGTTGGAACGGGAAGTTGAAACGCTGCAGCTTTCCCTGAAGGAGCGGGGAATCTAACCTGGGAAATGTTGAGAGGATGGTGGCTGGAGGAATGAATAAGCGGTTTCTGTATTTTGGTTTTATTGGTATTAGCATCATAGTAATTGCCTTCCTGACTTGGGTGATGTTTTTGGCACCTGCGCCAAGCGGAGGAGATAGGGGAACGGCAGCTAATCAAGAGCAAGTTGCAATTCCAGAAAGCCTGGGTGGAGCGCCTCGAACTCAGTTAGTAACTGGTCCTGAGGCTATTCAGCAGATTAGTGGTATGCATGGGACGGAAATAGTAATCAGGGAAGGGTTTATTGCCATGTATGAGGGAGCGGGCAAGAGCCTAACCCTATGGGTCTCTGTCTCACCATCCACGGAGTTGGCTAATGATTTGTACCAAAAAATGGATAACAAAATGCCGGTCAGCAAAGTATTTACCAACCGGCAGGAAATTACCGTTCAAGGCCAAAAGGTAATTAAAGTCCTGGGAATGGGGCAGGAGCACTACTACTGGCTAGACGGGGACAAGAATTACTGGGTTGCGGTAGGAGGTACTGACGCAGTTCCGGTAGTGGAAGAGGTTATGTCTAAATAATAAGCTCAGATACGCAATTGGAGAAAAGGTTTGCCAAATGCGCATCCCGGAAAATAAAACGGGAGGTGGAAGCATGATTTCGAGGGAGGAAAAGAAAGCCAGGTTTACAAGTGAGTATCTGGAAACCAGCCAGAGGAAGCGTAGGAAGCTATTTGGCGGTGCCTTACTAATAGCTTTGTTGGGGATTGGCCTTTTTGTCTGGACTAATTCAGGGAGATATGAAAGCAAATCAGGGGGGAATTACTTTCTGGAGGAGACCCCAAAATATAATCAGAAAACTGAGATGAAGGAAATTAAACTGACAGTGGAAAATGGGCTGGTGAAAATTCCTTTGCAAGCTATTAGGGAGAATAAAATAATCTACACCGAATATCAAGGTGGGGATGGTAAAAAGAAGTATTACGGGGATTTCACAGTTATGCCCATGATGGCCTTTGTTTCGACAGCCGGCAGGGTAGTGCTCTCAACAGCAATTTGTGAGCCTTGCTATGGGACTAAGTTTTACCTGGAAGGTGAAGCTTTGGTTTGCGTAGCTTGCGGTACCCGCTGGCGGAATGCTGATTTCTTCGGTATTGGCGGAGGATGTGTAAAATATCCTCCGGAAGAACTTAAATATGAAGTCCAGGGTGATAACCTGGTGGTTCCCGAAATCAAGATAGCAAATTGGCAGCCCCGGTTCTTTACTGACGAAATGTCAGGAAAGCAAGGGCAGTAAAACTTTACCATCCGGCCTGGTGGCTCACAAGAACAAAAGCATCTCTAATGCCTTCGCTAGGATATGCTTTTGTTCTTACCTAGGGAACCCAGGTTCCCTAGGTTGCTAACGCTGTTACCCTCCTCTGATTTACATAAGAGGGAGTCCCCTTAATAACCCCCATGTTAAGGAAATTATCCACAGATTTTCAGATAGCATAATTTCCTTAACTACAAAAAAGTGCCGGGCTTATATTTTATCCCGGCACTGCTAACCACTGTCGGCAACCGGAGTATTTAGGAAGGGAGGGAAGGTATATGGAAGAGTTTTTACGTAACTACGGTTTCCTAATTCTTTTCGGGATAATGGTGTTTTTTATGTTGAGGCGTGGCGGTTGTTGTGGCGGATCTGGTGGTCATACTGAAAACGAAAAGCATAAAAAGGTAAAATAAACTGTGCTCATAGGCAGAATACAAGGAGCCAGGTCAATCTATACAAGCCTAATACTTTAAAGTAAGTCTGCTTCTTCCCATCTGAATTCACGCACCGGCACATCAGCCAGTGTTTTTAGTTCCAAAGTAATCCACTTGGTCTTTGGTCCCAAAATTCCATTATTGGTAACTTTCAATAAGCCGGATCTATGGTGCTCTGCCTCACTTTCTGCTTGCCATGAGAATCCAGTGCTAACCTTTCCGTCGGAACTCTTGACAATAGCAGATTTAGCAATATCATACTTGCTTAAGGGTACCGAATGGGTATTCAGGGTAAGCCGAAAGACCAATTCCTTATCTGCAACCTGGCCAAGGGGGTTTAATAATAATACATCAACCGTTACACTGTTAGCATCACTTCTTTTGGTCAAAGCAAATTCAGACTTTATTGACTGCTGGTTTGATTCGGGATTTTGTTCTCCAATTATTAGAGCTTCTTGATTCGTATTTTGTACATCCTGCAGTGTGGACCAGGCCCAGTAACCGGTACCAATTAATAAAATGAAAATTAAAATCCCAATTGCTTTTTGCATAATAAAATACCACTCCTTACATGCCAAAATTAAGCTTTGGTAACTGAGGTAGTTGTCTTAGGGCATAAAACAGAAAAAGTGTCGGGATTATCATTTTATCCCGGCACTAATTTTAAACTATTTCTCAGGGGCACCCTGGTTTATCCAAGTCTTAATTATTTCAGTATCCTGGGCACTTAAGCGCCCAGCCATTTTCCCACCGTCTACAGATTGGAACAAAAGACTACTGTTAGCATCTTTTGGTTTAACCATAGAAATTACATTTTCGTAGCTGGTTAAGGGTAGATTGTTTTTAGTTCCGGTGGAACGATGACAGCCGATACATGATTGTCCTAAAATTGGTTTGACATTAGATTGATAGGTTAAATTGCCGCTAACCGGTATAGTGTTAGCGGAATCTGGAGACTTGGCGGAAATATTGCTAAATATCATTATGCCCCCAAGTGCTGCTATACCAATTCCCGCAATGATCCACGTCAGCCTAAAATTCTTATTTTTATCCTGTTTCGGAATGCTTTTCTTGCGAGGTGCCTTCTTACTCATGATGTTTCAAAGCCTCCTAATTTGTAAATTTTTAAAGCGGAATAAACTACTAACTATTGTAGTAGATATTAATAATAATAGTTTATGCAGTAAAAGATGTCAAGACTAATACAAAAATGTTAATCTAATTAATTTAAAATAGCCTTGACCAGTAGCTAGGCTAGTAATAGACTTAGTAAGTAGAGGTATAGTAGGGGGTGAAAAGAAATGACTTGTGATAGATGTAAAGAGGAAATTCCAGAAGGGGATCAATTTCAGCATATGGGTCAAGTTTTATGCGAAGATTGTTATATTGAAGCGATTGAACCACCCAGAACGTGTGATGTAACGGCAGTTTACAGCGCAAAATTACATCGGAAAATGGCCGGACAAGTGGGTACGGAAGGGTTAACCGAATTACAGCAAGACATCTATAATTTTATCAAGACTGAGGGTCCTGTTACCCATGAACAAATTATGCGGAAGTTTAGTTTGGCCAAATGGCAATTGGAAAAGAATTTTGCAACTTTAAGGCATTGTGAATTAGTGCGTGGCTATAGAGAAAAGGGCATAATATATGTTACTATTTGGCAAGAGGGCGGACCAGGCGAGCTGGAAATAGGACATTAATCCTTTTTGATGTTGTGAACCGATGTCCAAAGTACCCTCGATTATTTAGCCTAAGGGTGGGGTCGTTTGGGATAGGCATAGACTACTGGCTACAGTGTAATAATAAACTGGAAACCTGCACTGAATATTTAAAAATGAGCATTTACATACCATAGGGGGGTATGGTATAATTTCTCAAGACGTAATTATTAGGCGGTGATGTGATGAAAGAGGCCACAGTTAGTTTCAAGCTAACTGGAATGACCTGTGCAGCTTGTGCCAACAGAATAGAAAAAGGTTTACAGAAATTATCAGGAGTAAATTTGGCTAATGTTAATTTAGCCATTGAAAAAGCTACTATAACCCATGATGCCAGTGTCATTCCCCTTAAGGAGATTATTACCAAAGTTCAGGATTTGGGTTATGGAGTTATTACCACAAAAACAGAGTTACAGCTTACCGGAATGACCTGTGCCGCCTGTTCTGCCAGGATTGAAAAAACGGTCAGCAAGTTACCAGGCGTGATTACCGTAAATGTAAATTTGGCCTTAGAAAAGATAAGCATAGAGCATTTAGAAGCGGCAATTAGTAAAAAGGAGATAATAGACAAAATAATCTCTTTAGGCTATGGTGCCAGCATTCCAGCGACTACCCAGGAGGGGGTAGATGCAGAGCAAGCAAAACGGGAGCAAGAGGTACGCAAACAACAATTACTGCTTTTAATGAGTAGTATTTTATCCATTCCCCTACTGATTACTATGCTAGCTCATATCGGGGTAAAAGCATTAGAACCTTTTGTGCCTATGATGCTAATGGATCCGTATGTCCAACTTGCTATGGCTACACCGGTGCAATTTATTGCCGGTTGGCAATTTTATCGAGGGGCCTATAACAATCTCAAAAACGGTAGTGCCAATATGGATGTATTAGTCGCTTTGGGAACTTCGGCAGCTTATTTTTACAGCGTGTATCAGGTTGCCATTGGTGGCCGGGATTTATATTTTGAAACAAGTGCTGTTTTAATAACCTTGATTATTCTGGGCAAGATGCTGGAAGCTGTAGCAAAAGGTAGAACCTCAGAGGCAATTAAAAAACTAATGGGACTGCAACCCAAAACTGCTATGGTTGTTCGAGATGGGGTGGAGTTAGAAATCCCAATTACTGATGTTATAACAGGGGATATTGTTGTTGTCAGACCTGGAGAGAAAATTCCGGTGGATGGTAAAGTTGTCGAAGGAAATTCCAGTGTTGATGAATCAATGCTTACAGGGGAAAGTATTCCCGTCGAGAAGGGACCAGGCGATGAGGTAATTGGCGCAACTATCAATAAGCATGGGGTAGTTAAATTTGCAGCAACCAAAGTGGGTAAAGAAACTGCCCTGGCTCAAATCATCAAGATAGTTGAAGAAGCACAAGGTTCCAAGGCACCTATTCAAAGACTGGCTGACGTTATTTCCGGTTACTTTGTTCCTGTGGTGGTGGTAATCGCTATCTTAGCAGGTTTAAGTTGGTATTTGTTCTTTGCTCAAGGTGATGTCACCAATGCTATCATGATAATGACAGCTGTGTTGGTAATAGCCTGTCCCTGTGCCCTAGGTCTGGCTACACCTACCTCTATTATGGTAGCGACGGGTAAAGGGGCGGAATATGGTATTCTCTTCAAAGGTGGCGAGCATCTTGAGAATACCGGAAAAATATCGGTAATTGTCCTAGATAAAACCGGGACGATAACTAAGGGTGAGCCGGAATTAACCGATCTGATGTCCTTTGGAGAATGGGAGCGGATATCCTTATTAAGATACGTTGCCAGTGCAGAAAAATTATCGGAACATCCTCTAGCTCAAGCCATTGTAAAGGGTGCTGAGCAAGAAGGAGTAGAATTTATAAAAGGTGAAGGCTTTGAGGCTATTCCTGGCTATGGGATTCAAGTAAAGCTGGAAGAAAAGCAGATAGCGATTGGAACTCGCAAGCTGATGAGTAAGCTGAATGTAGTTGTCTCTGCAGAAGTTGAAAATAAAATGCAAAGCTATGAGTCCAGTGGTAAAACAGCGATGTTAATTGCTATCGATAATAGTTTAGCAGGAATTGTGGCTGTGGCTGATACTATCAAAGATACCGCCACTGAGGCTATCAAAGAGCTGATCAATCTGAACATCCAAGTGGTCATGATTACAGGTGATAATCAGCGGACTGCTCAAGCCATAGCGGACCTAGTGGGAATCACCGAGTTTAGAGCTGAGGTTCTACCGGAAGAGAAAGCAATAGTGGTGAAAAAGTTTAAGGATGAGGGCAAAGTGGTGGCCATGGTTGGAGATGGGATTAATGATGCACCGGCTCTGGCTACAGCCGATATTGGGATGGCCATAGGAACCGGCACGGATGTGGCTATTGAAGCAGCTGATATAACCTTAATGCGCGGAGATTTACGCTCTATACCCCAAGCTATTAAACTAAGTAAGCTTGCTATGGGTAACATTAAACAAAATCTTTTCTGGGCCTTAATCTATAATTCCATTGGCATTCCTGTAGCTGCTATGGGTTTATTAGCTCCCTGGATTGCCGGAGCGGCTATGGCCTTTAGTTCAGTATCCGTGGTCTTAAATGCTTTAAGACTGAAAAGTGTAAAGCTTTAGTCCTGATAAGGTGCTAAGCTTTAGTCCTGAAAGGTGCTAAGCTTTAGTCCTGATAATGTTAAAAAACTGAAACGGAGGTGTAAAATATGCAAACTATTACTGTAGGTGTTCAGGGTATGAGTTGTGGCCATTGTGTCAAAGCTGTCGAAGGAGCTGTAGGTAAGTTAGCGGGAGTAAGTCTAGTTGAGGTTAGTTTGGAAAAAAAAAGTACTACAGTTACTTTTGATGAGAGTAAAGTTACAGCTGAAAGTATTAAGGAGACAATAGCAGACCAGGGTTATGACGTTATTTAAGCCGATTTGGTATCGAAAGGAGGGATAATAATGTTTACTAAGCACTGGATGCTCCGGGAAACTGCCCATTGTAAAGAAGGCTGCTGACTTTGGTCCTGGGTAAGACGCAAAACTGCCCAAATATTTATTACAACAGGGGGCCTTTGAGGCATGATTAAACATGACAGCTAACGATAATTGTTGCGATAGTATCCGCAAGAGTCATCATACTGATAAGACTAAAAAAGATATAATTAATCGGTTAAACCGGGTTGAAGGCCAGGTGCGGGGAGTAAAGGCTATGGTGGAGAAGGATGTCTATTGTGATGACATTCTTAATCAAATAGCGGCTGTTCAAGCAGCACTAAATTCAACTGGTAAATTACTCTTAGAGAAGCATGTGAAGAGTTGTGTTAAAGAACGTGTACTAGCCGGCGATGATGAGGTATTAGATGAGGTGCTTAAAACAATTCAAAAATTAGTTAGGTAAGCTAAAGGGTAGAATTGATAACGCAATACTTAGTAAGCAGCTCTGTTTATTCATTATAGTATTTCTAAGGATAACCTTTCGTTCCTTCAGTGAATTAGGAAATTATATAATAAGTGGGTACAGTTAACATTGCCTTTTCTCGATATATATATCATAATTAATCTGGTTGGCTATGGTTTGAGAAAGGGGAAGGTGAGCACGAATAGATATGATGTTATTGTAGTTGGTGCGGGTCCGGCAGGTATTTTTGCCTGTTATGAACTGGCTCAAAACGCTCCCTCCAAAAAGATATTACTAATTGATAAAGGCCAAGATATCTACCGGCGCAAATGTCCGATACTCCAAAAAAAGCTGGTCAAGTGCCCCCCACCTACCAAAAAGAAAGAGGTTAGCGGTTGTTTGCCAGCCTGTTCGATTACTAATGGTTTTGGTGGTGCCGGTGCCTATTCCGATGGCAAGTTTAATATCACAACAGAATTTGGCGGCTGGATGACTGATTATTTGCCAGCCTCAGAGGTGCTGGAATTAATCAAGTATGTGGATGCCATCAACTTAAAACATGGGGCGGTATGTGTGGCTACTGACCCTACTACGTCAGCGGTAAAAAGCATTGAAAGGCGTGGTCTGGCCGCCGGCTTAAAGCTGTTACGGGCTCAAGTCCGCCACTTAGGGACTGAACAAAACCTGGAAATCCTTAAAAGCCTCTTTGAGTTCTTAAAGCCTAAAATTGACATGGTATTTCAACAAGAGGTTCAAGACTTAATAACCTGTGAGACAGACGGCCGTTACCAGGTAGAAGGGATTATTACCAAAGCAGGGGAAGAGTTCTTCGCTGACAAGGTAATTGTAGTTCCGGGCAGAGACGGTTCGGAGTGGTTAGCCGGTATTTTGAAACGCCACCACCTGGAAATGATTAATAATCAAGTAGACGTAGGTGTGCGGGTGGAAACCAATGATACCATCATGGAAGAAATCAATGAACACTTATACGAAGGCAAGTTTATTTACCGAACCTCGGTAGGTACAACCGTCCGTAGTTTTTGCAGCAACCCGTCCGGGCACGTGGTAATCGAAAACCATAGTGGAGTTATGCTAGCTAATGGTCATGCTTTCAAAGATAAAAGTATGGGGAGCACAAACACTAACTTCGCCTTATTAGTATCCCACAAATTTTCCTACCCCTTTGATAAACCCATCGAATATGCTAAGTCCATCTCCAGATTAGCCAATGATTTATCCAATGGCAGTGTATTGGTGCAGACCTACGGGGATATAATTAAAGGCCGGAGATCAACGGAGAAAAGGATTAGTGAAAGCTTTGTGGAACCAACTCTAAAAGAGGCGGTAGCAGGCAACCTAAGCTTAGTACTACCTTACAATACCATGAAAAGTATTATTGAAATGATTGAGGCCCTAGATAAGGTAACTCCGGGGATTGCCTCTGAACATACCCTGCTGTATGGGGTAGAAGCCAAATTTTATTCCTCCCGTCCCAGCTTAAATGACCGATTTGAAACGGAAATTGCCGGGTTATATGCCGGAGGAGATGGGGCTGGAATTACGCGAGGCTTAGCCCAGGCCGGTGCTTGTGGCGTATATATTGCCCGAGACATTATCAGCAAAGGCTGTTGAAATTCCCCGCCTAGCTTTGTCGCCAAATGTGCCAAGGTCCTCGACGTACAGCAGTACGCCTGCGGCCTTGGCACATTTGTCTTCGTACTATGCGGGTTTTTCAATCAGCCTACTGGGGTCGTTTTTAGTTTCCGCTTTGCTTTGTCAGTAATCTAAAGGAAGGGGGCTGCCCTTCCTTTTTGTGGTGAAATATATTAGTCTGGGAGAATTAAGAGAATTGAGACGTTAAGGAAGACAAATTAAAGGAAATTTCCGGGGTATTAAGTGTGGAAATTGCCGAAGACACAGTAAAGGTCAACAGTTCGACGGATATTAACAACCTAGATAAAATTATCCTGTATTTTACGGGAAAGCAGCAGAGGTTGTGATGGCAGTTAGTTTGGGACTTGGTCTAGCCTTTATCTTAAAAGATGAAGTTCTAACCGGCATATTAAACCTGCTTATTCCGATAGTAGTCTTCCTGGGAGGCGGATATATGCCGATCGATGGTTTAGGTAAGACTATTTTATGGTTATCCAAGATAAGGTGCAAAGGAAATAGAGAACAAGCTTACAGCAGGCAAGGTTGATTGTGTCATCGTTATTCCCCAGGGTTTTGATTGTGGCATTTTCGACAGACTCTAAGCAGGCTGGGTGTTTTTGGCCCATAGAAATAATGCCGAAAACCGCCCAACGGATAGCCGATTTTTTGCCCCAAAGGTGGGTTCTGGATACCGTCCAAAAGCTGCAGGCGGGTAATAGCTTCAGTCAGATTTTACCAAATGTCTCCATAATTCTTGCCTTTGCCCTGGTTTTTTTCTTGATTGCCGCTTATCGGTTCGGCAGGAATGACAGCTTAAAAACAGTCATATAAAAGTTAACATTCACATAGCCACGGTTTTCAGAAATACGAGTAAACACTGGATTTGAACTAAAACAAATAAAGATCGGGTTAGGGGAACAGATTGATTTACCCTGGCCCGATTTTTTTGTGGCTGATGAAACCCTTCTTTTGTGGCTAGCACAACCTTCTTTTGGTGATTTGTAATATTCTACCTAGGTATGGTAAAAATAAGCTTAATTAAATGAAGTCTAAATTAAACGTAGTAAGTAATATGTGCTCAAAGGAGTATGCCATGGGTATCAACATTGCAGCATTGTTTAAAAGCTATAGGAATGGGGACCAGATTACCGAGGTATTGCAAGATGTCACCTTTCAGGTTGAGGACGGGGAGTTTCTGGCGATAATCGGTCCCTCCGGTTCGGGGAAATCTACGCTGATGAATATTATTGGCTGTCTAGACCGGCCTACCAGAGGAACTTACCACCTAGCCGGTCAGGATACCGGCAAATTAAGTGATGTAAAACTCGCTATCATCAGAAACAAATATATTGGCTTTGTATTTCAATCCTTTAACCTGTTGCCCCAATATACTGCGCTGGAAAATGTGGAACTAGCCGGGCTATATAGTGATAGCTCACCCAAAACTGCTCGAGAAAAAGCAAAACAAGCACTAATCTCACTAGGCTTGGCAGACCGAATGAAATACAGGCCCAACCAATTATCCGGTGGTCAAAAGCAACGGGTTGCTATTGCCCGGGCAATTGTCAACTCTCCAGCAATAATCCTAGCCGACGAGCCTACCGGTAGTTTGGATTCTAACACCGGACGGGAAGTACTGGATATTTTTAAGGAGCTAAACAGGGCAGGAAAATCCATTATTATTGTTACTCATGACATGGGAATAGCCCAAGAAGCTAATCGGCTTGTAAATATTAAAGATGGTGTAGTCAGGGAGGCCAAATGAGGGATCGGGGGGGCAGGAAATGAGGATTCGCGAGAGCTTTCGAAGCAGTATTAAGTCTTTGTTTCACAATAAATTACGCAGCTTTTTGACCATGCTGGGAATTATCATTGGTATTTTTTCCGTGATTACGCTTACCTCCATCGGTGAAGGAATCAAAGCCCAAGTCACCTCGCAGGTGGAGTCCTTGGGCGCTAATCTGCTATATGTTTTTCCCGGTAAAGTTCAATTTGGACCGCAAAAGGGTAAAAGTAAACTGGGGGTACGGGAAGGCGGGTTTGGCCAAAGCAAAAACACCCTGACTTATAATGATGCTTTAGAGTTAAAAGGGAAAAAAGGCATTGAGGCGGTTTCCTGCATCTATAACGGTGTTGACTGGCTGGATGACCTGAAAATATACACCTCAACTACTGGAGTTGATGAGGAGCATAGTAAAATAAGCAAATTCGATTTAAGCTACGGTCGGTTTTTTACCAAAACTGAGCGAATTAACAAAGAGCGAGTGGCAGTCATTGGGGACGAAGCCAATAAAGAATTGTTTAAAGGCCGGAACTCAATAGGTAAAACCTTTAAACTCAACGGAAAGGATTATAAAGTAGTAGGAGTGTTACAGTATAAAAAGCCGGAAAACATGGGACCCCAGGGTGAGGATTTAAATGTAAAGATATATCTTCCCGTTTCGGAAATGCTTGACCGTCAAAAGCAGAAAAACATAAGCCAGATAACGGTTAAGGCGGTATCGGCTAGCGAGGTGGGAACAGCCGAAAAAACTGTCCAAGGAATTCTCTTAAAGCATCATAAGGATGTCGAGTTCTCAGTAATCAAACAACAAGATATGCTTAACACCATCAATAACATTTTAGGCATTTTAACTGCAGGTCTGGGGGGGATTGCTGCCATCTCTCTGCTGGTAGGAGGTATTGGCATTATGAACATTATGCTGGTTTCCGTAACGGAACGAACCCGGGAAATCGGAGTACGTAAAGCAATTGGCGCAAATCGGCGGGATATTTTAATACAATTTTTAATTGAAGCGGTGTTTTTAAGTATTATCGGAGGGCTGCTGGGTTTAGGCTTCGGTCTAGGCGGTGCCTGGATACTGCCGTCGCTTTTTCCCACCATTCAGACAGCAATCTCATTGACAGCAGTGGTAATTGCTTTACTCTTCGCGCTATTAGTGGGCGTATTCTTTGGCGTTTATCCGGCAATGAAAGCAGCTAAATTGGACCCAATTGAGGCGTTGCGCAGTGAGTGACCTGCCTACCCCCCGGCAGACACGCAGTTACGCTGAAATTCTCTCTTTTTCGTAGTTTTCTGGGGATTGGTAACCAAGCTTAGAATGCAACCTTATTCTATTGTAAAATGTTTCAATATAGTCAAAAATACTCAGCCTAGCTTGTGTTCTGGTTTTGTATTGTTCGTGATAAACTAATTCTGCCTTGCTAATCCTGCGAGGCCCATAGGTTTTACGTATTTTTTCGAAGGTTTCTTTTATCTTTGCTAAATATAGTTCGTCCTCAATTTCTCGTTTGGTTTTTCTTGTTTTAGCCCATTCATAGTAACCGCTTCGCGTCACCTTTAATACTTCGGCCATTTTCCTCACGTAAATCTAAATTTTCACGCTTTAAACGTCGAATTTCTTCATCATCTGGCTTCAATTTCCCTTTGCCAGGGAATGCATTGTTCCCATCTTGTCTAAACTCGTCCAACCAACGATACAACGTTTTAATATGAACCCCTAGTTTCTCTGACACTGCAGTAACTGATAGCCCTAATTCGTTTACCATTGCAATTGCTTCTTTTTTGAAAGCTGCATCATACCGTGTTGCTTTCATTTGACACACAACCTTTCTGATCTAAATATATCAGTCCTTCTGTGTGTCCGTCAA
>JBAQLS010000016.1:0-4903 GCA_049302075.1 Carboxydocellales bacterium | reverse complement strand
GTTTAGTACGGCGGTCAGGTTATTCATGTCATCCCACTGAAAATATGTGGGGTTGCCTTTGGCATCAATAACTGTATCCCGGTTACCTCGCAGGTCATATTTGTATTGAATCAGGTTAGCGGAAATCACGCTAGAATTGGTAGAATCGCTAGAAATATTAGTAATGGTGGTATCGGTAATATTGGCACTATCGGTAGTAGTGGTTAAATTAGCCAGTGGCCTAACCCCTGACAGAAGGGAAACGCTGCTCCGTACAGAGCTATATTGCGGGGTCTGGGCGGGAGCAGGAGCAAATTGGGCGGATTCAAGCTGGGCAGGTACAATCTGGTCGGGTTCAGACTGAACCGTTTCCGGCAGAACCGGCAGGCTGGCATCGGTATCCGGACCGTCTATACTGGTAATTCTGTACAGGTCATCAAAGCTACCGACCCTTTACCCCTGTCCCCTATGAAGCAGAAGGCGTGACAACCGGTCTAGGAAGACACGTTGGACGGAGAGCTACTGAGTCGTTTCCGTTGTTAGGTTATGTATCCCGCCCCTAGATGCTTAACCAATCGGAATCTGGTCTTGCAACTAATCTGGCATCAATATATGCCATGTCCATTGAAAGAATGGTAGTTGCTCTGTAAATATTTCTTTCTTTATCTTTATCAAGTACTAGTGCAACATCAGCAACTGTGTCACTCATGAGATTTAATGGTAGTAAAAGTTGAATCTTCTTATCGTACCAATGCGGGACTGCAACCTTGTAATTACGAATAATTCGGTCGTACAGAGATTCAACGGCTCCCCTTAATGCTGTCAAAGCTAATCGTTCATTAGACCTCAAAGCCTCAGGTAATCGATCTGAGTTTTGCTTCAATATATGTACGTAATTTACGTCAATATCCCCTAAATTGATATCAAAAACTAAATCACTTGGGTCAGTAATATAGGTTGCAATCTTTGGTAATGGCTGAAAAGGACTTAATTTATTTGAATAAGATTCCGCAAACGTATAAAACGTCCAATCAGGTGCACCAAACTTGTCAGCTTCCTTATTTCTAAAAAACGTTGCATAAATGTCTTTCTCTTCTTTCGTCTGAAGGCCGGTATTAAAGCAAGCTTTATCGCCATCATCTGAGTATGTAATAAGGTTCAAGTCCTGAACACGTAAAAAAGTGTAATTTAGATAATTTGTTAATATAGGATAATCTTGATTATACTTTTGCTTAAATTCTTCTTCAGTAAAGTTCCATTTTTCTGGCTTGGCCAAATTGGATAGTGCCTCAAATGGTTTTTCCCAGGAAGAACCTGATTTCCCATCATAGGGAAAATGAGCGAATACCTCGTCCGTTTTTTGTTCCTTAAACTTTTTGTATAGGCTTTTATACTCTTTCATAAAAATCCCTCCTTATAATGAATCGTTCAATCTTCTTTGACTCGAGTTGGGGCATTTCACCATTACAAGAGGTCAGGCAATGCCACGGATACCAAACGTGACAGTGAAACTTTAACTATAGAGTGGATATTTAGGAGCTGCCTTTTATTAATGTCCTTAGACATTATTTTAAGACAGCCCCTTATAGTTACCTCAAAATCTAATATCTCAATTTTTTGATTTCGAAAAGTGTTGCAAAATATACTTGTTCCTATCTTCTTGTGTAAATGTACTTTCATTAGTCAAGCATTTATAAAGATACTCTAGTTCTGCATGAGATGTTTTATATTCATATGTCAAGTGTTTAAGAGCTAGGTACGCATTAACTATAAATTCGTCATCTGAGTTTAGTATAGATGTTTCATCGACTTGTTTTAGAATCGCTAATTGTACCTGTTCTTCCGTAATGTTTCCTTCCAAGTATGCCTTAGTTAGTTCTCTAAAAATCTGCAAACTCATGGTATCCTCCTATTTGTATTTATTCACTTCAAGATCTTTACTCTACCATAGGAGGTGCTTTTTCTCATTGTCTGCATTGGAATTCTGTTCACATTGACAACAACTTTTAGAAAATATGTCTTATAAAATTTCTGTATTAATTTTATTATTATCCCTTAAATTTATCAGGCTACCTTCAATACTATTGCTTAAGCCTTTAATATCTGTTACCTTGTTTGTTGCTTTCTCGGTAATTTTAATCCCGACTATTGTTGATCCATCTTCAGCAGTGTATTCATGATAAATTTGATATTCATTTCCACCATTTTCAAAAGACAAATAATTCAACTCCATTCCCTCGTTTTCTTTTCCCCCTCCACGCAAATAATATGAATAGGTGAATTTATTCCATGAGTCAGATTTATTTTCGGGAAATTCAAGTTCAATTTTATCTTTTGTACCAAAACGATATACTATATAATCCGACTGTTTTTTTGATAAACAGACAGACAATATTTTAGGTGAATCCGCTATCTTGAAGCTAAATAGTAGATCTTCGTCTTCAGTACTTAGATTCTTCTTATATTCTTTTTTCATGTTTGCGTCTTTTGATGGTTCTATAGTTTTATCCTGATAATTAGCTGCTTTATTTAGTGTATTAGTTTGCTTTGGATTCACCGTTTGAGATGAAATTGGCGGATTTTCTTTTTTTTGCACATTACATCCCGAAAGAATGCTAATAATTACTGTCGTAATAATTACAATAGAACTGTAATTAATTTTATTCACTTAAATCACTCCAATCATTTTGCATTTTTATACTCTTCCATTCTTTTCATCATAATTTTAGTATACGCATCTACCTGACCAGTACCATTATATTGCGTTACAAAAGTTTTCAAATCTCCGTGTTGTAAAGCTCTAAGTGTACTCCCATTTCTATAATTTTTGAAGAAAGTTATCATACCTTTTATTTGTTGTCCATGCCCTTTGCCAAAGTCTTCATACATTTCTTTAGCTGAGCTATAACCAGCTGCGTTGTGATTATATCCCATTATCTGACCAAGTCCCATACTAATTGATTCATATGCTGCATTTTTATTTAAGCTTGCCGCAAATTCAAACGCTACATATTCATCATTTTGTTTTCCTGTATGTACTTTCTTCCATTTCGAATTAGTGCTAGTTCTAAATCTATGACTTCTCCATTCATAGGTAAATAATTCCTTGTACTTGTTTGTTGCATTAAGAAACGCATGATTTTCAAACCGTATTTTTAGATTTCCATTAACAAACCCAGAACCACCAGATTCTACAAGAATAACTGCTGCTAAAAGATTTGGGTCAACTCCAAGCTCATTAGCCTGTTCATTAATTATATATCCAAATTTCTTTTTAAATTCAGCTGTAGAACCAATAGGACTTTTATCTCCATCTTTGCCCGTCACCTGAGTAGGATTACCCTTCCTCTGATAAGGGTCACTAATATAATTAGGGGGATCAGGGTAACCATATTTCGACAAATCAATATTATCCATCTTCGCAAAAAAAGGATTGTAGTTTCTTCCACCTAACCCGGCATTATATAGCTCTTGATACTCTGACAAATGCCCCGTCGGATCAACCCTATTTACTGGGTTACCCTCCACATAAGCGTACAAATTCTTACTCAGTGGGTTTTCCAATTCCCCCTCATAACTATCCCGGCTCAAGAACCGCCCCGTCGCAGGCTCATAATACCTAGCCCGCAGATACAGCAGGTTACTCTCTTCATCCCACATCTCACCGGTATAGCCAAAGGTGTTATGATTAACATTCTTCCCATCCGGGGAGAGCTTGCTGCCATTTGCCGTATCACCGTAGGCGTCATACCGGTAGTGATCCCGCATGTTGCCATCTGGCTTCACCATATAGGCAACACTACCCAGCCCGTCATATAGGTAATACAAGGGGTCCTGAGCTTCCGGCCTGGTGTCATCTAAGGCTTCAACTACAATGCGCTCTATACCATAGGTGTAGGCAGCATCGTATTTACCGTCCTCCCCATAGGTCATTAAGACCTGAGTCAGCGGGTCAGATACATCATTTACATAGTTGGTGATTACCACCTGATCAGTTAGTTTACCATTCTTATACCAGCCCAAGTGTTTGCCCCGGTTGGTGTGTTTACCCTTCTCCCGGTAGCCCTGCTTAGCCTTGGCCTGCTCCTTCTTCTTATCCCGTTCTTCTTTGCTGATTTCCTTATTCTTTATCTTATCCGCACCTTTGCCGTTGTTGCCGATTTTGTCCTTGCCATTGCCTTGGCCGTTATCTCCGGCATTACCATTGTTACTACCATTGCCGTTTCCGTTATTGCCGCCGTTACCGCCTCCACCGCCGTCGCTTTTCATTAGCTTAATGACCAATTCAGCCTGCTGTTTCTGCACTTTCTCCTGCCCAGGCGGAACATAGCCGATGTCATTGCCTTTGCCGTCGTCAATACCGGCATCATTACCTTTGCCGTTATCATGCCAAGGTTGGGTCATAGCGGCTAGCTTGGTGATTCGGTTACCGTCACCATCATACTCAAAGCCCACCCACTTGTCCTGGTGCAGCTGCACTTTGGTCAGGCGGTTCTCTAAGTCATAGGAGTAACTGGTTATCCGGTTGTCTGGCTGAATCATAGTGGTTCGGTTACCATTGGTATCATACCTAAAATCAGTAAAGGATCCGTCGTTCACATTGAACTTGGTTAGTTCACCCCCTGTGTTAGGATAGTTGTCGTAGGGACAATAAAGAAGTATCCTTAATCAAAAGGAGCACAGGAGGAAAAAGTCATGGTATATTCTAAAGAGCTAAAAGATTCAATTATTCTAAAGATGTTACCGCCAAACAGTCAATCAATAAGCCAGATCCAGCAGGAGTCAGGTATCCCTGAAGGAACCTTGAAGCAGTGGCGGAGGAAAATTCGGGGTAAGGGGTTTGCGGCTCCCGCAGGAGAGCAACAAAGCGACAGATGGAGCACTAGGGACAAGTATCTCATCGTTATTGAGACTGCTATCCTCA
>JBAQLS010000015.1:0-35307 GCA_049302075.1 Carboxydocellales bacterium | reverse complement strand
AAAAGCGAAACAGCTCTTGGATCTTCTTAGTGTCAATCCTTATGATTGCAGCGATTGATCGGTGTTCAAGGGAAATTTGAATCGTTCAAAATTATTAATCTCTTGTTCAAGGGTGCTCAAAACGAGATATAAATATTTTCTTTAAGAAATGACAAATAGCGAAAAATTTCTACCTGCGAAGCGACAGCTAACAAGATATTGTTAGCTACAGCGTTTTGCAATGGAAAACTTCGCATAAGGAGGTGAGCAGTGGCCAATAACGGATTAACGATACGAAAAAAGGAGGTATTGACGGTGAAAAAGAATTTCCTGCTTCTATTTGCATTGCTGGCGGCTATCATTCTGACTGCAGGATGTGGATCGGGGGAAAAAGCTGCTGTGCAGAGTGCAAAGAGTGATGGACAAAACTGTGTAGCCTGTCATACCAGCAGAGAGCTGATTCTGGCAGATCTGAAGGCTGACCAGCTTCCCAAGGCTGAAAAGTCAGCAGAGACATCCGGCGAGGGATGAGGGGGAGCACTTCCTCCGTTGGAGGCTTTTCAAAAGGTATTGGTTAGCAAGTCTTTTTTAGAGACCAGCCATGGGGAAAAAGGATGTACTTTCTGCCATGCAGGCTCGGAGGGTAACACCAGGGCTTTGGCACACAAGGATCTGATTGCCAAGCCATCCAAACAGGAAAAGGCAATTTGTGAAGACTGTCACCAACAAGCTACAAAGGGCTTTAAGAATTCGCTTCACTACACAAACAAAGGGATTATCGATACCAAAACGGGAGTTATTATGCTCAGGGCCAACCCCGGTAAAACAGAAACCCTGGCAAAAGGACTCAATAACAACTGTAGTACCTGCCATATTGCTACCTGTGGAGAATGTCACATTTCCCGGCCTTTAACCACCGGCGGCGGACTGGTTAACGGACATAACTTCTACAAGAGTCCTAAATCAGTGCTGAACTGTACCGCATGTCATGGCAGCCGGCTGGAAAAAGAGTATATGGGCAAAGCTGCTGAAGATTATCCTGATCTAAAGCCTGATGTGCATTGGCTTCCCGGTAGCAAGCAGTGTGTGGATTGCCATCAAAAAGAGTTGATGCATTCCAATAATCCACCGGCAGACAACCGTTTTGATGTCAAAAATGCTCCCAAGTGTCAGAATTGTCATGTGAAACCTGAGTTTATCAATACCCCGGCTCACAAAAAGCATGCCGTCCGGGGGGAAGGATCTACTCTGCTACAGTGTCAGGTTTGCCATTCCCAGCCCTACAATAATTGCTATGGCTGCCACGTAGGCATAGACAAAAAGAACCTTCCCTATTACAAAACCGATAAATCGGAATTCGCTTTCAAAATTGGCCGCAACCCTAATAAAACAGTGGAACGACCCTACGACTACATAATTGTACGGCATGTTCCGGTGGCCAAGGATACCTTTAAATTCTACGGTGAGGATCTGTTGAGTAATTTCGATAATAGTCCCACCTGGAAGTATTCAACTCCCCATAATATTTTAAGGGTTACTCCTCAGGGGCAGTGTACAGGGTGCCATGGTAACAACGACATTTTCCTTACTGACAAGGATATTTTACCTGAAGAGCGTAAGGCTAATTCAGGCGTCATTGTAAACAAAGTACCTCCCAAAATGTAGGAGGTAAAATAAAAGGAGGGTGTATACATGAAGTTAATGAAAAAGATCAGTCTGTTTTTGCTGGCGGTATTGATGCTCAGCCTGACGGTTTTGATGACAGGGTGTGGCAGCAAGGAGGCCGCCGGTCCCCAGGACGTAAATGAGCCGGCTACTACGAAATCCACAACTGAACAAACCAGCACAGCAAACGAGGCTCAAAAAATTATCGAGGCAACAAATGCTTATCTGACTTCAGGAAAAGCCCCAACCATTTCTGTAGCGGATGTGTTTAACAATGTGGTGGTAGGCAAGGATCCCGGCTATCAGCTGGTAGAAATCCGTAAGCCTGAGGATTATGCAAAAGGCCATGTTCCGGGTGCTATTAATATTCCCTATGCCGACTTTTATAAACAGGAAGCACTGGACAAGCTGTCCAAGGATAAGAAGATTGTGGTAATCTGCTATACCGGACACACTGCCAGCCAGATCACCATGCTGCTGAATCAACTAGGCTATGATGCCTATGCCATGAAGTTTGGCATGATGGGGTGGAGCACCGATGAGAATGTGCTTGCCCTAAAACCCTTCACTAAAGCTCCTGGTTATGCGGTGGAGACCAAAGTCAATGAGGCACAGCCTACCAACAGCCTGCCCCAGGTTAATACTGGCAAACAGGCTGCTAAAGAGATCATCCTGGCCCAGACTGAAAAGCACCTCACTTCCGGAAAGGCACCCACCATCTCAGCTCAGGATATCTTTAATAACGTTGTCACCGGTAAGGATCCCGGTTACTTCTTGTTAAGTGTCAGAAAAGCTGAAGACTATGCCAAAGGACATGTCCCCGGTGCGGTAAACATACCTTTAGGCCAGTTAGCCAAAGAGGAAAGCTTAAAGAAACTGCCTACGGATAAGAAGATTGTGGTAATCTGCTACACCGGACATACTGCCAGCCAGGCCACCATGTTCCTGAATCAGTTGGGCTATGATGCCTATGCTATGAAATTCGGGATGATGGGTTGGACCACTGATGAAAATGTTCTTGCTCTGAAACCTTTCACCAAAGGCGCCGGCTACCAGACTACTGCAGGAACTAATCCCTAAAAGGAATTTAGAGGGTCTGTCGGTAACGGCAGACCCTCTTTTGCTAAGGAGATGGGCAGGGTGAAGAATTTTCAGTTTAGTTTACGTCTTAAGCTTTCATTATCTATAATACTACCGGTGCTCCTTGCGAGCATGATTTTTGCCGCCTTTGTGGTGGACAGCCAAACTAAAATGATTAACAGAGAGATAGTCAGTAAAGGGATGAGCATAGGCTCTGCCTTTTACGGAGTAGCAGTAAACAATATTTCCAAGGATAGTTTTTATACATTGGAAGAAGGCTTTCAGACAGTCCTCAAAACCAACAGGGAAGTAAAGTACTTAATGTTGGTTAATAATTCCGAAAATATTGTGGTTCACAGTGACTCAACCAAAATGGGGAAAGCAGGAGGAGACAAATTTAGCCAGGCTGCCGGGAAGGCAACTAAGGCTATCTATCAGGTACAGCTATTGCCCACCGGAGAGAAAATTTATGATGTAGCTATTCCGGTTAATGTAGACTTGGAGAAATGGGGAGTTCTCCGCATCGGTCTTTCCAATTCATTGGCCCAGGCTGAAATCGACAAGTCTCGTTATTTTGCATTTGGCCTTGCTATAGTATTGGCGGGGATGGGTTTGATAATAGCTTTCTTCCTCAGCCGGCTAATGATTGCTCCTATTAAGGCTTTGGTAGCTAAGATGAATGTAGTGGCCGCCGGAGACTTCACTGGGGAAATTTACACCGATACCACCGATGAAACAGGGATTCTGGCAAAAGCAGTAAATACCATGCTCGGGAATGTGAGAGCTCTTATTGGCAAGGTACAGCAAGCAGGCAACAAGGTCACCGATGCCAGCGAGGAATTAGCGGGATATTCCGCTCAGACCTTCCAGTTGACCGGTCAGGTTGCTGAAGCTATTGAAAAGGTGGCAGCAAAGAATACTGAACAGGCCAGGGATTTGCAGGAAACAGTATCTAACATCACCCAACTTAATCAGGCCATCGGACAGATTGCTTCGGGAGCATTTGAGCAAGCACATCACCTGTCTACAACATCCGGTCTGGTAAATGAAATGGCGGAAGACATCAGGAAAATGGCCCAAAACGCCGGGAGCATTATGGTAGCAACGAGTGAAACCTCAGAAGTTGCGGAAACGGGCATGAGAACTGTAGCCAGCTCAGTTAATGGTATGAATAGTATTCGAGAGACAGTTTATGAGACCTCGGATAAATTGAGGGATTTGGCTACAGATTCCGAGAAAATTGGAGAAATAATTCAGGTGATCGATGAGATTGCATCCCAGACCAATCTTTTGGCTCTGAATGCTGCTATTGAGGCTGCCAGAGCAGGGGAAGCAGGAAAAGGTTTTGCGGTTGTAGCTGACGAAGTTAGAAAACTGGCGGAACGATCAGGTCAGGCAACCCATGAAATTTCTGTTTTGGTGGCAAACATTCAAAAAGGGACTGCAAGATGCGTTAAAGCGATGGAAGAAAGCATTGAAAAAGTGGAAGAAGGTACTTCCCTAAGTGAAAAAGCTACGGAAGCACTACGGGAAATCATGGGCGGAATCGAAGGTAGTAATGCTTTTATGCAGCAGATTTCTACTGGAACTGACAAAATTGCCAGCATCAGCAATGAGGTGGTAAGTGCCATCGAAAACCTGGCAGCAATTGCCCAGCAAAATTCCGCTTCCACTCAGCAGATGTCTGCTAGCAGCAATCAGGCCAATAACGTATTGAGTAAGATTGCCGAAGGTGTGGAGGATACCGCAGGTCTTTCGGAAAATGTGGCTAATAGCAGTCACCAGTTACTTGCTACTTCTAAACAGATTTCTACTGCCGCTTTCAATCTGGAAAATCTGGCCGAAAGCCTGCATGCTTCAATCGGCAAATTTAAAATCAGCGAGTAAACTAGCTCGGAACATAATTTAAGGAAGTCTTTTCAACACCGCCTCAATAGCCGCACAGTCTGTACAACCATTTTCTACTCCATCCTTTTCACAAGTGTCCAGGCAATGCTGTATAGATTTTTTCAACAGCTCAACTTCTTTTTCGGTAAGTGTAAGTGTAAACATTGTTTATACCTCCAAGTTAAATTTTTTCATGCAGGGACTGCTTCTACCCTCTTTATTTTTAAAGGGAGCGCACCATGATATACCGCTCTGCCATTATACCGGCAACAGCGCCGTCAGAGGCGGCGGTTACCACCTGTCTAATCGGCTTTGTCCGGATATCTCCGGCTACGAACACACCCTCAACATTGGTCTTTGTATCTTCAGAGGCCACAATATAACCCCAGTTATCCATTTCTATCTGACCTTGGTACATTTTGGACATGGGTTCTGTTCCAATATAAACAAATGCCCCCTCGGTAGGTACCTCTGTGATTTGTTTAGTTTTCAGGTTTTCAATGCTCACACTGGTTAATGCATGACCCTGACCGTTAACCTTGCGTACTTCGGAATCCCAAATAACATCGATTTTAGGGTTATTCAAAGCTTCCTCCTGAGCAGTTTTAGAGGCTTGAAAATTATCAAATTGATGGATTATGGTTACGTGAGAAGCAAACTTTGTTAGAAAGACTGCTTCTTCAACTGCAGAATTACCACCACCTACAGCCACAATCTTCCTGTCTTGATACATAGAACCATCACAAGTTGCACAGTAATGGACACCCCGTCCCGTGAATTCCTCTGCCCCTTCTGCAGGGAGAGCGCGTGGTTTGGCCCCCGATGCAATTATCACTGCTTTTGCATAGTACTCAGTATCTTCTGTACGGACATATTTAATTTTATCTGTCAAACCTATTTCAAAAATTTCTTTAAGATGTTCAATCTTAGCACCAAAGGAGTGGGCCTGTTTGATCATATTGTTGATAATTTCCTTACCACGTACAACACCGACAGTACCCGGATAATTGGCTATGTGATAAGTGGAAGCAGCCTGCCCGCCGGGCACACTTTCGTCAATTACTACAGTATTCATCTTGGCCCGGGCTGTATAGATGGCACTACTTAATCCGGCGGCTCCGGCACCTAGGATTAAAATGTCACAATCGACTCGCTGCATTTCTTCTGCGGGCAACACATCACCTAGTACTTCTTCAATCGCTTTTCTAACCTGGGGCTTGTTTAAAAATCCATTCAAGCGTTTACCTACTTCTTGGCCATGCTTGTAGAATAAAACTGTCGGACTGCTGGTAACGCCAAGATTTACAGCTAAGTCCCGGTTATCTTGTCTTAAGATTTTTACAAACTTAATATGCCCAGCATATTTTTCCGCCATCTTTTCATAGATCGGAGCAAGCACCTCACAAGGGGCGCAATCTTCAGAGTAGAAATCTACAATGACCGGTTTGCTGTGTTTCAGTACTTCCTGCTGAAAAGCTGCAGCATTAATGTAGTGTATTAATTCACTCATTTTTATCACCCTTTAGCGAATTTTAGCAATGGTTTGCTTCATTTTGGGGAAAATAGACCGATTATTGCTTTTGATCCTTTGTAGTATTTGCATTTAGCTAAAAAATATCAAATAAAAAAGCGCCTACGGCGCGAGTCTTTGTTGGGGCATGTCTTTACCGGTCGGGTACCCGACCTGAGCTGGATTAGTGCATGCCTTGCTTTGGTTTCGCAACAATCACTGAGTAGGGCCAGTAGCGTGGTTACAGCAGGATGAGCCATTCGCTGGGTTTTTTTGTTCAACCTGTGCTGTCATTCCTTTGATATCTTCAAAATAATAGTTGACACCTATTTCAATTAGTTCTTGGATGGGACGACAGTCGGGAGCCAAAATTTCTCCTTTGTTTTTGTTGGCGGCAACTACTCCGCAGCCGCCGCCACAGATTACGTCATACTTACAGTCTATGCATTTTGGAATAGTTGTAACATCCCTGTTCTGCCAGGTTTGGATAGACGCTTGATTTAAGTTAACTTCAGGCCAGTAGGTGCCCAATGGGTATTCTTCCCGTCCACAACTGGCGGTACAGCCGTAGATTTTACCGTGCAAATCAAATACCCACTCCGTTTTGCAAGCAGGACAGGTATCGAAACTGGCCATATACATTTCTCCAGTATCCACAAGCTTCCGAATTCCTTTGAAGTCAGGTCTATGGAATTTAGTTAAAACAGGGTGTTGTTTGCATAGGGAGGCGTATTGTCCCCATAGCTCAATTTGTGTCATCAGGTGCTGAGGTTTAGCATAGCAGTCTATTAACTCATAGTTTCTGCCGATTTGTGTTTTGAAGAGCTGGGGAGGTAAACTGAGCCAGCCTTTTTCCTCAAGAAACTCTGCTAGGTTTACAAGGTCTGTGATATTTTCCAGGTCGACTACTGACCTTAAATTAATTGGCATCTTTTGCTTAATGGCAGCTTCGACACCAGATACAATGCGGTCAAAGGTGCCTTCTTTGTTGGCTTTAGCTCTGCGTGTATCATGAACAAAGCGGCTTCCATCAAGTGTTACTTGAATTTCTTTTATTTTAAACTTTTTAAGAATCTCAACATAATCAATAAGGTCATAACCATTGGTTACTACTGCCAGTTCGTAATCTTCAGCAGCACACCTATCTATGATATATGAAATGATTTTTCTTTGGGCTCTTGAGTTAATCAGAGGTTCGCCACCGAATAATGTAATAAATGGCTTTTGCTTACCTAGGGCAGCAAAATTTTTACGTATATATGCAAAAAAAGCGTCTACAGTTTCCTTTGTGACAAGAGCAGATTTATCGGCAATCCCCTGCTGAAAACAATAGCCACAGGCCAAGTTACATCCGTATGTTGGAATTAGCAGTAACTGAATCTGGGAATTGTTTACTTCAATTTCAAATCTGCTTTGTGCTTGAGTGATTGTCGCTTTTTCGGCATTATGGTCTTTATAGGCATATCCTCTTTCTAGGAGGTAGGCGATAAAGTCATCATCTGGCTTTGATGCATTTGCCAAATTCTTAAGCATAGCATATTCATTTTTGTCCATTATATCGAAGCTTCCGGAAACAGGATTTAATATCGCATAGTCATAATCATCTTTATATTCATCTCTATCCTTTTCTTTAATTGATGGAGCTATTTTAACAATGATATTATTTTTTGCAAGAATCATGTACATCCTCCTGCCTGTAATATTCAAGGCGGCTATTTTGCCGCCCCGTAAGGTGTTAATCATGACATCCTGCCACAACTTTAGAAGATTTAGAACAGCATTGTGCTGTTGTGAAATTTTTACTTGAGGAGCTTTGGGATTCCGCTTTTTTAGTAACCTTTTTCAAGTATTTCACCTCCTCCACTGAATACTCTATTTATATGTTCTTATAGTTAGACTGATGAAATCATATCCGTTTTTTATATAGTCTCTTCTTTTAAGTATTTCAATACTCTTAAAACCTGTAGAAAGTATATTTTCCAGGTAGTCCTCTTCGGTTATTGCTCCACCAAAACATTGTGCCCAGTTTTCAGAAGCTTCTGTTATGGTTAAGGGGAGGGGTATTTTGGTAACTGGATCTGAAACAACGCATCGTCCTCCATTTTTAAGGACTCTAAAAATTTCTTGGTACACTCTTTGTTTATTCCTAGCGTGATTAATCACACAGTTACTGATTACAGCATCGAAAACACTATCGGGAAAGGGAAGGCTTGCTATATCACTTTTGATAAATCGGATATTCGAAATGTCGATACCTTCAGAATTAAGAAGTGCAGTATTTAGCATAGCTTGAGTTATGTCAAGCCCTACAACTATACCTGCTGCTCCTGTAAGCAGAGCAGCTTGAATAGCTTCCTTTCCATTGCCGCAACCTAAATCTAAAATGTCCTCTCCTGGGATGATTTTGAGAAAATCAAGGTTATTACCGCAACTCAAATTGCAGCTATTACTACTTTCCATGGTATATCGAGCTTGAATGTGATTTTTCATGGTTTTAGCTCACCTCATTATTACCCCTATGTTTATGTGGAAACTATGATAGGTATGCCTCATTCATGACACACTGCCCTTTTAAGTTTTGCTCACCCATTCTTTCCATTGTTCTAATTGAGCAAGGTGATTCCAAGGTAGTTGTTTTCGATAGAAAGAACGAGTTAGAATGTGTTAAAATGAAGGATAATGAATATTTATGTCGTAGTTATTCTTAGGGTTAATGGTGGAGGCAGTTGCAATGGAATATAAATTTAAAATTTGGTTGGAGCAAGATGGGCAGTTGATTTTCGGAGATGGCCTCTATCATCTTTTAGCATTTATCCGTACCTACGGTTCGATACGGAGAGCTTCTGAGCAAATGATGATGTCTTACCGTCAGGCATGGGGTGACATCAAAAAGGCCGAAGAACGCTTAAATGTTAAATTATTAGTCAAAAAAATAGGGGGTGAATCAGGAGGGGGAGCTCACCTTACTGTTGAGGCCGAAGCATTACTTAGCCGCTTTGATGAGTTTAGGCGAGAGACAGATCAGGCAGTTAGAGAGTTATTTAAAAAGCACTTCGAGTAATTTTTTTTCAGTCGTTATGCTTCGAAAGACATGACGACATTATTTGAAAGGCGTTATGTATAAGTAAACATAATGCAAAAAATCGAATGGGAGGATAAATAGATGTTAAACAAGAATAAACTTATGGCATTATTACTTATTATGATAATGGCAGTGTCCGTGATGGTTGGTTGCGCAAAGCAGGAAGAACAACCACAGCCTCAACAGCAAGCTGCTGAAAAGCAGCCAGAACCCAAAAAAGAAGTTATTTTGGCTACAACAACAAGCACAGTCGATAGTGGTCTTTTAGATGTACTACAACCAGAGCTTGAAAAACAAACCGGTTATCAGTTAAACATTATTTCAGTTGGCAGCGGTCAGGCAATTGCTATGGCTGAAAAAGGAGAAGCAGATGCTCTCCTTGTTCATTCCCCTAAAGATGAAAAGAAAATAGAAGCTAGCGGTGTGGTCATCAATAGACAACTGGTTATGCACAATGACTTCTTACTGGTCGGACCTGCCAATGATCCCGCTAAAATAAAAGGCAAAAAAATTGAAGAAGCCTTTAAATCGTTAGCTGACTCGAAGGCATTGTTTGTGTCAAGGGGAGATAATTCCGGTACTCACAAAAAAGAGTTAGGAATCTGGGAGAAAATAAATATTAAGCCAGCGGGTACTTGGTATCAGGAAACCGGTACTGGTATGGGGCAAACCTTGAATGTTGCTGCTGAAAAAGCAGGCTATACTCTCACAGACCGTGCTACATATTTAGCTCTAAAGGACAAAATAAACTTGGGAATTATCGCCGAAGGAGATAAGGCATTATTAAATATTTATCATGCAATGCAAGTGAACCCAGAAAAGTTTAACAAAGTAAATATTGACGGAAGCAAGGCTTTTGTTGATTTTATGGTTGCAGCAACGACACAGGAAATGATTAAGAGTTTTGGAATGGATAAGTTCGGAGAGTCGCTGTTTATACCTGATGCAGGCAAATCGGAAGCAGAAATTGCGAAATAAAATAGAGCAATCGTGCGCAGCGGATATCCGGTGCGCGCTTTCTACTAAAGGGAGCTGAAGCCATGGAACTGGTCTGGCAAGGCATAATCAAAGCAATTAAACTTTTGCTGTCAGGGGACCCCGGAGTAATTGGAATAACACTACTTACCCTTAAGGTAGCTGGTACTGCTACCTTAATTAGCCTTTTACTGGGTATTCCACTGGGGGCCCTTGTAGCCCTTGCCAGGTTCCCGGGGCGGAAATTTTTAATGAGTCTAATTAACACCGGGATGGGTCTTCCACCTGTAGTTGCTGGCTTATGGGTTACTATTTTTTTGTGGCGTTATGGCCCCTTAGGCTTCTTTCATTTATTATATACACCAACTGCTATGATTATTGCCCAGTCTGTTATCGCAATTCCGATTATTGCAGGTATATCTGCAGCGGCTTTTCAACAGGTTGACGGTAAGTTAAAACTTCAGATAATGGCACTGGGTGCCTCTAAAATTCAGACAATCTGGTTGTTGATGAGAGAGATTCGGCTTCCGCTACTGGCAGCTGTAATGGCCGGGTTTGGGGGGGTTATATCTGAAGTCGGAGCTTCAATGATGGTGGGTGGAAATATCCTGGACAGAACCAGGGTGCTTACCACTGCTACTGTGATGGAGGTCTCAAGGGGTAATTTTGACATTGCTATTGCCCTAAGCATTATACTTATGTTGCTTTCTTATGGAGTTACACTTGTTCTCACTATTTTACAACAAAGGGGGAACAAGGTATGAGTACAGAAGAAATATTAATCCAAGCCAAAGGTTTATGTGTAACCAAGGGTTTGAAAAAAATTCTGGATATTCCCAGCCTTAAGATAAAAAAAGGTGAATTTATTGCGGTTACCGGACCAAACGGTGCGGGGAAAAGTATATTACTAAAAACTTTGGCCTACCTGGAACCAAGTTTTGAAGGTGAATTGTTTTATCGGGAAAAGCAGTTCCTTACAAATAAGGAAGTGCTAGAGGTCCGAAGACAAATGGCCATGGTATTTCAGGACCCTTTACTCCTAAGGGGTAAGGTTTTTAATAATGTTGAAATAGGTTTGAAAATTAGAGGTATGGCCAAGACGGCTAGAAAAGAGCTAGTCCTCAAGTGGCTTGAGCGCTTTAATATAGGGCATCTTGCTAACCGGGATGTCAGATCACTATCAGGGGGAGAAGCTCAGAGAGTTAATCTTGCCCGGGCTTTTGTTATGGTTCCTGATGTAATATTTCTGGACGAACCTTTTACCTACCTGGATATGCCGACTAAAGCTTCTTTGGTGAGGGAGCTTAAACAAATTCTCAAAGAAACTGAAACGACCGCTTTAATGATAACTCACGAGCTTATGGACATACCGTACCTTGCGGACAGGATGTTAGTGATGATGGAGGGGCACATAGTTCAAGAGGGTATAGTAGCAAATGTCTTGTTGCGACCTGTTTCAAAAAGGGTAGCCGGGTTTTTGGGAGTGGAAAATATGTGGCCATTAGAACAGGCTAAGTTAGTTGTTGCTACTGATTTAGCAGTTAATCAAAACCACGGGACACCTTGGGCCTGTATAAGACCAGAAAATATTTTGTTGTATAGTGAGTTAAACAGTGTTGGGGATATTCCTAACATGCTATCTGGGACAATTATGGATGTTCAACCATATGGCTATTATTACAGAATCAAACTGGAAACAGCTTCTTTACAACTAACGATGATGGTGTCCACCGTTTACTTTAGTAATGCACCAATAGAGGGGGAAACTCTGATAATGCAACTACCCCCTGATAAAATACACATAATCTGGGAAAAGTGATCGAATACAAAAGAGGCCGTTACGAACGATACGGCTCTTTTAATAATCGACGGTTCACCCTTAACCATGAACCCAAGCTGTTTCAGCACCAGCCGCATTTGGCCCGCCAAAAGACCTGTTTCCGGGGCTTGAAGAGAATCAAAGGTTCCGCCAATGGCTGCAACGGCTGCCCAGATTTTTAAGTCCTTGGACAGTTCTGACATGGTTCTTAACGCTCCCTGTCCAAACAAAGCTGCAGAAACAGACCCTATGAAGGTACCGCCGACAATCATCCCAAGAGCCGTAAAAAAAATATAGGGCAGTTTGATAAAACCTTTCCACAAAGTATTGACATTTAGGTTATGCAGGGTTAAAATATAAGCATAGATGAGAATGAATATCAATTAAGAAAAGAGGTAATTACTATGTTTAAAATATTCAATGATGAATTAGCTAAAAAAAAGATGCGGCACAAAGAGAAGATGTTTGCTGAGTTAACTAAAGCAAAGACAGAAGGCAATACTAAAATGGGAATTGTCAAAGAGTTTACCCACAAGTAGTTGCAGCTTCTCGCCAAAGGACAGAACGGTATCAATAAGAACGGCGAAAAATGGCCTGAACCCTTATTTTACAGGGCTCAGACCATTTTTGAGTTTATAGAGGTATTTCTTTTTTACGCAGCTACTGTCACTTTCACTAAAGAAGCATCTAACTTTAACAAATGAAGAGAATATTAAATAACCAAAAAATGCATAATCTAACTGAGCCGGCTCAACTGTAGCAGCCGCTTTCAAAGGAAATTGATGGATGGTGTAGAATGTAATAGAAAAACAAGGTAGTTATTAACACACTGATTAGGAGGGATTTGTTGACTAGCAACTGGCATTCTATGACGGTCGAAGTAGTTTGTGCCGAGTTACAGACCAGCATCAGTGAGGGAATCTCCTCAGAGCAAGCCGAGCTTAAGCTTAAACAGTTCGGTCCTAATGTTTGGGGTGAGCAGGTTAAAACTTCACCCTGGCGTATTTTCTTAAATCAGTTTATTAATTATATGGTTCCCACATTAGTTGTGGCGGCCGGATTATCCTGGGTTTTTGGTGAGCTCCTGGATGCAATTGTAATTCTAGTAATTCTGATACTAAATGCCGTTCTGGGTTTCATCCAAGAGTTTCGTGCTGATAATGCTCTAGCGGCGTTAAAGACCCTTTCTACACCTTGGGCAGTAGTTGTCCGAGATGGCCAGGTAAAAAACGTGGAAGTGGATACTTTAATACCCGGGGATGTAGTGCTGCTTGAAGAGGGCAGCCGTGTTCCAGCTGACCTCCGACTAGGGGAAAGCACTAGGTTGCAAGTGGATGAAGCTGTATTAACGGGAGAATCTTTCCCGGTAGAAAAAAGCCATGAACAGGTTTTTGACCAGGCTGCTGAGCTAAGTGAAAGGTTCAATATGGTCTTCATGGGTACTGTAGTGACTCAAGGGGTGGCCAAAGGAGTCGTTACCAATACCGGCAAAGCTACGCAAATGGGGCAAATTTCCAAACTATTAGAAAACAACATCGAAAGGGAGACCCCGCTTTCACTGCGGATGGAAGAGTTAGGAAAGGTATTGTTAGGTTTTTCTGCAGCGATAATAGTACTGTTCACAATATTTGGGTATTGGCAGGGGCATGATCTGTTTAGTATGATCCATACCGGAATTAGCCTGGCAGTTGCCGTAATACCAGAGGGCTTACCGGCAATAGTTACAGTTAGCTTAGCTTTAGGGGTTCAGCGGTTGATCAAACGTAAAGCCTTGATCCGTCGACTACCGGCCGTGGAGACTTTGGGTAGTGCTTCGGTAATTTGTACTGATAAAACAGGCACTCTAACAGAAAACAAGATGACGGTAACTACCCTGTGGAGTAACGGAACTGAGTTAGAAGTTCTACCGGACAGTAGCGGATTAGCAGGTTTTTTCCGTAAGGATGGGAAGAGTATAGATCCTAATGAGAACCCAACTTGGAAGTTAACGCTACTCTGTGGAGCACTCTGCAATAACGCTTCGCTAAGGGTCACCATGGAAGATGAAAATAAAACTGATAATGAAAAAAAACAGTGGATTGTCCAAGGGGACCCAACCGAAGGAGCCCTGTTAGTAGCTGCGACTAAAGCTGGCTGGGATAGGAAGCGCCTCAGGGAATGGAAGCGGATTAAAGAATACCCTTTTGATTCCATTCGCAAACAGATGTCGGTTATTGTTGAGGATGTGAGCAAGCAGCGTCTACTTTTTGTCAAAGGTGCTCCGGAAATGCTGCTCGATCGCTGTGTAAGCTGGCTGGACGCTAAAGGGGAAACACTGCCCCTAAATGATCTGGAACGTAACAGGTTCTTAGAGGCCAATGATCTAATGGCTAGCCGGGCAATGCGGGTTCTAGCTCTGGCCCACGTACCCCTGGATAACAATACAGAGCTTCCACCGGAAGATAATGCAAATAACCTGACCTTCTTAGGCTTAATGGGGATTATAGATCCGGTCCAGGAAGGGGTAAAGGGGGCAGTGCAAAATTGCCTTGATGCGGGGATTCGCATTGTGATGATTACCGGGGACCAACCGGCAACTGCAAAAGCTATCGCCAGCGAGTTAGGATTGTTAGCTGATAATTCTGCGGTGGTCACTGGCAAGGAGCTAGCTGAAATCAGTCCGGAGTCTTTTGTGGAGAAGGTAAAAAATATTACTGTATATGCTCGCACTACCCCTCTGCAAAAGCTGCAAATAGTAAAGGCTTGGCAGGAGCAAAAGCAGGTGGTGGCTATGACCGGGGATGGAGTCAATGATGCCCCTGCCTTAAAAGCGGCGGATATTGGCATAGCTATGGGACGAAAAGGAACAGATGTAGCCAAAGAGGCTGCCTCGCTAATCCTGGTAGACGATAATTTCAATACTATTGCTGCTGCAGTAGAGGAAGGACGGGGAATCTATGAAAACATCCGGAAAACAATTCGGTTCTTACTAGGGGGTAATACCGGTGAACTGGTTACCATGGTTTTGGCCTTAGTGATTGGATTACCCTTACCTTTGGTTCCCCTCCAAATCCTCTGGATAAACCTATTAACTGATGGCCTGCCTGCAGTAGCCTTAGGGGCTGATTCCAATGAAGACAATCTAATGCGGATAGCCCCCCGTCCAACTAATGAAGGCATCTTTGCCAGAGGCTTGGCAGCTAAAATAATTAATCGCGGAGTGATGATTGGTCTGGTTACTCTGGGTTTATTTAGTTGGAGTCTGGAGCGTAACCAGGGTGATTTACCCTTAGCACAGACTATTGCCTTTGCCACATTAGCTACCGCCCAGTTGGTGCATGCTTTTGATGCCCGTAGCTCCATTTCAATATTTAGGCGGAAGCTTTTAGCAAATCAGTTTTTGAACATCACTGTGTTTATTTCTTTTTTGTTACTCATAGCGGTTATTTATGTACCTGCTTTACAGGGGATGTTCCATACAAGGTCTTTGCCACCTGCGGATTGGGGACTAATAATATTGGCAAGCCTTATCCCGTCGCTTAGTATGAGTCTTTATTCTGAGCTAATTGCCAGATTAAAACCAGCTGTTAGTAATTCTCGGTTGCACTAATTTAATGGTTAGTTTTTCATTGCAGTTTTATATTTCGTAACACTATAAAGGAGATTTCAAATGAGTTTGGATCAAAATGCAAGTACACCCGGGAAAACCGAGCATCCCACACGGGTATCGGCTAAACGTATCCTGGTGATGACCGCTGTCCCGACGGAGAGAGATGCGGTGTTACGTGGGCTAAAAAACCATGCCAGGTTTGACGTGATGGTGGCGGGGGTCGGCCCGGTAGCGGCCGCTGCCAATACGGCTCGGATGTTGGCAACCGTTGAGTACGGCTTAGTGGTGAGCGCTGGAATTGGTGGTGGCTTTCCTGGTAGGGCTGAAGTGGGATCCCTCGTAGTGGCGAAGGAGATTATCGCTGCCGACCTAGGTGTGGAAACTCCGGAGGGTTACAGAAGTATGGAGGATTTAGGCTTCGGTTCCACCTGCATTACAGTTGATGCTAGCCTGGTGAACTTAGTGCAGAGAGCTTTGCAAGGGGCAAAGTTGCCGGTTAATACCGGCCCTGTACTCACGGTATCAACGGTGACGGGTACGGCTGCAAGTGCTGCAGAAATGGCCGCCAGGGTGCCGGGAGCTACTGCTGAGGCAATGGAGGGTTATGGGGTGGCTTTCGCAGCGCAGGACCTGGGTATACCTGCTATGGAGATTCGGGCCATCTCCAACCTGGTCGGTCCACGGGACCGGACCGCTTGGCGGATTAAAGAGGCTTTGGAAGTTCTGGAAGCAGCTAGCTCCGTATTACTGGAGGTGCTGCCATGAAAATTGCTTTTTCCCCTTGCCCTAACGACACCTTTATTTTCCACGCTTGGGTACACGGCCTAATACCTGGGGCACCGAAGCTTGACGTAACCTACGCAGATATTGACATCACCAATAGTTTGGCTGCCGGCGGCAATGGTCCGGAGGTGCTGAAAATTTCTTATGGGGCTCTACCCTGGGTGTTATCCGAGTACGCCTTGCTGCCCTGCGGAGGGGCGTTGGGCAGAGGCTGCGGGCCGCTGGTACTTACGGCGAACGGAGTGGCCGGTACTAGGAATCCAGCGATACTGGCCGGCCGTCGGGTGGCGGTACCTAGTGAGCGTTCCACAGCTTATTTATTATTCCGGCTGTGGGCAGCTCAACAGGTGCCAGGGGGTGTAGGCGAGATTGTGGTTATGCCCTTTCAGGAGATCATGCCGGCGGTGCGGGATGGTGTGGTTGATGCCGGATTGGTAATCCACGAGGCTCGGTTTACTTACCCGTCCTATAGTTTGACCCTCCTGGCCGACTTAGGCAGTTGGTGGGAGAACGATACCAACCTGCCCATTCCCCTAGGAGCAATCATCGCCCGACGGTCCCTGGATCTATCTGGGATTGCCAACTGGATCCGGGCCTCGGTTAACCACGCCTGGGCACACCCCGAGGCGTCTCAGCAGTATGTGCTAGGCCACGCCCAAGAATTGTCCCCTGAAGTGCTACAAGCCCATATTCAGCTTTACGTGAACGAGTTTACCGCCAATTTAGGCGAGACAGGTTATCAGGCGGTAACCACCTTGCTCAGCCGGGCCTCGCAAGAAGGGTTAGTACCAAAGGTGGATTTAGCTGTGCTGCGTTAAGCAATAAATTACAGATAAGGAGCATTCCCGTGAATGGAACCGAAAACTTCTATTTACTTTTTTATCTTCCCCGGGTATAATTAAACAAACTTAATAAACCTAGCTAGGGGTGCCATTTGGCTGAGAAGGAGCAATCCTAACCCTTGAACCTGATGTGGTTAGTACCACCGTAGGGAAGCAGATTTTGGACTAAAAGCTTACTTTGCGGTAAGCTTTATTTTTTTAAGGTCAACCAAGTTGATTCCTGGTTAAGGAGGTGTGTAAATGCTAATTAAGGTTAATGGTAAAGAACTAAGTCTGGAGCAGGAAATTAGTTTGTTGGAATTTTTAATTTCCCGGCAGATAGATCCACGTTTAGCCATTATTGAACATAATGAGCAGATCCTTAAAAATGAAGATTGGGCAAATGTCATAATTAAGGAAAATGATACTTTGGAAGTACTAAGATTTATTGGGGGGGGTTGATATTATGATAGAAGATACATTGATGATGGGGGACACCTTAAAGCTAGGGGAAGACGAATTAACCAGCCGTTTATTTGTAGGAACGGGAAAATATTCTTCAGACACACTCATTCCTAAAATTTTACAGCGCTCCGGGGCCCAGGTGATTACAGTTGCCCTTAGGAGGATGGATTTTGCCAATCCGCAAGACAATGTCTTAAATCATATACCTGCAGGTATTCGTCTGCTTCCCAACACATCTGGGGCCAGAAACGCCCAGGAGGCCATCAGAATCGCCCGCCTGGCCAGAGCAGCAGGTTGCGGGAACTGGATCAAGATTGAAGTGATTTCTGATAATAAGTATCTACTGCCTGATGGCTACGAAACCATCAAGGCTGCGGAAGTACTCGCCGCAGAGGGCTTCGTTGTGCTGCCTTATATCAGCCCAGACCTAATGGTGGCTAAAAGCTTAGTGCAAGTTGGGGCAGCTGCAGTAATGCCCTTGGGAGCTCCCATTGGTACCAATCGGGGCTTAAAAACCAAGGAACTAATTCGCATTTTAATCGAAGAAATTCCCTTGCCGATAATTGTAGATGCCGGGCTCGGTAAACCCTCTGATGCCTGTGAAGCCATGGAAATGGGAGCGGCAGCCTGCCTGTTGAATACTGCTATTGCTTCAGCTCATAATCCGCCCCTGATGGCAGCAGCCTTTGGTAAAGCTGTTGCGGCAGGCCGGCAAGCTTACCTGGCCGGCTTGGGAAGTACTCAGGAGTTGGCCAAAGCATCTTCTCCTTTAACCGGTTTTCTAAATGAAGAACTTAAGGATTGATAAAAATGAGTTTTTATAATGATTTATCCGAAATTAAAAAACTGGATTTCCCCCGGTTTTTTGCAGCCCAGTCCAAAGCTGAGATTACCAAAATTCTTCAGAAAAGCAAGCTGACAGCCTGGGATTATCTGGCTCTGCTTTCCCCTGTAGCTGAAGATTTTCTGGAGGAAATGGCTCAAACAGCCCATCAATTAACTGTCCAGAACTTTGGGAAAACCATTCTGCTGTATACACCAATGTATCTTTCTAATTATTGTACCAATCAATGCCTCTACTGCGGTTTTAGCACTAAAAACATATTAAACCGCAAACAGCTGAGCTTAGCTGAAGTGGCAGAGGAAGCAAAGGGCATTGCTGCCATGGGCTTAAAGCATATTTTAATCCTTACCGGCGATGCTAAAGGAATTGCCTCCATAGAGTATATAAAAAGCTGTGTGCACATGCTCAGAAGTTATTTTCCTTCCATAAGTATAGAAATTTATGCCCTAGAGGAGGAAGAATACAGGGAATTGATAATTACCGGGGTAGACTCCTTGACCATTTATCAGGAAACCTACAATGAGGATATTTATGAGCAGATTCATCTAAAAGGCCCTAAAAAGGACTACCGCTATCGGCTGGATGCTCCGGAAAGAGCCTGCCGGGCAGGTATTCGGTTTGTGAATATCGGTGCCTTGTTAGGACTTGACGATTGGCGGAAGGAAGCTTTTTTAACTGGCCTGCATGCCAATTATTTACAAAACAACTATCCCGAAGTAGAAATCAGCATATCTCTCCCCCGGTTAAGGCCCCATCTGGGCAGCTTCCAGCCCAAGGACATCGTTACCGACAAAAACATGGTGCAGTTCATGGTTGCTCTTCGGCTATTTATGCCCCGGGCGGGGATTACCATTTCCACCAGGGAAAGGGCAGAATTTCGGAATAATCTTCTGCCCTTAGGTGTAACCAAAATGTCGGCAGCGTCCAGTACGGTGGTAGGTGGTCACACCAATGGGTCCAAAGATTCCGGGCAATTTGAGATATCTGATGAAAGAAATGTGGACGGGATGTGGGCAGCAATTTCAGCTTTAGGATATCAGCCGGTATTTAAAGATTGGGAACCGATATAAAAGGGAACGGGAACGGATATAACAGTAATTGATTAACGGTATCAGTTTAACGGTAATGAGTATAAAGGTTACTGCCCTCTATAATTAACAGAAAGGGTGGACATTTTGAAACAGTTTTATAGAATTATCGATGCTAATATCAACCGGGCCTCGGAAGGGTTAAGAGTGCTGGAAGATTTAACCCGTTTTTATTGGGAAAAATCGGACTTAACTGAAGAGCTGAAGCTTTTGCGCCACAAGGTCCGAAAAAATTTAGTTGAACTGGCAGGTCTGTTGCTAACAGAAAGAGATGCCCTGCACGATGTGGGTCTTAACATTTCTCAAAAGTATGACCTGGACAATAAAAAGTCTCTGCAAGACCTGGTACTTAGCAACTTTAAAAGATTACAAGAGGGTCTAAGGGTGGTTGAAGAAACCCTGAAGGTAGCTGGCTTTTATGAAAAATCCAAAAGCTATGAGAACTTAAGATTTAGCGCCTATACCCTGGAAACTAAATACTTTAAGCAGCTAGGCTTATTGCCAAAAGCTGAGGTCTTAAACTCCGACTTGTACTGCTTAACTTCCGAGGAGCATTCCCTGGGCAGGAGTAACCTGCAAGTAGTAACAGCAATGCTTGAAGCCGGGGTAAAAATTATTCAATACCGGGAGAAAGAAAAACAGAAGTTAGCTAAATATCAAGAATGCCTGGAAATTCGAAAATTGACCAAAGCACAGGGAGTAACCTTTATCGTTAATGATGACGTAGACCTGGCTATCCTGGTAAAAGCTGACGGGGTACATATCGGTCAGGATGATCTGCCCATTGAAGAAGTGCGGAAGTTAGTCGGTCCGGAAATGCTTATCGGTCTTTCCACGCACTCCCCTGAACAAGCCCAAGCAGCCATAAGGCGAGGTGCTGATTACATAGGTGTGGGGCCAATTTATCGAACCTTTACCAAGAAGGATGTTTGTGAACCGGTGGGCTTGGAATATTTAGACTATGCGGTAAATAATGTCCCCATTCCTTTTGTAGCAATTGGAGGGATTAAGGAAGACAATGTGGCGGAGGTTGTTAAGCGGGGTGCCAGGTGTGTTGCTATGGTCACAGATATTGTGGGTTCCAGGGATGTAAGGGAGAAAATCAGTACTATTCAAGGGATAATAAATATGGCAAAATGAGGTGTAGATGTGAGTTATAAAACCCAAATGGAAGCTGCCAGAAAAGGTATTACTACCAAGGAACTAACCATTGTAGCTCAAAAAGAAGCAATAGATATTCAGACTTTAAGAGACCTTGTGGCCCAGGGGAAGGTTGTCATTCCCGCTAACATCAACCACCATAGCCTGGATCCGGAAGGAGTGGGAGAGGGCTTAAGAACTAAAATAAATGTTAATTTAGGTATTTCCAAGGATTGTTGTGACCTTGACCTGGAGCTAGAAAAAGTGAAAAAGGCTTTGGAAATGAAAGCAGAAGCAATCATGGATTTAAGCTCCTACGGTAAAACCCAGGCTTTTAGGCAAAAGCTGATTGATATTTCCACGGGGATGGTCGGGACTGTACCTATCTACGATGCTATCGGCTTTTACGACAAAGAACTACAGGATATTACGGAGCAAGAATTTTTAGATGTGATCGAAAAGCACGCCCAAGATGGTGTGGATTTTATGACTATTCATGCCGGTATTAATCGAGCAACAGCCCAAAAATTTAAAGCTAACCGTCGACTGACCCATATTGTTTCCCGAGGCGGTTCCCTCATCTTTGCCTGGATGGAATTAACCGGCCGAGAAAACCCCTTCTTTGAACATTTTGAGCAAATCCTAGATATTTGTGAGCAATACGATGTAACTTTAAGTCTTGGAGATGCTTGCAGGCCAGGCAGTATTAACGATTCCACAGATGCTTCCCAAATTGAGGAGTTAATTGTGTTAGGTGAGCTGACTAAAAAAGCCTGGGCCAGGAACGTTCAGGTAATGATTGAGGGCCCGGGCCACATGGCTTTAAATGAAATTGCAGCTAATATGATTTTGGAGAAAAGGCTCTGTCATGGTGCGCCTTTTTACGTCTTGGGCCCACTTGTAACTGATGTCGCCCCGGGTTACGACCATATTACCAGTGCCATTGGCGGAGCAATCGCCGCCGCCCATGGAGCAGACTTTTTGTGCTATGTGACCCCAGCTGAACATTTACGCTTACCAACACTGGAGGATATGAAGGAAGGGATAATTGCCACCAGAATTGCCGCCCATGCCGCAGATATTGCCAAAGGAATTAAAAAAGCCAGGGATTGGGATAATAACATGAGCCAAGCTCGGGCCGATTTAGATTGGAATAGAATGTTCGAGCTGGCGATTGACCCGGAAAAAGCCCGCAGATATCGGGAGGAGTCAGCACCGGAAAATAAAGACTCCTGTACAATGTGTGGGAAAATGTGTTCAATGCGCAATATGAAAAAAATCCTAAACGGGGAAGATCTTAATATATTAAGGGACTAAAGCACAAAGGGACTAAAGGCTAATAAGTTAAAGGATTAAGGAGGCTAACTTATGTTTCGTTTCTCTCATGTGGGTATAGTGGTTGAAAGTATGGAGAAATCTGTAGAGTTTTACACCCAGGTTTTAGGTTGTAAAGTTCACCGTCAACACCAGGATGAAAGTATTCACTTTACCCTGTTAAAAGCAGGAGATCAGGAGCTTGAGTTACTGAAGTTCCCTAATGATCAGAAGGAGAGAACAGAAGGGGTAATTAGCCATATCGCTTTTTTTGTAGAAGATATGGAAAAAGAGATAAACCGTTTAGCAGAGTTGGGGATAGCTTTAGCCACGAAAGAACCTAGAGAAGTTCTGGGTGGGATGAAAATTTTCTTCTTCACAGGTCCTAGCGGGGAAAGTATTGAATTTGTACAATCAGCCAAAGATTAGTATTAAGGATTTGTTAAGTAAAAGGAAGGAAAAACTAAAATCTCCTCGAATTAAAACAACGTAGCACCATGCCAGTAAGCTATTAGTTAATTTAAGGGGGATAACAGTGAATTGGTTTAGTATTGTATCAATTCTGCTTTTTGTAGTGCTGATTATTCGAGTAATAGTCAGAATGCAAAAAAAAACTGGTAGGATTACCAGAAGTTTGCTGTTGATCTTGATTTTTATAATTCATATTGGGGTAATTATTTACTTAAGTTTTGATTGAAATAGTTTTCATCAAAAGATCTATTGGCCAAACAATAAGCCGATAGGTCTTATTGTTATTTATCCCCTTGATAATCCACCAAAAACATCATATAATTAGGTAGCCTAATAATTTATTTAATTAACTATTCATCAAACTAACAATTAGTAATAATTCTCTGATGATTTAATAGAGTGAGGAGTACGGATATGAAGAACCAAAGAAACCCAGTGGCCCAAAAGCTTTTGGAAGCATTTACCCAATTCCATAGGTTGAATTGGAAGCAAAGCCCCATTGTAGGTTTGAAGTCTAGCGAAATTATGGTGCTATTTTGTATCAAAAAGACAGTGCATCCGGAATCCCACGGAATCAAAGTTTCAGATATCAGTAGGGCTTTAAGGGTTGCACCTCCAACAATTACCCAACTGGTCAACAGCATGGAAAGCAATGGTTTTGTGGAACGCACCATGGATAAAGCAGATCGACGGGCTGTGCGGGTAAAACTCACTGAGCAAGGTGAGGTCACAATAGCCAAAGCCGCAGATGCTTTTTTTGAGTCCTTTAACGGGTTGGTGGAATACTTAGGGGAGGATAAAAGCAAAGAACTGGCAGAGCTTTTATCAAAGGCATTTGGTTACTTCGAGGAGAGAAGAAGAGAAAATTGATGATAGCTTAAAATAATAGGAGTGAAAATTAATGCTTAAATTATTAAGGTTCATAAAGCCCTACAAGCTTTCTGTGGCTGCAGTTTTAGTATTATTGTTAGTGCAATCACTGGCGGAGCTGTATTTGCCCACTTTAATGGCCGACATTGTTGACACTGGGATTGTCAAAGGAGATATCAATTATATTCTGAGCATCGGTGGTCTCATGCTGCTGGTTGCTCTGGGAAGTGGTATTTGTTTGGTTATTGCCAGCTTTTTATCCTCAAAAGCGGCTACAGGCTTTGGTAAAGATCTACGGAGTAAGGTTTTCTCCCAAGTAGAGAGCTATTCACTGCAAGAGTTCGATAAAATAGGTACTGCCTCACTGATAACTAGAACCACAAATGATATTACTCAGGTTCAGCAAGTACTAATCATGAGTTTGCGGATGATGGTGGCTGCACCGATCATGGTTATTGGCGGTCTGATTATGGCAGTATCTAAGGATGCCCAGCTGTCACTGGTTTTTGTGGTAGTTATTCCAATTTTGGCAGCTACTATTTATTTGATCGCCAGCAAGGGCGTACCGCTCTTTAAGGCAATGCAGTTAAAACTGGACAACTTAAATCTTGTGCTAAGGGAAAATCTTACCGGGGTTAGAGTAATCCGGGCGTTTAATCGCATTGATCAGGAGCAGTTACGCTTTAACGAAGCAAATAGAGACTTGACTGATACGGCAATCAAAGTCAATAAAATAATGGCCCTCTTGATGCCAGTGATGATGTTGGTGATGAACTTTACTACCATTGCCATTATTTGGTATGGGGGTATCCGGGTTGATAACGGCGAGATGCATGTTGGCGATATGATGGCTTTTATTCAGTATGCGATGCAGATTATGTTTTCACTGGCAATGGTTTCATTTATGTTTGTGATGATACCACGAGCCGAAGCTTCTGCGGTACGAATTAATGAAGTGCTGGACACGGTAGCGGAAATCCGGGATCCGGAAGAGGATAAGAGCGCTGACAGTAAAAGAGGCTTTCTGGAGTTTAAAAATGTTACCTTTAGCTACCCTGGCGCAGAACAGCCTGCTGTTTGCAATATCACCTTCAGGGTTAGCCCCGGGGAGGTAACAGCGCTTATCGGTGGTACCGGTTCAGGTAAATCTACGCTGATTAGCCTGATTCCTCGCTTCTACGATATTGATAGTGGGAACATTCTAGTAGATGGTGTTGATGTCAGGGAAATGACCCAAGCCAGCCTGAGAGCTAAAATTGGGTTTGTCCCCCAAAGGGCGGTGCTCTTTACCGGTACTGTTGCCGAAAATATTCGCTATGGCAAGCAGGATGCGACGGATGAAGAGGTTAAGCGTGCTGCCGAGACCGCTCAGGCCACCGAGTTTATTTCTGGGATGCAGGAAGGCTTTGATTCCGTTATCACCCAGGATGGCACCAATGTTTCGGGTGGACAGAAACAACGTCTTTCCATAGCCAGGGCGTTAGTCAGAAGACCGGAGATTTATATTTTTGATGACAGCTTCTCCGCCCTGGATTTTAAAACTGATGCTAGGCTGCGGGTGGCGCTGAAAAAGGAAACGGTAAATTCCACTGTGCTGTTAGTTGCCCAAAGAGTTAGCACCGTTATGACTGCAGACCGAATTATTGTGCTGGATAAAGGTCAGATTGCCGGGATTGGCAACCATCAAGAGCTGTTAAATTGCTGTGCAGTATATCGGGAGATTGTCTACTCACAGCTGTCAGAGGAGGAATTGGCATGAAAGAGAACCGCAAAGAGCTACAGAGTCCAGGCCCTGGAGGCGGGGGTATCTTTGGGGGCCGGATGGGCATGCCGGCAGCCAAGGTCAAGGATTTTAAGGGCACGCTAAAAAGGCTGCTTGGTTACTTAAAACCGTACAAAGTCCAACTGATGGGGGTTATGCTAACCGCCATTCTAAGCATAATTTTCAGCATAATGAGCCCAAAAATTTTGGGTCAAGCCACTACTAAATTATTTGAAGGCGTGATGGGCAAATTTAGGCATGTGCCCGGGGCCCGAGTGGATTTACAGTATATCTGGGAAATAATTATGATAGTAGCGGGACTGTATATTATTAGTGCCTTGTTTAGTTATATTCAACAAGTTATCATGGCGGGTGTTGCTCAGAAAACGGTTTTTGATATGCGCAGCGATGTGGATGACAAGCTGGCCCGGCTTCCGCTCAAATTCTTTGATTCACGTACCCACGGAGAAATCTTAAGCCGGGTTACCAATGATGTAGATAACATTGCCTCTACACTTCAGCAAAGCATCACTCAGCTAATCACCTCGGCAATCACCATTGTTGGCGTAATTATCATGATGCTAATCATCAGTCCGCTGATGACTTTGATTGCGTTAGTAACCTTACCCGTTTCCTTACTGTTGACTACCAAAATTGCCAAACGCTCCCAAAGGTATTTTGCAGCGCAGCAGAAGGAGCTGGGCCAACTAAACGGTCATGTTGAGGAGATGCTCACCGGTCATAAAATAGTGAAGGCCTTTGGCCGGGAAAAGGAATCCATCCAGGCGTTTAATGAGATTAATGAAAGACTCTACAATGCAGGCTGGAAAGCCCAGTTCATTTCCGGCATAATCATGCCCATGATGAGCTTTATCGGTAACATTGGTTATGTGTTTGTCAGTGTAGTGGGGGGGATTTTGGTGATTAATAAGAGCATTGCAATTGGCGATGTGCAGGCTTTTATCCAATACTCCAGGCAGTTAACTTGGCCCATAGCTCAAGCTGCCAATATAGCTAACGTTATCCAGTCCACTGTTGCCTCTGCTGAGCGGGTTTTTGAGCTGCTGGACGAGCTGGAAGAAATTCCAGATAGTGAGGCCGCTAAGGTTATTGAAAATCCCAAGGGGGAGGTCAAATTCCAAAATGTCCGGTTCGGATACAAGGAAGACGCCACCCTGATCGAGAACATGAACATTGACGTCCAACAGGGGCAGACTATTGCTATTGTAGGGCCAACCGGTGCGGGTAAAACCACCCTGGTCAATCTATTGATGCGTTTCTACGAAATCAACAGTGGAAAAATTACCGTTGATGGGGTTGATATTAGAGACCTAAAGCGGGGAGCATTACGGAACCTGTTCGGCATGGTGCTTCAGGATACTTGGCTCTTTAATGGTACTATTAGGGATAATATAGCTTATGGTCGGGAGGGTGCCACTGAGGAAGAGGTTGTTAAGGCAGCCAAAGCTGCCCATTCTGACCACTTTATCCGAACTCTACCCGAGGGTTATAAAACCATCCTCAATGAGGAAGCCTCGAATATTTCTCAGGGTCAAAAGCAGCTGCTGACCATTGCCCGGGCTATCCTGGCAGACCCGGCTATTCTGATCCTGGATGAAGCTACCAGCAACGTCGATACAAGGACAGAGGTAATTATCCAGAAGGCCATGAAGGAGCTAATGAAAGGGAGAACTAGCTTTGTTATTGCCCACAGACTATCCACAATTCGTCACGCAGATTTAATCCTGGTAATGAATAACGGTAGTATAATTGAAAAGGGCAACCACAATGAGCTGCTCCACCAGAGTGGCTTCTATGCAGACCTTTATAACAGTCAGTTTACCGGGGGCAATCTGGACAAAGAGGCAATTTAACTGCAAGGAATGTAATGAAGTCGATAGTAACCCGGTGATTTAAATCATAGGTACACCTGTTCAGTTAGTGTATGATAACGCCATGAACGTTAAGCTAACTTGAAGGGGGAAGTAATATGTATTGTAATCAATGTGAACAGACTCCTGCCGGTGGTTGCACTAAGGTTGGTGTGTGCGGAAAAAATGAGGATATTGCCAGCTTACAAGACATTATCATTTTCGGGTTAAAAGGAGTTGCGGCTTATGCTACTCATGCTAAGCAATTAGGGGTTTCTGATGATGAGGTAAACAAAATCACTCAGCAAGCGCTGTACACAACCTTAACCAACTCCAACTTCAACCTCCAGGAGCATATTGAGATGGCCATGAAGGTGGGTCAGGCAACGGTCAAAGTCATGGATACCCTGGATAAAGCCCATACCCAGAAATTAGGCATACCCCAGCCGGTCACCGTGTCTCAAGACCAGGTGGAGGGCCATTCCATCTTAATAACCGGACATAACCTGTTTGCCCTGGAAGAGTTGCTGAAACAAACGGTCGGTAAAGATATTAATATCTACACTCATTCTGAGATGTTACCGGCCCATGGGTATCCCCATTTGAAGAAATATAAGCAGCTCAAGGGTAATTTCGGCAAGGCTTGGTATGACCAAATACAGGTATTTGCCGCTTTCCCAGGTGCTATCCTAGGCACCACTAACTGCCTGATGCCGGTTAGGAAGGGGAATTATGGGGATCGGATGTGGACCTATGAAACGGCTGGTTTAGAAGGAATACCCAAGATTAAGAACAATGATTTTTCACCCCTGATTAAAAAAGCCCTGGCTTTACCTAAAGCAAATATTAAGTCGGAAAAAACCTTAACTACCGGTTTCCATCATGAAACGGTGTTAGCTATAGCCCCAGAGATTATCCAGGCGGTAAAAGCCGGTAAGATTAAACGTTTCTTTGTAATCGCCGGTTGTGATGCCCCCGGTAAAGGTGGGGAATATTACCGTGAGTTGGCCATTTCCTTGCCTCCGGAATGCGTTATTTTGACCACCTCCTGCGGGAAGTTCAGATTTAATGATGTGGAGTATGGTCTGGTTCCGGGCACCCAAATTCCACGCTTCATCGATTTAGGTCAGTGTAATAACTCTGGATCATGTGTGAAAATTGCTTTAGCTCTAGCCGATGCCTTTGGCTGCAGTGTAAATGACCTGCCCTTAACTATTATTCTCTCCTGGTTTGAGCAAAAAGCGGTCGCTATCCTATTAGGCTTGTTTAGTTTAGGGGTTAAGAATATTTATATTGGTCCAACACCACCGGAATTTATTACTCCTGGGGTGCTGGGTGTTCTCCAAACCCATTTTAACTTACAGTTAACGGGTACCGCCCAAGGTGATATCCAGGCCATTTTAGGCAATCAGGCTGCGGAGTCAGGCAGGCAAAGGGCTGAACAATCCGTTCAGCAGACTATCGATGCCGGGTTTAATCTACCCGCTGCAAAGAAAAAAAGTTTTATTGAAAAAGTGTTTAGTTTCTTTGGCTAGAAATATAGAACTGGGGTTATCCTAATTGACTTTAGGATGACCCCAGTTCTTGTTGATTCCAAAACCTAAAAATACCCAACTTCGGCAATAGGAGGGAACACTTTGGAAAAGCGAAGAGTTATAATTACCCGTCGCCAATTCTTAAAGGCCTCAGCGGCTACCGGAGTAATTTTGGGAACAACTGGGACAGCCAAGCTTATCCATAAAGCTGGGGCGGAAGAAAAACTACCGAGAGCGGCTAAGTACATCCGTACTACTTGTTCGCCAAATTGCACAGGGGCCTGTGGGATGAAAGCCTTGGTGGAAAACGGTCAAATCAAGACCATTATCCAGGCGGCGGACTATCCGGAGCCAGAGTATAACCCACGGGGCTGTTTGAAAGGCCTCTCTATGGTCAACCTGATTTACGGGCCAGACCGGCTGAAAAAGCCGCTAATCAGAACCGGAAAACCGGGCAAGGGTGAGTTTAGAGAAGCCTCCTGGAATGAAGCCCTGGAGCACACTGCCGGACGCCTTAAAGAGATTGCGGAGAAATACGGACCTGATTCAATTGGAGTATCTTTTCAGGTGGGGGGTACCGGCTACGTCCATAAGGGTGCGGTGGTATCTCTAGCCACGCTGGCGGGTTGGAACCTGTTTCACCCTTATGATATGAATGGGGATTTACCCATGTTCTGGCCGATGACCTTCGGTGTCCAGACCGAGGAATTAGAGCCCTTGGAATGGCTAAATTCCCGCTATGTTGCCGTGTTTGGCTCCAACATCTTAGCCACCCGGCTTCCGGACGCACATTTTCTGGTGGAGGCCCGTAACCGGGGTGCCAAGTTAGTGGTGTTTGACCCTAATTATAGCCCCACAGCAGCCAAAGCTGATGAATGGGTACAAATGAATGTTAGTAGTGACAGTGCTTTGGCTTTAGGCCTGGCCCGGGTGATCATTGAAGAGCAGCTGTACGATGAACCCTTTATCAAAACCTTTACAGACCTTCCCCTGCTGGTACGGCAGGATACGGGTAAACGCTTAAAGGCGGAGGAGGTTAAGGGGCTGGTTAAACCAGTCGATATACCGGCTTATCGGGAGGCCTATGTAGCCTATAACGGGCAGTTTTTAGCTGTTCACCCGGAAAAACTGGAGCTTCCGTCTAATATTATTTTGGCAGGTGAAATTGAAGTGGAGCTGCTGGACGGGAAAAAGGTCCAGGTCAAGCCAGCCTTCCAATTGTTAAGAGAAAGCCTGGTAGAATACACGCCTGAATATGTAGAAAAGCTTACCGGTGTAGCCGGAGACCGGGTAGTTCGGCTGGCCCGGGAGATGGCCACCACCAAGCCGTTACACATTGTTTATGGGGCCAGTAATTACCAGTGGTACCATGGTGACTTAAAAGGCCGGGCCTTGGCCCTGCTCCCGGTCTTAACCGGCAACATCGGCAAATCCGGAGCGGGGATTTCCACTTATGCCGGTCAGTACCGGGTGCGTCTTAAGCTGGCCGAGTGGTGGGTTCCGGAAGGTAAAAAGCAAAACTGGCTGCCCTGGTTATATGCTTTGCATGGTCCTACGGAAGATATGAAAGCCAAATGGCCGAAAAACGGCATCAAAGCCCTGTTGCTTGGTTGGGGCAATCCCTTCGACCAGCACAATATGGGTAATAAGCTGCGGGAAATGGTAGAGCAGGGTGAACTGGAATTCGTCGCCAACATGGATTTTCAAATGACTACCACCTGTCAGTACAGTGACGTCGTCCTCCCGGCGGTTACCTGGTATGAAAAAACGGAGCTGGTAGGTTCACCCGTGCACCCTTATCTGCAATTACAGCAGACGGTGGTTAACCCCCTTTATGAAGGGAAGCCCGAGCTATGGATTGCCAGGGAACTGGCTAAAAGGCTTAACCCGGAATTTGAAAAGTATTTTTTCCCAGGCCTTGAACCGGATCAGGCGGCGGAAAAGGTAATCGAGCTTTTGCTGCGCAACGGCGGGCCGTCGGTGGAAGGGATTACCCTGCAGCAACTGAAAGCAGGGCCGGTCAGGATTCATCTGGGAACTCCCGGTAACCGCCAAATCCCTTTTTGGGAACAAGTTAATTTAAAACAGCCTTTTCCTCCCGTCAGTCTCCCGGCTAAACTGGCACAAACTGCCCAGTTTATCAAAAGTGGGAGGATTGAGTTTTACAAGGATGAGGACCTCATGCTGGCTATGGGTGAGGCCCTGCCGGTGCATAAACCACCCTTTGAAGAAAGCGAATATGCCTTGAATCCACAGGCCAAGGGTAAATATCAATTTACCTTCATCACCCGTAATGCTATTTACCGGGTGCACTCCACCCACTCAAATAACATCTGGATGAACGAACTGCAGGATGGTAAGCCCAGGGTCTGGCTAAACCCCCAGGATGCCCGGGAAAAAGGGATTAAAGACGGGGATAGTGTAGAGCTTTACAATGATCGGGGAAAGGTAACCTCCTTTGCTGTAGTAGATCCGGGAGTTGGCAGGAAAGTGGCCGTCTTTGAACAGGGCTGGTGGAGCCGCTATTTGCAGGGAGCATCCTATAATTCTTTAACTTATCCCTTTATCAAGCCTACCCATGAGATTTATTTCGTACCGGGGATGTGGGCGCCCAATACCGCCTGGAATGAATGCCTGATAGATGTAAGAAAGGCAGGTGACAGCTAATGAAATTAGGAATGGTCATCGACCTGGATCGTTGTATCGGCTGTCGCTCCTGTGCTGTAGCCTGCAAACAGCACAATTCCCAGCCACCGGGGACCTGGTGGAACCGGGTATCTACCCCGGGAAGCAACTGGCACCAGAGTGGGGTTGGTAAAGCAGGACGACTACAGATGAGCTTTTTGCCCGTATCCTGCCAGATGTGTGAAAATGCACCCTGTCAAAAAGTTTGCCCGGTAGCAGCCACTTATACCGATGAACTGGGTGTTGTGCTGGTTGATTACGAACGCTGTATCGGCTGCCGTTATTGTATGTCCGCCTGTCCCTACGGAGTGCGCCAGTTCAACTGGCAAGACGCTAAAAAAGCCAAACAGCAAGCAGGGTATATGCGCGGGTATGATTATGGCTACCCGGAAGACCACCGGGATAAAGGTGACCAGCTGGTATATACCCAGGACCGCCCCCAAGGCGTGGTAGAAAAATGTACTTTCTGCGCCCAATATACCCAAAAGGGTGAGTTGCCGGCCTGTGTCCGATCCTGTCCTTCCAAAGCACGGATTTTCGGTGACCTGGCTGACCCGGATTCCCCGGTCAGCCGTCTGGTGGCGGAAAGGCAGACTTTCCGCTTGCTGGAGGAATTAGGTACATCACCAAAAGTATTTTATTTGGCCCCAACTAAACCGTCACGTTAGGAGGTGGAAAATTTGAAAAAAAATAATTATGTTCTGGGCATTGCCTTGGTCTTTTTACTATTCAGTATATTGGCCTGGGGCTATCAACTTAAGACGGGCCTAATTGTCACCAACATGCGCAACCCTTTCAGTTGGGGGTTGTATATTGCCACTTTCGCCTTCTTTGTGGGTATAGCGGCAGGGGGGCTAATTGTTTCCTCATCAGTGTATCTGTTTAACCTGGAAAAATTAAAACCCTTTACCAGAATTGCGTCCCTTTCTGCCTTTGCCAGTACTTTGGGGGCCGGATCCATGATCCTACCGGATATGGGTCGGATTGACAGGATTTATAATGTTTTACTACACCCAAATTTCCGCTCCCCGTTAATTTGGGACGTTATTGTTATTACCTTGTACATGATTCTAACCTTTTTAAGTGTTTATGTTCAGCTTTTGCCGGATTGGAAGAAGAACGGCGGCGGATTCCTTAAAGTTTGGACCAAAAAGCTTTCTCAGGATCAAGTGGAGATAATTTCTCGGAAATGGTCGAAAAGGATTTCAATGGTTGGTCTGCCAGTGGCCATTTTGATTCACACGGTAACCGCCCTGATTTTTGCCACCCAAGCTTCCCGTGGCTGGTGGAATACAGCGGTGCTGCCTCCGGATTTTATTTCCGTGGCGATTGCTTCCGGCACCGCCCTGGTGCTGCTAATTTCTCTCCTGGTTGTGGGTAAGGAACGGTTTGCCCAGCATACCGAGGCATTTAAAACCTTAGCGCTAATCGTGTCCGGTGCCTTGGTGGTGCATTTCTTTCTGGTTTCCATGGACCTGATAGTGCACTGGTGGTGGGGTAAGCCGGAAGCACATGAGGTACTTTCCCTGGTCTTTGGCCGTTATGGTCCTCTTTATGCTGTGGAAATTATTTTACCCGCTTTTACCATGTTTTATTTCTTTAGCAAAAAAGGAAGGAGCTCCTTCAATTCCCTGATTTTTGGCAGTATTCTTCTGTTTATCGGGGTATTTGCCCACCGCCTAATGCTGATGTTCCCGGCCTTTAACGCTTTCCCCTTAAGCCTGACCCTGCCGGGGACTGGGGTGGAAGGCTGGGCTTATCCCATTGCCATTGGGCAATTCCAAGAAGGGGTCTCTGTTTTTGCCCAATCCTGGGCCTACACTCCTTCCCTGATAGAGTATGCTGTTACTATCTTGCCCTTTAGTCTGGTGTTTTTTGTGGTAGCTCTTTTCCTAAGGCTGTATAATTTCCTGCCCGCTTCCTTAACTGTAAAGGAGAAATAAGATGAGCGAACTGCAGGGACTCTTAAGAGAAAAAATTGTTTTCCGCTCAGAACGCTGTCTGCTAAAGCGCAATGCTCAGACAAGTTGCAGGAGTTGTGAGCAGGTTTGTCCAGCGGGAGCAATTGAGTCCCAGGAAAGAAGCATTTGCTTTGATAGTTTAAAATGTGAAAACTGTGGGGCATGCCGAGCAGCATGTCCCACAGAAGCTTTTACTTTCGAAAGCTTTGGCTTTCTAAGAGAGATTTGCAGTTTGGATCAGGAAGAGGTTGCCTTTGGTTGTACATTAAACAAAGCCAATCGGCGGGATTTCAACCTTTGTTGTTACGTCCAATTGACAGAGGGAGAGCTTATCTACCTGTTATCCCAAAAGAAACACCTGGTTTTCTTTACCCAGCAGTGTGTGACCTGTGCTTACAAACTTGGTTTTCAGCATTTTCTTAACCATGTTGACCTTGGACGGGATTTATTTAAAGCTAATGCTAGAATTCAACTTTGCCAAGAACCGGCTCAAAGTGCAGGAGTTAGCAGGCGGTTATTTTTCCAATGGATACGAGAAAAGGCTGTGACAGCGCTGGGTGCTGCTTTGCCGGGTGAGCCTGGCGAGACGGTTAACCGGATACCGGGCAGAAGGTACAATTTACTCCGGGGTCTAAACTGTCTTCCCCAAGTGCCCGGTGAGGTGCTCTTTGTCCGGGAAATAAAAGCCAGCTCTGCCTGTACCGGCTGTGGCGGGTGTGTAAGCATTTGTCCGGACAAAGCCTTCAAATTGACGGACAATCAGCTAACTTGGCAGGCGAAACGCTGTCTGAATTGTGGTCTTTGCTTGGAAACCTGTCCGGAAAAAGCGCTGAACTACGCTGGGCAGATTCTGACCACGGAATTTTTCGAGGTCAAGATTTTACAGGAGTTCCAGGGTAGACAGTGTACCAGTTGTGGAAGCTACTTTGGGGGTGAGGGGAACACTTGCCGGCATTGTTTATCTAAAGGCGAATTTTTAGTAGAAGATTTTCACTCCAACCTTAGAGGTATGTTAGAAATCACTCATTTTTAAACCCGCTGGAGATATGTTTACCATCGCAAAAGGGCTTATTTTGGGAATTTCCACACCTGCATAGGGTGTATTCTTGTTTTTGGGGATAAGCAGGTCCTTGTCCCTAAGGTTTTTAAGAAATTTTTCTACAGGAGCAAGAAACTCAACTGACAGCATATTATAACTCCTTGCCAGAAAAGATTTCCTTCATTTTGTCATCCCCGGTACTTTTCAGATTCCTGGCAAGGGAGTTGGCTTCCTGGATCATTCTTTCTACGGCTGGCCGGATAGCTGCCCTGACATGTTTAAATTCACTTAATTCGTCCTCCGCTATACCCCTTTTGATAAAATCCGCCAAAATTTCCTCGGCAAATTCGGTTTCCTCCCGGACAGGACGTATAACTAGCTTTCCATCCCTGAGGATACATTCTACTTCCCTACCCATATAGAGTTTTTCCTAAAATCTACGAGGAATAGTAGTATGTGCTATTGCCTACTTTTGAATTCCTAATAAGCACTCAGGGGGTTGAATAATAGGGTGCAAAAGTGCGTTTTGCAAGAAGGATGTGTATTTTGGGCAAAACTGCAGATGCATTTGCAGTTAGTGTCTAAATATGTCGAAAATTGAAATAAAGTTTTTTCATGACAAAGAAGGAAAATGCAGAATAAACTGTAAAATATACAATTATATGCCTCATCCCATAAATTGCATATCTCGATAAAGGCAAACCCATCGAAAGACGGGGGCGCAAAGCTGCGGGTCTACCACCGGGTTAATCCCTGTCATGACAGCCGGGCTGCCGAAGGATAACATACCAGCGGCGTATTTTAGCACCTTCCAGGGCAGTTCCCCGGAAGGTGTATTTATTTTAAATTAAAGCCTAAATAACATAAATTAAAGGAGGTTTGCTTTAATGCGTAAGCTTTTTAACCGGAAACTATGGACCAAGGTCACCGCCCTTCTGCTGGTGCTGGCCTTAAACTTAGGGAGCCTGGACGGAATGCTCAGGTTTGCCCTGCAGGAAGTGGATTTAGGTAATTTTACAGGATTTGTACGCAGCGCATTGGCCAAGCCCCCTAAAGCAGAGAAAAACAAAAA
>JBAQLS010000014.1:0-6485 GCA_049302075.1 Carboxydocellales bacterium | reverse complement strand
TTAAAAAACCCGTATAGCGCGAAGCCAGCTGTAACAAGGCCGCAAGGCGTACTCCTTGTACGTCGAGGACCTTGTTACAGCTGGCGACAAAGCTAGACGGGGATTTTTAACAGCCGTAAGGACCTTGGCAATTCTGGTGACATGCTAGACGGGGAATTTTAACGGCCTGCTTTAAATATCCTCATCCTTTTTGGCCACATGTCTGCCTAAACTTTCCCCGGCTTCCATCTCTAGGATTTCACCGTCATTTACAAAAACAACCTCATTACAATTAGGGCAGGTAACCTCAATGGAGTCTTCATCTTCCAAAATGTCGGCCTCAAAACAAACAATTTCATGACACTTCGGACATTCTACATCCACAAATTCTTCTTCACAGCCACAATCACACTCATGTTCATCCTCATCTTCAAAGACTTCATCTTCCAGTTCATTGAGATCTTCATTGATGCTTTCCACATAATCTTCTAATTCAACTTGAGCTGCTTCTAGATCCTCAATATAGTCGGCAAACTGTCCCAGTACATCGATTATCTCAGTGAAAAGACGTCCTTCTTTGGTTTCCTTGCCTACATCAAGACCGTCAGCCAATCCTTGAAGGTAGCTAACCCTTTGTTTAAGCTCTTTCAATTAAAGACCCCCTTATGTGATAAAATCGCTGAATAATGTTTAACCGCATATATTAATTAGTTTACCACCAGCTAGGTTTATTATACCCTGACCTAAATAACTTAACACTAATTCTAATAAATCAGACTCGTTTTAGATAAGAACCAGAGCGAGTGTCAATCTGTAGTACGTCGCCTATTTCCACGAAAAATGGAACCTGAACAACTGCACCACTCTCTACTGTAGCCGGCTTGGTACCGCCAGAAGCAGTATCTCCTTTTATCCCGGGTGGGGTTTCAACAACCTTTAATTCTACAAAGTTAGGTAAATCAACACCTATAGTCTTACCCTGAAAGGTCATCACACCTATGTTCATATTATCCTTCAAATACTTAACTCCATCCCCAAGTTGGTCCTTAGTCAGCATAACCTGTTCAAAGGATTCGTTGTCCATGAAGTTATAATCCTCTCCGTCATTATACATATACTGCATCTCCCTACGCTCAACGTGAGCCTTGGGAACCTTCTCGCCAGCATTAAAGGTTTTTTCTACCACCCCGCCGGTCTTTACATTTTTCAGCTTAGTACGTACAAATGCAGCACCTTTGCCAGGCTTAACGTGTTGAAAATCTACAATTGCGAAAACATCCCCATCTAGTTCTATAGTCGTCCCGGTTCGAAAATCATTACTGGAAATCATTTTTGTTAACCTCCTAAATTGTGTTATGTAAGCTCTATTAGAGCTTTGGGAGCTTTAGTAAGAATTTCACTACCAGCTGCTGTAACTAGAACCATATCCTCAATTCGTACTCCTCCCCAACCCTGGAGATAAATTCCCGGTTCTACAGTTACAACCATCCCCGCTTCTAGTAGTTCATCTGCTGCGGTAGATAAGCGTGGGCCTTCATGAATCATTAACCCTACACCATGGCCTAATCCATGACCGAAGCTTTCACCATATCCTTGGGCGGTAATAAAATCCCTGGCTACACCGTCAATGTCTTTACCCGTCTTTCCAGGTTCAATAGCAGCAATAGCCCTTTCTTGAGCTTCTAGAACGATATGATAAATTTCCTTAAACTTAGCATTAGCTTCGCCTACAAAAACAGTCCTGGTAAGGTCGGAATGATAACCACGGAATACCGCTCCAAAGTCCATTTTAACCTGTTCCCCAACCTGAATTAATTTATCTGAAGCTAAACCGTGGGGCAAAGACGAGCGCAGCCCGGAAGCAATAATAAAATCGAAAGCAGTTTTCTCCGCTCCAATCCGGCGCAGATAAAATTCCAGCTCCAACCCAATTTGCATCTCTGTCCGGCCTGGTTTAATCAAGTCTAAAATATAGTTATAACCCTGGTCAGCCTGAGCTACAGCTTGGCGCAGTAATTTAAGCTCTTGTTCATCCTTAATAATCCGAAGCTTTTCCACCAAGCCTTCTTCAGGTATCCATTTTACAAGGGTTAACTTTTCTAATATGTTTTTGTACTGGGCATAGGTTAGAAAATCCTTTTCAAAAACAACTTCCCCTACTCCAGACTCTTGAATAAACTCAGCTAGCTTGTCCTCCCATTTAATCGCGTGTTCGATTATAGTAAAATAAGGCGCTTGTTCCTTAGCCTGTTGGGTATAACGGCTGTCGGTAAATAATAATGCTTGCTCCATGGAGATAAATAGGTAACCGGAGGAACCGTTAAAACCACTTAAATACTTGATATTTTCCGGTCTCATTATCAGGGCTGCTTTCCTACCCTTTTCGCTCAACAGGGAACGGTATTTTTTTAAACGGCGTTGCACCTTAATCCCCCTTGTTTAATAAATAGTCCACAGCTCGGAGGGCTAGGACATAGCTATGAATTCCAAAGCCGGCAATTGTCCCCACCGCAACAGGTGCGATTACCGAATGGTGTCGAAATTCTTCTCTTGCCTGAACATTGGAAATATGTACTTCAACAGTGGGAATAGCCACTGCAGATATAGCATCTCTAATGGCAATACTGTAATGGGTATATGCTCCAGGGTTAATGATAATTGCTTGCACTTGTCCTAAAGCCTGATGAATACAGTTAATAAGCTCTCCTTCAATGTTAGATTGGAAAAACTCTATAGTAAGCTTGAGCTCTTTAGCAGTCTCCCCAATTAAGCTGTTAATCTTGTCTAGGGAGGCCTGTCCATATACACCCGGCTCCCTTACTCCCAGGAGATTTAAGTTAGGTCCGTGAATTACTAAAATTTTGTTCATTTTGTTCACCGCCTGTAAGCTTGGTTAAAAACTATCCCACAGCATTTTACCACAATTTACTGACCTTGGAAAGTAGCAGTTTAGTTACTCAATGACCGCTGAGCATTATCCCGTCGATGCGGATGGTCGGTGAACCTTTACTGCCTATAAACTCAAGGTCATTGGCCACAACTTGGATTTGGCTTAATAGTTCCAATAGATTTCCAGCAACATTTACTCCGCGGACAGGGTAAGTAAAAACTCCTTTTTCCAGCCAAAGACCGGATACCCCAATGGAGAAGTCACCGGAAATAGGGTTTGCTGTATGCATTCCTAACACTTCAGTTATGTATAACCCCTGCTCTACACCTTTACAAAGCTCTGTACTACTTAATTGGCCAGCTTGAATGTAAAAATTAGTAACCCCTACTTCCGGAGTTCCCTTAAAAGAACCCCTAGAGCCATTACCCGTGGATTTTACCCCAGCTTTGGCCGCAGTATACGAATTATATAAAAATCCTTGCAGCACTCCGTCTTTTATTAATACCGTTTCTGAGGTTGGTACTCCTTCCCCATCAAAGGGAGCTGACATTACCGCCCCGGACAGGCATCCATTATCAGTAATATTCAATAAGGGGGAGGCCACTGTTTGGCCAACTTTTCCTGCAAAGAGGGACTTACCTTTTTGAACCGCATCTGCAGAAAGTGCCGGTGCCAAAACACCTAGAAAACTAGTTGCCACTTTCGGATCCAGAACAATAGTTGTTTTTTGGGTATGAATTGTTTTAGCTCCTAGCATCCGGACAGCCTTCATGGCAGCCTCTTTACCGATCGTTTCTGGGTTGATTTGGCTGTATTTTAAGGCGTATTGCAAACCAAAACCGTTTTGGCTGTCCCCATTTTCTTCTGCTACTATGAAAGCATAGGCAGCACAGTAGGTGCCCTGGTAACTGGCTTTAAGTCCGGCAGAGTTAGCAATTGTAACTATATACTCGCTATCCGAATAGGCAGAAGTTTCGGTTATTTTAATTCTCGGGTCAGCAGCCCGGGCGACATTTTCTATTTCTTTAGCCAGTTTGATTTTGTCCTCGATTGATACCTGCTTAATCTGAGCATCAAAAATATCTAACTGAGGATAGTTATAATCACCGGTAGGCATGGTATTATATTGGTCCTTTTCCGTCTTTTCCGAGTTATCCAAAGCCTGGCGAATGGTCTCCTCCAAGGCCTGTTGACTCAGATCCGAACTATAAGCAAAACCCATTCTTTGACCCTTAAATACTCTAACTCCTACGCCCTGATCCTCAGCTAGCTTTAATGTTTCCACAGCGCCATTTGCTACCTCTATGGTCAGCTCCTTTGCCTGTAAAAGATAGGCCTCAGCCAGATTAGCACCAGCATTACCTGCACGCTCAACAATTTCCTCAGCAATTAAAGCAAAGTTCCTTTGATTTCCCACCGGCCCATCCCCTTTCCTATATCTTTTCTAGTATAATTCAAGGCAGATGCGAATATTCCTCCTCAGCACGAAGACAGATTTGCCCCTATGCCAAAGGAGTACTTGTAATTAGGCATATACGCCTTTTATTTTGTTATAACATTCGCAAAAGCAGGCTGTCGAATACTTACTTAAAAGACCCGAGCAGGCTGTTAAAAAACCCGCCTAGCACGAAGACGGCTATGACAAAACCACAGGTGTACTCCTTGTACGTCGACGATATAAGGTCATAGCTGGCGACAAAGCTAGACGGGGAATTTTAACAGCCTATTAGTGGAGCATCGAGTCCTCCTGCTCCGCAAACAACGTACAAAGTTCAGTGGCTATTAAATCATCCTCAGTGGCGGTAAGAATCAAGGCTGGGTCTAACAGAGCTAGTACCGCTACTGTTTTGCCACTAAGCATATCGGAAAAGTAGCCAAGAATCAGGAAATGCAAGGACTTTCCATATGACTTAGTAGTTACAATATCCCCAATTCTCATCCTGCATCCCCCCTGTTGAAGGTTTCTTCAACTCAATGTATGTAGAACAACAACAGAAGTGTGAATATAAATAAAGATGACCTGAAAGTTAATTTTGCAGGCATCTCGTTTATAAAACCAGTACCATCAAGAAACCTTGCATACCAGCGTTAAGTCAAAGACAACCTACCAAAACGTAGCTAAATCAATTATATCCATGGTTGGAACATTGACTTTTGAGCCAGGATATTATAAACTAGTTATTGTCCGTCGGGGCGTAGCTCAGCTTGGTAGAGCGCTACCTTGGGGTGGTAGAGGCCGCACGTTCAAGTCGTGTCGCTCCGACCAAAATTGCTACTATAGCTCAGTCGGTAGAGCGTATCCTTGGTAAGGATAAGGTTGCCGGTTCGGTTCCGGTTTAGTAGCTCCATACAACGCGGAGAAGTACTCAAGTGGCTGAAGAGGCGGTCCTGCTAAGACTGTAGGGGGCGTGAGTCCCGCGAGGGTTCAAATCCCTCCTTCTCCGCCATATTATGCCGAAGTGGCGGAATTGGCAGACGCACCAGACTCAAAATCTGGCGTGGTAGCCCCACGTGCCGGTTCGAGTCCGGCCTTCGGCACCAGAAATTAAAACCAGTCCACGACTGGTTTTTTTAGTTTGTGGATACCCTATTTTTTATCCCAGACAGGCTGTCGCAAAATCGCTTATACCTAGACCCCGAGCAGGCTTGTTGAAAAACCCGTCTAGACATCCATGCCACTAACGTGGCACCAACAGTATATGAAAATTAAGTATGAATTTTCAGGATATTCTGCACTGACATCACTCTTGCCGATGGAGGGGCTAATCTTGCTTTCACCTCATCTCGGATATGCTGCTCCGCCTTCTTGGTTAGCCATTGTTGGGTGGTGTAATATACTCTCCCCTGAGATGTTTCTGCTTTGGCTTTTCGATGGTGCATCCCTAAGAAGTCAAATCCGTCTTTGTCAGTCCAAATCCAGGCTAGCTTTGTTTTTGTCGGATGTACTGTCAGGTCTAACCTGACCTAGCCACTTTCTCTCCTGAAGATAAAAGTCCTTGTATTTATTCTGTGCTTTGACAAGTTTCTACAAATAAGACATATTTTCTACAAATTTAAACAGTAAAATAGAGGCTACCTCAATAATAAATTGGGATAGTCTCTATTTCTTATACACTAGGTTACTTACGCAGGTTTGGGATGATCTTAATTATTTGCTTAGAGTAAATTTGGTTTGGATTACTAATGTTGTTAATAATAGCTATCAGTTCCACGGAGGTATTATACTGGTCGGCAATACTATCTAAAGTATACCCAAATTTTATTTCGTAGATATATACTTCAACAGATGGAGTTGTGGTTGTGGGTGGTTGTGGGTGGTAGTGTGGTGGTGGGCAGTATCGGTACGATCAACTGCTGTCCGGCATAAATTAGGTTTGGATTAGTTAAATTATTCAGCCGAACCAATTCTGCAACTGTGGTATTAAATCTGGCGGCTATAATAGTCAAGGTATCCCCAGGCAGCACTATATAAATTTGCGTAGAGGGTATTGTAGTGGTGGTTGGTGGTAGAGTGGTGGTTGGTGGTAGAGTGGTGGTTGGTGGTAGAGTGGTGGTTGGTGGTAGAGTGGTGGTTGGTGGTAGAGTGGTGGTTGGTGGTAGAGTGGTGGTTGGTGGT